>DXGV01000045.1 GCA_019113745.1 Candidatus Blautia intestinavium
TCTTCATTTTCTTTTTCGGCATACTTTTCTCCTGCATGTAAAATTTTTTTCTTTCTATTCTACATCAAACAGGAGAAAAGTAGGTATTATCTGGAATTTTTATTGCGAAAAGTTTTTATTCTTCAGAGCTGGAAATATTTCTTTTACGCGAACATATTTTCCGAATATCTGTTTGCCATTTTTTTTAAAGTATGGTATACTCATAAAAACAGTTTGATCCGGAAATTGGGGAGGTATTGCAATGGCATACGGCAGAATCAGTAAGAAACAGCAGGAGATCTTGGATTATATTAAAAATGAAATATTAAACCGCGGTTTTCCCCCGGCAGTCCGCGAGATTTGCGAAGCGGTCCACCTGAAGTCCACTTCCTCCGTTCATTCCCATTTGGAAGCCCTGGAAAAAAACGGCTATATCCGCCGGGACGCTACGAAGCCCAGGGCGATCGAGATCATTGACGATCAGTTTAATCTGACCCGCAGAGAAGTGGTAAACGTGCCTCTTGTCGGTACCGTCGCGGCAGGGCAGCCCATTCTCGCCGTAGAGAATATCGAGGCATACTTTCCTGTTCCGGCAGAATTTATGCCCAACGCCCAGAGCTTTATGCTGAAAGTCAAAGGCGACAGCATGATCAACGCCGGAATTTTTGACGGGGATCAGGTTCTTGTAAAACAGCAGGCCACTGCTGAAAACGGAGATATGGTTGTAGCTCTTGTAGAGGATTCCGCCACTGTGAAAACCTTCTATAAAGAAGACGGCTATTACCGCCTCCAGCCGGAAAATGACCAGATGGATCCAATTATCATACACGGGGATCTTCAGATCCTCGGCAAAGTGTTCGGCGTATTCCGTTTTTACCGCTGATAATTGCTCGCGCAGCCACAGCGGCCGGCCTTTGTGTTTAACGCCCAAAAAGACAGCGATGATATTCGAACGATCATCACTGTCTTTTTAAGCGTTCAGGTTACATAATTCAATTATCGTAAACTATCATTATTCTTCCGAAAGAAGTTCCTCTGCCGGGATTTCCTTTCCATCTCTCCAGATTCTTTCCAGATCGTAAAACAGGCGGTTTTCCTCATCAAAAATATGAATGATCAGGTCGCCGTAATCCATAAGAATCCAACTGGAATTTTTGCTTCCCTCGATCTGTTTCGGCTCGTATCCGGCTCTTCCAAGATGTTCTTCCACGTTGTCTACCATTGCCTGCACCTGATTCTGGTTGCTTCCGCTGGCAATGACAAAATAGTCTGCCAGTACAGAAATGTCATGAATATCGATCACCTTGATATCCACACCTTTTTTTTCGTCCAGGGCTTTTACCGCAAGACGGGCCATTTCTTTTTCTCTGTTCATATAGTTTCTCCTTTCCGGCTCAGAGAACCGAGCCTGTCCTTTGCCGCTCCATATGTATGTCCTTATAATACACAAAAGCGTCCTTTGTGGCAAAATCGATATCTTTTGGATTTTCCTCCAGATAGAGCAGAGTATCCTTCAGAATTTCATACATACATTCGTCAAGATCCTGAAAAGCCAGTTTCCGTACATCTGCGAGATGAGCCGCCTTATAACGTCCCGGCTCAATATAATCCGCAATATAGACGATCTTTTCCAGCGTACTCATTCCGGGACGGCCTGTTGTGTGGTATGTAATAGAAGAAAGGATCTCCTCGTCCTCCACCCCGTATTTTTCCCTCGCCAGATACGCTCCCAGCTTTGCATGGAGAAGAAAAGGATGGCTTTTTTCAAATTCTGTCACCGGTATTTTATGGTGTTCACACATCTTCAGTTTCTTTTTGTTGGGGATACATTTCGCGCTGTCATGAAGAAGGCCAGCCGCCTGGGCGGTTTTCAAATCGCAGCCGTGCGCCATTGCCAGCGCCGCGCAGGTGTACATTACCCCCAGTGTATGATTGTAGCGATCCTCATCCAGATATTTTGACAGTTTTTTCTGCATTTTTACAAAATCATATTCAGCCATAGCACCTATTGGATTCCTCCTGTCGTATAAATATGGTTTTCCCGGATGTAGGAGATGACATCATCGGGAACATAATAGCGCAGGCTTCTTCCCTCCTTAAGCCACTGCCTTAAATGCCGGCTGGAAACGTCAATATTCATAGTGTCCAGCCGGATAAAACAGCCCTGGTACTGTTGGGAAAGGTATGTCATCTGCTGATCCAGACTGTGGACCGGGATATGGTTCCTGGAAGCCGCCACAATGGTACAGGCGGCGCATATCCTGGCCGGCTCCTTCCATGTGGCAAAGTTGTACAGAGAATCTGCTCCGATGATAAAATAATAATCCGTGTCCGGATTCTGCTCTTTCAGTGTTTCCAGCGTCCGGTAAGTATAAGTATACCCTTCTTCATTCATTTCAATAAGAGAAAGTTCAAAATGCGGATTTCCGGAAATTGCTTTTTTCACCATTTCCACGCGCTGTTCGTCACTGGCACAGCCATCCCGGTTCTGCTTGTGCGGCGGATTTCCACTGGGCATAAACCACACCTTATCCAGATGGAGCTGTTCATACGCCTTTTCTCCCAGTATGAGATGCCCTACATGAATAGGATCAAAGGTTCCGCCCATAATTCCGATCTTCTTGCGTTTTTCATCCATATCCGGCGCCTCCTGTCGTCAGGGCAGAATGATTTTTTTCTTTTCGTTTTTGCCTTCCCGGTACAGCACGATCTTCCGTCCGATCACCTGTACTACCTGTGAATGCGTTCTTTCTGCCAGTGTTTCCGCCATCTGGCGGGGATCTTCCAGGCAGTTCTGAAGAATACTGATTTTGATCAGTTCCCTGGCAGCCAGCGCTTCGTCCACGGAAGCTGTGTTTTCCGGCGTCACGCCGCCCTTTCCAAGCTGCAGGATCGGATCTGTTTTCATAGCCAGACTCTTCAGATAAGCTCTCTGTTTACTTGTCATGATTCTGTTCAGACCTTTCTGTAAATGTTTTTTCCATCATATTATTTATAATAATCAAAGTCAAATCCGTACATACGGACCGTATCTCCCTCCTGAATGCCGGCCTTCTCCATCTCGTCAAGAATTCCTCCGTCTTTCAGGAACTTCTGGAAGAACGCAAAGCCCTTTTCAGAATCAAGATTCGTATATCCCAGCATTTTTTCAATTTTGGGTCCCTCTACAATAAAGACATGAGGATCGTCTTTGTCTCTTGCGACAGTATAGGGAAGGTTTTCTGTGATCAGTACGTCCTCCGGGAAAAATTCCTGTTCAAAAACAACCGGCTCTGGCGGGCACTTGTCCAGAAGCTGGCGGATTCCGTACAAAAGCTCTTTTATCCCTTTTCCTGTAACTGCTGAAATAGGATAGACCTTTATTCCTTTTGGCTCAAATTCCGCTTTTAAACGTGCCACAGGGTCTTCTCCGTCCCCGAATATACAGTCTGTTTTGTTGGCGGCAATGATCTGGGGTCTTGCCGCGATCTCCGGATTATAGGCCTCCAGCTCTCTGTTGATCTTGTAGATATCGTCCACCGGATCTCTGCCCTCTGTAGACGCCGCGTCTACAATATGCACCAGTACGCGGGTACGCTCGATGTGGCGAAGGAACTCATGGCCCAGCCCCACGCCCTCTGAAGCGCCTTCGATCAGCCCCGGGATATCCGCGATAACGAATCCGCCGTTTTCCGTATCCACAACTCCGAGATTTGGACTCAGAGTAGTAAAATGGTAATTGGCAATTTTCGGCTGTGCGTTCGTAACCCTGGAAAGAAATGTGGATTTTCCAACATTGGGAAAACCGACAAGACCTACGTCGGCAATAACCTTCAGTTCCAGCAGAACTTCAAGCTCCTGCGCCGGCTGTCCCGGCTGGGCGTATTTCGGAACCTGCATGGCAGCCGTGGCGTAATGCTGGTTTCCCTTTCCGCCTCTTCCGCCCTTTAAAACCACCTGTCTCTGATTATCTCCGGACATATCCGCGATTACCTTGCGCGTCTCTGCTTCCATGATAACGGTTCCCTCGGGCACTTTCAGCACAATATCGCTGCCGTCCGCTCCGTGGCAGCGTCTTTTGCCGCCTTCTTCTCCGTCCTGGGCTTTAAATTTTCTTTTATGGCGGTAATCTCCCAGCGTATTCTGTCCTTTGTCCACTTCAAAGATCACGTCTCCGCCTCTTCCGCCGTCTCCCCCGTCAGGTCCTCCGTTGGGTACGTAGAGCTCTCTGCGGAAGCTTACATGTCCGTCTCCGCCCTTGCCGGAGCGAATGATGATTTTTGCTCTGTCTGCAAACATTCCAAACTCCTTATTACTCAGATATATTCAAAGAAAGGCTCCAAACCTGAACGATTTGAAGCCTTACGCTGAACTTGATTATTCTGCCTCTACCGGAACGATAGAAACCTGTTTCTTATCGCGTCCTTTTCTGGTGTATCTTACAACACCGTCTGTCAGTGCAAATAATGTATAATCTTTACCGCAGCCTACGTTCACGCCCGGGTGAATCCTGGTTCCACGCTGTCTGTAAAGAATGTTTCCAGCCTTAACGAACTGTCCGTCCGCTCTCTTAGCGCCAAGTCTCTTGGACTCGGAATCACGGCCGTTCTTTGTAGAACCAACACCTTTTTTATGTGCGAATAACTGAAGGTTCATTTTCATCATGTCGTTACACCTCCCTGACTTTTACTTTTAAATATCGTTTTGAATAACTTTTTTCAATTTCTGTCAGTCCCAGAACCAGGGAATCCATCAGAAGCTTTCCGCCTGCCGTCAGGCCTTCCGGAAAACGGATATGGACATAGCCGTCTTTTTCATCCAGGTCAAACCGGTCTCTGGTAAGACTTTCCAGAGAATTTACGGTGTTGACGATCAGCGCGGAAACGGCGGCGCATATAATATCCTGCCCTTCCTCGGCATAACCGGCATGTCCTCTGGACAAAAGCTCTATATAGGAATTGTTCTTTCTGCTGACTGTAACTGTAATCATACAAACACCAGATTAAGCGTTGATCTTTTCGATTTTAACTTTTGTGTACTGCTGTCTGTGACCGTTTTTCTTGTGATATCCAGTTTTTCTCTTGTACTTGTAAACGATGACTTTCTTAGCCTTGCCGTTCTCAACTACAGAAGCGGTAACACTGGCACCTGCTACGTCGGCTCCGACTTTCAGTCCGTCGTTGCTTACTGCAAGTACATTGTCAAATGTAACGGTTTCGCCAGCCTCAACACCGAGCTTTTCTACTCTGATTACGTCGCCCTCGGCAACCTTGTACTGTTTACCACCTGTTGCAATAATTGCGTACATCTGTGGCACCTCCTATAAACTTTACTCGCCAAATACGGTGATCCCGAATACATATTTTATCCATGTACTTTATAATTCTCATATGATAATTATATCAGGATACTTCTACCTCTTTGTGCGGCATACTGGATTATAATAGCATGGTTATCCCTGTTCGTCAAGATATCTGTGCGATTTTTTTATAATTTCCATTATTGTCCATTATTGTTCAGTTGCAGCAAGAAAATCACCTGATCTTTTTCCAATGAATTTCAGCAGATCTTTTCTTGCTGATAAGTTCTATAAAAGGACTAATCATCGGAAACAGTAAGAAAAACAAACTTCCTGCAATCACTCTTACAACGGTGTCATCATATGTAATCATATATCCCCGTAAAGAATTCAAATATAATGCCCATATACTTTCATTAGAAAATCCGCTTGGAACAGCGCCATATAGAAGCATTCCTACATGAACTGCAGGAGCAAGTATTCCGCCTAGGAGTACGCAGATTATAGAAATACTGATTATGACAGCTGCCCTTTTTTTACCGGGATCCCCGTTTGCCATATGATATCCTTTTATTACAAGATATCCTGTAAGCATTCCTCCCAGTGCGCTGAGAGTATCTCCCACTATATACAAAATTATCATTATTACAATACCAAGAATCCCGCCTCCCAAGGCTCCCGTCCATCCGCGGCCGCAACTACCAGAGGAAAACTGTTCTTCAGCAATGCGTCGGTTTCTCTCCTGCTCTTGATACAGTGTCTTCTTCTGATTTAAGACTTGCTCTACAGAAGCCAGGCAATCCTCATGAATATAAAGGCAGACTTTGTAAAGTCCAAGGTCAAGACATGACCATAAACCTTGTCCATTCATTGAATGGCGGCACTTCGGACAGATATCAGGGGAGGAGATGCTGCACTCATCAAGAATCGAGACCAAAAGAAAGAAAATTTCCCGGAATCTCTCCATGGTACCTGGATTGTCTTCAAAATGAAAATAAATCCACATGTCTTCTATATCATAAAACAAAACCCTGTAAGCAAAAAGATCTATATCAGAAAGACGGCTCTCAACTGTTTTTCTTGTCTCAGCATCAAACTGGCCTGAGATACAGAAAGATTTTGAGGCTATCCCCTCCCACATACTGACAGGGTAATTTTTATAAATGCCGCAAGCAACTCCCCGGTGCTTTTCTATTCCCAATTCCCGGGCAAACTTTCTAAGTGCATATCCTAAAATCATAAAGCGCCCTCCTTCCTGTATCTTCCCGCTACTATTTCTCCGGAACGATCTCGATCCAATAACCGTCCGGATCTGTGATGAAATAAATCCCCATGGATGGATTTTCAAAGACAATGCAGCCCATTTTCTCATGACGCTTATGAAGCTCTTCATACTCATCCGTCACAAAGGCAAGATGGAACTCGCATTCCCCCAGATTATAAGGCTCTGTCCTGTCTTTCAGCCAGGTCAGTTCCAGTTGAAAATCTGTCTCCCCATCGCCAAGATATACCAGCTTAAAAGAGCCGTCCTTTGCTTCCTTTTCCCGGACAGGAACGATTCCCAGCGCCTCTTTATAAAAAGCAAGGCTTTTTTCCAGATCCAATACGTTAAAATTAAAATGTGCAAATTTCAGCATGCCGTCTCTCCTGTTAATATTATTACTTTTTTAATTATTCTTATAAATTTCATATTGTTACTTTCTATATTCTTATTTTCATGAATTTCCATTTGCAATGTATACTATTTTGTTTACACTGCTTTTCTCATTTTCACTCTTTATATCTTCTCTTTCATCCGTTCTGTAAAAGAGCCGCATGTTTTTCGACCTCAACGAGTTCCTCTGTCACGGGCCGCCGTATTTTTTTTCTTGTCATTTCCAGGATATGCAGAGGCGTAATATCCACGGCGCGGCTTTTCACCGGATCCCTGCGGAGATATTTCTGGAGCACATGAAAAAGTTCATCCCTGTGATCCGGATTTTCCATATTGATAAAATCAATCAGAATGATCCCCGAAAGATTTCTGAGCCGTAACTGCCGGGCGATTTCCCGGGCCGCCTCCAGATTGATCTTCCGGTAGGTTTCCTCTGCTTTTTTCTTTGCGGTATATTTCCCGCTGTTTACATCGATCGACACAAAAGCTTCCGTCTGCTGGATTACCAGAAAACCGCCGCTGTTCAGCCAGATCTTTTCCCGACGGATTTCTTCCAGAGCTGTTTCCAGACGGCAGAGCTTATATAAGGGAAGCAGAGAGTCGTTATAAAGCCGCAGCTTTTCCTGCTCCTGGGGCATGAAATCAACGAGATATTCTGAGATTCTCTGGTAAATTTCCGGAATATCTGTCACGATTTCCTCCAGATCACGGCTGTAAATATCCCTGACCGCCGCCAGGTAAAACGGTTCCGCTTCATAGAGCAGACTATAGCATGTTCTGTTTCTTCCTGTCACAGCCACCTTCTGATAAAGCTTTTTCAGATATTCCAGTTCATAAAGAAATTCTTCTTTCGGCGCGTCGGCGGCATTTGTTCTGACGATCAGTCCATACCCCCGTTCGTGATCCTCCATCTCAGAAGTCAGCCATTTTCTGGCCGGGGCCGTCTCTTCCCTGGAAAGCTTCGCGGAAAAACCGATTTTTTTATTTCCTGTAGTAAGAACAAGATACTTCCCTGTAAAATTAAGATTTGTCGTAAGGGCCGCCAGCTTTCCCTTCATAGCGTCACGGCTCACCTGCACCAGAAGCTCGTCTCCCGGCCTTAAAGAAACGCCGCCTTTTCTGCCGGAAGTAAAGATAGCGTTCTCACCTTCACTGAGGGGAAGATATCCTTTTTTTCCATCTCCAAACCGGACGAAGGCCGCCCTGATATTGGAGGCCAGATTCTCCACCTGCCCCACGTATATATTGCCAAGGATACTTTTCTGCTCCGCAGGTTCCAGACGCAGTTCCAGGACTTTCTGCTCCTCCATAACGGCGCATACTCTGCAGGGACAGCCTTTGATATTCATTTCAGTAACGATTAGCCTACTCAACTTTTTCGCCCAGGGCCTCAAGCGGTATAAAGCTGGAAGCGCCTTCCTCTCCCACAGCCGCGTAGACCTCTCTTCTTTCTGTCATATAAGCGTAAGGGAGCGGTTCTTCTCCCATCCATTTCAGAAAGGTATCCATAACCAGCTCCGGTTTTGTATAATTGGAGCTGGCTGACGCCAGTTTCAAAAAGACGCCGCCCTCTCTATTCTCCATCTGATAGATATAGGGACGGATATCTACTGTTTTTTCACTGCGTTTTGTCTTTTTCGTCACAACGATCTCTTTCTGAGAGATAAATTCTCCCAGCTTCTCCTGCCAGGGAGCAGAGGGCTCTTTTCCCTGGCGGAATCTCACAAGATAATCGGCCGCCGCTACAAGAGCCATGGCTGTGCTTGCCTTTCCGTCTTCCACCTTTCTCGCGGAGCAGACAAAAACGCCCTCTGTCATTACCGCGTTCAGACGGCGCTCGATCTCATCCGTAGCCACTGTTTCTGTCAGCTCCACGTCAAAATATTCTCCAAGGCTGGTAGTTCCCACTCCAAGAGGCGCCGCGAATGACATGATCATATGAGGACTGTAGCCCCCTGAAAAAGCCACAGGAAGGCCAGATCGCCGGATCGCCTTCTGAAAATAACGCATAGTGTCCAGATGTCCCACAAATTTCATATGTCCGGTTTTGGAAAACTTAATCCTGACCTTCAACGCACACACCTCCTTTATATTTTTTCACGCCGCAGCCGGAGCACTGCTGCCGGCAGTTGGGAGTCACCTCTTCCGAAAGGGCGCGTTCCCACTCCCGGATCAGGAATTTTCTGCTTACTCCCGCATCGATAAAATCCCAGGGAAGGATCTCCTCTGTGTTTCTTTCCCTAAGGGTATAAAATTCTATATCCACCCCTGTTTCCGCAAAAGCTTCCTTCCAGAGATCATAGCGGAAGTTTTCTGACCAGGCGTCATACAAAGCGCCTTTTTCGTATGCTTTCAGGATCACCTGGGCGCATCTTCTGTCGCCTCTTGCAAGAAAGCCCTCCAGTACCGTAACGTCCGGCTCGTGCCAGTGGTAACGGATGCTTTTCTGGTTAAGCTGGGCGCGGATCTCCTCTTTTACGATCTTCGCCTTTTCAATAAAATCCTCTTCCCGGAACATAGGCGCCCACTGGAAAGGAGTAAAAGGCTTCGGGACAAAGAAGGAAGTACTGACAGAAATCTGTACCTTTCCGTTTCTCTGTTCCTTCGGGATCTCGTAATACCTTTCGGCAATTTTTTCCGCAAGATGAGCGATCCCCTTCATATCCTCCTCTGTTTCGGTAGGAAGACCCAGCATAAAATAAAGCTTCACACGGTTCCAGCCGCCTTCAAACGCCTGGCCTGCCCCATGGAGGATATCCTCCTCTGTAAGCCCTTTGTTGATCACGTTCCGGAGTCTCTGGGATCCGGCTTCCGGCGCAAAGGTAAGGCTGCTTTTTTTCACATCCTGCACCTTGCTCATTACATCCAGGGCAAAGGCGTCGATGCGGAGAGAGGGAAGAGAGATATTCACTGCCTTCGGTCCTGTCTCCTCGATCAGATAATTTACAAGCTCTTTTAATTCACTGTAATCGCTGGAACTTAAAGAACTTAAAGAAATCTCCTCATGTCCGGTTTTCTCCAGCATGACCCGGGCAGACTCTTTCAGGGTCTCCACGTTCCGTTCTCTGGTGGGACGGCAGATCATTCCCGCCTGACAGAAACGGCAGCCGCGGATACAGCCTCTCTGGATCTCAAGCGTCACTCTGTCCTGTGTCGCCTTGATAAAAGGAACTACAGGGGCTTCCAGTCTGTCGTAGTCCTTTTCCATATCCAGAACAAGCTGTTTTTCTACCACAGCCGGTACTCCCGGACGGTTCGGTGCAAACGAGGCGATCGTTCCATCCTCTTTATATGTTACATCGTAGAAGGCCGGAACATAAATCCCCGGAATCTTTGCCGCCTTCAAAAGGAAATCCTCTCTGGAGCCTCCCTCCGCTTTATTTTCTTTATATGCGTCAAACAAAGCGTCGTAGGAAATCTCACCCTCTCCGATATAGAACATATCAAAGAAAGGCGCCAGAGGCTCTGGATTGTAAGCGCAGGCGCCTCCGCCGATCACCAGGGGATCTTCTTCCCCTCTCTCCTCAGTTTTCAAAGGAATTCCGGAGAGATCGAGAAGCTGGAGCACGTTGGTATAGCACATTTCATAACCCAGCGTAATCCCCAGAAAGTCAAACTCTTTTACCGGATCCTGGGATTCCAGGGCAAAAAGCGGGATCTTATTTTCCCGCATCACTTTATCCAGATCTGTCCATGGCGAAAAAAGACGTTCGCACCAGACGTCCTCTCTCTTATTAAACATATCGTAAAGGATCATCATTCCGAGATTTGACATACCAATCTCATAGACGTCCGGGAACGCCATGCAGAACCGGATGTCCACCTTTTCCTTGTCCTTCATCACGGAGTTGACCTCGCCCCCGATATACCGGGCGGCTTTGTCTATTTGTAACAAAATTTCATCGTCTAAAGCCAGTTTTCTTATCATAATAACACTGTTTTTTGTGCAATTTATATAAAATGCAAATTTCTCCTTTTCGGTTGTATTATTAATCCATATAAATTGTACTATATCTTTTATGGATATGTCAAAAATTTATTTTTATATTATTATTTCTTGAAAAAACTGATCTTTCCAAAAGCAGCAGCTAGATATCTTTTATTTCAGAAAAGATAAAATCTCAAGTGAATCCTAAGGAGACATTATCACAAGTGAATAACGCCATGAAGCGCATCGCTGATTTCTTCAATGTATCTATGGGATATCTAGCTTGGCGAGGCGGATTATGAATCCTTTGAGGTGGCATGAGACTTCTCGTAGAGAATTTTTTCACGGCCTATTTCTGATTCGCATGACCGACAGCAAACTACGTATTCATAGTCTACTTATGTTCTGCATAACCAGTAGCGAACCACTTTAAATGAGGAACTTTCATCTTCTATAGTTTAGTTCAAACCAAAAGCTAAATGTTCTCATCCTCATATATCTGCGAAAGCAGATAATCAATATTGGTAGAAAATTGTGGCTTATGGCCGACGGAATAGGAATCCAGGTATGCCTGACAGTCATCAACAATACGTTTTGTATTTTTATCAATAATGGACTGAATCAACATCGCAAAGGAATTACCCTCTGTTCTGTATCGAATTAAATATTTCTTGGTGACGGGAAACATCTTTATGTAATGGATGCCATGCCGGTTCTTTAGTTTTGTTGTAGGTCTTGGCGGCAAAGCAAAGTACTGATTTTGTTAGAATTTCTGGATCACCTTTGTATTTTTCAAACAATGCCGTGTTAATTGACACTAATTTCATTTATCATCCTCCGAAAGTACAAGAGAAGGACTTATCATGTCTCCATGCGTAAGCCCTTCTCGACAAGTAGGCGATATTCTACGCTTTTACAAGCACCCCGTCGCCTGCGGAAGCTAAACATACAAGTTCATGATATTCTAGCCGTCATGACCGACGAACTTCTCTGTTCATTTATATTATACGCAATGGAAAGGAAATTAGCAACCACAAGATTATTTATTTTCTCTCCTGTCCGCGTTCCACTTATACCCCATCCGACGTACAGTCAGTATCCTGTCCGGTTTTCCCGGATCGTCCTCGATTTTTGTACGAAGCCTGCGTATATATACCGTAAGCGTATTTCCGTCCACATAATCGCCTTCACAATCCCAGATCCGCCCCAAAATCTGCTCCGGAGAAAGCACCTGTCCCGGATGCTCCATAAAAAGACGCAGAAGCTTATACTCGTTGGCCGTCAGTTCTATTTTCTCATTATTTTTATACACCTCGCTTTTTAAAAGCAGCATAGTGATCCCATTGGAACGCAGCTCTGTGTCCGTTTCGCTGAAATTACTGCTTCTTCGCAGAAGAGCGTTGATTCTTGAAAGAAATACCGCAAGCTTAAAGGGCTTGGTAATGTAGTCGTCTCCCCCGATATCCAGTCCCATGATGATGTCCGTTTCTTCATCTGCCGCGGTCAGAAACATCACAGGCACTTTTGATACACGCCGTATTTTCCGGCAGAAATCAAATCCGGATCCATCCGGAAGCGACACGTCCAGAATTACAAGATCATATTTCCCTTCCTCCCACAACTCATCCGCCTCCCGGGCAGTACGGGCAACATCAATCTCATATCCCTGCTTTCTTACAGCAAAAGAAAGTCCATTGATCAGGCTTAAATCATCCTCCAGTAAAAAAAGTCGTTTCATTTTGTCCTTATTCCTTTTCTCAGTATACTTACTATATTTTCCGTGGTGGCAGAAAGCAATTTCTTTTTCAGTATAACACAGAAAAGAACCGTGTATCCAGAAATTCTCTCTGAATACACGGTTCCCGGTGAGATCTATGTTAATTTATGCCTTCTATCTGCTGTAATGTTTCCAATGGTATCAGCATCCCTTCCTGACTGACGCTTCTGTCAGTCAATCGTTATATACGTCTTTTCTTCTGCCGGCTCCTTTTTCGGAATGGAAAGTTTCAGAATACCATGCTTAAATTCCGCGCTGATATCGTCCTGGGAAATATTTTCGCCCACATAGAAAGAACGCTGGCAGGCTCCCGCATAACGCTCTCTGCGGATATATCTGCCGTTCTTTTTTTCTTTCTCGTCTTTATTAAGACCTTTAGCCGCGCTGATGGTCAGGAAACCGTTTTCAAGAGAAACCTTTACCTCATCCTTGGAAAATCCCGGCAGATCCATTTCCAGAATATAATTTTTATCCGTCTCCTGAATGTCCGTCTTCATAACATTTTTACCGTGCCGTCCATAAAGTTTCTTTTCCATTCTTTTCATGTCTCTGTCGTCATAAAATGGAAAATCCCTCATAAAATCATCAAAAAAATCTTCTGTCCAGATACTCGGTGCCATCATAAGTCATTCCTCCTTGTTTACATACAAACTAATCTCTGATTCTTCCGGTATCTCTCCCCCGCCGCCTTGTGTAAAGCGGCGGGATGCGACGTCGCTCAGCCTTCAATGGCAATATATTTATTTTCTTCTACAGCCGGTTTCTGCTCTTTCTTCGGGACGGTCAGAGTCAGGGTACCGTTCTCAAATTTTGCCTTTACGTCTTCCTGAGTTACTTCATCTCCCACATAAAAGCTTCGGCAGCAGGAACCAGAGTAGCGCTCCCTTCTGATATATCTGCCTTTCTCGTCCTTCTCGTCATTATTCGTATTAGAGGATGCGTTTATCGTCAGATATCCGTCTTTCAGCTCTGCTTTTACATCTTCTTTCCTGATTCCCGGCAGATTCATGATGATCTCATAATGATCGTCGTGATCCTTGATATCTGTCTTCATCATTTCCGCATTAGATACGGTATAAGTTCCAAATGGAAAATCAAAAAAGTCATCAATTAAATTTTCACCAAAAACACTGGGCATTAACATAAAGCATTTCTCCTTTCACTGCTGTTCCATTTATATCGGCATAT
Source organism: Candidatus Blautia intestinavium (assembly GCA_019113745.1). GTDB lineage: Bacteria > Bacillota > Clostridia > Lachnospirales > Lachnospiraceae > Blautia_A > Blautia_A intestinavium. The sequence goes on from DXGV01000045.1 coordinate 13,805, forward strand.
TTACATTTTGTAAATATGTAGTTGTCTTACTCCGGAAGAAGTATCCTTTTTATTCCTCTTCCTTTGTTCTATGTGTACTATATCACTTGTTATTAGCACTGTCAAGAGGTGAGTGCTAATTTTCTGTGAAAAATCTGTGAATTCTGTGAATGTCTCTGTGAAGTTGTAAAAGACTACTTAAAAAAGTATAAGTCCTCTACTATAAAAATTCCAGAACAACTGCGATTATCATTAAGATGATAACAAACCACCCGAAAATGGCCAAACCCTTGAACAATTTATTGAAATAATATTTTCCCTTTTCTAAATCTGTGTATATGGAAGATATTTTTTCATCTGTCATATTTTTGTTTCTTACTTCCTCGACATCTATATCTTTTACGAGTTCATCTAAAGTCATATGAAAATAATCACTCAACATGACTAATCTTTGAAAATCTGGATATGATTGTCCAGCTTCCCATTTGCTAATAGTTTGACGGGAAACGTCTAATTCCATTCCCAGCTCCTCTTGGGATAATCCTTTTGCCTTTCTTAAATTTACCAGTTTTTCATTAAGATCCTTTTTTCTCAAGCAACACTTGTTGTCAATCTGTCAATCAGCATTAACATTAAGAAAATAATTATAGCTTGTAAACAAATATGTCTTCTATCGGAGCTTTCACAACTCTTGCAATTTCTATCGCAAGTTTCAATGACGGATTGTACTGAGCTTTTTTACCCATTCCCATTAGCCAGATAACGACAAATAACAGCTTAAAGCCAATCTTATAGGCGGATAGCTGCGCTTTGCGCCGGTTTTCCTGAAAAAGCTCATCTTCTAAAGTATGAGAAAGCTTTCCCTCGAAGAAAAAGCCAAAAAAACCGAAGTACATCTGCCTATTTTACATATTATAGTAGCGGGCGTAAATCCCGTTTTGTTTCATCAGAGACTCATGAGTGCCGCGCTCGGCAATTCCGTCTTCCGTGATAACGATGATCTCGTCTGCATTGCGGATGGTAGACAGTCTGTGGGCGATCGTGATGGTCGTCCTGCCTGCGGAAAGCTCTTCCAGGCTTTTCTGAATCCAGCGTTCGCTTTCGTTATCCAGCGCGCTTGTGGCTTCGTCAAGAATGAGAACCGGCGGATTTTTCAGAAAGACCCGGGCAATAGAGATACGCTGTTTCTGTCCGCCCGACAGCCTTGCTCCCCGCTCCCCGACGAAGGTATCATATCCATCCGGAAGTTCTCTGATAAAGTCGTGGATGTTTGCCCGTCTGGCAGCTTCTATGATTTCTTCGTCGGAAGCCCCCGGTTTTCCATAGGCGATATTTTCCCGTATTGTTCCGGAAAACAGATACACATCCTGCTGCACCATACCGATCTGGCTTCTGAGACTTTTCAATGTCAGCGTACGCACATCTTTTCCGTCGATAGTGATACGTCCTCCTGTCACATCGTAAAATCTGGGGAGAAGAGAACAGATCGTAGTTTTGCCGCTTCCGGAAGGCCCTACCAGAGCCACTGATTTTCCCGCAGGAATCTCGAAAGAGACGTGGGAAAGCACAGGCGTATCATCGTCGCTGTAATGGAAGGAAACGTCGTCATAGCGCACTCTTCCCTTTACGTCTGTAAGCGGTTTCGCGTCGGGAGCGTCCGTGATCTCCGGTTCCGTCTCCATCACGTCAAGGAATCTCCGAAATCCGGCAAGACCTTTCTGCATCATCTCAATAAGCTCCACAAGGATCTGGATGGGACTGATAAAGATGCCGATATACAGGGCGTACATTGCAAGATCCGTCACATCCATAAGCCCTTGTGCGATTAAGTATCCGCCGAATACAAGGGTGACAAGATACATCATCCCCTGGAAAAAAAGATTCCAGCCCATGAAATTTCCCATACAGCTATAATTGTCTCTTTTGGAAAGAAGAAAGGCGTGATTGCTCTTCCGGAATTTTTTTCTTTCGATTTCTTCATTCGCAAAGGACTGTACCACACGGATACCGGCAAGAGTATCCTGAAGGCTTGAATTAACGTCCCCTATTTTTCTCCTGTTTTCCATAAAGGTTTCCTGCATCCTCTGGTTCTGCCGGAAGGAAAAAACAAACATGCAGAGTACGAGAACCACAAGAGGAAGAGCAAGCCGCCAGTTAATGAGGAACAAAAAGATAAAGGAGCCGAAGATCTTGACGACAGAGATAAAAAGATTCTCCGGACCGTGATGGGCAAATTCCGCAATATCAAACAGATCCGAGACAAGCTTGCTCATCATCTGTCCGGAATTATTCCTGCTGTAATAGGAAAAGGACAGTTTTTCATAATGATCAAAAAGCTGCTGGCGCATATCGCGCTCCATATTCGCTCCCATCATATGCCCCTGATAGCTGACGTAATATTTGCAAAAGCTCTGTATAATATACATAATGAAAAGCCCTGCGGCGATCCAGGGAAGCGCCTGAAGGATCGTTCCGCTGTCTCTTGTAAACAGGGTGTTCGTCATAGTACGCAGAATCTGCGGATAGATCAGATCTACGATACTGATAAACGCCGCGCAGACCAGATCAATAAAAAACACTTTTTTATATGGCGCATAATAAGTTATGAATTTCCTGATCGTATGCATGATTTACTCCTTATCCCGTTGTTTTATTTGTGCTGCGCAGGGCTGTCGTCCAAACCCTCAGCCAAGCTCCACGCACCAGATTTTGCAGTCCCGGGTACCTACTACGACGCTGTTTCCATAAACAGCCGGAGAAGCCTCGATCACGCCTTCACTTAAGGACAATGTGTCGTGAACCTCTCCTGTTTCTCCGTTCAGAAGATACATATTTCCATCGCTGCTGCAGTAAAGTACCTTGCCTGTACCGTCTGAATTATATACACACACCGGAGACGACCAGGCATATCCCGCATGATGCTCCCAGACGATTTCTCCGGACATCTTATCCAGGCAGACAAGAACTCCTGATGCATTATCCTCCGTTTTTGACACAGTTACATAAATGTAATCAGAAAGACTGTCTTTTCCCGAAGCAATGGTAGACTGTACGCCGCCGGATACCCCGTCGTCTGTATAACATTCATAATCCGTATGCCAGAGGATCTCTCCTGTCTCCGCGTCGATCTTCCATATAGGGATCTCCGCCGTATCATAGCTTCTCCACCCCAGGCGGAAAGAAGTACTGACATAAAGATAAAGTTTTCCGTTTTCTATGGAAAGCACAGGAGTGGAATTAGAGTCGTCCAACACGTCCTGCACCCACACAAGCTGAAGAGTGTTCAGATCCAGACACATCAGATTGCCTCCGTTGTCTGCGATAAAAAGATAACCTTTATATACGGCGGCGCTGTCCTCCATTCCCACCCAGAAATTCTCTGTGCTGGATCTTGTTCCGTAATAACGCCATTTCACTGTTTTTCCCGGAGAAATGGAAAGCGTCCCGTTCTGCTGGTCGTACTTTGTATTCAGTTTGATAAGATAGAGGATCCCGTTTTCTCCCGGATAGATCAGGGTATCTGTCTCCTCATCCACCAGGGCGGAACCGTCAAAAAAGCTGAGGCTTCCTCTCAGGGAGAAAGGATCGTTGTCGCCGAAGGTGTACATGGTGCTGCAGTCTAAAAGATTTACGATAAACACTCTTGCAGTACCTTCGTCGCTGTTATATCCCGCTCCCACATACAGGATCGGATAACCTCTCGGGTCGAGAGCTCCCGCGCCCTTAAAAGTATATCCAAGATAAAGCGGATCTCTGGTAGCCTCTCCAGATTCCAGATCCAGGAAATAGACATACCCGTCCATGCAGGCATAGATCACTTCCACAAGGCTCTCCTTTTCCTTCGCCCAGTCGTACATATTCATATGGGCTTTGACTTCCTGGGGCCACTTTGCCATCAAAGGCTGCCCTGTCCATCCGCTTCCAGTCCATACCGTACCTCCCGAAGAAAGAGAGCCTGTATCGTGGGACCATTTTTTACTGAGGGTATAATCTGCCATCTCTGCGGTACCGTATACCGCTCCATCCCTGAAATTATTTCCCCGGAAGGTAACGATACCGTCCACATCCGTGTACTCCTCTCCTATCAGAAAACTGATCTCCTCATCCGGTACATAGCCGGATGCACTGGTAAGCGCCGTGCCGTCTATTTCTATGTCAGTGGAACTGATCAGATTTGACGGAGCCGTTGTCTCTGTGCTGTGAGGCTCAAAAATGATTTCCTTTGTAGCCACCATGTTCACAGGCGGCTCCTTTTCTTCCCCGATTTTCGCCGCAGTTTCCAGTAGCTGATCCGGAACTGCCTTTTTGATATTTTCAAAAAAGTTCTCCCGCATCCGGACCGCCAGCACCGCGATAGCCAGTATACAGAGGATACCCGCTCCCGCGAAAAGCTTCAGAGCGACAGCCTTTCCCCGAAAACCTTTTCTCTTCTTCGCAGGCTTCTGTACAGTTTCATAATATCCGCCCTGGGGACGGGCGCTTTTTTTCGGCGCGCTCCCTCCTGTACCGCCTCCTGGCTGTGCTTTTATCTTTACAGTACGCTTTGGGAGCGCGTATGCTTCTGCAAGATTCTTTTTTTGCGTCTCCCCGTCTCTTGCTCCGTTTTGCTTTGACTGTATTTTGGCCTCTACAGATTTTCTTTTACGGGCTTTCTCTATTTCTTTCTGCCGGTTTTTGTACTGGCTGGAAAAGTTGCTTTTTCTCACATGAGAATTTTTCTTCTGATTCATACGCCAATTTCTCCTGTTCCCTTAGATAGTTCCGCACTTTTGCGTGTTAACGCAATAGGGTGTTTTCTATGAAACGACAAAAACCAGGGCCCCCTACCCCTGGTCAAGTATATGATTGATCCTTCTGAAATCCTTCACAGCCTGACGGCCGATCTGAAAGATTTTTTTCATATTAATAGAATTCACACCGCCCTGCCTTGGCCGGAAAGTGATCGGTATATATTTGATACGACAGTTCTTCTTCTCAAAAATAACAGATAAAAGCACATTTGACAAGTTAAAATCTTTTGGGATCAGCCCGATCCATTTCTGTAAAGTTTCCGCTTTCATCAGACGGAACGGCGTATTCGCATCCTTTGCGCGGACCTTAAAGCACAGCCGTATCACCGCCCTGAGCGTTCCTGTAACAAAAATCCTCGAAATCCCGTCCTGACGGTGATTCCTCCATCCGATCACAAGATCGTATTTTTCTCTCTCCCTCCAGAACTGTTCAAATTCCTCCGGGACTGTCTGCCCGTCTGAATCTGTCTGAAAAATATAATCTGCTCCGTTTTTCAGCGCGTATTGATAACCATAAAGCACCGTGGCTCCATGTCCTCCGTTTGATTTTGTAACCGGACGAAACAGAGGGTGGCCTGCGGCGTACTCCTTCATGATCTTATAGGTGTCGTCCCGGCTTCCGTCGTCAATGACCACCAGTCGGGAAAGACCTCCTCCGGAATGTCTTTCCACGACCTGATACCATTCGTCCATGACCTGCCTGATGTTCTCCTGTTCGTTATATGCCGGGATCACAATATAAAGCTTATCCATTTCTCACTCCAATTAACCGGATATTCTTACCGGCGCGCCAGTTCACTGGTGATATCCTCCCAGGTCACGCCTTTTTCTGCCATCAGCACCATGACATGATACAGAAAATCAGAAATCTCATATTTAATTTCTTCTTTATCGGGATTTTTGGCGGCAATGACGATCTCCGTACATTCTTCCCCTACTTTTTTCAGGATCTTGTCAATTCCCTTATCAAAAAGATAATTGGTATAAGAGCCTTCCTTTGGATGGGCTTTTCTGTCCAGAATGACGTCATAAACCTCCTGGAATACCCGGAGAGGGTTCGTATCGTCATACTCCTTTTTCATCAGCGGTTTAAAAAAGCAGGTTTTGTTTCCTGTATGGCAGGCTGCTCCAATCTGGGCAACTTTGGCAAGGATCGTATCGTTGTCACAGTCCAGCGTCATTGATTTTACATACTGATAATGTCCGGAAGTAAGCCCTTTTACCCAGAGTTCCCGGCGGCTGCGGCTCCAGTAAGTCATTTTTCCTGTCCGAAGCGTCGTCCGGAAAGCTTCTTCATTCATATAAGCCACCATCAGCACTTCATCAGTTTTATAATCCTGAACCACTACCGGTATGAGGCCGTCGCTGTTCAGTTTAAATTCCGGCCAGGGAATACTGCTTTCAAACAGATTGACAGAAATTCCTGCCTCTCTGCATTCCTGTTTGAACTGAAAAAGATCTGTATCTGAAGCGCTGACAAAAGCGCCGCTTAATCCTGCTATGCCCGGATTTTTCAAAAGCGCTTTCAAAGTATCTCTGTTTCTTTCCTCTGTATGGAGGATCACCTTCATGGAAGAAACGCAGGAAATTCCGTCCTGGATCATATCAAGGGCAAGGATTCCCCCCGCATATTTTTCAATCAGCTCCACATGATCCGTAAATTCTTCCACAGAAGAAACACAGACCACCATTTTTTCTTTTCCGAACCGTTTTGACATTTCCTCCAGAAGCTCCACATTGCTTTTCTTGGAAAAATTCAGAACCACCTTCGCGCAGCCTGCATAGATCAGTTTTTTTACGTCTTCCATGCGCTTGATATTTCCGGCTGCCATAACCGGTATTTCTGACGCCGCGCAGATCTCTTTGATATGGGCGATGGCCTTTTCATGCTCGTCGTCCCCGGAAGAAAAGTCGAATACAAGAAGTTCGTCCGCCCCATTGTCACTGTAAAATCTGGCAAGCTCCTCCACATTGCCACTGCCGAAAAGATTTCTCTGCCCGAATCCTGTTACCGCCCTGCCGGACTGCAGATACAGGCAGGGAATCATCCATTTATGTTCCATAACATTTAAACTCCTTATCAAAGACTGCCTTTTGTGGAAAGCACGTCCGTAATTCTCTGGTCAAAAGAAAGCGCCTGGTCAAGTGCCTTTGCGAAGCTTTTAAATATAGCCTCGGCAAGATGATGGCTGTTTCCGTTGGTCAGGACTTTTATATGCAGATTCATACCGGCGGTATAGGACACTGCATAAAAGAATTCCTTTATCATTTCTGAGGAAAGATCCCCGATTTTTTCCGCCGAAAATTCCGCGTCCCAGGAGAAATAAGGCCGTCCCGACAGATCCACGGCGCACAGTACCAGCACCTCGTCCATAGGCAGGATACAGCTTCCATAGCGGTGGATCCCTTTTTTGTCTCCGGCGGCCTCCCGGATGGCGGACCCCATCACGATGCCCGTATCCTCCACGGTATGGTGGTCGTCTACGTTCAGATCGCCGTGCACCCGGACGCACAGATCAAAAAGGCCATGTCTGGCAAAACCGTCCAGCATATGATCAAAAAATCCGATTCCCGTTTCAATGTCCGTATACCCGCTGCCGTCGGCAGTAAATTTAAGTTTGATTTCTGTTTCCTTTGTATTCCGTTCTACTGATGCTTCTCTTGCCATAATCTTTCTCCGTTATCTGTCTTCATTTTCAAAACGCACGGCAACAGAATTTGCATGCGCCGTAAGCTGTTCCGCAGAGGCGAACTGTTCAATATCTTTATGGATCTTTTCAAGGGCCTCTCTGGAATAATATACAATGCTGGACTTTTTAATAAAGTCATCTACAGAAAGAGGCGAGAAGAATTTTGCCGTTCCGTTTGTGGGAAGCACATGATTTGGTCCCGCAAAATAATCGCCCAGCGGCTCCGAGCTGTACGGGCCGATAAAGATTGCCCCGGCATTGCGCACTTTCATCATGACCTCAAAAGGATTTTCCGTCACGATCTCCATATGCTCCGAAGCGATTTCGTTGGCCGCTTCTATAGCTTCCTCCATGTTCTCCGCAATAAGAATGTAGCCAAAATTATCCAGCGACTTGCGGATGATGTCTTTTCTTGAGAGAACCTCCGTAAAACCGTCCACCTCCCGGCTGACCTTTTCGGCAAGCTCCCTGCTGGTAGTGATAAGTATGGCTGACGCCAGTTCGTCGTGCTCCGCCTGGGACAGAAGATCCGCGGCCACATACCTGGGATTTGCCGTATCGTCTGCCAGAACAAGGATCTCGCTGGGTCCGGCAATGGAATCGATACTTACATAACCGTAAACCGCCTTTTTTGCCAGAGCCACAAAAATATTGCCCGGTCCCACGATTTTGTCCACTTTGGGGATACTCTCTGTTCCATAGGCCAGCGCTCCTACCGCCTGGGCTCCGCCCACCTTGTAAACAGCGTCCGCTCCGGCCTCTTTTGCTGCTACAAGAGTGGTTGGGCAGACCTTGCCGTCTTTTCCCGGCGGAGTAGTCATTATGATCTCATCCACTCCCGCCACCTTCGCGGGAACAATATTCATCAGCACAGAAGAGGGATACACAGCCTTGCCGCCCGGAACATAAACTCCCACTCTTTTCAAAGGAGATACCTTCTGTCCAAGCATGGTTCCCTCTTCTGTAGTGGAAAACCAACTGTTCTGCTTCTGTTTTTCATGGAAGCTCCTGATATTTACAAGCGCTTTGCGGATAACTTCCAGAAGACCCGGATCTACGGCGTCGTACGCCTCCTGAATCTCCGCTTCTGTCACCCGTATCGTTTCCGCCGTGATCTCTGTTTTGTCAAATTCTTTCGTGTAGGCAAACAGCGCCCGATCTCCTTCTTTTCTTACTTTTTTCAGGATCTCCGCCACAGCGTCCTCAAATTTTCCGTAATGGTTCGGACTGCGTTTCAGGAGATTCTCCAATATATCCTTTGTACTTTCTTTTGTCAGTGTTACTGTGCGCATAGTTTTCATTCCTTCCTGTGAACATGTCTTCTGCTGCTTCTCTTCCGCGCCGCCGTATTCCAATATTCCTGCTCTGTATCTATTCTTTCTGTCTGCGGCAGTCCCGGCGCTCTCAGCTTCTGTCCGCTGTCTCTCTGAGGCTGCGGATCAGTCCCCTGATCCTCTCGTCCTCCATCTTCATGCTGACCTGGTTGACGATCATGCGGGCGGACAGCGGGCAGATTTCCTCCAGTACCTTCAGTCCGTTTTCCCGAAGCGTGCTTCCTGTCTCTACAATATCCACGATCACCTCGGAAAGTCCTACGATGGGAGCAAGTTCGATGGAACCGTTCAGCTTGATGATCTCCACCGTCTGATGTTTCTTATTGTAAAAATAATCCTTGGCAATGTTGGGGTATTTTGTTGCCACACGGATGAGCTGGTTGTTATGAAGCAGTTCCCCCGCCTCTTCAGGACCGCAGACACACATCCGGCAGGCGCCGAAGCCCAGATCCATCACTTCATAAAGCTTCCGTCCTTCCTCCATGATGGTATCTTTTCCCGTAACGCCGATATCCGCGGCGCCATACTCTACATAGGTGGGTACGTCGGGCCCTTTTGCCAGGAAAAATTTTAATTTCAGATCTTCGTTTACAAAAATCAGTTTTCTGGAATTCTTGTCCCGGATCTCGTCGCAGGTGATTCCGATTTTTTCAAACATATCCAGGGTTTTCTGGGCAAGTCTTCCCTTTGTCAGAGCAATCGTCAGATATCTCATATCAGCTCCTCCTTCTTCTGGCGCAGCGCCACAGGCTTTCCTTCTTTTCTCATTTTCTGAGCTTTCAGCACAGTCTCCCGGCGGTCTGCCCGGGTGTAAGTCAGGATTACCGGAGGCTCCTCTTTTGGCATCTCGATCTTCTGCCTGGACAAAGCGGCAAGAAGGCTGTCCAGAACGATCACAAAGCCGATAGACGCGGCAGGTTTTCCAAAATGCTTGAGAAGCTCATCATAGCGTCCCCCTTTTACAAGCGGTTCCCCTGTTCCATAAGTATAAGCCTGGAAGATAACGCCTGTATAGTACTGGATCTTGCTCACCATACCGAAGTCAAAGCTTATATATTTTTCATAGCCGTACAGCTTCAGGATCTCATAAATCTCCTCCAGACGCTCCACTGCTTTCAAAGCCTCGGGATTATCTGTCAGAGAACGCGCTTTCTCAAGCACCTCGTAAGAACCAAAAAGCTGGGGAAGTGCCTGAAAAGCTCTGGAAAGACCGGGATCCATCTTCCGTTCTTCCATCAGCTCTTCAACGCCGAAATAGTTCTTCTGGGAGATCAGAGAACGGAGCTGTTCTTCCGCTTCCTCATCCATTCCCGCCTCTTTCAGAAGAGATTTAAAATAATTCACCTGGCCTACGCTTACCTGAAATTCCTTAAGTCCTGCCGCCAGCAGACATTCTACTGTCATGGCAAGAAGCTCCGCGTCCGCGTCAGGTGAACTGTCGCCGATTCTTTCCACGCCCATCTGGGTCGTCTCCTTCAGCCTGCCCTGATAGCTGGAACTGTTCACAAAAGCCTGCCCTGTATAAGACAGAGTCACCACCTCTTTATCCGGTGAAAAATAAGAAGCGCAGGCCCTTGAGACAGAAGGGGTAAAGTCCGGTCTTAAAACCAACGTATTGCCTTCTCTGTCAAAAAATTTATAAAGATCCTTGGAGGGAACCGTTCCTACCTCCCTGCTGAATACTTCAAAATATTCAAAAGTCGGCGTCTCGATCTCTCCGTATCCATAGCCGAAAAACACTTTGCGTATATCTTCCAGAATCCGGTGCTTCTGGCTGCATTCGCCATTATAAATATCACGGACGCCCTCCGGCGTATGAAAAATCCGCTGCATCATTTTCTCCTCCTCACAGGCATCACGGACACTTTAGTCTGATACCATATTACTATGTAAAACAATGAAAATTATAGTAAATTATGCGAAACTTGTCAATCCTGTAATTCAGTTCTCCTCTTCTGCCCGGGCTTCCAGGTCTGTCTTCAGCCCTTCCAGATAGGGAACCAGAAAGCCCGTCTGTCCCGGAAGATAAAAAATTTCGTCCAGTTCTTCCCGGCGGAAGCTTTTTCTGCCTCCTGAATTCATTCTGTCCCAAAACTGCAGAAGTCTCCTCAGCGTCAGATAATAAAAAAGATTTTCACTGCTGAAAAAGAGCAGGAAGAAAGCCACGCCTCCCTGCTCCTCAAATTTTTGCATAAAAGAAATCTGATGGGGATGGATATTGCTCAGGGGGAAGGTATCCGTGCAGCATTCCTTGGCGTCAAAGCACACGGGAATTCCCTGTACGGCCCCGATATAATCCACGGTGCTCCGCTGTTCAAAATATGCCAGAGTGATCTGCCTGTGTTCCTTATCCATCTTTACCGGAGTGATCGGCGTGGGGATCTTCTGGATCAGAGCCAGATTTTTTTCCGCATACTGTTCGTTTGTTCTGTTCACCAGTTCCTCAAGAGTAGATCCCCTTAATCCTCTGCTGTTCCACGTAGCCATAAATACTCCGTCCTAGTCCAAAAGCTTGATCGACGGGAAATACCGGATGACAGCCTTTCCTACGATCTCGTCAAAGGTCACGTAAGTATTGTCCCAGAATCTGGAATCTCTGGAGTTTTCACGGTTATCCCCCAACATGAAATAACAGTTTTCCGGCACTTTGTAAGGACCGTAATTGCCTGTGGGCGTTTCCCGAACAAAGCTGTCGTCCAGAGGCTGGTCAGATCCGTCGATATATACCTTTCCATCCCGGATTTCCACAGTTTCTCCCGGAAGTCCGATCAGACGCTTGATAAAAAGCTGGCTTTCGTCATCCGGATACTTGAAGATTATAATATCGAATCTTTCCGGGTCTTTCATTTTCTTTGAAATGTGCTTGCCGAAGAAGTCGAAATTGATTCCGTAGGCCATGCGGAAACCAAAAATACGGTCTCCTGTCATAATAGTATTCTCCATGGATTCGGAGGGAATCTTCGCGTTGATCAGCACCACATTATTGGCGATCAGAACCACCACGACCACAATAATGATCAATTTTACATAATCCCATATTTCTTTCCAGATTTTCATAATAACTCTCCTCTAAATGTTCTTCCTTCAGAATAGATTGAAAAAGCCCTGGCGGCTTCGCAAAAAAACTTTTTCCCGAAAGCCTTTCCAGGGTTCCGGAAATTTCCGGAAATCCAAGATAAAAGGCGTGAAGAAGCTGGTATTTCAAGTGATACCTGTCACGGTAAATCCTGTTGATTTTCTCATCGCCGTATTTCCAGTCTCCGATCAGGGGATGTCCCTCTGCCGCCAGATGCGCCCTGATCTGGTGTGTGCGTCCCGTATGGAGCCGGATCTTAAGAAGCGTCGCCCTTCCATTGCTCCCCAAAGGCTCGTATTCCGTCTCTATCGGCAGCGCGTTCCTGTCTTCGCTTCTGCTTTTATATATAGATACTTTATTACTTTTTGTATCTTTATGCAAATATCCTTTGATATATTTTTTTTCTTTTAAAACTCCCGCCGCCAAAGACAGATAATCTTTGTGGACCGTTCTTTCCCGAAAAAGCTCTGATAAAGCCTGCAGTCCCGGCAGGCTTTTGCCGGCCGCAACAATCCCGCTGGTATTTCTGTCCAGACGGTTGCACACAGAAGGGTGAAACGTATTCAGATCCGTCTCTGTAAGGACTCCTGTTTCCAGGAGATAGTCCGTAATGGCTTCCACAAGAGAAGGTTCCCCGCTTCTGTCCGGCTGAGAGAGGATTCCCGCAGGCTTGTTTACCAGCAGCACGTCTCTGTCTTCATAAATAATATCCATATCCGTCCTGCGCTTCATCCGCGCGGCTTCTGTCTTCCCGGCAAACTTCTGAAAAGTATCGTCTCCAAGGAAGAGCTTCACATGATCGCCCAGAACAAGTTTCTCATTTCCGGACGCCTTTTTTCCGTTCAGAGTGATATTTTTTTTCCGGAGCATCTTGTAACAGAAGCTCTTCGGCGCCTCTTTAAGAAGTTTTGCCAGATATTTGTCGAAACGCTGTCCCGCTTCGTTTTCTCTGATAATAAATTCTTTCATAATTTTCCTACAGACATATTGCCAGAATGGTATGTTTGATCAGTTCGTTTCTCGACAGCCCCGGATACCGTTCATCCGGCCGGAATTTAATTCCCTCTTCCAGCGAATCCTTATGGGCGTTCATGGAATCCAGCCGTTCCAGATACGGACCCAGCTCCGTGAAAATTTTCACTGTAGCCCGGTATCCGTTTCCTTTCAGTATCTTCTGGGCCTCCGTTTCCATAAAAGAGGCGTCGATCTTTGGATCACTGCTGTATCCTACCACAAGATTGCCGCAGATGGCAAAAGCGTCGATAAAAGCGCTTTTTTCGTAAAACGTCATATACATCTCGTAGGACATCAGAAGATTTCCGGCCCGGCCGTTTATCCGGCGGTAAACTTCTCCGTCCATAACCGGGCAGCGAAACAGCATGATCACATTTACAAGGCTTTTACAGGCAGGAAGGCAGCCTACAGCCGCCACCACCGTCCATATCGTCATTCTGGTATGAAAATAAGCCAGCGCGGTAAAAAAGATCAGAAGGGGAACCGCCAGCAGCGCCGCTGTGATCAGTACCTTTCTTTTCCTTTCCGCCCGGACATATCCGTAATCTCCTTTTACGATTTTTCTTTTCTCTGATTGTCTGCTCATGAAGTCTCCTTCGTTATTTATGCTTTTTCCCGTGAATGTTCCGTATGGTTTTCCTCTTTCTCCTTCCCTTCTGTCCGTCTGCCGCTCTTTCTTTTCTTTCTCCCTGCCCTTTCTCCGGGCGCAGGAGACATTTCGGCCCATAGCCCACAAGGTCCATGCGGTCCGCCCGCATGAGTCCTTCCAGCACAAGTTTACGGTTGGCCGGATTCTTATACTGCATCAGGGCACGCTGGATTTCTTTTTCATGAGGGTCTTTTGGGATATACACCGGTTCTTTTGTCAGAGGATGTATTCCCGTGTAATACATACAGGTGGAAAGCGTGGAAGGCGTTGGATAAAAGTCCTGCACCTGCTCCGGAGTAAAGCCCAGATCACGGACATATTCCGCAAGCTTTACCGCTTCTTTCATAGTGCATCCGGGATGAGAGGACATAAAATAGGGAACCGCAAACTGTTTTTTCCCCGTCCGTTTATTGGCTTTGTCAAAAGCCTTTAAAAACTCCTCATAGACACGGTGCTCCGGTTTTCCCATATAGTGAAGGACCTGGTCGGAAACGTGCTCCGGCGCTACCCGGAGCTGCCCGCTGATGTGATGTTCCGCCAGCTCATAGAGAAACTCCCGGCTCCTGTCAGCCATCACGTAATCAAACCGCACTCCGGAACGGATAAATACTTTTTTGACCTCCGGGATCTTCCGGAGCTTTTCAAGAAGAGCCACATAATCGCGGTGGTCGGCCACTAAATTCTTACAGGGCTTTGGAAAAAGGCACTGACGGTTTGTGCATACGCCTTTCGTAAGCTGCTTTTCACAGGAGGGCTGCCGGAAATCGGCCGTAGGCCCTCCTACGTCGTGGATATAGCCCTTAAAATGAGGATCCTCTGTCATAAGCTTCGCTTCCTCCAGGATAGACTCATGACTTCTTGCCTGAAGGATCCTTCCCTGATGAAAAGTCAGCGCGCAGAAGTTACAGCCGCCGAAGCAGCCTCTGTTGCTTGTAAGACTGAACCGCACCTCCTCCAGCGCGGGGATCCCTCCGCGCTGATCATACATAGGATGCCAGCTTCTCTCATAGGGCAGGCCGTAAATATCATCCATCTCCTGGGTGCTCAGAGGCTTTGCCGGAGGATTCTGGATCACATATCCTCTTGTCCCGTAATTTTCAGCCAGCGGCCGTGCGGTAAAAGGATCTGTATTTTTATATTGAATGGCAAAGCTTTCCGCATATGCGTTTTTGTCTTCCTGAAGTGTTTCAAAGGAAGGCAGAACGATGGGCTCGTATGCAGGCGAAAGATTTTTGCTTCTGTAGACGGTTCCCGGCACATAGGTGATCTCCTCCACCGGAAGGCCGCTCTCTAAAGCCTCCGCGATCTCCAGTATGGAATGTTCACCCATTCCATAAGAGATAATATCTGCTCCGGAATCCAGAAGCACGCTTCTTCGTATCTTATCCTCCCAGTAATCATAATGGGCAAGCCGCCTTAAGCTTGCCTCGATCCCTCCTAAGATGACAGGCGCATGGCGGTAAGTCTGACGGATCAGGTTGCTGTAAACGATTGTCGGCATATCCGGGCGGAGTCCCATCTTTCCGCCGGGGGAATAGGAGTCTTTATGGCGACGCTTTTTTGACACTGTATAATGGTTCACCATAGAATCCATATTTCCCGCGCTCACAAGAAAACCCAGGCGCGGTTTCCCGAACACCTGGATGCTCTCCTTTTTCCGCCAGTCCGGCTGCGGGATCATTCCTACACGATACCCTCTGCTTTCCAAAAGCCGGCTGATAATGGCCGGGCCAAAAGAGGGATGGTCGATATAGGCGTCTCCTGTCACATATACAAAATCCACCTGTTCCCAGCCTCTGGCCCTCATTTCCTGTTGTGTTACCGGTAAAAAACGATTCATGATGTATCTGCTCCTAAAACGCTACCGACTGGGCACGGTAGCCTTCTGCAATAATATCAAGCTGTCTGTGGAAACGCTCAAGCTGCTGCAGGTCTTTTGTCTGGAATACACGCAGGAATTCATTCTGGATCTTGGCAACCTCCCGCTGATTGGAAACCTTATAAAGATTTTCAATGCTTAAAAGAATATCCTTCGTAAGATTTGACTGCATCATTGAGGAATTCTGAGCGTCCATGATCTCATTACGGACGGAGGACATTTCCTGATCCAGGGCGATAATGGCGTCGGCGGCGTTGCTTAAGCGCTCCGCCACATGAAGCGGCATTTCTCCTTTGTATTTATACTGAAGAGAGTGTTCGATCGTTGCCCAGAAATTCATTGCCATAGTCCGGATCTGGATCTCTGCCTGAATCCTCCTGGGACCATTGATAGTTTCCACTGTATAATAAATGATCAGATGATAGCTTCTGTATCCGCTCTGCTTAATGTGCTTCAGATAATTTTTTTCACTTTTTATCGTCATATCGCTGCGCTTCTGGATCATAGCCGCGATGGTGTCAATGTCTTCTTCAAACTGGCAGATGATCCGGATCCCGGCAATATCTTCCACTTCTTCCTCCATACGCTCTATGGGAATCTGCTTCCGCTGCATCTTCTCAAGGATGCTGGACACACTTTTTACTCTTCCCCGCACCTGTTCAATAGGAGAATAGAGATCGTTCTGTTTATGCTCCTCGATAATATGCTCGAACTTCACCGTCAGCTCCCTTACAGCAAGCTCATATGGACATAAAATTCTTCTCCATAACTGTATTTCCATTTTACATCTCTCCTTGCAGGAAATAATCTGGTACAGCGCAAAAGAGAACTATTACAGTACACTTTTTTGCGCTTCCAGATCATTATATCATACTTTTGAAAAGATATTAACTTTAATATGTATACTTCCTTATTTTTTTCTCAAAAATTTTCAAAGCCCAGTACGGGTTCACGCTCATTTCTTCCTGGTAAGGTGTGGAGATATAAATTCCAAGGTGAAGATGAACCGGGAATTTCCCGCTGGTCCCCTCCGGTCCATATCCCGTATTTCCCATATATCCCAGAATATCTCCGGCTTCTACTTCCGCTCCCTCAGAAAGCCCTTCCGCATAGGAGCTGAGATGGGCGTAATAAAAATACCCGCCCGAGGGAGAACGGACCCCGATCCGGCAGCCGCCAAGAGGAAGCCAACCGGTTTTTTCCACCGTGCCGTCCGTCATACTGATCACAGGATAATATCCCGCGAGATTCTTCTCTCCAAAAAGATCTGTACCTTCATGAAAACGCTTTCCTCCGTAATCCCTGGAAGCCATCCAGGTATTTTCAAAGGAAATATCTTCTGCCGCCACCGGAAAAAATCTTATATCCTCCCAGACCGCCCGGTACAGATTCCGAAGCATAATATATTCCTTCTCCTTATATTTCAGGTAGAGATCTCTGTTTTGGGGAATATCCTCCGGTGAAAAATCCCCGTCCAGCATGGAGGCTGTAAGAAGATCCGTCCAGGAAATCTCCTCTGTTTCCATCTCTTTCAGTTTCCGGTAAAGACCGGAAGAAAGTTTCTGTTCCCTGAATTTCTCCGACATACAGATATCTATTATATCCAGCACTGAAGCAACGCTTCTTTCCCGGATGAATATTTCCAGAGATGTCAGAAACACCAGCCAGACAATTCCCGCCAGAAGGATATACAGCCATTTTCGCCTCATGAGGAAGCCTCCCCGATCTGTTTCCATAAGAAAGTATATGAACGATCACCAGCGCCCATGTACAAAGACGCTACGGCAGGTATTTCCCTACTGGTTTTCCTTATGTGAAAAGGGCTTCAAAGTCCGGCGAACGCCGGATCTTTGGAGCCCCGCTTCTTTTATTTCCCCATTACAGTTTTTTAAACGATCAGTCTTTCAGGTTTTCCAGAACTTTTACCAGATAATCCCATACACGTCCTGCGGAAGCAATGTCCAGCACCTCCTCGGAAGTATGGATATCCTTCATATCCGGTCCGAGAGATACGCAGTCCAGACCGTCGATCTTTTTGTAAAACAGTCCGCATTCCAGACCTGCATGGATCGCCACAACCTCCGGTTTGTTACCATACATTTCTTCATAAACCTTCACCATTTTGTCGCGGAGAGGGGATTCCTGACGGTATTCCCATGCCGGATAAGCGCCCTGGATCTCGTAAGTTCCCCCAAGGAATTCTGTCAGATACTGGATTTTGTCAGAAAGGGCGTCCCTTGCAGCCTCTACGGAGCTTCTTACGCCGGAGCTTCCGAAGAATTCATTCTCAGAAAGCTTCATAATACCGATGTTTGTAGAGGTTTCCACAAGTCCCTCAATGCTGCCGCTCATCTTCTGGATTCCGAATGGGATTTCCATAAGATAGAACAGGACTTTTTCTCTGCTGGTAGGATGAAGGACCATTTCGGAGCCTGCGCCCATTTCTGTGATCTGAATGGTGATCCCGGCGTCCGTTCCGGTATATTCTTCTCTTAATTCTCCCTGGATCTTTTCCGCATATGCCTGGATTGCAGATACGTCTTTCTTGTCCGCCAGGATCTCTGTCACAGCCTCTCTTGTAATGGCGTTGTCCTTCTGGCCGCCTTCCATGGAAATGATCTCATATTCTGCTTCTCTCTGAAGCCCATAAAGGAATCTTCCCATCAGGATATTGGCGTTGGCACGCTTTTTATCAATTTCTGAACCGGAATGGCCGCCCATAAGGCCGCAGATCTTCACCTGAAGCTTCTCTCCATCTGCCTGGACTCTCTGAACCGGGATCCGGCTGATCGCAGAAAGTCCCCCTGCGCAACTGATCCACAGGCTTCCCTCAGCCTCAGAATCAAGATTGATCAGTCTCTTTCCCTTCAGGACGCTGCAGTCCAGCCCTACTGCTCCCAGAAGTCCGATCTCCTCGTCTACAGTTATTAGCACCTCCAGAGCCGGATGAGCGATCGTTTCGCTTTCCAGAAGAGCGAGGCCGTATGCCACCGCGATACCGTCGTCGCCTCCGAGGGTAGTTCCATTTGCGGTAATATATCCATCCTTTACGGAAATATTCAGTCCATCCTTTGTAAAGTCATGCTCCACATCCGGTCTTTTTTCACATACCATATCCATATGTCCCTGGATAATAACAGTAGGCGCGTTTTCGTAGCCTGCTGTGGCCGGTTTGTAGATCACTACATTATTCAGTTCATCCTGTACATACGCAAGATTGTGTTCCTTTGCAAAGTTTACAAGATAATCACTGATCTGTTTTGTGTTTCCTGAGCCATGAGGGATTTTGCAGATTTCCTCAAAATAATAAAATACTCTTTTTGGCTCACAGTTTTCCAATGCTCTCATAATCAGTTCCTCCATTTTTTACCTTCATATTTATTTTACAGACGCCATATATTTAAGAAAAAAAGGTGTCTCTATATGAAGCGAATCCTATCCACAGCAGGAATTCTTCTGCTGCTTCTTTTTTTGCTGAGATACCCTCAGGAAGCGCTGTCGGCCTCCCGTGACGGCCTGGGACTGTGGCTGAACACCCTGATCCCCACTCTTCTCCCATTTCTGATCCTGACCGGATTTCTCATCAGAACCGGAACAGCCGATAAACTAACCGCTCCCGCCCGCTCTTTCTGGAAAATCTGCATCGGCATTACTCCTTTTGGAGCGTACGCTCTGATCCTCGGGCTGCTCTGCGGATATCCCATGGGCGCAAAGATCACTTCAGACATGTACCGTCACGGAAAGATCGGAAAGCGGGAAGCGGAATATCTGCTTACCTTTACCAACCATGCCAGTCCGGCGTTTATCAGCACTTATCTGGTACATATATGTCTGAATGATCAGGCAGACAGAGAGAACGTATATCTGATCCTTTTTCTGTCTGCTTTCCTTACTATGCTGTTTTTCCGCTTTATTATTTTTAAAAACCATACGGTTGAAGAAAAAAACAGATTAAAGCCAAAAATGGAGCCATCCAAAGCCTGTTCCCTGGGAACACTGCTGGATACCTCCATCATGAATGGTTTTGAGACGATCGCCCGTCTGGGCGGTTATATTCTCCTGTTCTCCATTTTGTCTGCTCTCGTCAGGCATTACTGGAAATCAAACGCCCCTGCTCTCTGCCTGTTTCTCGGAAGCCTGGAGCTTACCACAGGGCTTCATTTTCTCTCACAGGCCGCTCTGCCTTTCGGCGTCACTTACACTCTCGCAATGGCTATGACTTCCTTTGGTGGTCTCTGTATCCTTGCCCAGACAAAAAGCGTTCTCCATAAAGAACTTTCTGTCGTGCCCTATATCTGTGCAAAATGTGTGAACGCAGTAATGACTGCAGTTATCGCCTTAATTTTCCTCAAGATCGTCTAACAGTTCATCGTCATCATGGTCTTCCGTATTCTCATGATAAGATCCTGTGATGGCTGCCGCCTGCGCAGTCTGCGGAGCAAGCTCCTGACGGTTGTGATTTACCACTTCCAGACAGCTCTGAAGAGCCTCGATAAAGCCCTTGTACTTGCCGCCGGCGTCTTCCAGCGTCTGGTTCAGGACAGAACCGATGTTGGCCATCATATCGTCTGTATAGGTGATCGCGCTTAAGCGGATGCTGTTGGCGTCCTGAGTAGCTGAGTCAAGGATCTCCTGAGCCTGCTTGTTGGCCGCGTTGATGGTGTCGTTAGCCTGGGCGTAAGCCTTCTGCATGATCTCATGCTGGGTTACAAGCTCCTGGGCCTTCGCCTGGGCGTCCGCGATAATTGCGTCCGCCTTTGACTGAGCGTCTTCCAGGATCGCGTCTTTATTGCTGATGATCTTCTGGTAACGTTTGATCTCATCAGGAGTTTTCAGACGAAGCTCTCTCAGCAATTCGTCAATTTCTTCTTTATTTACGATGATCTTTGTAGTAGACAGCGGCTGGAATTTACAGCTCTCAATAAACTCATCAATATCATCAATAATCTGTTCAATTCTGCTGCTCATTTTACACTCTCCTTATTTATCTATCTATTCTTCTGCATTTTCATGCGCAGTACCTGAATAATCTCCGGCGGTGCAAATTTCGACAGATCCCCGTCAAAACGGGCAACCTCCTTCATGATCGTAGAACTTACATACGCATATTCCAGGCTTGTAGTCAAAAATACGGTATCTATGTCGGGCGCCAATACGCGATTCGTCTGAGCCATCTGAAGTTCGTACTCAAAATCTGTGACAGCACGAAGCCCCCGCACAATCACCTGAGCGCCGTTTTCCTTTGCGAAATTTACAGAAAGCCCGTCGAAGGGCTTAATTACAACATTCGGGATGTTTTTCGCCGCCTTCTCTAATATATTAACACGTTCTTCCACAGAAAACAACGGACTTTTTGCAGAATTATGCAAAACTCCAACTACAACTCTGTCGAAGGATACGCTCGCGCGCCGGATAATATCCAGATGGCCGTAGGTAGCCGGGTCAAAGCTGCCCGGATAGACTGCTGTTACCATGTATCTTCTCACTTTCTTTTACGCAAAAAAACATGCTTATTGGTTTTGTATTCTTTTGAACGCTCCAGCCGGTATCCAAGATCTTCCGCGTAAGAAAAATCTGTGTGAAGATCCGCCTCAATGACGATAGTCGTGTTTTCGTCCGCCAGGGAGCTAAAGGCCAGGTATTCAAGGGCCGCTTTTTCCAGTCCCTGTCCATAGGGAGGATCCATAAAAATACAGTCAAAAGCCGGCTCTCCCTCCAGGGAACGCAGGCCCTGAAGAACGTCCATGTTCAACAGTTTACCATCTTCTTCCAGCTTTGTAAACGACAGATTATCACGGATACATACGCAGGCTTTGGGATTCTTCTCCACAAAAACAGCCAGCGCGGCCCCTCTGCTGAGCGCCTCTATCCCTATGGCTCCGCTTCCGCTGAACAGATCAAGAAAGCGTGCGTCCAAAAGCTCCGGCTGCAGAATATTGAACAATGTTTCTTTTATACGGTCCGTAGTCGGCCGCGTATCTTTTCCAGGAAGCGTCTTCAGAGGCAGCCTCCTGGCTTTTCCGGCAATTACTCTCATTTCAGGTTCAGTCTCCAATCCAGATCGCCCCGGGCAAGGCCCAGGATCAAAAGTTCGGCTGTGGCGATATTGGTAGCCACAGGTATATTATACTGATCACAGCGTTTCACGATCGCCGTGATATCAGGTTCTTTCGGATCAATCATCAGTGGATTGTAAAACAGGATCACTAGATCCAGGTTCTGGCGTTCGATCATCTCCATGAACTGCTTGTCCCCGCCAAGGCTTCCGGCAAGGAATTTGTGTACGTGGAGATTCGTCGCTTCTTCAATTCTTCTTCCGGTGGTTCCCGTAGCATATACCTCATGCTTCGCCAGAATATTTTTATAGGCGATACAAAAATCTTCGATAAGTACTTTCTTACTGTTATGCGCGATGATTCCTAAATTCATGATCCACCTCTCCATTCTCACCCATTCTATTTATTATCACACTCTATACTCCATGATATTATAACAACTCACCAAAAAAAGCGCAATAAAATCTTAAAAAATATACAAAATTCATAGAAATTTAATAATTTCAAGTTTCTGGAAGAAAAAGAAAGAACTTCTAGTGTATTATTTTTTTTATTTCACATACTACCAGTGTAACACCAAACAAAACAACCAAGGAGGAAATGAATATGTCAAACACAAATTCTTCTAACAAAGCAGTTGTTCCGGAAGCAAAAAGCGCCCTGAACCGCTTTAAATATGAAGTGGCAAACGAACTGGGCGTGCCTCTTACCGACGGCTACAACGGAAACCTTACTTCCAAACAGAACGGATCTGTCGGAGGCTATATGGTAAAAAAGATGATCGAAGCCCAGGAAAGACAGATGTCCACAGGTTCTCAGAGCGGACAGATGTAAACGCTTCCGCAAATAACCTGTAAAATCGTATTTTCAGTCTAAAAAAACTCAGGCATCAGAATCTGCTGCCTGAGTTTTCCCGTTTCTCCCGCAAAGCGGCCCAGCCCGCCGTCCTTACGGATTACAGTCCAAGAAATCCTGTAATTTCTCCGTTGATCACATAATGCGCGCCATTGTCTTCTGGTTTGATATATACTTTCAGGTCTGTAAGCTCTTCTTCCTTTTTGCCCATCTCGTCTGTCCATATTTTTTTGATGCTTTCCACTACGTCTTTCGCATATACCTCTTTGCCCCAGAACTGTACATAAACCTCTGTATTGGCCGGAACAGCTTTCTTTACTGTTCTTCTGGCAGCCGGTTTCTTCTCAGCCGTCTTTTTTACAGCGGTCTTTTCAGCAGTTTTCCTGGCAGCTGCTGTCTTTCTGGCAGGTGTTTTTTCGGTGGTATTTTCAGCCGCTGTTTTTGCGGCTTCGGCAACAGCCTTTGCAGGAGCCTCATTTTCGATAGCTTTCTTTGCAGTTGTTGTCTTGGTTTCTGCTTTTTTTGTTGTTGTTTTTGTAGCCATAATAGCCTCCTTACAAGGTAGAATAAAAATTATTACGGTTACTAGGATACTACGTTTTCTTTTTTTTTGCAACATTTTGTTTCACACAATAATGCTTTACCGTCAAGAAGCCGCTTTTATATTCCGATATTTTCCAGCTCTTCCTTCCGGGAAGCCTCCAGAAACTTCTTCAGATTTCTGTGCTGTGTTAAGGAAAGATCCGGATCCAGCGCCAGGATCTCTCCGGCGGCTTCGCTGGCCTCTTTTAATATACCGGCGTCATTATAAATATCGCCGATCCGAAATTCCATACTTCCGCTCTGCCGGATTCCGAACAGATCTCCCGGCCCCCGCAGTTTCAGATCTTCTCCCGCAATATAAAATCCGTCGTTGGATTTATTCAGGATTTCCAGTCTCTTAGACGTGGCTTCTTCTTTATTTCCCTGGATAAAGATGCAGTAAGACTGATGTTCTCCTCTTCCCACCCGTCCTCGAAGCTGATGAAGCTGCGCAAGACCGAAGCGTTCCGCGTTTTCCACCATCATAACCGTTGCGTTGGGCACATTGACTCCCACCTCCACTACGGTAGTAGACACAAGGACCTGGATCTCTCCCCGGGCAAATTCTTCCATGATCCGGTTCTTTTCCTTTGCCTTCATTTTCCCGTGAAGATACTCTATACGGATTTCCCCGGAAAGGGCGCTTCTCAGTTTTTTCGTATAGTCTATGACGTTTTCCGCGTCCAGCCCTTCGCTTTCTTCTACCATCGGACAGATCACATATGCCTGACGTCCCTCTTTCACCTGACGTTCTATAAATGAATACGCCTTCGGACGGTAAGAAATGTCCACCACGCAGTTTTTTATCGGAAGCCTTTGGGCAGGAAGCTCATCAATCACAGAAATATCAAGGTCGCCGTACAGAATGATCGCCAGAGTACGGGGTATGGGCGTGGCGCTCATCACCAGCACATTCGGGGGATCCCCCTTTGCTGCCAGAGCTTCTCTCTGTTTTACGCCAAATCGGTGCTGTTCGTCTGTGATCACCA
Organism: Candidatus Blautia intestinavium; assembly: GCA_019113745.1. Lineage (GTDB taxonomy): Bacteria > Bacillota > Clostridia > Lachnospirales > Lachnospiraceae > Blautia_A > Blautia_A intestinavium. The sequence continues at coordinate 37,698 of DXGV01000045.1, forward strand.
GACCAAGGCTTTTGTATTCCACCGCTTCCTGAATCAGCGCATGAGTCCCGATGACAGCGGAAACCTCGCCCCGGAGGATCTCATCATATATCTCTCTTTTTTCTTTTGCCGTATTCGATCCGGTCAGGAGCACGGCTTTTATGGAAAGCTGATGCTCCTCCGTCAGTTTTTTGAAATTCTCGTAATGCTGGCGGGCGAGAACCTCTGTAGGAACCATAAGAGCCGACTGGAATCCGTTTTCGCCTGCAAGGATCATAGCCAGAAAAGCAATGATCGTTTTACCGCTTCCCACGTCTCCCTGTACAAGACGGGACATCAGGGCCTTTCCGGCAAGATCGCGTTCGATTTCATGCCAGGTGTTCGTCTGGGCGCCGGTAAGTCTGTAGGGAAGTTCTTCGATAATCTGTTCTGTGGTCCATGTTTTTTTCATGGGAAAGTGATTTTCCGCTTCCTCTGTTTTTTCTTTTAAAAGCTGGACAGATAAAATAAACAGGAGAAACTCATCAAAGACCAGCCTTCTCCTGGCCTTGAGAAGCGCTTCCATATTTTCCGGAAAGTGGATCGTGTTCAGAGCGTAATTAATATCCGCCAGCGAATACTTCTCTCTGATTTCTTCCGGGAGATATTCTGTCTGAAGAGAGCTGTCCTCAAGGATCTGGCGCGTCAGTTTTATAACCGTCTTATTGGAAAGCCCGGCTGTAAGGCGGTAAACCGGCTGCATGCTGTGAAGGATTTCCCCGTAAGCCGCCGAAGTAAAGATTTCCGGGTGTTCCATCTGAAGCTTTCCCTGCTTTTTTACCAGTCTGCCGCGGAACACAAAAACGCTTCCCCTGCGCAGAGTACTCTTCAGATAGGGGGCGTTAAACCACACTACCGGCAGACGTCCGGTGCTGTCGCTGACCGATATGGAAATCACCTGAAGCCTTCTTACAGTATTCACATAAACGCCGGAGCATACTGCAGCGGAGACGGCCTGCACCGTCCCCTCCTTCAAATCTGCAATATTCTCCGGCTTTTCATAGATATCATAATTTCTGGGATAATAATGGAGCAGTTCTTCCGTATCAGTAATTCCCGCTTTCATAAGAAGCTTCTCCGTTTTTTCTCCCACACCCTTCAGGGTTCTTAAGCTTTTTCCCATTTCTCCTACTCTACCGAAACGATATAGTAATAAATCGGCTGACCGCCCCGGCTTAACTCCACTTCACAGTCCGGATATTTTTCCTCGACGGCGGCTGCCAGTTTCTCTGCATCCTCCTCGGGAACATCCGCCCCGTAGTAGATACTGATCACTTCCGCCTCGTCAGTCATCATCGCCTCTACGGTAGCCTTTGCCACTTCCTCACGGCCGCGTCCCACCGCAAGGATTCCCTGATCTCCGATTCCCATGATGTCGCCTTCATGGATCTCTTTATCGTCGATCCTGGTATCGCGGACAGCGTAGGTAATCTGGCCTGTCTTTACTTTCGCGATAGCTTCCTTCATAACCTCTTCGTTTTCCTGAGGCGTTTTCTCCGGCACATAGCTGATCATCGCGGTGATTCCCTGGGGAACGGTCCTGGTTGGAATTACGATGATCTCTTTATCTTCGGTAAGATCTCTGGCCTGATTTGCGGCCAGGACAATATTTTTGTTATTCGGGAAAATATAAATAGTTTTTGCCCTTACCTTTTCGATGGCGTTCAGCATGTCTTCCGTACTGGGATTCATGGTCTGTCCGCCTTCGATCAGATAATCCACGCCAAGCTCCTTGAAAATATCTGTCAGTCCCTGACCGGCGGATACCGCTATAAATCCCGCTTCTTTCTCCGGCATTTCCTCCTGGCGGACCGCTTCCTGTTCCGCCTGCTCTTTCGCAAGTTTTTCCGCGTCTTTGATCAGTTTTTCCTGATGTTCTTCCCGCATATTGTCAATCTTCATACGGGACAGCGCGCCGTAAGTAAGAGCACGCTCAATGGCCTGCCCCGGATGATTCGTATGCACATGCACTTTCACGATCTCCTCATCCGCAACCAGGACGATAGAATCGCCGATGGAAGTAAGGAACTCCTTGAATCTGTGCTCTTCCTCCTCCGGCATCTCCCTGTCCAGAAGAATAATAAATTCCGTACAGTAGCCGAACTTGATGTCAGCCTCCGCCTGAGCGGATATCTTTGTCACAGAAGAGGTTCCACCTGTTTTTTCAAAGCCGGAATAATCCACTTCTTTTCCCAGATAACCGTCGATGGCGCCTCTTAGCACCTCCAGAAGTCCCTGTCCTCCGGAATCTACAACTCCGGCCTCCTTCAGAACAGGAAGCATCTCCGGCGTCCTGGCAAGGGTTTCTTCCGCATGGGCGAATACAGTCTGAAAAAAGGAAAGAAGATCATCCGCTTCTCCTGCGATCTCTTCTGCTTTCTGCGCCGCTTCCCTGGCTACTGTCAGGATCGTTCCCTCTTTCGGTTTCATAACAGCCTTATACGCTGTTTCCACCGCTTTTTCCATGGCGGCCGCTATAGCCGGGGCGTCCAGGGAAGAAGACTTTCTGACGCTTCTTGTAAAACCTCTGAGAAGCTGCGAAAGGATAACGCCGGAATTTCCTCTGGCGCCCCGCAGGGAGCCTGAGGAAATTGCTCTGGCGAGCGTCTCCATATCCGGATTATCCAGCGCGCTTACTTCAGAAGCCGCCGACATGATCGTCATCGTCATATTGGTTCCTGTATCGCCGTCCGGAACGGGAAATACATTTAACTCGTTGATCCATTCTTTTTTTGCTTCCAGGTTTTTGGCTCCGGCCAGAAACATCCTGGAAAGTATTTTGGCATCTATGGTTTTATTGCTCACCACAAGTTCCTCCTCTACACACTTAGTCTATGGCACGGACGCCTTCTACATAGATATTGATCTTCTCAATCTCCATGCCGGTAAATGCCTCTACTTTATACTTGACATTGCTGACAAGATTATCTGCGATCGTGCTGATATTGACACCGTATGCTACGATTACGTGGAAATTCAGACGGATTTTATTTTCTTCCGTGATTGTCACGCTGATGCCGTGCTGCAGGCTGTCCTTGCGCAGCAGCTTTACCAGACCGTCTTTCATACTGACTGCCGCCATTCCGACAATACCAAAGCATTCTACCGCCACGCTTCCTGCATAAGTAGCGATTACGTCAGTATCAATGACAATCTGTCCAAGTCCGGAATCTATACGTCCATTCATACAGGTACCTCCAATTTTTTAATATGTATGTATTATAACCTTTTTTTAATAAAAAAGGAATATTATTTTTACATTTTTCCTTTTTTTGCTTGCAAAAGGGAATTTCATCTGTTAAAATAAAACCTGTTGAAAAAAAGCGTCAAGGAGGTGCTATCATGGCTAAGTGCGCAATTTGCGAAAAAGGTGCTCATTTCGGAAATAATGTAAGTCATTCCCATAGAAGATCCAATAAAATGTGGAAATCCAATGTAAAGTCTGTTAAGGTTAAGACAGCTAACGGCGGAGCCAAGAAGATGTATGTCTGCACTTCTTGTCTGAGATCCGGCAAAGTAGAAAGAGCATAAAGAAAAGAGAGATCCCCCACGCAGGTGCGAGGGGGAATTTTTTTGACCTTTTTTGCGCCGCAGATTTTTTCGTACTTTGTACTCTCAAAATCCCGACGCATATGTACACAGGATCCTACACCCGGGTTCCCAGATAATAAAATCCTCTGCATTCATCCAGTCTTACCTTCACATACTTTCCAAGAAGACTTTCGTCCGCCGGGAAATGCACCAGAAGATTATACTGCGTTCTTCCGGTAAAGATTCCTTTCTCCTTACTCTCCTCCTCAACAAGAACCTCCTGGACTGTGCCTGTGAAACGCGAGGAACGCTCTCTTCCTTTTTTCTGTACAAGAGCAAGAAGACGGTTAAACCTCTCTTTCGCCACTTCTTCCGGCACCTGGTTTTCCATTTTTGCCGCGGGGGTTCCGGTTCTTTTTGAATACAGGAATGTAAAAGCGGTATCATAGCCGGCCTTCTCTACCACATCCAGAGTCTCTTCAAAATCTTCTTCCGTTTCTCCCGGGAATCCTACGATAATGTCCGTTGTGAGAGAAATATCCGGGATCGCTTTCCGGATCTTTTCTACCAGAGAGAGATATTTTTCTTTGTCATAACGGCGGTTCATCTCTTTCAGGATACGGCTGCTTCCGGACTGGAGAGGCAGGTGAAGGTGATGGCAGATCTTCCTGCTTTCTGCCATAGTCTCAATCAGCTCGTCCGAGAGGTCCTTGGGATGAGAAGTCATAAAACGGATCCTTTTCAGTCCCTCAACAGGCTCCAGCATTTTAAGAAGCCGGGCGAAAGTCATAGGCTCCTTAAGTGTTTTTCCATATGAGTTTACATTCTGTCCCAGCAGCATCACTTCCGAAACGCCGTCGGACACAAGCCTCTCCACTTCTCTTACGATAGCCTCCGGCTCCCGACTTCTTTCCCGTCCGCGCACATAGGGCACAATACAGTAGCTGCAGAAATTATTGCAGCCGAACATGATGTTGACGCCGGATTTAAAAGTATAATTCCTCTCCGTGGGAAGGTCCTCCACAATCTGATCTGTTCCCTCCCAGATATCTATAATCTGCATGTCAGAAAGAAGCATTTCATAAAAAAGTTCCGCGAATTTGAAAATATTATGGGTGCCGAACACAAGATTCACAAAAGGATAGGATTTCTTTATCTTCTCCACCACATGGGCTTCCTGCATCATACATCCAAAAAGGATAATTTTCATATCCGGGTTTTGGTCTTTCAGGCTGTGAAGATGTCCCAGACGGCCGTACACTTTGAGATTTGCGTTTTCCCTCACTGTACATGTATTATAAATTACAACATCCGCCTCTTCGTTTTCCTGTCTGTGGTATCCGATCTCATCCATGATCCCCGCCACTGCCTCGGACTGTTTTTCATTCATCTGACAGCCGAAGGTGGTAAGGCAATAGGTTAAGGGCCGTCCCAGAGCGCGGCTTTTTTGCTCTGTCAGAGCCCCGGCAAGGCTGATAAAAGAACGCTGCCGGGCTGTTTCATCTATATCCGTACCGTTTTCTCTATATTTTTCATTTATCATAAATACGTGATCTCCTTATCAACTTTCGTAACTTCTGATTCATTTACTGGTCTTTTTCCAATGTACCGCCTGTATCTTTAAGGCAAAAGGCGGCTGTGGCTGCGTACAGCTTTATATCATACAGGAATTTCTCCTTCCTGTCAAAGAATAAATGCTTTACAGAGAAAACAGATACTCCAGCGGAAGCGTATGGATCTTCTGATATTCTTCCGCAGTACAGGCGCTGTTCTCCTCATCCTCCGCCGAAGGGATTTCTATACGGAAAGATGGCTGACGGAAAACTTCCGCATAAAACTGCTCCGGAGAACCTCCGCCGGATACATCTGGAATATCTTTCTTTTCCATGTCCAATGTATATTTTTCCATACGGAATCCCGCCCTCTTCTGAAGATGCCTGGCCAGACGGTAGCTTTTCTGATTTGCGGAAAATGACTGTGGCTGCCGGAAATAGACGATCCTTCTCCCGGCATGTCCAAAGGACAGCAGGCCTCTTCCTGTATATTCCTGGAAAATACGGATCAGAGCCTTTGTTTCATTTTCGCTGGCAGGCTGCTGATAAATCTTTTTCCTTCTGTAATAATTGGTCGGAAAATTTTTCTGTATGTCCATTCCTCTTGCGTTGCATACATAATTCCGGCATGAAATATCCTGCATCCTGAGCATCTGACGGTATATCGGGTTCCGGATCACTGTAAAATCCTTTTCATATATTTCATAGCCATCGGGATTCAGCACCGGTATAAAGCAAAGCTTCCAGTCTTCCAGGAGCTGCCGGACGTCATAAATCTCTTCCAGGCTCCACTTACATTCCCAGGCCTTTACATATTCCTGTATCATCCACAAAAGATAAGTAGGCATCAGTCTCTCTGTTCCGCACAGGCCCGCCAGACAAAACACAGCTTCCTCCCCGGTTCCCAGCTCCAGCATAGGGATCATCCTTTCGTCATGGCTCTTTCCGATCACGCGGAACTGCGCCACCTGCCCATATCGCTGCGCCGTCTCCCAAAGTGTATAATAGATCGTCTCATAAGTACAGGCTGCCGTTTCTGTCATCCGGACTCCTCCAATCCCTGTTTTATCAGTCACATGATTTCTTTACAGAGTAAATATATGAAAAGAGACAGGCGTTCAGACCTGTCTCTTATGAAAACAATTTATGATTCTTTTTTACGCTTTCTGACGAGGATATATCCTCCGGCCGCCAGAGATAAAGCCGCCAGGGCAGACATCGTACCGACAGGAGAGGGGTCGGCGGTCGAAACTGCGGATTTCGAAGATGAGCCGCTGTCCTTGGAGCTTGCTCCCTCCGTCGTCACCAGATCTACTCCGTAGCCATAGCCATCATCCTCTCCCGGAATCGTGGTGACATTATTTTCCGTCTTCCAGGCATCCAGTTCCTCATCTGTAATCTCCGCAGACCGGAACTGAGTAACCATATAATCTACAATGTCTGTATCTATCCAGTCGGAACCGTTATATGCCTGCTTCTTAAAGAAAATATACATATTATAGGTAGCCGCCTGACGGATTCCGCTTACAGATCCGATTCTCCATGTGGTATTTTTCTGAGAATCCGTAGGATTCTGAGATGTACTCCAGTACAGGGGAATCCATCTCTCATCTCCTGTTACATAAGGCTGGCTGTCATTCTGTCCCGCACCCGTCACCTGAAATTCGTAGAAGGTGCTCGGATAGAACTTCAGCGGTTCCTCCAGTCCTGTAACCGTGCTTTCCGTAACAGAATAGGTTTTCGGTACCCGGGATGTATTAGAATCTGCTGCCGGACGTTTGTCTTTAAAAGCCACCTTTTTTCCGTTTAAGTTCACAGGATAATTCAGCACATTTCCTAAAACTCTTATTTTTGCAGTACCTGAATTCGACTTAGCCACAATGCCAAAGCTAAAATCTTCATCTCCTACATCCTTCAATGTTACTGTAAATTTTGTATTGGCACTTGCCGAATGAACCAGCTGAGTCTCGTGATAATAATCTTTTAATATTTCATCTTCTGTTATACCGGCTTTTCCGACAAAATAATACCATTTACAATCCTCAGAAACTGTTACATCTACAGAAATTGTATTATGGTTTATCCACTTTAGTGTAGTAGTATGGATAGAAATAGAAAACTTATCATCTGTTGGTTTATCCGGTTTTGTTGTGGGTGTCGGCGTAGCGGTGGCCGCCGGGGTAGCTGTGGGCGCTGGTGTTCCGGAAGGAGCTGCGCTCGGTGTAGGCGCCGGCGTTTCGCTTGCAGAAGCTACAGGCTTCAAAGCCGCGCTCTGGCCGTCTTCTCCCAGATTAATGGAAAAATCACCCGTATCGTAAGCGAACTGACCTGCTGCCGCCTGAAATACCTCTGTACTGACCTGAGTTCCATTTTCGTCACTTCCCGCCTTCAGGACGATCCTCTGGTCTGCGGCGTCAGCCGCTGTCAGTAAAACAGAAGAACCTGTCATTTCTCCCATAACTACTGCCGCCGCATTATTATCCAGATAAAGGTTTGCTCCGTTATTATCCTTTACGGAAACAGTTCCCCTCACGGCAATATCATTCTTTGTATAAACGGCGCCTTTTTCACCTTTATTTCCGGTTATCGTTCCTCCCTGAAGAACGATGCTTCCGCCTTCATTTGTCACAGCGCCGCCGGGAGCGGAAGAATTATTATTCGTCATCGTGACGCCCTGGAAAAGCCCGAACGCTCCTCCCTCTGTCACATGGACGATAGCTCCTGTGGAATCTGCCGTTCCGCCGTCAACAGTCATGGAAAAGCCGTCTTCTGTGGCAAACTGCAACTCGCTGTTTGTCCCGGAAACAGCAAACATGTCTCCTGTCAGAGGTGTTCCACTGCTGTCTGATCCCCGACCGATTAATATATTGGCCGCAGCCTTAATGCAAACCTTTTTGCCTGAAACGTTCACAGTATTTGAGAGAGCCAACTGCTGAGTGATCTCAATCACTGTAGCTTTTTCATCTTCTGCTCCCGTCGCTGCCGGAACCGCGTCTACAGCCTCCTGAAGGCTATTATAATAGTTTTTCATTTCTGATCCGTCTTCAGAAATCGTAGTAATGGAAATTCCTGTATCCTTTGCCGTATCCGGTGTTTCTGAATCGTCTGCCGCCGACAGGTCTTCCGCCTGGGGAGACGCCGCTGTATTTTCCTGCAAAACCGGCGTCTCCGTCGCTGTATTTTCAACAGCCGGCGTCTGAGACGGCTCTGCCGATCCTTCGGGAGACTGGGTTGGTTCCGCCGGCGTTTCTGTCGGTTCTGCCGGAGCTTCTGTCACCGTATTATCTGCAGTCTGCGTCTGTTCTTCCGGCTGAGCGGGATTTCCCGCAACCTCCCCGTCTGGTACGTTCGCGCCGCCTTCTGTTGTTTCAGAAACAGCCGCCGCGTCTTCTGCCGCCCATACGGCAGAAGGAACAGTTCCCGCAGCCAGCGTTCCTGCCAAAAGAATTGCATATAGTTGTTTTTTTCTCAATTTCAGTCCTCCAATATGACAATCGTCTAATTACAAAAACATTCATTACTGCCGTATCTGACCGTTTCCGTAAATAATATATTTTGTAGTTGTCAGCGCCAGCAGCCCCATCGGCCCTCTTGCGTGAAGCTTCTGGGTGCTGATCCCGATTTCCGCTCCATATCCGAATTCAAATCCATCTGTGAAACGTGTGGAGGCATTGACATATACCGCCGCCGCGTCCACTTCGTCAAGGAATTTCTGGGCGTTTGTATAATTATCGGTAATGATCGCTTCCGAATGCCCGGTATTATAACGGTTGATGTGAGCGATCGCTTCGTCTACAGAATACACCACTTTGATAGAGAGAATGTAATCCAGATATTCCCTTCCCCAGTCTTCTTCCACAGCGGGAACTGCTCCCGGCATCAAAGCCATAGCCTCCTTGTCAGCCCGCATTTCCACATGTTTTTCCTTCAGGCGTTCTGCCAGCACGGGAAGCAGGGCGTCTTTCACACTGTTATGTACAAGCAGGGACTCGCAGGCATTGCATACGCCCACCCGCTGGGTTTTCGCATTCATAATGATATCCGCAGCCATGGAAAGATCCGCCGTTTCGTCTACATAAATATGGCAGTTCCCGGTGCCGGTCTCAATAACAGGAATCGTACTCTGATTTACCACAGCCCGGATCAGTCCTTTTCCGCCTCTGGGGATCAGAACGTCCACATACTGGTTCATTTTCATGAATTCTCCGGCTGTTTCTCTGGAAGTATCCTCAATAAGCTGCACAGCGTTTTCTGTAATATTATGTTCCTTCAATGTCTCCCGGATACATTTTACGATGGCCTGATTAGAATGGATCGCGTCGCTTCCGCCTTTCAGGATAACTGCGTTCCCTGTTTTAAAGCAAAGACCGAAGGCGTCTGCGGTAACATTAGGACGCGCCTCGTAAATGATACCGATCACTCCCAGCGGAACACGTTTCTGTCCGATCAGAAGTCCGTTGGGGCGTTTTTTCATCCCAAGCACTTCTCCAATAGGATCTTCCAGTTCTGCAAGCTGGCGGAGTCCTTCCGACATTCCTTCTATCCTCTCCTTTGTCAGAAGCAGCCTGTCCACCAGGCTCTCCGGCATCTGGTTCTTTCTTCCGTTTTCCACATCCTGTTCATTAGCTTTGATAAGAAGCTCCGCCTTATCTTCCAGTTGTCCGGCAACTGCAAGAAGCACTTCGTTCTTCTTGTTTGTTGAAAGAGAACGAAGCGTCACCTCGGCTTCCTTTGCGTTTTTTCCCATCTTTTCCAGCATTTCATTCATGAAGGCGCCCTCCTTTGACTATACTTTCTGATTCTTTTTCGGATCTGTTCTTCCAGCCGTTTTTCTGTCCGGAATTATTTTCACATACTCCCTGTTGCGGGGAATCTCAAAACTTCTTTCTCTGTTACAATGATTTCCGGAGATATGTCCGTAGGCTCCGACGGCACTGCCGGGAATATCTGAAAATCAAAGGCCACGGCCACTCTTCTGATTCCCGGATGCTTCTCCAGGAACCGGTCGTAAAATCCGCCCCCATAGCCTACCCGGTGTCCGCTTCTGTCAAAGGCCACTCCGGGCATGATCATCAGAGCGTCCTCCCAACTGACAATCTCTCCTTCTTCCGGTTCCGGAATTCCGAAATACCCCGGTTTCAGTTGGCCGAAATCCGTCAGGCGGCAAAAAAACATGTCCTTCCCTTCAACCTTTGGAACTGCCACCGCTTTTCCCGCCTTCCATGCTTCCTCTGTCAGAAACCGTGTCATCACCTCATGGTTATAATCCGCGTACACCAGAATACGGCCGGCTTCCTGAAATTCCACAAGCTCCGTTACCCGCCGCGTGATCTCCCGGCTCCACTTTTCTATATTTTCATCGGAACAGGATTTTCTCAGAGCAAAAACCTGTTTTCTAATGGCTCTTTTTTCTTCCATATTTTTCACCTAGATTTGTAATGCTTCCATCTGCTTCTTTAATATCAATATTATCAAGCTGGGTCCTGAGATTCATGCGGATCGTAGCCAGATACTCTTTTCTCAGCGCAGCCTGCTCTTTTTTTTCCTCTTCTGTAAGTCCCACGCTTTTGGCTTTATGGGCCAGGGTATTGATCCTGTCGATTTTAATATTATCCATAAGTTCCTCCTACATCAGTTTTTCGATATAATCGATCAGATAAAATTCTTCTTTTTTATTCTGAACAAAAAGCGTTCCATACCTGCGTCCTTCTATGATCTTATGGATCACATGGAAATCCGCCCCATTGGCGATCACCATATCCGCCCCTGCCGCAGTAGCGATCTCCGCGGCGGTAAGCTTGGTCGCCATGCCGCCGGTTCCCACCTTGCTGACGGAACCTTTTCCCATGCTAAGAAGCTTTTCGTCCAGAGTCTCCACCGTATCTATAAATTTGGCGTCCGGATTTGTATTTGGGTCATCTGTAAAAAGCCCGTCAATATCGGAGAGCAGGATCAGAAGATCCGCCCCGATCAGCGCGGCGATCACCGCAGAAAGCGTGTCGTTGTCGCCGAAAGCGTCAAGAAATTCCAGCTCGTAACTGGAGATCGAGTCGTTCTCATTTACCACCGGAATCGCGTCCAGCCGGAGAAGCTCCTCAAAGGTATTTCTGGCATGCATTCTGTTTACATTGTTGACCATTGTATTTTTCGTCATCAATATCTGAGCGGCTGTCTGATTATATTCGGAAAAAAGCTTCTGGTAGATCATCATCAGCCTTGCCTGTCCCACTGCCGAGCAGGCCTGCTTTACCTTCAGCTCCCTGGGCCGTTCTTTAAGTCCCAGTACTGTAGATCCTACAGCCACGGCTCCGGAGGTGACAAGCACCACGTTTTTCCCCTGGTTATGAAGGTCGCTCAGCTCCCGTACAAGGACCTCCACCTTCCTTAAGTCAAGTTTTCCAGTTTCTTTATGGATCAGGGAGGAAGAACCTACCTTGATCACAATGCGCTTTTTATCTTTCAGTAATTCCCGGTAATTCATTGTTGTCTGTCTCTCCATATCTATTCCTGTGCCGCAGATTCCTGCCGGCCGTTTTTATCCCAGTAAGTGATATCTGTGATCCTGTCATCCTGGACGATCTCCACCCAGGTAACGCCGGGATTCAGTTTTACCTCCTGGTTATCCATGGTAATATAGTGCGTGATCCCCCATGGAGAATCCTTCTGCCAGCGGATATCTATCGCTTTTCCCCTGGTGATATATTTTCCCATGCCTCCGGAGTTGCCGTTGCCGTCTGTGATCGTGTCGATTTTCTTATAGGTGGTTCCCTCATAGGTGGTTACATCCGAATATTGTACCAGGATATTGTCGCAGGTAAGCTGCTCTCCTGTAAGCTCGTCGATCTGCGGCCCGCCGAACTGGAAGCGGCTGTATTTTTTTGTCTCTGGATCATAGACAAACCACGGATGGTTGTTAGTATAATTGTCAAAGTGTACCTCGTCCGCCGTCCGCCCGCCTGGAAGGGTGTTTTCCGTTCCTTCCTCTGCAAAAACATAGTGGCCTTCATAACCTTCCTTCAGCTCTCTGCGATATCCCATTTTGTCGATTCCCTGCTGCAGAAGCTCATATGTCGTATAAGCATTGTGAGGAGCCACCCGGTCGCTGCTTCTGAAATAACAGGTGCTTCCAAGCTTCACTCCGTTCAGGTTGTCGATCAGGTGCTGCTCAAAATACGGCAGGGCAAAGGCCGACTGTCCGTAGTGGGCATAAATAGCGTCAAACTCATTTGCATAGAAAATATAATAATCCCGGCAGCTTCTCACAGAGCCGATCCGCTCCAGATCCCCGTAATCCTCAAAAATTCCCATAAGCCGGGTGATATCTCCCTCTACGGGAGCCTCGTATACCACTCCGGCGCTGGCGATGCCGCTCTGGGGACAGCCTTCCCGGATATTGTTGAGCATAACGGCCACAGGCCGGACGCGCCCTATGGATTCCGGCACATCCAGACCTGTAAGATAACTTTTTACCATAGTTTCCGTTTCCGCCGCCTGCACGGACAGAGGGCATATTCCAAGAAGCAGGGCTGCCGCCGCCGCCAGAATTTTCTTTTTCATATGTGTCTTCCCTTCTATCTGTTGATTCCCAGCTCCTTTAACGCCTCCGACTGTTTTTTCTCCATTACCGCCGCTTCTTCGGGCTCCATATGGTCATAACCCAGAAGATGCAGCATACTGTGGGCGAAAAGGAAGCTGAACTCTCTCTCTGTACTGTGTCCGTATTCCTCCGCCTGGGAGTATACTTTGTCAACAGAAATCATCACATCTCCCAGGAGAAGCTCCCCTGTATCCAGGTCAAAGTAAATGTCTTTTCCCTCTACAAAAGAATAATCCGCCGGTGCAGGAAAAGGGATCATTGGAAAAGATAACACGTCCGTTGGCGCTCCCACAGAACGGAACTGGGAATTTACATTTTTAATCTCTTCGTTGTCCGTCAGTATCAGATTGACAGACACTTCATAAGGGCAGTTTTCAGACTTTAAGATCTGTCCTGCCACCTGATCCGCCAGTTTCGTATAATCAATGTCCAGCTCTCTGTCTGTTTCATAGTCGATGAGTATTGTCATATGTCCTCCTTCGCTTCCGGAAAATCCTATCCCCTCCGGCCAGGTTTTCTCGGCGTCTTCTGCTTCTTTTCATAGGCGTCGTATGCCTGTACGATCTGCTGTACCAGAGGATGACGTACCACATCCTTGCTGGTAAGCTGGCAGAATCCGATATCCTCTATTTTTTTCAGAACCTTCATGGCCACGTCCAGCCCCGATACCGCGTCTCTTGGAAGATCTTTCTGGGAAGTATCTCCTGTGATAATAACCTTTGATCCAAAACCGATTCTTGTAAGGAACATTTTCATCTGAGCCGGAGTGGTATTCTGCGCCTCATCAAGAATGATAAAAGCGTTGTCAAGCGTCCGTCCTCTCATATATGCCAGAGGAGCCACCTCGATCAGGCCTTTTTCCATATTTTTGGCAAAGCTGTCGGCTCCCATGATCTGATACAGCGCGTCGTAGAGGGGCCGCAGATAAGGATCCACCTTGCTCTGAAGATCCCCAGGAAGAAATCCCAGCTTCTCCCCGGCTTCTATCGCCGGTCTCGTAAGAATGATCCTGCTCACTTCCTCGTTCCGGAAAGCGGTGACCGCCATAGCCATGGCAAGATAAGTTTTTCCAGTACCTGCCGGCCCTATGCCGAAAACGATCATTTTTTTCCGGATCTGCTCCACATATTCCTTCTGACCCAGAGTCTTTGGTTTAATAGGGCGTCCCTGAATGGTATTGCAGATAAAATCCCTGTCAATCTCCGTAAGCACCTGGTTTCTCTGCTCCATGGCGAGAGACAGGGCATAGGTAACATTCTGCTTTGTAATAGTATTTCCTCTTTTCGCCAGCGTTACAAGCTCCTCCAGCAGCTTTTTCGTCTGGGAAGCGCTCTGCTCTGTGCCGAGTATTTTAAGAATGCCGTCTCTTGAAATCAAAGTGACATTCAGCGTCCGTTCAATCAGTTTCAAATGTTCATCAAACTGTCCGAATACATTTCCCTCCAGATCCGCCGGGATCTGGACGTGCAGCTCGATAATACTGTTAGCCATCCTCTGTTGTCCTTTCTATAGGATCCTCCAGCTTCTCCACTGGAATATCCTTTCCGATTTTCTCAATGATCTCCAATCTCCCGCTGCTTATGCAGGTTTTATGATCAACCTCTATTTTAACATTATTTGCGGATATTTGAACCCCTTTTTCCATTAATTTTTCTTCATATTCCTGAAGTCTTTGAAAAGCCTCCGCCCTGGCTTCCTCATCCGTATAGGTTTCTTTCCTTTTTTCATATGTTTTTACAGAAATTTTTCCCAGGGAGACCGGCAGGACAAAATTCTCTGTAATGCGCAGAGGAAACTCCTCCACAATCCGGCGCTTCTCTTTCTCCGCCTTACCTCCCCACTCCAGGTACCAGTCTCCCGCCTTCAGATAAATCCCCTGTTTTTCCTTTCCTGCAGGAATTTCTTCTTCATATTCCATAGGAAGCTCCGCGTAATAAGAGAGATTTCTCTTTATATAAATGTCCGCGTCCGCATGGACATATTCATAGCGGATGACTTCCTGACTGTCATCTTTCAGATCCAGACGCCCAAGAACCAGAATATCCCCCTTTTTCACCTCATCTCCCGGCTTTACCTGGGGAACTCCTGTTCTGGTGACCATTTCCACCACCAGACCGTCTTCATCCGCCACGATACTGCAGGGCTCTTCCTTTTCCTCCTCTGCTTCCTGCACAAAAATCCCCTCCTGCACCGTAAGAATCAGCTTTGCGCCTTCTATCCGCGCGGAAACCCAGGTGATTTCCGGATAATTCTGACGCACCGCAGCCGCGATACTGCCGCAGTTTACCCGGGACTTCCTGATCCCATGGCTCACTCCCTGCTCCTCCAGAAATTTCAGGATCTCCGGAGTACTGTTTTGGACATTTCCTTCAATATGGATATTCCAGATACGGCCGGAAAAAATAAAAAGCAGGATCATACAGAGAAGAACGCCAAGAAAAAATGCCTTTCTTTTTTTGCTCCTGACAAAAAAGAAGGGCAGTCCATGCTTTTCCAGAATATGAATCTGTACCTTTGTTTTTTTATGTATGGAAGAGAGAAGAAAAAAATGGCGGACAGACAGGAAACAGACCAGGCTGCCGTCCTCCCTCCGGGAGAGCTGACGCATATCCACTCCTCTGCTTCTGCAAAGATTCAGGAAACGCTCTCCCTGATCTCCCCGTACTCTGATCTTTACATAGCCTGACAGAAAACGCAGAATTTTTTCCATAGGGCCTCCTACTGTTCCAGATTCATGCCGGAAATGACTCCTGTAAGCATCATCTCGTCAGAAGTATACCAGGGAATTTCCAGTCTTTTTCCGGAAATCGTGATCCTTCCCCGGAAAGTGAGCACTACGATCTCCTCTCCGGTATACCGAAGAATACTCCGGTAATTTTCTATCACCGCCTGATTCCTTCCGGTAAAAGTCACGATCGTTTCCCGACAGGCCAGATCCCGTGGAATTTCCAGGGCCGTCACAAACTGTTCTTTCAGACGCTGTCTTTTTTTCATAAAACACCTCCGGCTCTATTGCTAATTTATGCCGGAGAAAATGTCTTTATGTCATGCCCGGAATAAAACCATGGAAAACCAGAGTATGGTGTTTCCTCCCAGATTATATTCCATTTTTTCAGATTCCACGATCTCCGAGGCAACGATCCCATGGCTCTCCAGACAGGGATGCATCCGCTTTGGATATCTGCATGGTTTTCCCTGGGGATAGGCGCATTGTTCGCAGACGTCGCAGGACTCTGTAGAGAGGGTAAACGTTTCAAAGCCTTCTCCCTCCAGGAAGGCCGCCACCTCCCCTGTCAGAACCTCGTGGGCTCTTCTGGTAGCAAGCATCTCATCCATATTCAAAAGATCGGAAACTTCCGCTACGCTGGAGAAGAAAACAGCGCTGTCATAACTGTGTATCCTGGCGCCGCACTCCTCAAGGCTGCCTACCGCCGGAGGACAGGCCCAGGTAGTTCCATAACGCTCACACTCTTCCCTGCATATGATCCGCACCCGTTCCTGTGTATGAAGTTTTTCTGTGTTCAGTATCCTGTATTCGTATATCGGATACTGGGAAATAAAATTTTCAAATTTTTCTATATCAAGTTGTGCTTTCATTTCTGTTCCTCCGGCGTCATTTTCCGGAAGGAGCCATTTTGCCGTCAGCGCTTCTTTCGCTCTTTACAGCTCCTTCCCGTTTTTACTGCTTCTATTATAAGACCTCCCCGTCTGTTTTGAAAGTACTTTCTTTTTATTGAATAAACGCAGGACATATGGTATAGTAGACTCATCACACAGGACAAAGAAGTTTCTGCAAAGGCGCTTCTTTGTCCTTATTTTTTTGAGGAGGTTTGTATGGCAGCATTTGATAAGATTAACAGCGGTTTTCCCCAAATGGACAAGGTTCTGGATCATATCCGGCTGGGAGACAATGTGGTATGGCAGGTGTCAGATATTGATGAATTCCGTTTTTTTGCGGAACCTTTTGCGAGGCAGGCCGTCAAAGACGGGCGGAATGTAATTTATATCCGTTTCGCTCAGCATGAACCTGTTCTGAGGGATTTAAACGGAATCAAAGTATATCATTTCAATCCGGACGACGGATTTGAAACTTTTACGGTAGCGATCTATGATCAGATCACCCGGGAGGGCCGGGACGCTTTCTATGTTTTCGACTGTCTCTCAGAACTTCAGTCCGTATGGTATACCGATCTGATGATGGGAAATTTTTTCCGCGTCACCTGTCCTTATCTCTTTGAACTGGATACCGTGGCTTATTTTCCCCTTCTGAGAGGCCGGCACTCCTTCGACGCCGTAGCAAGGATCCGCGACACAACGCAGCTTCTTCTTGACGTGTATTCTTCCGGCGCGGATATTTACCTGCATCCTCTGAAGGTCTGGAACCGTTATTCTGCCCGCATGTTTCTTCCCCATTGCTGCAGCCGTCTGGATTCCGCCTTCCGGACAGTGGAGGACGGCGTGAGCATGAGCCGTTACTATCAGACTATCCAGAAAGCCTCCGCAGGATCCCAGGATCAGAACTACGACAGCCACGACCGTTTCTTCGCCCAGGCAAAACTTGACTATTCCCGGGGATATTTTTCTGAAGAGACAGAGGATCTGATCATCGACAGCACCATGACGAAGGACCGGCGTCTGAAAGCTCTTGTAAAACACTATTTTACTCCCGTAGACTATTTCATGCTCCGTGACAGGATGATCGGAAGCGGAGCCATTGGCGGCAAGGCCTGCGGTATGCTCCTGGCGCGGAAAATATCGGAAAAAGAAATTCCCGAATATCTTTCTCTCAGCGAACCCCACGATTCCTTTTATATCGGTTCGGATGTATTTTACACCTACATCGTCTCCAACGGATGCTGGCGGTTGAGGATCCGCCAGAGGACAAAAGAAGAATATTTTTCAGCGGCGGAGGAACTTCGGAAACATCTGTATACAGGAGAGTTTCCCGCCAAGATACGGGAGCAGTTTTTAAATGTGATAGAGTATTTCGGCCAGAGCCCTTTTATCGTCCGCTCCTCAAGCTTCCTGGAAGACGGTTTCGGCAATGCCTTTGCAGGGAAATATGAGTCTGTATTCTGTGTCAATCAGGGAAGCCCTCAGAAACGTCTGGAGGAATTTGAACAGGCAGTACGCAAAGTTTATGCCAGCACGATGGACTACTCCGCCCTGGAATACCGTCTTCTCCGGGGTCTGGAAAAGAAAGACGAACAGATGGCCGTTCTGGTGCAGCGTGTCTCCGGCTCTTACCAGGGACAGTATTTCATGCCCTGCGCCGCCGGGGTAGGCTACAGTCACAGCGCCTATAAATGGTATCCCGACATGGATCCCGGGGCAGGTATGCTGCGGATCGTCATGGGACTTGGCACAAAAGCCGTAGACCGTACAAAGGAAGACTACCCGAGACTTGCCAACCTGGACCGTCCTTCTGTCACCATCCTCACCACTGTGGAACAGAAACACAAATTTTCCCAGAGGAACATCGACGTTCTGGACTGCAGGGAAAACAGGCTGAAGGAAGTCCCTCTTGAAACCCTTCTTCCCGTTCTGCCTCTGTGGTATAAAAAAATGGTTCTGGAGCATGACTATGAGGCGGAATACCGTCTCCGGCAGATGGGCCGGAACCAGGACGTGTGGTTCGTAAGCTGCCAGAAGCTTCTGGAAAACCAGGTATTTACTTCTCTGATGCAGAAAATCCTGAAAACGCTGGAGCGGGTATACGAAAATCCGGTGGATATTGAATATACGGTAAACATTGACGAATCCGGCGATTTTGTGGTAAACCTTCTTCAGTGCCGCCCTCTTTATCTTGGAGAAGCAGGCGAAAAAACGGATATCGGAAGCCTCTGCCTGAAGGAAACCTTCTTTGATATCCGGGATTCCTCCATGGGACCGTCAGGAAAAAGAAAGATAGATATTGTTGTCCAGATCGATCCTGTACTGTATTATCAGTATCCCTACCGCCAAAAATATGAGGCGGCGGAAGCTCTCGGGAAAATCAACCGATATTACCGGGGCAAAGGGCTCGGCCTTCTTCTGATGACGCCCGGAAGGCTGGGAACATCGTCTCCGGAATTAGGCGTTCCGGTAACCTTCGGAGATATTTCCGGTTTTTCCGCCATATGTGAGATTTCCGAAAGCCGCGCCGGATATATGCCAGAATTAAGCTATGGAAGCCACATGTTTCAGGATTTGGTGGAAGCCAGGATTCTCTATGGGGCCATCTTCAATAACATTAAAACACTCGTTTACCGTCCGGAACTTTTTTCTTCCTGCCAGGATCTGTTCCCCCATATCTGTCCGGATATGCCGAAGCTTTTCGGGATGATACAGGTACATCCGGTAAAAGATCTGTACTACTGGCTGGATGCGGTGTCCAATCACGCCGTATGCGGAATACCGCTTACTACTCAGTAAAAGTCTTACTTTTTTATTGCAATACCAGGATACGGGGCATATAATAATTGATATACCAGCTATTGGCAGCATCAACCATTGATGCTGTCAATAATTATGTGAGGAGGGATTCTCTTATGAATGATCTGAAAAAGATATTTTCCTATGCAAAACCTTATAAAAGGGACTTTGCCGTGGCGGTGATCCTTGTCTGCATCGAGACTGTTTTTGAAATGATCATTCCTCTTTTGATGACAGATATTGTTGACATAGGCGTCCCTTCCCACGATATCGGCATACTTATGCAGCAGGGAGGAAAAATGGCGGTATGCGCCGCGCTCTCTCTGATCTCCGGACTTTTGTACGCCCGTTTTGCCGCGGCGGCGGCCTATGGCTTCGGGGCGGAACTCAGAATGGCCCAGTATCAGAGACTCCAGAATTATTCTTTCTCCAATCTGGACCGTTTTTCCGTTCCCTCTCTTGTCACCCGTATGACTACGGACGTTACTGTAATGCAGAACGCAGTCAACGGAGGGCTCCGTCCTCTGGTGCGAAGTCCGATCATGCTGGGACTGGGAATCGCAATGGCTTTCATGCTGAACAGAAAACTGGCTTTTGTTTTTGTCTTTACAGCTCCGGTTCTGGGGATCGTCCTGGCTCTGATCGTACACAAAGTAAGTCCTCTGTATAACCGTCAGCAGACTGCTGTGGATCATGTCAACGGCCATATTCAGGAGACGCTTACCGCCATCCGCGCGGTAAAGGCTTTTGTAAGAGGCGATTATGAAACAGAACAGTTTGAAACTGTAAACAATGAGCTTGCCAGCACCAGCCGGAACACATTCCGCTACGCCGTCCTGAACCTTCCTGCTTTTCAGGGGGTAATGTATACCGCCATCGTCCTTCTTATGTGGAATGGAGGCAATTATATACTGAAGGGTTCCATGAGCGTAGGAGAGCTTACCGCGTTTTTAAGCTATGTGCTTCAGGTCATGAACTCTCTGATGATGATTTCCAATGTATTCCTTATGCTCACCCGTTCTCTTGCCAGCGCGGAGCGTATTTCAGAAATACTGGAAGAGCCGGTGGCCCTGACCTCCCCTGCTGAGCCGGTAACAGAAGTTCCGGACGGAGGGATCATATTTGAGAACGTTTCATTTAAATATTATGAGAAAGCGCGCAAATATGCCCTCTCCCATATAAATCTTGATATCCGTCCCGGCGAAACCATCGGTATCATCGGGGGAACAGGATCCGCCAAATCCACCCTGGTACAGCTTATCCCCCGTCTTTACGACGCTACAGAGGGACGTGTTCTGGTAGGCGGACACGATGTAAGGGAATATGATCTTGCCGTTCTTCGTGACGCGGTGGGGATCGTCCTCCAGAAAAATGTGCTTTTTTCCGGAACCGTCCGTGAAAATCTTCTCTGGGGAAATAAAGATGCAGACGACGAAACGCTCTGGGACGCCTGCAGGAAAGCCTGCGCCGATGAATTTCTCCAGAAGATGCCGGACGGTCTGGACACTGATCTTGGCCAGGGAGGAGTCAATGTTTCCGGCGGCCAGAAACAGCGGCTCTGTATTGCCCGCACACTTTTAAAAAATCCCAAAGTGCTGATCTTCGATGATTCCACCAGCGCGGTAGATACCGCTACAGAGGGAAAGATCCGCAGGGCGCTGAAAGCTCTTGACGGCGTTACCAAGATCATCATTGCACAGAGAATATCTTCTGTAATGAACGCGGACCGGATCGTCATCCTGGAAGACGGGCAGATCCATGCCGCAGGCACACATAAGGAGCTTCTGGCTTTTGATCCTATTTATCAGGAAATCTATGAATCTCAGATGAAAGCGCAGAAGCATGATCCTGTCGCTGAAACCATTAGTGTAGAAAGCGGAGAGAAAGGAGACGGACGCCATGGCAAAAACATTTAACGGAAAACGGCCAGAAAATCTCCGGCAGACTCTTGGAAAACTGTTCGCCTATCTCGGCAGACACAGGTTCCTTCTGATTCTGGTAGGCGTTTTCGCCGCGATAAGCGCCTCCGCCAACCTTCTGGGAACCTATATGATCAAGCCTATTGTCAATCAGGTGACGGAAAACGGAGATATCTCTCTTCTTCTGCGAAATGTGGCCATAGCCGCCGCCATTTTCGGAACAGGCGCCCTCTCCACTCTGGGCTACACGCAGATCATGGTACGTGCCGCGCAGAAAGTACTCTGTGATATCCGCCGGGATCTTTACGGCCATCTGCAGAAGCTTTCTCTTGAATATTTTGATTCCCGGCAAAAGGGCGATCTGATGAGCCTTTTCACCAATGACGTGGACACCATATCGGACGCGCTCAATAACAGCTTTGCCATGATCATCCAGAGCTTTATCCAGATTGTCGGGACTTTGACGCTTCTCTTTATTTTAAACTGGAGACTTTCCCTTCTCGTTATCCTGGGATATGGGGCTATGTTTCTTTATATCCGCTACAGTACCAGAAAAAGCAAATTTTATTTCAACCGCCACCAGACTTATCTCGGCGAACTGGACGCTTATATTGAAGAAATGGTGGCGGGCCAGAAGGTGGTAAAGGTCTTTAACCACGAAAAAGAAAATCTGGAGAAATTCGCGGAGAAAAACAGGAATCTGCAGAAAGCCGGACAGAGCGCCCAGGGGTACGCCGCCACCATGATCCCTGCAGTAGTAAGCATTTCTTATATTAATTATGCAATAATCGCCGTGGTAGGAGGAATCATGGTGATCCTCGGCATGTCGGACATCGGAAGTCTGGCAAGTTATCTTGTCTTTGCCCGCCAGTCCGCTATGCCTATCAATCAGTTTACCCAGCAGGGAAATTTCCTCCTGGCGGCTCTGGCCGGAGCGGAACGGGTCTTCCACACTATGGAGATCCCGCCGGAAACCGATAAAGGAACCATCGAGCTTGTCAACGTCCGAAAAGACAGCCGGGGCGCTCTGATCCCCTGCGAGGAACGTTCCAGCCTCTGGGCATGGCGGGACAGCGCCCATCCGGAGCGTCCTCTCGTTCCGTTAAAAGGGGACGTCCGTTTCCATCACGTCACTTTCGGCTACCGTCCCGGCCAGGAAATCCTGAAGGATATTTCTCTTTATGCCAAGCCAGGGCAGAAAATCGCTTTTGTGGGCTCTACCGGAGCGGGAAAAACAACGATCACCAACCTGATCAACCGTTTTTATGACGTAACGGGAGGGGAGATCACTTACGACGGCATCAACGTACAGGACATCCGCAAAAATGATCTAAGGAGAAGTCTCGGCATCGTTCTTCAGGACACTCATCTGTTTACCGGAACAATCGCGGACAATATCCGATTCGGAAAGCTGGACGCCACGCAGGAAGAGATTGAAAATGCGGCAAAAATCGCCAACGCGGATTCTTTTATCCGCCGTCTTCCTCAGGGGTATGACACTATGGTTACCAGCGACGGGGCAAATCTTTCCCAGGGGCAGCGTCAGCTCCTTGCCATCGCCCGGGCGGCGGTGGCCGATCCTCCGGTACTGATCCTGGACGAAGCCACCTCCTCCATAGATACCCGTACCGAAGCCCTTATTGAAAAGGGAATGGACCGCCTGATGGAAGGACGGACGGTTTTCGTTATCGCCCACCGCCTCTCTACGGTGCGGAATGCCAACGCCATCATTGTTCTGGAACACGGGCAGATCATGGAGCGGGGCGACCACGACGAGCTTCTGGCTCAGAAGGGAGAATACTATCAGCTTTATAACGGAATGTTCGAGTTAAGTTAACCTGTGATCTGATGTTTTTTAAATCCGATCTTTGCAAGGGGAGACAGGATCAGAGTCAGTACCGCGTATACGGCGGCGTTCATTGTAAACGAATCCAGAACCGCCGGGCCAACCTGATAGGAAATATACGACGCGAAGTTCGGTATAAGCGACTGGTACGGCGTCAAAAATACAAGGAGATTGTAAATACCTGCCGTCCCGTTGGGCGAAAGGAACATTGGGATAAAAAGAACAGGTATGACTATAGTCAGTACAAGATACGGACTTTTCATTTCAGACGACAGAAAAAGCGTCAGGCCGATCATGGCGGTCAGCACCAGATATACTACGCCCAGATTGACGAGTGTCCCTTCCAAAAAGGTAAGAGGATATGGAACAGAAGTTCCGTTGATCTGTAAAGGAAGATCCCACCCGTCGATACCATACGCCCCAAGGGGGATGGCAAAAGCTACAATAATATGCAGCGTAAAGGCAAGCAGTCCGAATAAAAAGGAAGCGGCGATCTTTGCTGTTCCCAGCTTTGTTTTGCCATATCTGCAAGACAGCACCACCGCGTCTGTACCCGTCTGATACTCGCCGGAGAAAACAGGAGACAGGATGATGCAAATCGCCAGGATCGAAAAAATAAACAGTTCAGAACAGCTTATAATTACTTTCCAGCCTTCAAAATATCCGTACTGAAGGGGCGTCTCCACATTACCGTTCATCTTAAGCCAGTATTCTTTTTCCGTTTCAGATAATTTACGGGAGGGATCGTTTATGATCTTCTCGATCTTGTCCTGCCTTGCCTGGTAGAAATCCGTTTCCACGGAATCTTCTACCAAGGGCAGACTGTTGTATCCAACCGTTACGTTCGGCTCCGCAAAGTTTGCCGCGATCAGGTCAAGGAGGTTTTCCCTGTATGCAATATCGTTCCAGTAGGCGTCGTCCACCAGAAATTTTTCCTGGCCGTCGTATCCTATATTCGCAGGATCTCCAAAAAGCCCCTTTACTTCTTCTATCGTTTCCGCAACATACTCGTTCGTCAGCGGGACAGAAATTTTCTCATACCGTTCCTTATTGCACCGAATGCCTTCAAGTCCCCGGTGAACGCCGTTCCCGTCGTAAGTCTGGTACTGTATTACCGGAAGGCCGAAGAAAACAGCCGTTATAATAAGGCTTACCAGCATCACTGCAATGGTCGATCTTCTCCGTAATATTTTCAGAAATTCATACTTGACCAGCATTTTCGTTTTCACTCCTTTCCATTTGCGCGTCTTCTCCAAAATAGTAAAGAAACAGATCTTCAAGGCCTGGCCTGACAGCTTTTGCGCCGGCGCCCGGAGCCGTGTCGCTTATGATCCGCAGACGGACGGAATCCCTTTCGTGATGAAGGCTGATGACTGCAAAACGGCGGCTGTATTCCTCTGCCGCGCGTTGGTCTGTAAAAAGCTCCCAAACTTTCCCCTCGATCCCGTCTGTAACCGTCGCCATAGGCTCCTGCAGAATAAACCTTCCGTCTTTCATCATCAAAATCGTATCTACGATATAAGAAACATCAGAGACAATATGCGTGGATAAAATCACGATCTTTTCCTTCGCGAAATCTGAAATAAGATTGCGGAACCGCACCCGCTCCTTTGGATCAAGTCCTGCGGTGGGCTCGTCAAGAATTAAAATCGACGGCGCGTTCAGTTCCGCCTGCGCGATCCCCAGACGCTGCTTCATACCGCCGGAAAAAGACCTGATTTTTTTCTCTGCCACGTCAGACAGATTTACCATATGGAGCAATTCGTCCGTGCGTTTTTTCGCCTTGTTTTTATCCAGCCCCTTTACGGCGGCTATATAAAGCATAAATTCGCGGGCGGTAAAATCAGGATAAAAGCCAAAGTCCTGGGGCATATATCCCAGATGTTCGTAATATTTTTCACCCAATGCTTCTATCCTTTCCCCATTCAGACTGATCCTGCCGGACGTAGGCTCCAAAACGCCGCAGATCATTTTCATCAATGTGGTTTTTCCCGCTCCGTTAGAACCAAGCAGGCCGTACACTCCCGGCGTCAGGCATATGCTCACATCATTTACCGCGTATTTTTCACCGTACCGTTTGCTTAAATTTTGTAGTTGCAGTTTCATTTTATCACTCCTTTTCCTATGCATTTGGCCGCGTCCGCGCGGAACGTCTTTATATTAGAACAGGCAGCCTATGCTTATAGCATAAGCTGCCTGTCTTAAGTCTGTCTTTTCCATATCTTAAGCTGACCTTAATTTCGAGCTGGAAGCAAAATGATAAATTCTGTTCCTGCATTCATCTTACTTTTAACCATAATATTTCCGCCGTGCAGCGTTACGATCTGTTTCGCGATCGCCAGTCCAAGGCCGCTGCCTTCCGGCTTTTCTTTTGTGTTTGTGCCCCTGTAATATCGGTCAAACAATTTTGCCTTGTCTTTTTCGCTGATGCCCACCCCATTATCCCGGACAGATATACGGGCACAGTTCTCAGGCGCCGCGCTGACTTCTACTTTTATCTTTGTATCCGCCGGATTGTGGATCAGCGCGTTAGTGATCAGATTTTTAACGGCGCGGCGAAACAATTCAGGATCAATACAGGCGGCAATATCCGGCGCGGCGCTTTCAAAACTGATATCACGGTCTGCAAACGCCGGATCGTTTATAATATCAATTACCCATTCCTTAATACAGCGCGCGATCCGCATGTTTCTTGGGCGATAAGGTATGGAGCCGGACTCAAGCTGATAAGTCAGTTTCAGATCGTCTATCAGCTTTTCGGTGTGATCCACATTTTTCAGTATGATCCTGCCATATTTTTGGATCTCCTGCTCCTCCTTTACAGAGCCGTCCCCAAGAAGTTCCGCATATCCTTTGATCGGGGAAAGCGGCGTTTTCAGATCGTGTGTAATATTCGCGATCCATTCCTGTCTTGTGCGCTCCGTTTCCTTCCGCACCTGGTCCGCCTGACGAAGCTCTCTGTCCATTTCATTAAGTGAAGCATAAATCCCGCTGAACATGCCTTTTTCTTTTATCTGGGTATAATCCCGCGCGGTAAGCCTGCAGATCCCGTCTGTAACCTTTGATAATTTCCGCGAAAGCCAGACGCTGTATGCGAAAACAGAAGCCGCCAGAACACAGAACCCGATGGCGATAAGAAGCTTTGCCGCTGGAGAAAGGCGGGAAATCCTCGAGCCGTTATAAAGCAGCATATGTTTTCCGATATCATAAGGAAATCCCACAATATAGCTGCATTCTTCATCCCCGCCGTCAAGACTGTTTACAAACAGCGTATATCCATCTGCATATTCACTGGTACTGAGCGCAAGCAGATCGGCGGCGGTATATTTTGCAGGGTAATTTTCCGGCTTATTATGAGAAAAAATTTCTCCGCCGTTTTCATCAAGAAACTGAACCCATAAGCCATATTCGTCCAGCCGTTCAAGCCCGATCTCTTCCACCGTAAGTTCACCGTTTCCATATGTAACCCATACGGAAAAGCTGTTTGTAAAATCCCGGGGAAATTTCGTAGTGCTGATCCCCTCCGGTTCAGGAATCGAAAATACATAATAAAACAGACCGATCGCCATTATGCAAAGAAGCAGGATCAGTGTGATTATGAAAATTACCGTTCTGATAAGCAGACTATGCCTTCTCTTACTTTTCATTTGGATCCACCAGCTTATAACCCAGACCTTTCATCGTAACAATATATTTTGGACTGTTGGGGTCGTCCTCTATCTTTTCCCGCAAATGCCGGATATGTACCATAACCGCATTGTCACAGCCGAAGCTGTCCTCGCCCCAGACTGTTTCATAAATGCGCTCCCTGCTGATCACCCGTCCTTTATTTTCAGCCAGATATTTCAGGATTTCAAACTCCCTCGCGGTAAGCCCGATTTCTCTTCCTTTTTTTATAACATAACAGCTTTCCGGTCTGATCTCCAGCTTGCCAATAGAGATTATCGACTCTTTTTCCGGCTTTTGCCCGTACTCCATGCGGCGGAGCTGGGCTTTTACCCGGTACGCCACCTCTCTCGGGCTGAAGGGCTTTGTGACATAATCGTCGCCGCCGACTGCCAGACCAAGTATTTTGTCAAGTTCGTCATTTTTTGAGGACAGAAACAGAATCGGGCAGTGGGAAAACCGGCGGATCTGTTTGCAGACTTCATATCCGTCCATATCAGGCAGCATAATGTCCAGGATAACTACATCCGGCTTCTCCTTTCTGCAGGCACTTACGGCTTCTGTACCGTTTTCCGCTCTGATAATATGATGGAAGCCCTCGATATTCAGCGTTTTCTCCAGAAGATCCAGAATGTCCGGCTCGTCGTCTGCCACCATTATTTTATATTC
The DNA here is from genome assembly GCA_019113745.1 of Candidatus Blautia intestinavium. GTDB lineage: Bacteria > Bacillota > Clostridia > Lachnospirales > Lachnospiraceae > Blautia_A > Blautia_A intestinavium. The sequence goes on from DXGV01000045.1 coordinate 64,911, forward strand.
GTTCATAACTAACTGCTATCCTCCCGTACTTTCTCTACGGTTACTCTTTTGTTTTTCTAAATTCAACCGTAGACTATCGTCCGATCCTACGGTGCTTTTTTCCTGATTTGACAATTTCAGCCGTAGACTACCGCCTGATCCTACGGCGCTTTTTCCTGATTTGATGATTTTAGCCGTAAACTGCCGCCTGATCCTACGGCGCTTTTTCCTGATTTGATGATTCCAGCCGTAAACTGCCGCCTGATCTTACGGCGCTTTTTTCCAATTTGATGATTTTAGCCGTAAACTGCCGCCTGATCCTACGGCGCTTTTTTCTGATTTGGCGATTTCAACTGTAAAGCACTGCCTGATTCTACAGCTTTTTTCCTGATTAATTAAACAGACTCCCGGAAATCTTAAGTTCTTCTATCCAGCAAAAAATATTATTTTTTCAAATGTGAAGTTGATAAAAGTAAAAATGAAAGGCCTAATAATAAAAATATTATTGCTGTGGCAGTACTCTTATCTATGAAATCCATTATTGACACTATAAAGAAACATATCGAAGCAATTAAAAAACAAATAAACCTGATTCTCTCTTTTTTCATAGTCTTCTCACCTCTTTGGGTTCCAAATCGCCAAACAATTTTAGTACAGTATAACATACTCCTTGAGTTTCCACAAACTGCAATGAAAAAATGGATATGTCTTCCTAAGTACTTAAGTACTAATCTGCCAGTTTTTTGAGAAAGCCAAAAGGCAGTACCAGGAGTAGAGAGATTTTACAAAATTGACGGTATGTCGGACGCCTTGTCCGGAACCACAATATGACATCTTCTTTTACATATGACTTACAGTTGCTTTTTATTGAATACGCTGATTGCTGCCGCTAGAAATACCACAGATAAAACCGCTGCAATAATGAATGGAATAAGAAACTCTGTCATAGGAATTTCACCTGAAATCAGGTCAACATTTCGTGAAGTAAGTACAACCGGGTTAAAGGCAGATAATGGCTTTACAACACTTAAAACGGAGAACAGAGCTACAATCCCGCCAGTAAACAGGATGCTTGTAAAAGTCTGCTTGAATAGAACACAACCGAGTATGAGGATGCTAAGATATAGAAATCCGATCATCCACATAAAAAACGCAGCCGATATGACATTAGAAAGGAAAGTATCCGGCCAAAGATAATAGGTATATCCATAAGCCCCTGCAAAGCTCAACCAAAAGCTAACCGTCATAATAACTGCCGCTACGGTGTACTTTGCCAAAATCACAGATGGCCTTGCCAGCCCTTTTGTTACCAGCAAGAGCAAAGTGCCTTTGGAATACTCACTGGACATACA
>DXGV01000046.1 GCA_019113745.1 Candidatus Blautia intestinavium
CATCTACACAGTAAGAATGTATAACAGTTCCACGAAAGCAGCCGGAAGATACAATACAAACGGCGTATCCGTAACAGTGCCTAATGCGGCAGCAACCGTCAAGACTCCCGGCAAGCCGGTGTTGACTAAGATTGCCACATCCGGTTATAACAAAGTTATCATCAACTGGAACAAAACATCCAACGCTACTCATTACCGGATTTATTACAAGACCTATGGTGCTTCCTCCTGGCATCTGATTGCTACTGTAGGCTCCGGCACTACTTCCTACACACATAAGTATCCGCTGGTACAGGGACGGAAATACACATATACCGTCCGTGCTTACAACAGCACTTACAAGACCCTTGGAAGCTACGACAGCAACGGTCTGACAGTAACCATTCCGAAACAGCAGCATCAACACAGCTACCAGGCAATAGTAACAACGGAACCGACCTGTACAACCAATGGTGTAAAGACCTATACCTGTACAGGCTGCGGAGACACCTATACAGAAGCAATTCCGGCAACCGGCGAACATCACTGGCAATATGAAGGGACAGACGTACCCATGTCATGGCAAGACGAAAATGGAGTTCAGGTTTCCAATGAGGTAAGAGTAACTTCAGTTACCTGTTGCACGATATGCGGATATTTTTATGGAAATCAGGTAACAAACAGCGACTTAGTCTTTGACCGTTACTGGCTGCACACAGATGAACCTGGTCCCTGCTATGGTAGAGGGTATACGGTTCTACCCGTCTACGCCCGCTATGAATTGTATGAATGTCCAGATTGTCAAACATTTAAACGCGGAAAACTGGCTTATTATCACTATCGTTGGGATGACAGGTTTGACCATACCCTTACACAAGAAGAAATTGACGAACTGGGCCTTCCCCAGCCGGAACTTTAAAATAATCAGAAGAAAACTTTGCCAACCTTCGGAATACAGGTATTCCAAAATGTAGAATTGACCTATACGACACCCAACGAAAAATTCTTCAACGGAAACATACTCTTAGTTTAACAAACGGGGAACTGGTTACAATTTGTAACCAGTTGATTCCCTGCTTTTTTAGTCGACTTTTCAAAACTTTCCAATAATTACTTGCTCCACGGGTAGTTTCCTGTTCTGTCAGAACAGCAACCACATCTACAATGGAAAAATACCATAATTCCCATTATTTACCGTAATACTTCTTTTTCATCACATAATTTGTAAGTAAGATCCCCTGTCTCTCCACCTGCTGCTCTTTTACGACACGATAACCTCTTTTTTCAAAAAACGGGCGCGCCGTTATGGAAGCGTGGGTGATGATATTTCCTGAAATCATCTCTTCCAGCCGATCGCAGATTGCAGTTGCAATCCCTCTTCTCTGACAGTCGGCGTGAACATACAGACGGTCAAGATATCCTGTTTCATCTATGTCGCCAAATCCAGTGATCTTCCCGCCTTCAACAGCGACAATACTGTAATGCTCCAGAAGAGATCTGTTCCATTTTTCCAGATCCGCCTGCTCCGGCGCCCAGACATCCAATTGTTCTTTCGTATAATCCGCCGAATTGACTCTGTGAACCGTCCCGTAGAACAACTCCGTGATTTCTTTACAGTCCGACGGGCGGTATTGCCTGATATCTGTTTTTTCATTCTTCATACGTCATAAAATCCCTTTATTATATTTCATCAATCCACTTTAACCAGATCTTTAATCACTTCCCCGGCTATGATCAGCCCAACCACGGAAGGCACGAAAGCCACGGAAGCGGGAACGGTATTTTTGACGACCGGCTGCTCCTTGGAATACACTACCTTCAGCTTCTTTATCCCGCGTTTTTTCAGCTCCCGCCGCATCACCTTCGCCAGAGGGCAGACCGACGTTTTATAAATATCCGCCACCTGAAAAGCTGTGGGGTCCAGTTTGTTGCCTGCGCCCATACTGCTGATAATGGGAACGCCCGCTTCCGCCGCCTCCATGACGAGCTGGATTTTGGCCGTGACCGTATCTACCGCGTCCACCACATAGGAATACTGAGAAAAATCAAATTCATCTTTCGTCTCCGGCAGATAAAAACATTTGTGCACATTCACCACCGCTTCCGGATTGATATCCAGAATACGCTCTTTCATAACATCCACTTTATATTTTCCGATGCTGCTCTCTGTGGCGATGATCTGTCTGTTCAGATTGCTCAGGCAGACTTTGTCGCTGTCCACAATATCCACAGCGCCTACGCCGCTTCGCACCAGCGCTTCCACCACATGGCCGCCTACGCCTCCGATCCCGAACACAGCCACCCTGGCTTTTTTCAGTTTCTCCATAGCCTGTTCTCCCAGAAGGGCCTCTGTTCTGGAAAATCTGTTCTCCATAATCATTTGCTCCATTAATTTTAGTTTTTACCGGTGCGGGTTTTTCCCGGTTTTTCAATTATACGGCCGACGCTGTACACCCCGCTCTTCTGTGCGCCAGCGCCAACTTAATATTAACATTCCCAGATACCAGAATCAACTTTGTCTTTTGCCTCCTCCTGCAATCCTGAAATTTCTAATACTTTACAAATTTTTTTCATGGATTTTCCAGGTTCGTGTTATAATGCATAGAGGAAAAGACTGTTTTTACAGCCGCTCTTTTCCGGTACAGCATAAAGAGAAGGAGTTTTTAGTGAAATGAAATTCAGACTGAATTCTATGGAAAAGAAATGGATCCTGTATGATGTGGGTAATTCCGCCTTTACTCTTCTGGTATCCACTATTATGCCCATCTATTTTAATTATCTGGCCGATCAGGCGGGTATTTCTGAAGTAAATTATCTGGCGTACTGGGGATACGCCACTTCCGCGGCCACGATTATCGTCGCTTTGCTGGGTCCCGTCCTCGGAACCGCCTCAGACACGAAAGGCCGCAGGAAAAAAATATTCCTAGCTTCTCTTCTTGTGGGAGCCATCGGCTGCGTATTTCTTGGCTTTACACAGTCCTGGCTGTGGTTTATCCTCTTATTTGTGATCGCCAAATCCGCCTACTCCCTGAGTCTGGTAGTTTACGATTCCATGCTTCCGGATATCACCACGGAGGAGCGCTCTGACGAAGTATCCGCCCAGGGGTACGCCTGGGGCTATATCGGAAGCTGTATTCCCTTTATCCTCAGCCTTCTTCTGGTGCTGTTTTATGAAAGTCTTGGCCTCACCATGAAAACAGCCATGGGAATCGCGTTCTTCCTTGTTGCGGTGTGGTGGATCGCCATGTCCGTGCCCCTTTTAAAAAGCTACACCCAGACACATTACCAGATCGTAACCTCCGGCAGCAATCTCGCCGCCAGCTTCCGCCGGCTGGGCGGTATCTTCAGCGAACTGAAAGAACGCCGGAAGGTTCTGTTCTTCCTGCTGGCGTTTTTCTTTTATATTGACGGCGTGTACACTATCATCGATATGGCGACCGCTTACGGAACGGCTCTGGGGCTGGACTCCACCGGCCTGCTCCTGGCTCTTCTGGTAACGCAGATCGTAGCCTTCCCGGCAGCCCTGATCTTCGGCAGGCTTTCCCGGAAAGCGCAGTCCTCCAAACTGATCATGATCTGTATCGGCGCCTATTTTCTGGTCGCCCTGTACGGGATCATCCTGGAAAAGCAGTACCAGTTCTGGATCCTGGCGGTCGTAGTAGGTATGTTCCAGGGCGCGATCCAGTCGCTCTCCCGCTCCTACTTCGTAAAGATCATTCCCGCGGACAAATCCGGAGAATTTTTCGGACTGTATGATATCTGCGGCAAAGGTGCCTCCTTCGCCGGCACCATGCTGGTCTCCATCATCAGCCAGTTAAGCGGAAGCGTCAACCTTGGCGTGGGCGCGCTGTCCGTCATGTTCCTGATCGGATTCCTGCTGTTTCTGAAAGCGGACCGGATGTAAGATCACCGGAAATGCCAAAAGCCGCATTCCGGGATTGTAAACAGCCGCCAATACAAAAATGGGAAGCCTCTATCTGGCTTCCCATTCTTTTAATAATTCATCGCACTCCTGCACATGGCTTCCGTGGATGGACAGGCCGTCTTCCACTTCCGCGCCCGGGCAGAGTTTCCGGATATCTTCCACACTTGTTCCCATTCCGCTTCCTTCGTTGGTGCAGAAAGGACGGATTTTCTTCCCGCTGAAATCAAAATGCTCCAGGAAGGTAAATACCGCCATAGGCATGGTGCCGCAGTAACTGGGATATCCCAGAAATATTTCGTCATAATCTCCGATACTCTCAGGGAATCCTGCAAGCTCCGGGCGGGCGTTCTCTTTTTTATCTTTTACCGCTTCGGCAACACACTTCTTATATTCCGGAGAATAGGGACGCTTCATCTCGATCCGGAACAGATCCGCTCCTGTCAGCTTCTGAAGCTTCTGCGCCGCAATTTCCGTATTCCCCACTTCCACATACTTCATCTGTCCGCCGAAATAATTCTCGTCAGCTCTTGAAAAATACGCGATCAACTGTTTCATAATGATGACCTCCTGTCTCTCCTGAATCTTTGATTTATTTTCCGTGTACAAGTTCCCGCCCTTCACCGTTTTCCAGACGTCTTTTCCCGCCGGTTCAGCTTTCCCGGATATATCTTTCCAGATCCTCCAGTCTTCTGGGAGTCTTCAGCTGGGAACTCAGAATTCCCTTCCGGCAGAGCGTTTCAAACAGCTCCAGTACCGCCGGCTGTCTGAGATTGGTTTCTCTCAGAGTCTCCCTGTCGGCAAACACCTCCTCCGGCGTTCCGAAGGCCAGTACCCTGCCCTCCTTAAAAAGAAATACCTGATCCGCCCATCCCATGGCGTAATCCACATCATGGGTGGCGATCATTACGGTAATCCCCTTTTCCGTCAGCTTATCCACGATCTTATTCACCATCTCCGAATGCCGGGGATCCAGCGCCGCCGCCGGTTCGTCCAGTATAATAATATCCGGATGCATCACCAGGATATCCGCAATGGAGACCAGCTTCTTCTGGCCGCCGCTGAGCGCATGGGTCGGCTTGTGCCGAAAAGGCGTGATCTCCAGCCGTCCGATCACCTCTTCCACTTCTCTGGCAGCTTCCTCCTCCGAAACTCCCAGATTCAGGATCCCGAACGAAATCTCCTGATAAACACTGGCTGAAAAAAGCTGGCTGTCAGGATCCTGAAAAACGATCCCCACTCTCTGGCGCAGTTTCAGAAGTCCTTTCCGGGAATAATCATAAGGTTCCCCGTCCAGACAGAGGCTGCCGGAAACAGGCTTCAGTATTCCGTTGCAGCAGAGAAAAAAAGTGGATTTGCCGGAACCGTTCGGTCCCATAAAGGCAATCTTTTTCCCTCTCTCTATCTCAAGAGACAGCCCGTTCAGAGAATGATTTTTATCTCCTTCATATGAAAAATAAAGATTGTCAGCCTTTAAAATAAGATCTTTCATCTTCAGTATCTCCTGCTAAAGCATTTCTATCACTACAAGTCCGTAAAGGATGATCTCAAAAACAACGATCAGGATAATTTCCTTCCCGCGGGGCGGAAAATTCTCATCCAGTACCCGGATATCTCCATTATAACACCTTGCCTCCATGGCGTTGTATAGAGCGTCTGATTTTTTCATCGCCCGTATCAGAAGAGCGGAGGCCATAGCGCCAAAAGATTTCATAGAAGTCCTGTAATTCCTGTTCCCCAGCCTGGAATTCTGGGAAACACGTATAGCGTGAGCCACCTCGAACAGGACAAAAATGAAACGGTAGATCAGAAGCATCAGCTCCAGAATCAGTTTCGGACAGCGCAGCCGGCGCAAAACGCTCAGGATGTCCGGCATGGGCGTATGAAAAGACAGAAAATACAGGCAGGACACACTGGCAAGAGCAGTCAGGATCAGATTCAAAGCGTAAAAAAGCGACTCTCTGCTGCCTGTAATATAGATTCCGCCCACAGAAAAAGCGAACAGGTCAAGGGGTTCCCCGGAAAAATTAATTATGATCGCCAGACTGCTGAGAAGCAGAAATACCAGTGGCACGCCCATATAACGCATATAACAGGAAAAGGGAATCCCCCCTTTCCATACACTGAGGATTCCCATAATAACCAGCACAAAACAGGAGACCGGAATCGACCGGCTGAGCACGCACGCGCACAGACTGAGAACCGCAAAAGCGAATTTCTCCCCTGCATTCACATATCTTAAATTGGAATTATAGCACAGCCTGTCAATCGAAATCATCTTCCGTTCTTCAATCTCCCCGTCCCTGTTTTTTGCGTTCCACGAATCTTCCCATAAAAAACGCCACGATACCTACTCCGATCCCTGTCTGTATGCAGAAGAGCAGGCTCTCTACCTCTCCCGGAAGTTCCCCGCCCAGAATCCGCTCCAGAACAGGAGTCGCCCAGGCTTCATATCCGGAATCCACTTCCTCCACAACTACACTTCCCGCGTCGTCAGAGCCGCCGAATTCCGCGTCTTTCAGAAGAAACAGCGGGATAAACGCAATCAGTATCACTGCCGCGATCAATGCAATAACCGTACCTTTTTTCATTTTACCGTTCCTCCTTCAGAAAACCTGCCGCCCGGAGTTCCGGTCTGGCGTATGTCTCAAGCGCCGCAATGATCAGCACCGTCAGAATTCCCTCGATAACCGCCAGCGGGATCTGGGTCGGCGCAAAAACAGCAAGGAACTTGGCAAAAGCTCCTCCCACGCTCACGTCCGAGTGATGGGCGATAGCCAGCTGAAAAGCCGTCACACAGTAGGTAAACAGATCGCCGAAAGCAGCCGCCAGAAATACGGCCAGCCTTTTATTTACGCCGCTCTTCTGACAGAGCCGGTAGATCCCGTAGGATACAAAGGGACCTGCAACCGCCATGGAAAAAACATTGGCGCCCAGAGTGGTGAGTCCTCCGTGAGCCAGAAGGATCGCCTGAAACAGAAGGACGATAAGGCCAAGGATACTTACCGCTCCCGGTCCGAACAGAAGAGCTCCCAGACCGGTCCCAGTCATATGGGAGCAGCTTCCTGTCACAGAAGGTATCTTCAGAGATGAGATCACGAAGATAAACGCTCCCGCCATTGCCAGAAGAGGCAGTACCCTGCGGTTCTCATTTAAAGATTTACGGATGGAGCGAAAGCCCATCCACAGGAAAGGAAGGCAGATCACTCCCCAGGCGATACAGAAGCCGCCCGGCAGATACCCCTCCATAATGTGCATCGCGTTTACATTCTGCGCCACACCCAAGGTGAGGATCAGAACCGCGGATGCAAGTACACGGTGTTTCTGTTGTTTTGTCATTTCTTTCTTCTCCTTTCGTGGTCAGGCAATAAAAAACTGCCTTTAACGGCAGGATGCAAAAACAGGCCTTCCATAAGGCCGATGTCCTTACACCTGATCATACTCCGTAATCGAGTGTAATATTCATGCAAAGGCAGGTCTTCTGACTCGGGTATCTCTGCGGCATTTCGTCTTCCCGGTTGCCCAGTGACACAGTAAAATGCGGCTCTTCCCATACAGCGGCGGGACCGTGAAAGCTTCTCACTTTCTTCCCTTTTCATCCTTGCGGAACCTTTGCATCTTCGATCATTTCTATTATATTCGCCGGCGTATTCTTTTGTCAAGAACAACCCTGTTTTAATTCAGCATCCGGAATCCCCGCTCCTCTTCATCCAGAGGGATACGGCTTCTCCCCACATGGTCGATCTCAATATACCTGTCTCCGGAAAGCGCCTGGATCACCCGGTCGATCTCCTCTTCCCGTCCCTGTGCCTGCGCGGAAACAGAACCGTCGTACTCGTTTCTCACCCAGCCTGTAACGCCGTACTGCTGAGCAAGATAATACATTTTGTACCGGAATCCCACTCCCTGGACCCTCCCTGTGAATGTCAGCGCTTCTCTGATTTTTTCGCTCATATCGTTCTCTCCCGTCTCTTTATCCTCTTTCACAGCATTTTCTGCAATAAGCTTCCATTTGCCGGTCCGGTATCTGCTGTAGGAGATCGCCCAGTTCAGAAACCAGCCGACCGGAACCGCGTACCACACCATAGCGATGCCGAACCTGGGCGCCATAGTCACGGCAATGATCACACGGACGCTCAGATTTACCAGATTGGCGATAGTGAACATCTTCATGTCCCCGGAGCCTCTGAGAACACTGTCCACAGCCATCTTAAACCCGATCAGACAGAAGAACCATCCCATAAAGATCAGGTAATTTTCCCCTGTGGCAATGGCCGTCTCCGTTCCCTCCGCGCCGAGAAAAAGAGAAATAATCCCTCCATGAAACAGTTCCAGAACAGCGCAGATCACCGCTGCGCATACGATCACCATGCGGATGGCTGCATGAAATCCCTCCACTACCCGTTTCGTCTGGCGCGCGCCGATATTCTGCGCCGTGTAGGAAGACACCGCGTTTCCGATACCGCTCATGGGAACCACGCAGATGGACTCGATACGCATGGCGGCGGAAAATCCCGCCAGAGCTTCGGATCCGAAACTGTTTACCACAGACTGTACCAGCATCATGCCGATGGATACCGTAGACTGCTGAAGAATAGACGGCAGAGCGATCTTCGTCATATCCTTCAGCTCCCTGCCGTTAAAAGTTTCCGCCTGTCCGCAGGCGAACTTCTTCAATTCCCGGATAAGGACAAAGAAAGACATTACCGCCGAGATCCCCTGCGCGATCATAGTGGCCCACGCCACTCCGGCCACGCCCAGATCAAACTGTATTACCAGAACCAGATCCAGCGCCACATTGAACACAGAAGAAAAGATCAGGAAATAAAGCGGAATCCGGGACTTCCCCAGAGCATTGAACATGGAGGAAAGCACGTTGTACATAAACAGGAAGGGCAGACCGTAGAAATAGATATTCAGATACTGTACCGCCATCCCCATAACGTCCTCCGGCGTATTCAGAGCCGTCATGATCTGCCTGCTGAACAGAAGCCCAAGCCCGCCCAGCAGGACGCTCACTGCCAGAAAAGCAAGGCAGGCCGTATAAATGGCCGCTTTCATCTCCCGGTACTGCTTCGCGCCGAAATGGCGTCCTACGATAACGGAAGCTCCCATTCCGCCTCCGATGGCCACACAGATAAAAATATTTGTCAAAGAATAAGACGCTCCAACCGCCGCCAGCGCCTGTTCGCTGACAAACCGGCCCACAATTGCGGAATCCGCCATGGTATAAGTCTGCTGAAACAGATTTCCCAGAATGATCGGCAGGGAAAAAATCAGCAGCGCCTGCATAGGTTTCTTTCGAATCAGATAATCACTTTCCATAATATCCCCCTGAGATTCAGAAGCGGCCGGTTTTCAGACCGCCTCCGCAAAAATATGTTATAAAGAAATTTTATATACAGATTCTTTGAACATGTTCAACAACATTTTTCTCATTAGCTCTAGATCTCCTGTTTGATCATCTGAGGAAATATAAATCTTTTTTTCATTTAAAGCAACCCCAGCTACAAGTTTCTTATAGGTTCCATAAGTAGAGTTATCTTGTACTACTGACATTAACGTACCCAACATTTGTTCTGCATATATTACACATATGAAACATGGCTGCACTAAAGGCAAAGAATGCTCTTTTATTCCGTTTTTAATAAATTCTTTTACAAATTCATTAAATACATCTATTTGTTTTAAACAAAACTGCTCACTATACATTTGAACAAGAATCCATGTTTTACAGTTATATTCATCTTCTGCTAAACAGACTATCAAGTTCTTTTTGATGCCTCCATAGGATTCCAATTTTTTCCATGTTCCTCTGTATTTTCTATTAAAATTAAAAGCCGTTTCATTAAGAAAATCTTGTGGTTCTAATTCTTTTAAATAGCTATAAATCTGTGGCTTATTATTCTCAACATTCCTATTTGAGAGAATATTTTTTTTGCTTAACGACTGAAATATTTTTTTACGTTTTTTGTGTAAAAAATTATTATAAAAAGTTTTAATTATTGCGCACAGTACACAGTTACTTACTACCCACCAAAACAAAACAGGATCTAATTTCAATACGATATTTGGATAGATATCTATATACGAAATCCAATTCCCCAAAAAGAATAATATGCGTCCAGACAAAAAACATATTTGTATCGCGGCTATAATCTGAGTAAATCTGATTCCCCTAAACTTTGATAGTTTTAATATTCCTTTAGGTTTTTCCATTAAATATCCATATTTATACAATGGATTGGACGCATTTCTGCGCAGTGCAATTTGAGGATCAATATTGGGAGTAGTCTCTGAACCTAGTTCTGTTGTATTTGGTTCGATATCCTGATACCAAAAGCCATACGGCAAGTACACTAAAAATATAAAATGTATTATAATCCATGGATCCTGAAACCCATATTTTTTTTCAAGAAAGTACGCAATTAACACACAAAGTATTAATATGGCTGGATAGAAAGGCTTCTTATTCATTATCGTTTTCCTTTATACTTATCATCAAAGCTAGTTTCTGAAACAGAAATCCAGCTTTGATGATTCTCCTGTTTCCATAGAGGCTACTACAGTTATAACTAAATCTCCTCAGCTCCGGATCTTTCCTCAACTGTCATAAATATAGTGTACTACCTCGTTCCCGTCCTCGTCAACAAGGGAGACTTCCAGCATTTATATCTCACTTTTCCGCCTCTTTCGTCTGATTTTCCCTAAAAAGGGTACAAAAAAGGAAGCGGCCGGTTTTAAGACCGCCTCCATATCGACACATCAAGTGTCAATTATTTTTAAATGTTTTTATATAATTTCCTCCTCCCAGTCCATACTTTCACAGATAATACTGATTTCATCTCCTGATAAAACTTGCAAATTAATTTGAAAATAATTTATTGCCGGAGCATGTTCATAGCATTCAGGATATTTTTCTTTTTCTTCTGCCAATAACTTTTGTGCCTTATTCATATAATCACTTTTTTCCTCTAGCCACATACTATTAATACGTTCCACTCCTTTTCCCCATAATCCATATGCCTCCATTTTCAAAAAAAGAATATCACTAAAAGTTAGGACAATTTTTTTGCTTTCTTCTTCATTCATTATTGATAAGGATAGTTTTCGTTCCTCATAATCATATGTAAATCCTTTAAACAAACTGTCATGTAAATATAAATTTTGTATTTCTTTTTTGTTTTTAAAAGTAAACTTCATAATAATCTCCATTCCTCTCTCTTTGACTTGACGGCATAAATAGTCATAAAATAGACTTCATTTTATAGGACATTCCGGTATCAGTGTCAAATTCATTCCCAAATTTCATCTCACTTTTCCTCCTCTTTCGTCTGATTTTCCCTAAAAAAGGTACAAAAAAGGAAGCGGCCGGTTTTAAGACCGCCTCCATATCGACACATCAAGTGTCAATTATTTTTAAATGTTTTTATATAATTTCCTCCTCCCAATCCATACTTTCGCATATAATAGTAAGTTCATCTCCTGATACAATTTTTATTATAATCTGAATATAATTTACTTCCTTAATAGAACGATAATTTTCCTTTCTATCAATATCAATAAGCTCTTTCATCTTCTTCATTTGGAGACTGTCGTCTACATGCCACATATGATAAATACGTTTCAATCCAGGTCCCCAGATTTGATAACTTTGCATTTCAGAATAAATCACATGATTAAACCTTAAATGAACTCTTTTATTTTTTTCAAATCCATGCATCCAAGACATACTGATTGTTCTCTTTTCAGAATCAAATGAATATCCTTCAAACATGCCGTCATGACTGTCTAATTTATCAATCTTTTCTCTATTTTCAAATAAAAACCTCATAGCTTGCCTCTTTCTTTAAATTTTATATTTACATATATCAAACTTGAAACATCATACGCTAATCCCCATACTATATTGACAGGGATTAACACATTCATCATTTCATCTTTAATCACCGCGGTTTAAACTCATATGGATTAGTCGGAAATTTGTGATATTCTACCTACCTAAT
>DXGV01000047.1 GCA_019113745.1 Candidatus Blautia intestinavium
GCCGCTTCCCGGCTCTGCGCTGATGCAGAAAGCCCGGCTCTCCCCCTCCGATACCGGAAGCGCCAGAAACGCCGCGGCGTCTTCCATCACCGATTCATTTCCATAGACAGTACCGACAGACGGGAAATACAATCGCATGCCCTCCGGCAGATCCGGCGCGCGGCCTTCCAGCCATCCATATACTACCGGAGACAAAGCGGCATAACCGCCGTCCACCAGGATCCATGGCGGGAGCCGGTCCATGCTCCCTGCTGCCCCTTCCTGGAGTTCTGTAAGAGTGGAACGCAGAGCAGCCATCTCCATCCCTGCTTCCCCGGCAGCTTTCAGCGCCCAGAGCGCGCACAGAAGTACCTGCTCCACCGAATCCGCTTCCAGTAAAGAAAGGGCTTCCGTCCAGGGCAGGAATGTCCCTGTCTGGTACGCCTCTTTCGTGATCTCCGAAAGGGCGCGTTCCAGTACCTCCCGGCGCGTGCCCGCGTCCGAGCGGCTTCTGGCAAAATCCATGCCTGTTTTTTTGATTCTGCGGTTCAGTACTTCTGTGTAGTTCATCTTTTTTACCTTTCTTCCGCGGCAGTTTCCCGGTCTTTGTTTGCGCGGGCAAACGTCTCTTTCGCAATATCATAACCGGCTCCCATCTCGACAATGGTATCTCCGATCACGCCTTCATCAAACGGTTCTCCGTCCGCGCACGCCACTGTGGTTCTGTACTGTACTACGGCAGCCTCGCTGCCGTCGACTTTCCCATAAAAATAATGACCCACCCTTACGGTTCGATTCAGCTGGTTGATCAGTGTCAGGATCTCCAGGTCACTCATGCTGGAAAATTCCGCTTCAATCTGTGTATAGAAAATCAGATATTTTGTCAGTCTCTGCTCTGTGTCATCCAGATTCAGAAAATATCCCGCTGCCACATGCAGATCCTCAGGCCGGATCTCCCCTTCCCTCCCCGCATCTTCCACGCTTGGCAGGCATACCAGCAAAGACGGCTCCTCTGTCAGTTTCCCCGGCGGAAGAATCTCTGCAGCAATCTCCACACTGTCAAGAAACTCTTTCAGTCTTTCAAACTCTTCTGTCTTTTCCTCAATTGTAAAACTCATACTTTCAGTCCTCCCGTCAGTCATCCTGTCCGAATGCTCCGGCAATCTTTTCTTTCAGCCTGCTTTTGTTCGGAGCCTTGACCAAAGACGACATTTTGGCATCAAGTCCTCTGCGCAGCACCGAATGCAGATGTTCTACGTTCCGTCCCTGGCGGATCACCGCTTTCGCATCTGTCGCCATAAGAGCCGGTTTATCCAGAAACTTATTGTCGGTGCCCATGACCGGAGAATTTCCTACTTCCGTCATCCGCTCGACAATAGAGATCGCCATATCCTCACGGGTCGTCGCTTTATTATCCTCCGTCCCGATCAGAGTCCGAATCTTCTTATATGTACCGGAACCCAGTTCCCTCGCCTGTTCATAGCTGCTTCCGGCAAGTCCGGTGGCCATTCCCGCCGCAATCAGCGACGCGCCTACCGGCGCTCCCACCATGCTCAGACAGCAGATTTCTCCCGACAGCTTCAATCCGTTAGCGACGATGGAGGCCGCTCCCGTTCCTATGCTCTCCAGATTATGCATAAGGGCTTTTACCATCTTCTTATGAGACTTATCCACTTCACGGTACTCTTCCATCATTTCCATAGCTTCCAGTTCACGCTTTTTACTTTTTTCTTCCGCGCTGCTGCCCCGGATGTTCTGAATCCTGGTACTAAGCCCATATTGCGCGTTCCGGGCGTAACTGTCGTTCCGGGAGCGGAGATCCGCGCGTCCGACTCTCTGTATAGCAGGATCATCCGCCGCCACTTTTTCCATCAGAGCCCTCCGTTTGGCATCTATATCCGTCCCCCTGAGATGGTACCATTTTTCATCTATCGTATATGCCGCTTCCGCTCTTGCGTCGGTCGCCCTGCCCGCACTGGAATATTTCACTTTCTTTTCCTGTATCCGGTTATAGATACGGTTGCGGTCCCGGCGCATCTGTTCCACATGAACCGAACTGGTGATCATATCCATGACATCCACAATCATAGCCGCCCCATCCGTACACAGACCTGCAATAGAATTAAAAAACGGAATCATTTTTGACCATGGTCCGAACGCCCCAAAAAAACCGCTAATAATATCAACCAGTTCATGCATGATACTTCTCGCCATCTTCCATCGTTCCTGGCTGTCTATAATCGGAGCCTCCGTCTGCCCGCTCTTTCTCCTGAAGAACTGTATAATACTAACTATACCTTTAATCGTCTTCATAACTGTAGAGACTCCTCCGAGAACTGCAGCCGTCAGTCCTGCGTCGCTGGTATCTGCTTCCAGGAGATCCTTTACTACGCTGTCCATATCCTGTATATCCGAAGCATCTGCTCCGATTCCGCTGGCTCCGCCGCCTGTATCCAAGGCACCGGTTAATTTGTCATAGACCGTCTCCAGACCCGCCTTCCAACTGGAAAAAGCCTCCTGTACAGATGTTTTGACGGTAGAGGGAAGAGAACGCAGTTTTTCCTTCATTACCTCTCCCACGGTCTTATTGCCGGAACTGCCCCCCTGCGGCTGTGTCTGCGTCTGAGTCTGGTTCTGTGCCTGCGGCTGTGTCTGTCCTGCGGCGCCCGGCAGAAAACCTGCTCCTTCCTGCATATTTTTCACTTTTCCGATCAGTTGCTCCAGTGAACTTCCCTTCTTTCCTGCGATCAGGGTACTATATTCATCCAGCTTTTTCTGCCTGGAGGCGCCGGGTATCTTTCCTTTCAGCAAAGTGATCTCAGCCTCCACCGCCGCTTTCGCTTTATCAATATTTTCTGACGGCAGCGCGTACTCGCTTCTGCGCAGCTGATCCAGCGCCCGCAGCTGGGATTCATAACTGGCCAGCTGAGACTGCGCTTCATCCGCTCTCAGATCCGTTCTCTGGTTCAGTTCCCGGAGCCTCGTCTCCATATTCCTGTACTGATCCGCCATCTTATGCTTTTTATCCCGGTCTATACGCTGTTTGGCCTTTTCTTTGTCGCTGACCGCTTTGGCATACAGTCTGCTGATACCCTTATCGCTCTCCATGCCGTCGCTTTGTATACGGGCATGCAGATTTTCCAGCGTACGTTCGCTGTTTTTAAAACTGCCATCATCTTCTTTTTTGTTATATCCGGACAGCTGAACCACGATATTTTTCAGACTGTTCTGAATCTCTGCCCTTCCGATCCGTCGGCTGGCTGCTTTCAACGCTTCCTCCGCCCTTTCCTTCGCACTGGCCGCGGAAGGCGCTGATCCTGCCGCCCGGGAACTGATTCTGAACTGTTCCATCAGCCGGTCATACGCAGGCCGGTCAGCAGCCCCTTTCAGCTGCTTCACCATCCCCGGAATCGCATTCAGCTGATTAAGCGCCCGGGCCTCTTCGGCCTGTCTCTCCTGCTCTTCCCTGGAAATACTTTGAGCCCTTGCAGCGTTGCCTGCAGATGTCTGTGTCTGTCCATTCTGCTGCTGATTCTGTGTCGTATTTCCCTGTGAATCTGGCTGCACTCTTTCTTTTTTCTTTCCAAAAGGCCACATGTCTATTCCTCCTCCATCAAATAATAATATGGTCCGAAATCCTTGGGGATTAATGTTTTCCCTGTCTTTGCCATCTCTCTTTTAACTGCCGTCAGGATATGTTTCATTCCCACCGGGACCTGCTCTCCTGCTGCCAAAAATGCAGCCGCAACCGCCACATTTTTGATCTGACTTCCGGAGAATTTCATTTCTTCCGCAAGATAATCCAAGTCAAGTTCCTCTTTCGGCACATGATCCGGAAAAACTTTCTCCCAGATTTCCCTGCGCCGGACTGCGTCCGTGAACGGGAATTCAATGATGAACTTAAATCTGCGCAAAAAAGCATTATCAAAATTCTGCAGCAGATTCGTAGCAAGAATGATAATTCCTTCATACTCTTCGATTTTCTGGAGCAGATATGCCGTACTCGCGTTTGCATATTTGTCGTTAGAATCTTTCTGATCCGTTCTTTTCCCAAAAAGAACGTCCGCCTCATCAAAAAACAGGATACTCTGGCTTTTTTTCGCCTGTTCAAATATATTTCCCAGTTTCTTCTCCGATTCCCCTACATATTTGGACAGCACGCCCGCCATATCCACTTTGTAGAGTTCCAGATTCAGCACGTTGGCGATCACCTGGGCGCCCATTGTCTTGCCGGTTCCCGGAGGTCCGTAAAAAAGCAGAGAAAGACCTTTTCCATAAGCCAGTTTTTCCTCAAATCCCCAGCGATGATACACCTGATGATGATAGATGACCTGATCACACGCATCTTTCAGCATCTTTTTCTGCGGTTCCGGCAATACCAGGTCATCCCATGTATATTGCGCCCGGATACGAACCGCGTCATTTCCCAGCCGGTGATCCAGCTGGCTTCTGCATGCTTCCATCAGCCACCGCTCCTGCGGCCCGCTTTCCTCAAGCCAAAGCCTGCTCCGGTACTCATCCACACAGGTACGGATACATCCTGCTGATAATATGTATTTATCGGCAAAAAATTCCACGTCCATCCCTTCCGGGATCTCCTCTTCCCTCAGCCAGGTTTTCCAAAGCACAATTCGCTCTTCCGTCGTTGTTTCAGGCAAAGAAATTTTCCATATTCTGCGGCTTCCTTCCTGAATACGGAGGTTCCACCTGTATCTGGAAGTCAGGAACAGCATTCCATTCCAGGACTGAAGTCCCCACAGAACCTTTTCTGTTAATTTATGGTCTACTTTGTCCTCTTCCCGATCCTTTTCCAGATCATAGACACAAACCGCCGCATTTCCCTGCAAAATAGCTTCCCGCATAATCCTTTTCAGGATTTTCCGAAGTGTCTCCGGAGCTTCCGGCAAACGGCTGCTGTCTGCGAAAAGAATTTGTCTGCCATGTTTTTCACAAAACTTTTCCGCCTGAAATTTCTTTCCTGCGCCAAATTCTCCATGCAGAAAGACTGCCATATGATCCTGGTCGCGCACATAGATGCGATCCAGACACTCCGCCGCTTTTTGATGGATCAGCAGCTCCTTTCCTGCCGTTTTGGCCGTACCATATTGAACAATACCTTCCAACGCGCCGTCTATGCTGTCCATATCCTGGAGGAAAGCCATAATCCTGTAATCCAGCTTCAGCTCCGATTCAAAATACCCCTCCAGGATCTGCGTAGTCGGAACACCATATATATCATCCAGCCCCGCAAACAAAAGCGCCAGCTTTTCCCACTGTTCCACACACTGCTGCTGAAGTCTCTGCCTTTCTGACGCCTGTCCGCTATAAAGCCGGATACACAGACTAAGTGTCGGCATTCTGCCGCTGATCTTTTCTGTCAGACTTGCATACAGCAGTCCCATATTATGATCCAGTTCACAGACTAACGCATTCAAAACAAGAAACGACTCAAAATCATCCAAACCAAAAATATAGAATAGATATTCCGGTGCGATTATACTTCCGCTGCGCAGACTCCTTCTTCCGCATTCCCGAAAAGCAAGGAAGCGATTCCTCCACGTATTCAGGTCCTCGTCATCTCCGTTGCTGTCCTTCAGCAGAGAAAATATTTCTTCCCGGTAAACAGGCACTCCCCCGTTTCTTTTTAACAGCCCGTTTTCCGCCGCTTCTACCGATGTCCAGATATAATGTTCCGCAAATCCGCGCACGCACAGAAACATTGCTTCATAGTATTCTTTCTCGCTATGGAAGACATCCATATCTAATCTTTTCATTCCTCATCCTCCGGTGCGCCTTCCGCTGCCTCTTCTTCTGCCCTCGTCTCTTCCAATGTTTTTTTCCGTTCCCGATAATATTCGTCAATATCTTTCTTTTGGAAATCAAAGGCATAGTTTATCCGGCGCAGAAACGCCTTCGCTGCCGCTCCTTTGCGAACCAGTATTGTCTGAAGAAGGCTCTCCTTCATGAGACTGTCCGTGGCCTCGCGGCGCAGGAAGCGAATCTCCGTGTTCATATTTTGAAGTTCTTCTTTCTGCTCCTGTTCTTGCGTAAATCCCATACTCCGTTCCCGGCTGCGCAGAGAACGGATCTCCGACTGAATCTCCTTCCTGCGTCCATACAGATTTTTCAGTTCTTCGCTTTCTTCCTCTCTGGAAAAAAACGGCAAAAGTTTCGCGGCTGTCTCCATATTCACCCGGCTCAGATAAGTCTTCACCGAACGGATCGACCAGGGTTTACGTTCTTTTTTCTCGATGAGGATGGACGACATCTCGTCTCTGCGGGATACATAGGCACGGTTTTCGTTATCTCCCTTCAGAAGGGAACGCATCCGGTATTCCCGCATTTCCTTTTGATACCGGCTTGCCACCGTATCATACCGGGACGTCTTCAGATTGGCGAACAGAAAAGTCCGCTCCCTGTTGGGATTGTATCCCAGCTGGATCGTGCCGAACAGATTATCCTGCTTCATCAGCCGGTCGCAGCC
>DXGV01000048.1 GCA_019113745.1 Candidatus Blautia intestinavium
CCGATCTTCACACCGTCGATGGTGTAGAATTTGATATTGTGGTTAGCGATGAATGCTTTTACCTGTCCCGGTAAGTGTTTCTCAAGGCCTTCCATATCCCACGGGCAGTTCAGAAGGAAGGTTCCTCCGTCTACCAGTTCCTGAACCATGTTGTATTTATTGATATAAGAAGGATTATGGCATGCAACGAAATCCGCTTTGTGGATCAGGTATGTGGATTTGATCGGTTTCTTACCAAAACGCAGGTGAGACATTGTAACACCGCCGGACTTCTTGGAATCATAGTCAAAGTAAGCCTGAGCGTACATGTCTGTGTTGTCGCCGATGATCTTGATGGAGTTCTTATTCGCGCCTACTGTACCGTCAGCGCCCAGACCCCAGAATTTACAGTTTGTAGTTCCTTCCGGAGTTGTTACGATCGGTGCTCCTGTTTCCAGAGACAGATTTGTAACGTCGTCTACGATACCGATAGTGAATTTTTCTTTTTCAGTGTTTTCAAATACAGCAACGATCTGAGCCGGTGTTGTATCTTTGGAGCCAAGTCCGTAACGTCCGGAGAATACCGGAACATCCTTGAAGCTGGAATCCTTCAGAGCTGCTACAACGTCCAGATACAGCGGCTCGCCGAGAGCGCCGGGCTCTTTTGTTCTGTCAAGGACAGTGATCTGTTTTGCAGATGCAGGAATCGCGTCGATCAGGGCCTGAGCGCAGAACGGTCTGTAAAGACGTACTTTTACAACGCCGACTTTCTTGCCTGCCGCCATCAGGTAATCAATGGTCTCCTCGATGGTGTCGTTTACAGAACCCATAGCGATAACTACGTGCTCTGCGTCTTCTGCGCCGTAGTAGTTGAACAGTTTATAGTCTGTTCCGATCTTTTCGTTTACTTTGTCCATGTACTCCTGTACGATAGCCGGAAGGGCGTCATAGTACGGATTGCATGCTTCTCTTGCCTGGAAGAAGATATCCGGGTTCTGAGCGGAACCTCTCTGGCAGGGATGGTTCGGATTCAGCGCATGATTGCGGAACGCAGCGATAGCGTCCATATCTGCCATATCCTTCAGATCTTCATAATCCCATGTCTCGATCTTCTGGATCTCATGAGATGTACGGAAACCGTCGAAGAAGTTGATGAACGGAACTTTGCCTTTGATCGCTGCAAGATGAGCAACCGGTGTAAGGTCCATAACTTCCTGTACAGAGGATTCGCAGAGCATTGCGCATCCGGTCTGACGACAGGCCATAACGTCGGAATGGTCACCGAAAATAGAAAGCGCGTGAGAAGCCAGCGCACGCGCAGATACGTTGATCACGCCCGGAAGCTGCTCGCCGGCAATTTTGTAAAGGTTCGGGATCATCAGAAGAAGACCCTGGGATGCGGTAAAGGTAGTTGTCAGAGCGCCTGCTGCCAGAGAACCGTGTACCGCGCCGGCCGCACCTGCCTCAGACTGCATCTCTGTTACCTGTACTTCATGTCCGAAGATGTTCTTTCTTCCCTGGGTTGCCCATTCGTCTGTAGCTTCTGCCATAACAGATGAAGGGGTGATCGGGTAAATCGCAGCTACATCAGAAAAAGCATATGATGCATGAGCGGCTGCATGATTACCATCCATGGTTTTCATCTTTCTTGCCATAGTTTTCTTTTCCTCCTTAAAGGTATGATGAAAAAATTATTTCTAGACCGCAGTCCGGTCTAAAATTCCGTATCTGATTATATCATAAAAAGCCTGTAATGTCCAATCAGATTCATTTTTTTTTGTATCTATTCGCATACAAAAAAAGCGCCCTGTCCGTTCATCTGTAAAATAACTCCGGCCGGCAGACCGCTTTCTCTTTCTGTTCTGTCAAAAAACTCAGTGAGCAGCGAAAAGCTCCCCCAGAGACTTTTTCCCCAGCATCTTCCACAATTCCTGCTGGATATGCGCAAGTTCCCTGTGAACAAGACAGGGCGCCCCGTCGTCGCCGTCCCTGACACAATCGTAATCCGGATCCAGGCATTCTATGATCATCATTTCCGGATCTACAGCCATATAAACGTCAAGCAAAGAAATTTCCGTCAGATCCCTGTTCAGAGAGTATCCCCCATGTACTCCCCGAAATCCTCTGACGATCTTTGCCTTCTGAAGCTTCTTCAGGATTTTATAGGCAAACGGCGCCGTGATGCTTTCTTTTTCACATATATCGCCAACGCTGAGTCTCTCCTCCCCTGACAATGCACGGATCACTCTTACTGCATAATCACATTCCCTTGTAATCAACATATCTTCTGTCCTCTCTCTACTGTCTGAAACCGTTCCCGCAAATTGTTCTAAAAATATCTCCGTGCTCTCCGCACTCTCTGTATCTTTTTTGATTTTTCATCCACAATTATAGCAATATGCCTGTTAAATTTCAACATTTTTTACAAATGATTTTTCTTACTTTTCTCCAAATATTAACAAAAATCCGACTGCCAGGATCACAACGCCCAGGATCCGCCTGAGCCACTTTCCCGCCGCCGCATATCTGGGATCTTCCGCGATCCGTTCCACGTAACTGTAGCCAATCCCTGTCCCGATCAGGAGGACACTGTGCCCCAGCGCGTACAGAACCATAAGAAGCACTCCCCACCAGGCGTTCCTGCCCAGCTCTGCCACAAGCGCGAGAAGAGCCACCATAACCGGTATCGCGCAGTGTGAAGCAAAGACGCCGCTGAGCGCTCCTGTGGCAAAAGCGCCTGCATAACCCTTCTTCGCCCCGTACTTTGAAAGATGGACGTGAGGGATCAGGCTGATCACCCCGAATACCTGCAGAGCCATGGCGATCATGAGGATTCCCATAAGAATCGTCCACCAGTGCCCCGCTTCATGCATTCTGTGTCCGATAAAAGAAGCCACGGAGCCGAAAATCCCAAAAGTTACCGCCATGCCCGCAGCCATGGAAAGAGAAAGGCGTAAAGACTTCTTTCTGTCGGCTCCCACCGCTCCCACACAGGCCAGCAGCATCGGCACTGAAGCAAGGGAGCAGGGGGTAAATGAAGTAATGATCCCCGCAAGCAGGCTTAAAACAGGAGCCGCCCACAGATTATCCGCCATCAGCCCCGTCAGTGTATTCATAATTTCTGTCATATCAGAAAACTTCCTTTCTATGCCTTTTGAGACATGATTATAACAGTATCCCTCTTTTTTTTCAAGAAAATAACTCTTGCAAAATCCCAGCTTTACGGTAAAATGGGGGATGAGCCCAAAAACGGCATTTTTATGAAACAAATAAAACGAAACCATAACGAAGAAAAGAGGTACATTATGATTTCAGCAAATAATATTACTCTGAGAGTTGGAAAGAAGGCTCTGTTTGAGGATGTGAATATTAAATTCACAGAAGGAAACTGCTATGGTCTAATCGGAGCAAACGGAGCCGGAAAATCCACCTTTCTCAAAATTCTTTCCGGACAGCTGGAGCCCACCAAGGGAGAGGTAGTCATCACTCCCGGACAGAGACTTTCCTTTTTACAGCAGGATCATTTCAAATATGATTCCTATTCTGTTCTTGACACCGTTATTATGGGAAACGCCAGACTGTATGAGATCATGAAAGAAAAAGAGGCGATTTACGCCAAAGAAGATTTTACAGATGAAGACGGCATCCGTGCCAGCGAGCTTGAGGGCGAATTCGCCGAGATGAACGGCTGGGAAGCAGAGTCCGACGCCGCTACGTTGCTGAACGGCCTCGGGATCGAGACGGAGCTTCATTATGCGAAGATGTCTGAGCTGACAGGAAGCCAGAAGGTCAAAGTTCTTCTCGCCCAGGCTCTCTTCGGCAATCCGGATATTCTTCTTCTGGACGAGCCAACCAACCATCTGGATCTTCCTGCTATCGAATGGCTTGAGGAATTCCTGATCAATTTTGACAATACAATCATCGTTGTTTCCCACGACAGGTATTTCCTTAATAAAGTATGCACCCATACCGCCGATATAGATTACGGAAAAATCCAGCTTTACGCCGGCAACTACGACTTCTGGTTTGAATCCAGCCAGCTTCTTATCAAGCAGATGAAGGAGGCCAACAAAAAGAAAGAAGAAAAGATCAAGGAGCTTCAGGAATTTATTTCCCGTTTCAGCGCAAACGCCTCCAAATCCAAGCAGGCGACTTCCAGAAAGCGTGCTCTGGAAAAAATCCAGCTTGACGAGATGCGTCCGTCCAGCCGTAAATATCCTTACATTGATTTTCGTCCCAACCGGGAGATCGGAAACGAAGTCCTGATGGTGGAAAACCTTTCCAAAACCATCGACGGCGTAAAAGTTCTGGACAATATCTCCTTTACCCTGGGCCACGACGACAAGGTTGCCTTTGTAGGAGCCAACGAGCAGGCGATCACTACTTTCTTCAGGATCCTTATGGGCGAGATGGAGCCGGACGAAGGAAATTACAAGTGGGGCGTTACCACTTCCAGAGCTTATTTCCCAAAGGACAATACAAAGGAATTTGACAACGACCTGACTATCACCGACTGGCTTACCCAGTATTCAGAGATCAAGGACGCCACCTATGTCCGTGGTTTCCTTGGACGTATGCTCTTCCCGGGCGAGGACGGCGTAAAACGTGTCCGTGTTCTTTCCGGAGGCGAAAAGGTACGCTGCCTTTTGTCAAAAATGATGATCTCAGGAGCCAATATCCTGATCCTGGACGAACCTACCAACCACCTGGATATGGAATCAATCACCGCACTGAATAATGGACTGATCAAATTCCCCGGCGTGATTCTTTTCACTTCCCACGACCATCAGTTCGTGCAGACTACAGCCAACAGAATTATGGAAATCCTTCCTGACGGAAAGCTGATCGACAAGATCACGACTTACGATGAATATCTGGCAAGCGACGAAATGGCGAAAAAACGCCATGTCTTCCAGGTAAACGAAGAAGACGCCGCAGACAACTAAATTCCAGACAGAAAAAAATGCGCGCTGCCAGGCGCACATACCGGGCTGGCGGACATCACTTCGCAGTGATGTCCGCCAGTTTTCCTTTTGTGATTTCCAGAAGACATTCTGTAGAAACCTTCAGTGTCAGGCCGATGCGTCCGCCGCTGACATAGATTTCCGGAAAATTTCCCGCCGAGGAATCAAAAACAACCGGATACGGTTTCTTCATCCCTACAGGGCTGCAGCCGCCTCTCACATAACCTGTGATTTTCAGGATATCTTTTACATGTATCATGTCCACTGTTTTTTCACCGACAGCCTTCGCAGCCGCTTTGCGGTCCACTTCCTTTTCTATTGGCACGACAAACACATAATACCCTCCGCTTTTTCCTTCCATAACAAGAGTTTTAAAAGACTGCTCATAAGGCGCTCCTATCCTGTCCGCGCTGTGTACTCCGTCAATAAACTCATCGCATTCATAAGTAAACGCCTCATAAGGTATTTTCTGTCTGTCAAGCATCCTCATTGCGTTGGTTTTTGCTTCTTTTGCCATTTTCTTTCTTGTCCCGGTTTTTCTTTCCCGATAATTTTTTCCAGAAAAGATCTGTTTTCCGGTCTTCCTCCTCCATCATTTCTTTCAGGATCTCCTCGTCGATAGCCTCCTCGTCAATGGAGTCCTCGTAGTCGTCCCAGTAATCATCGTCTGTGTCCGGATCATAAGGGTCCTCATATCTGTCTTCATCCACATAGTCTTTCCGGTAATCTCTGCGGGGATTACTCTGATACCCGGCAAAGGATCCGTTCCTGCTTCGCAGATTTCCCGGTGTTTTCCGGGCTCCCGTTCCCGTATAAACGCCATATCCGTCTCTGTCGAAAGAGTCCAGCGGAAGATCAAGCTCCGGATCTTTCCGCCTCGGGCGGTATTCTATTGTTTTTTCAAATTCCGGAGCGCGGTCTCTTACCCGGCCGTCGTTGATTTTGTAATCTACCTGTCTGTATCTGCCCGAAGCGCCTTTCTGCCGCCTTTTTGAAATATCGCTCTGCCGTCTCCCCGCTTTTCTCTCCTCCGTATCATCCCTTCTTTCCCGCGGCATCTTCTCTTCTTTTCTGTCCTCACGGTATCTGCCGGAATACTCATCATCCGCTCTCTTTCTGCGGGAGCTTCTTCTCTCTTCTTCTTCCGTCTCGTCCTCTTCCTCATCTTCATAATATTTCCTGCGGTTGGTAGCAAACTGGATCATCATGCCGAGAACGGCAAAAGCGATGCCAAGCAGGATCCCGTAAGGAATATCCTCCAGTCCTCCCAGCTTTGCCAG
This sequence comes from Candidatus Blautia intestinavium, assembly GCA_019113745.1. GTDB lineage: Bacteria > Bacillota > Clostridia > Lachnospirales > Lachnospiraceae > Blautia_A > Blautia_A intestinavium. The sequence continues at coordinate 6,224 of DXGV01000048.1, forward strand.
AGATACCCCGGCCATTGCTCCGCCCAGTATACTTGTTCCTACAATGATGACTTCTCTGGCCCATTTCATTGCCAGGCTTCCCAAAAGCACTCCCAGCAGGATGCAAAGAAAAAACATCAGGGATGTGGTAGGATGCAGCACATAAACCCCAAGGCCCAGGCCGAGACCTGCTCCCAGAACGAAAATACCGACTTTATAGCTCAGAAAAACAACAACAGCCAGCACAACGCCTACGCCCACTGCGGCGGCTATCAGCGTAAATTTGTCTCCGCCTCCCATTGTAAAGGCGGCTCCCAGCCCAAGACCTGCTCCAATGATAAATCCGAAGATCATCATCCAGAAACGCAGAAGCCTGTATCCGAGAATACAGTTTATAAAGCCAAATACCAGCAGAATGGCAAATCCGATCATCGCGATGTCGGATACTTCCGACATGGTCCGGACTCTTTCTATAATGTCCATTAATCTCAGCAAAAAATCCAGCATACGCTTTCCCTCCTTCTAAAACATCAGATAGAACGTTTTCAGATTCTGAAGAAGACCGTAGTGATATTCCACCGTCGTCATTCCATATAACTGCAGATAATATTCCGCAGCCTCCTGGATATATCCTTCCTGAATCCACTCTTTATAAGCCGTATCATAAGCATCCTGATCTGTAAATTTAAACCGGACTACAGCAGCCCCGTTATTCAGACGCATTTTGCAGTAGTCAAGGATCTGTTGTCTGTCATAAACGTCAAAGCAGCCCTGATTCAGCACATAAAAGTTTTTGTCTGTGGCCGTACAGTCCGGAACAGGAAATTCTCCAGAGGCCGTATATGTCATCTCATATTCCTCCGGAAAAGGACAAAGATAATCATAGATGGTGGTTTTGTGTTCCGCAAGCTGCACTGCGTCTCCTTCCAGAAATTCCGGCTGATCCCCATTCGTGGCGTCCACATAATAATACTGTCCGTCAAGCCGCACAATGTTCCACGCATGTCCCTCGGAGCTTCCTGCCGTACTCCCCTCTACATAGACGCAGGGGATTTCCAGCCTTTCCAGAAGATACTGCACCGCCCTCGCATAGCCGGCGCAGACTGCCTGTTTTTTCCAGAAAACTCCGGCTATGTTCTGGTCGTGTTCGCTTGATACATATTCTGTATTATCGATCAGATATGTATATACTGTCTTTACTTTTTCATAAGGATCAGACACCCCCGCAAGAAGAGTTTCCACCTCCTGATACGCCTGCTCCATCGACTGCTGTATCTCCTGTATTTCTTCATCTGTATATGTATATCCGGGAGAAAACAGGCTGTAATCTTCGCCCTCGTACGTGGTTTTGTAAACCGACTCTCTGTTATGTATCCAGAACAGCTCCGGATGATCCTTCAGAAGAGCATGGTAAACTCTGTCCACCATGTTGTCCTCCCCGGTAGTCAGATAAAATTCTTCGCTTCTCTTTCTGATCCCGTCAAGCATTTCCCGGTAAACTCTTCTTTCATCCTCGCCGAGAAGCTGAAAATAATATTCCTGATGCCCCGCGTCTGTCTGCTGCACTTCCTGATCCCGCAGCTTTTGCACCGTATCCGGTTCCTGACGCAGCCATTCTTTTGCCGTATCCAGCGCCGATTCCAGTGCGGAATCATTGACGTCCAGCCTCCTGTCTGTGTTTTCCGGTTGTGACGTATACCAGAATACTCCCACCGCTGCTGCCAGACAAAGCAGAATCAGCCCTCGTGGAAATCTTCTTTTCTTCATTGAGTAAATGCTCCTTTTTAAAAAACTATTGCCATTCTTTCAGGCAAGCGGTACACTAAAAACAGTTTGATCATACCATATTCTACATAGGAGACTGTATTATGAGCATTAAAATACCTATTGAAACTTCTGCCCGCCATATTCACGTAAGCAGAAAGGATTTTGAATTTCTTTTCGGCCGGGACAGCGAACTTCATTATACCAAAGAGCTCAGCCAGCCCGGACAGTATCTCTGCCAGGAGCGCCTAAGCGTCCTCGGTCCCAAAGGCACTTTTGAAAATATCGCGATCCTTGGACCTTTCCGTAAGGAAACGCAGGTGGAGCTTTCTCTTACAGACACAAGAAAGCTTGGAATCCCCGGCTGTATCCGTCAGTCCGGCGATATTGAGGGAACTCCCGGCTGTATCCTGCGGGGCCCCTGCGGCGAGCTTTCAATACAGAAAGGCGTCATCGTGGCAAAGCGCCACATCCATATGACTCCGGACAACGCCCTTGCACTGAATGTTCATGATAACGACGAGGTCTTTGTCCTGACAAAAAGTTATGGGCGCGCCCTTATTTACGCGGATGTCGTTGTACGTGTAAGCTGGGATTTCAGACTTTCCATGCATGTGGATACAGACGAAGCCAATGCATTCTCCAGCGACGCAGAGCCTTACGGTGTGATCGTCAAGCTCTTTGATGACAATTACAGCACAGATAAGTGGATCGACGAAGTTCTCTCCGGCATCCACAGATAAAAAATGCCCATGCGGTCCGTACCTGATCCACATGGGCATTTTTGCCGGTTAATTCTGGAAGGTTACTTCAATTTCTCCAAAATCTGTCTGCTCCGGAAATACGGCAGCCGCGCCTCTGGACACAGACGCATTCTGATCAAGAATACCCTGAAGAGTCTCTGTAGTTTCTGCACTTTTGCTTTCTCCGCCGCCGTCTGAAACAGCCTCTCCGTCTGCGCTTCCGGCATCTTCAAATGTAACCTCGATTTCACCGCCGGTCTGTTCTGTTGTTTCCGGTTCCGCCGCCTGGGCATCGTCTATGCTTACAATAATATCGTCCGTGTTTTCCGATGTATCTTCCTGAACTGTTTCTCCGCCTGAAACTGTCTCAGAGGGAACAGTTTCATCAGATGTTAAATCTGACACTGTTTCCGGTGACGCGTTGGACGCGGACTGTCCGGCACTGATCATCTCCGCCAGCTCTTCTTTCGTTGGATAAAAGGAGGGCTGACGGATATAGCGGAAACTCGCCCCGTATGCTTCTCCCACAGTTACGCCATTTTTGCCTGACGAACAGTGAACTGCGATCCAGTCGCCGGCGTCTGTCTTTCCACAGATAATTCCTACATGGTTGTCGCTTCCCGCTTCCGGACCTCTCTGGAATACCAGATCTCCGGGCTGGGCATCCTGCTCACTGACTACATTTGCATTCAGCCACTGTTCAGATGTTCCGTCGCCGACAGCCTGCTGCATGGACTGGTCAAGATATCCGTTTATCACGGACCAGGTTACAAAACCACTGCAGTCAAGACCATAGGCGCGGACCGTTCCTGTACTTGGACTTCCCTCGGCGGACACCTTTTCCGCATTTCCCCAGCTGGGATCCTCCCCGATCACAGTGGATTTGCCGCCCCAGAAATAACCGACTTCCCCTACAAGAGAATAGGCCGCGGCAATAACATTCACACGCTCTTCAGACACATCGTCGCCTACGCTCTGCCGGATAAACCCTTTTGCATCCGTTACAATGGCACAGAGCAGCTTGCAGTCTGTCTCCACATATTTTTTCAGTACAGCGCGTTCTTCCTGGGGAATATTATTTTCTTTAATGTATGTGTTAATATGATAATTTCCATAAGAGACATGAGAAGGATTATTCTCATCCCTGATCAGCGGATTCATCTGTGCAAAAATCTCCGCCAGCTCTTTTTTCGCAGAAGAATCCAGGGTAAATTCCTTTTCCCCCTGGGCGCTCTTCTGGTAAACATAAACTGCCAGGATATCCTGCCAGTTTCTCACAAGGAGGGAATCCCCGGAGGAGGTCTGTCCGTTTTCACGGGAATCGCTGGCATCTGTCAGCTTATTCTTCTCTTTATATTCTTTTTCAATCTGATTCATGACATCGGCAAAATCGTTCGAAAAAGTCAGATGATAGTTATCCTTCAGACTGTCCAGATAAAATTCTTTTCCGGCGTGAAGATTGGATACCATGCCGCTGTAGTAAACGGGTGTTCCTGTTTTGGCAGCTCCCGTACCATCCGACAGGCTGTCCGTTCCTTCTTTCTGACCCGAATTCTGCTTTTTCAGATTTGCAATTTTATCTTCCATGCTGACAAGAAGCTTATAATTTGTCACCTGCTTTTTTTGCTGGTCTGTCAGCGCGTCATAAAGCTTTCTGAGTTCTTTTACTTTTGCCTCATGATTCAGTGTAAGATTTTCCCTGGCAAGTGATTCAATTTTTTCCACCAGGGTCTTTACCTGATCTTCTGCCGGCGTTGCTGTAATCTCCGGCGTTGCCGTTGGAGTTTCTGAAGGTTCCGGCGTTGCCGAGGGCTCTTCCGGTACTGTTGTAGGGCCTGGTGTCAGCGTTGGCTCCGGTGTTGCTGAAGGTTCCTCCGGCGCTGCCGTTGGCTCCGGCGTTGCTGAAGGTTCCTCCGGTACGGCTGTTGGTTCCGGCGCCGCCGTTGGCTGCGGTTCCGGTGTAGGTTCCGGTGTGGATTCCGGTGTCTCCGAAGGTTCATCTGTAAAGCCGCCGTCGCCGAAATCCGTTACCGGATTTCCAGTCTCCGCAGCCTGCACCGGACCTGCACAGGACATAACCATGGCCGCCGCCAAAGTTACGCATAAACATTTTGTAACATATTTATTTTTCATCCTAGCAAAGATACTCCTTTCCAAGAACATATCTCTATTCCCCTACTATAAAGGTATGTCTTCCATATTGCTTCTATCTATCGCTTACATATAACCGGCTTTATTGTATCATAGGCTTTTTTTAAAATCAACCGCCGGGGCATACGCCCCGGCGGTTTTGTAAGAGAATTCATATTTTTTTCATATTTTTACAGAGCAAAAACCGGTCTTGAAACAGAAATAAAACCTTTACAGAACTGGAGTACTCCCTGGAACACCTGGAAGCAAACCTCCAGGATATAGCGGATATCGTCTGTAATATTCCGGGTCTTTTTCAGATAGTCTGAATGGCGGTCTTCTATATACTCTATCACCTGGTCGAAGTCAGTAAAACGAATAGCGTTTACGGCAAAGCAGTCGGCCTTTCCGCTCTTAATACATGATTTGAGCTGATTCTTTAATTCTTTTTCGTAGCTGTTGTGTTCTACCAGGGAACCTGTAAAAGTTCTGTTATGAGGAAAGGTAAAATAGTCGGCAATATAATGAAGAATTTCTCCCAGCCTGCGCCAGAATACTCTTTCACGGAGCAGATCTGTATTTTCTGTTACAAGACATCTCAGCTTATCCTGAACCTCGCCGAAAGTCCCGAAAAACTCATGCCGCTTTGTCACAAACGACGGCTTGATATCCGGAAGGATGTTTCCCAGACAAAAAGCTTTCCTGTGAGACTGCAGGCTCTCCGATACAGGCATCTGATCAGCAAGATATCTTCCCAGTAATATATGTGATTTTTTTCTCAAAATTCCACTTCTTCCTTTTCTTAAAACACCGTTTTCGTTACCCTTACTTACTATAACAGATAGGCGTTTATTTTTCAAATAAAGAATTTGTAAATTTTTAAAGAAATTATGTACAAAATTATACATAATGACGAACTTTTATATCTCCTTCCCGTAAAACTCTATTCGTTTTTGCTGTCAAACAGTTCTCTGGTTTTTGCGGCAAATCTTTCCCCGAAAATCCGGAAAACTTCCCTGCTGTCCTCATAATGGCCTTCCACCGCGTCAAGGGCCACCGGGCCCAGGTGGATGTATGGCTTGCCAAGAGACGCGCCGCCGGAATAGATCATCATTCCCTTTACCAGCATATGGCCGATCAGAGTCATGAGCGCCACATCGCCGCCACCCTGGGCAAAATGTGCTGTGGAATATACTCCTCCCAGTTTGCCGGCAAGTTTTACAGAGGCGCTTTCTGTATCAAACCACTTTTTCATCTGCCAGCATGTGTTCGCCAGATATACCGGTGTCCCAAAGATCACGCCGCCGCACTCACTGATATATTCATTATCCAGCGGTTCTTCTATGGAAAACAGCTTAACCTCTCCCCCCTGCTTCCGGATACCTTCTGCGATCTCTTCTCCCATCTCTCTGGTATGTCCTGTTTTACTGTAATAAATAACTGCGAATTTCACTTTTCTGTCCTCCAAATTTCTTCTGTCGGCGTCATTTTGCCGCTCCATATATTATTACTATATAACTTTTTATGCTGATCTTCAACAAATGTTTCTCCTCCGGAAAGTCTGCGTCTTTCATCCGCTCTGTCCGGAGGAGAACCTTTTTAAGTCATATTTCTGAAATTACCATCTGTATATACGGAATCCTTCAAATTGCCGCCTCATGTAGTTTCATCACCTGTGCTGTCCCCAAGACGATTGACAGTTACAGCAATGGGCCCATACAGATAATCCGATCCCTGGCCGATCACCTCCAGAGTAGCAGGGGCAGAACCGACATCAACAATCTGGGAAAAAGCCAGATTACTGGAATCTCCATTTGTATGGAACGTATGCTGTACGGCCGTTCCCGCCACTTGCGCTCCCTGCTGTTCCAGATAGACGGACACCGTCAAAGGAAAGGAGGCTCCTGTAACCGGAGACACCGTTCCATGGAAGGATACTTCGTAAAGACCCGGGTTCTGTATTACGATACTTCCGCTGTTCTGCGCATGGGTAATAGAACTTCCGCTTACTGTTCCGTTCCTGTCAAAAATCAGCGCATCTCCTGCCGTACCGCTTTGAGGCGGCGTGGAATATGCAGAAATCAACTCCGGTGTGGAATCTCCGCCGTCTGCACCGGTTGCTCCTGTGGGGCCTGTTGCTCCGGTAATTCCTGTAGGGCCCGTCGCTCCCGTAGGGCCAGCAGGACCCGTTACGCCCGTAGGACCTGTTGCTCCGGTCACTCCTATGGGGCCCGTCGCTCCCGTAGGGCCTGTTGCTCCTGTCACTCCCGTGGGTCCCGTGATCCCTGTAGGGCCCGTCGCTCCTGTCACTCCTGTAGGGCCTGTTGCTCCTGTCACTCCTGTAGGGCCTGTTGCTCCGGTGATTCCTGTGGGGCCGGTCGCTCCGGTAGCTCCTCCTGACGGGCCTGTTGCCCCGGTGGCTCCTGTAGGTCCGGTTGCTCCCGTCGCTCCCGTGGGTCCCGTTGCTCCGGTAGGACCAGCGGGGCCCGTCGGACCTGTCGCCGGACAGCAGTGCGGACATCGGCACCCTGGCCGGCAGCGATCCGGAGAGCATTGGGAATCTCTGTCAAAAAACTGAGCAGAGCTGACTTCATTTCCGGATCCCTCCTGGGATTCCTGAGCCTCATATTCTTTCTGCTCGTCTTTTCTGCGAAACCATAACATATATTTTAACCTCAATTCATATAATTTCTTTATTAATATATGTTATGCCGTCTGTTTTGCCCCTACGCCGTGTCCCTTTTCAAAATATACTTTATTCTGCAGGTAATAAGGCGAGAAGGGATGAAAAGTTCCCGCCAGATCATTATATTTTTTGGCTTCTTCCTTTTGTCCCAGTCTGTCATAAATCACGCAGAGGGAAATCGCCGGAAGGAATCCGTAGCAGTCTTCCTGGATAAACGCTCCCGATCGGGAAGCTTTTTTTGCATGAAGCGCCTGCTTATACCAGTAAATTGCCTCTTCATATTTCCCTCTGTCAAAAAAATGCCTTCCCAGATCACAGCAGGTCTCGCCACGGGGCACATCATATGCCAAACCACAAAGAAGGGCTTTCAGCGCATTTTCCTCCTGCTTCAGTCCATAACAGCAGTATGCCATCTGTCTGGTAGCGTCAATCCTGTTTTCCAGCCATCCGTCCTCTCTTTCCAGAAACCTGTGGAATATCTCTTTTCCTTTTTTATACTGACCGTGAAAAAGAAGTTCCCTTCCATAATAATAGAGAGATCTGCTGTCCATTGTTTCTCCGTTTTTTTCCATTTTCTGATAGATACGGAGATTCCGCCAGGAATCCTCCCATTTCATTTTTCTGTGTTCCACCGGGATATCCGCGTAAAAAATTTTCCCGCTGATGGGAATCGCCTCATGTACTTTTCCTTTGAACCGCAAATTTCTTCTGTTCTTCACGATTCTTTCCCGGTAATAAGAAAAAACAGCTTTTCCCTGTTCGTCAAACTCCACGGCGTAAGGCGTCATCACCACGTCCGTATCCGGCGGCAGTTTTTCTTTTAAAGCGCGGATCCTGCGGATACTTTCCTCTGGCACCACGTCGTCCGCATCCAGCCACATCAGATAATCGCCGCTTCCCTGATCCAGAGCATAATTTCTTGCGGCAGAAAAATCGTCCCTCCATGGAAAATCATAGATTTTATCCGTATACCCTTGTGCGATCTTCTTCGTTTTATCATCAGAGCCTGTATCGACAATAATGATCTCATCCGCAAATTTTCCTGCATTTTTCAGGCATCTTTCCAGAACCGCTTCCTCATTTTTTACAATCATGCAAAGGCTGACTGAAATCAACTTTTGGCTCCTCCTGATTTCGCTTTCCCTTTATCCTATGAAAAGCCATGATTCCTGCTATCAGACGATCCTATAAAAGCAGGGAGGCAAACAGCCTTTTTTCTTCGTCTTGTATTCTTTAAACTGATGAAATATAATAATCTATATTGTTCAGGTGATGGATATGTCCCCTGTTTATGCGCGAAAGAAGCGGCCAGGACTGCCGCCGCGCAATATAAAAGTCCGAAAGGAACAAGGAAATGAGAATATTAATTGTGGAAGATGACCTGACTATACAAACACAGCTAAAAACCCTTTTGGCAGGCAACGGATACAAAGTTGGCACAGTTACCGATTTTTCAAAGGTGATCGAGCAGGTAAAGACTTTTTCTCCCCATCTGGTTCTTTTAGATATAAAACTGCCGGGAAACAACGGCTTTGAAATCTGTTCACAGATCCGCAGTTTCTCCGACATTCCCATTGTGTTTGTCACAAGCAGCAATACAGATATGGATGAATTGAACAGTATTATGCTGGGCGGGGACGCTTTTATTACAAAGCCGTATAACACAGCAATCTTGCTTGCCAAAATTGCTTCCATGCTACGGCGGGCGTATGCGTCCGGGCAATCCGAAACACTCACATGGAACGGAGCAACTTTACATTTGGAGAGCAGCTTTATCGAATATAACGGCCAGAAAGCAGAATTGACGAAAAACGAACTGAAAATTCTTTACTATCTTTTTAAGAACGCAGGGAAAATATGCCCCCGCAGCGATATTGTGGATTTTCT
>DXGV01000049.1 GCA_019113745.1 Candidatus Blautia intestinavium
TTCATGAATATCCAGTCCGTCAAGTTCAACCTGGACAGGTACGCGCAGGCCAACTGTCTTATCAATGATCTTAAAAACGATAAACATCACAACCAGTACATAGGCCGCCACAGCGACTACGCCTAATGCCTGAATTCCCAGTTGTTTTAACCCGCCTCCGTAAAACAGACCGGCGCCCACGCCGTCTCCTCCGTTGCTGAACAGACCTACCGCAAGGCTTCCCCACATTCCATTCACCATATGAACAGAAACCGCGCCTACCGGATCGTCAATTTTCACCACATTATCAAAAAACTCTACAGCCAGAACTACCAGGAATCCTGCGATCAGTCCAATAAAGAAAGCTCCTACGGGAGTTATACAGTCGCAGGGCGCTGTGACTGCTACCAGTCCTGCCAGAGCCGCGTTAAAAGTAATAGACACATCAGGTTTTCCGTAGCGGATCCATGTAAAGATCATTCCCACTACTGTCGCCACTGCCGCCGCAAGGTTCGTATTAAACATAACCAGAGACGACAGCTCCATATCTGCGTCTGATGTCATAGCGACAGTAGATCCGCCGTTGAAACCGAACCAGCAGAACCAGAGAATAAATACGCCAAGGGCCATTGCCATGATATTATGTCCTGGAATTGCCCTCGCTTTTCCATTTTTATCATATTTCCCGATACGCGGTCCAAGCATCGCCGCTCCCAGACACGCGATCAGACCGCCGACCATATGTACGCAGGTAGATCCTGCAAAATCATGGAAGCCCAGTGATGAAAGCCACCCGCCGCCCCAGATCCAGTGTCCGGAGATCGGATAAACGACCAGGCTGATCGCCGCGCTGTAGATACAGTAGGCTTTAAAATTTGTCCGCTCCGCCATGGAACCGGAAACGATCGTCGCCGCTGTTGCGCAAAATACTGTCTGAAAAATGGCATAACACCATGTAGGAAGCGTGCCGAAATCATACGATCCCCTGATCAGCGGATCAAAACCTCCGATCAGCGGCCCTGTTCCCGCGAACATAATGCCAAAACCGATCAGCCAGAAACAGGGCGTACCGATACAGAAATCCATCATATTTTTCATCAGGATATTTCCTGTATTTTTTGCCCGGGTCAGTCCGGCCTCACAAAGAGCAAACCCGGCCTGCATAAAAAATACCAGAATCGCCGCCACAAGTACCCAGATTACATCTGTTGCCGAATACATAAAATCTCCTCCTTTTCCTCTTTTCCAGAAACAAACTGCAGCCGCCGGTTTATCTTTCCCACAAAAAAAGCACCGCAGAAAGTATTTCTTCTGGATGCACATCTTCGTACCGGCAAGGGTCTTTATATTAAAAAAAGAAAAGCGCCCCGGTATTATCCCGAAGCGCTTTTGCTTTTATGTGTGATACATTACACCTGTTTTTACTGTAAGTCAAGAGAATTGTGAAAAAAAATTTTGAATTCCTGCGGTTGGAGCCTAGAACAAAAATATATGTCGGTTATCCTGTCCCAATTTACAAAATCGTGCTACAATAGAGAAATATAGAAATAAAAATATATTTTTCGAGCTTCAGAAAATTTTCTTATAGAAACGGAGACTGACATATGAAATCTTATCATCAGAAATTTATATCTGAATATCCCCTGGCCGTCTATCCTACGGCAGAAATTTCCGGTTTTCCTGTAAGTCCGGGAATGTTTGACCTTAACGGCGCCACGGCCCTTCAGAACGGGGTAAACTTTACGATCCATACCTGCGGAGGAACCTCCTGCGAGCTTCTTCTCTTTCACAACGCGCAGGAGGAACCCTTCGCGGTGATCCCCTTCCCGAAAGCCTACAAGATTGGGGACGTTTACTCCATGATCGTCTACGGTCTGAATATCGAGGATTTTGAATACGCCTACCGCGTAGACGGCCCTTATAACCCCGAAAAAGGCCTGCTTTTCGACAAGACCAAAGTTCTTCTCGATCCCTATGCCAAAGCGGTTGCCGGACAACGTATCTGGGGCACTCACTGGGAACACACCTACCACGCCCGCGTAGTGGAGGATACCTTTGACTGGGGCGACATGCCGCAGTCAGACCGGGAACTCTGCGACCTTATCATCTATGAGCTTCATATCCGGGGCTACACAAAAGACGAATCCTCCGGAGTGAAGCATAAGGGCACTTTTGCCGGACTCATGGAAAAAATCCCCTATCTGAAAGAACTGGGGATCAACGCGGTAGAGCTGATGCCTATCTTTGAATTTGACGAGACCGTAAATTCCCGTTATGTTGACGAGAAAAGACTTCTGGAATACTGGGGTTATAATACGGTATGCTTTTTTTCTCCCAACAGCAGCTACACCGCCGCAAATGAATACAACCGGGAGGGAACCGAGCTGAAGACGCTTATCAAAGCGCTCCACGACAACGGGATCGAAGTTATTCTGGACGTTGTGTTTAACCATACGGCAGAAGGAAATGAAAAGGGTTCTACCTTCTGTTTCAAAGGTCTGGATAATAATATCTACTACATGCTTACCCCGAACGGCGATTATTATAATTTCAGCGGCTGCGGCAATACCCTGAACTGTAATCACCCTGTTGTACAGCAGCTTATCCTGGAGTGTCTGCGTTACTGGACGGTAAATTACCGCATCGACGGATTCCGTTTCGATCTCGCCAGCATTCTGGGAAGGAACGAGGACGGCTCTCCCATGAACAATCCGCCGCTTCTGCGCACCCTTGCCGCCGATCCCCTGCTCCGCAATGTAAAACTGATCGCGGAAGCCTGGGACGCCGGAGGCATGTACCAGGTGGGCAGCTTTCCCGCCAGCGGACGCTGGGCGGAATGGAACGGCCGCTACAGAGACGCCCTCCGGGGATTCCTCAAAGGAGACTCCTGGCTGTCACTTGACGCCGCCTGGAGCATTCTGGGGTCCGGGGACATGTACGGAGACTATCACGATGAAGAGGAAAACGGCTATGCGGGATATAATTCCTGTGTGAATTTCCTGACCTGTCATGACGGCTTTACTCTGTATGATCTCTATGCATATAACAGCAAACACAACGAGGCAAACGGATGGGATAATACGGATGGCACCAACGACAACAGAAGCTGGAACTGCGGCGCGGAAGGAGATACCGACGATCCTTCCGTCCTCACTCTGCGCCACCGGATGATCCGCAACGCCTGCACCGTACTGATGTGCAGCCGGGGAACGCCTATGTTCCTCTCCGGGGACGAATTCGGAAATACGCAGTTTGGCAACAACAACAGCTACTGCCAGGATAATGAGATTTCCTGGATCGACTGGAGCCTTCTGGAAAAGAACCGGGATCTCTTTGAGTTCTTTAAATTCATGATCGCCTACCGCAAAGAACATAAGGTGATCAGCAGGAAGCTGTCGGACGCCGTCTGCGGCATGGAGCCTCTGCGCACCCACAGCGCGGACGGAAGCGACGGCCAGGTTCCAAGAGACGCCATGACATTCTCCGTAACCTTCGCAGGCTACGATAAAGAAAAAGGAGCCGACGATCTTGTATGTATTGTGATCAACACTTACTGGGAAGATGTTTCTGTCAACCTGCCCAATCACCTCGGGCGGATCGCATGGCGTCTCAGCGTGAACACTTACGGGGATGAAAACGGGAACTACTGCTACCCCGAAGGCAGCGAGGTGCGCATCGAAAGTCAGTTTACCATGCGCCCCAGATCCGTTGCCGTCTTCACCGGGCGGGCGTACTAGAAAATGATTGGATCGCTCAGGTCTGACCGGAATACACAACGGGTATTCCAGCCTTCTCCGCATCTGTAAGCAGATCCCGATTTTTATAATTACCAGGCCCGAATATGTCTGTACAGCAGATCACTTTTTCGCAGGACAACATCGCCAGCTTTGCTTTCTCATAATTTTCACGGCTGACCGGAGAAAAAGGTTCTTCCGGAATTACGGCTGAAGCCAGAACTTTCGCAACTTCATAATCCATATCATTGCGGTGCAATACGCCTGCAGCAAAGGGAATTCCCGCTCTCTGCAGCTTTCTGTAGACAGGAATTCCCTTTCCGTTTCCTCCTATCACGAACACGCGGGGATCCCCTGATGGCCGCTGCATTTCCAGACAGCCGAAAAGCTCATTGTAACTGCCGGTTGTAATTCCATAAAGTTCATGGATATATTCTGAGGAAAAAATTTCTTCCGGCTCTCCATACTTCTCAATCTTATCCCCATGGACGCAGATCACTCTGTCGGATACTTTCTGCGCCAGATCCAACTCATGCAAAGACATCAGAACGGCCGTATTCTTCTGAAGGATCATATTTTTCAGCACTGACAGAAGTTCCAGTTTATGGCGGATATCCAGAAAAGAAGTAGGCTCGTCCAGCACGATTATCTCCGGTTCCTGACAGATTGCTCTTGCCAGAAGAACTCTCTGGCGCTGACCGTCACTGACTGCCGTAAAGTCCCTGTCTTTAAATTCCAGTGTGTGCACAAGCTCCATAGCTTCCCGGACTTTATTCCTGTCTTCTTTTGTAAGTATTCCCAGTGTTCCGGTATAGGGATAACGTCCTGTGGACACAACATCTTCACATGTCATCATTTCCGGACGCAGTCTTTCCGTCATTACAACGGAAAGTTTCCTGGCCACCTCATTACCTGACATACGGCTCATGATATCATTCCCCAGATATACCGTTCCCCCGATTAGTTTTAACTGTCTTGTCATGCTTTTTAATATAGTGGATTTTCCTGCTCCATTGGGACCGATCAAAGTCAGGATCTCACCCGGTTTTAAACTAATCTCAATATTTCTGATCAGGGGTTTGCCGTCATATCCCACTTCCATCTGTTTTGTACGGACAACATATTCACTCATCCCATCAACCTCTTTCTCCGTATCATAATATAAATAACTACGGGAGCGCCAAACACTGCCGTCACGGAACTGATACTCAATTCCGTTGGTGCAAATACCGTCCTGGCAATCAGATCGCATAGAAGACAGAATACCGCCCCTCCCAAAAAACATCCCGGAATCACCAGTATGGGTTTCGCAGTTTTCAGAAGGCTTTTTACCAGATGGGGTACCGCGATTCCTACAAAAGAGATCGGTCCGGCGAAAGCCGTAACACAGGCAGACAGAATACTGGAAAGCAGAATCAGAGAAACACGGAACGCCCTGATATTCACCCCCATATTCTGCGCATAGGCTTCTCCAAGCTGATAGGCACTGATGGGCTTTGACATAAGGAAAGTAAGGATCATGCAGATCAGAACCACCACTGCCGCAAGATCTACATTATCCCAGCTTATCCCCGAAAAACTTCCCATAGACCAGTTATGCAGATTCACAATATTGGAATCATCTGCAAAGGTGATCACAAAATCCGTTACCGCAGAACAAATATACCCAATCATGATCCCGCTGATTACCAGCATGGACATATTTCTTACTTTTCTTGCAATAACCAGGACAAAGCCCATGGAGATCATAGAGCCGAAGAACGCCGCGATAATCAAATGCCCGGAAGTTGCCACCGCAGCTTTTTCCAGCATATAGATCATAACCAGCGAAACGATAAGCTTTGCTCCTGATGAAATTCCAAGAACAAAAGGTCCTGCAATTGGATTGTTAAAAAATGTCTGCAGCAGGAAACCGGATACAGACAGTGCGCCGCCCAGGATCAACGCCGCCAGAATCCTCGGCAGCCGTATTTCCCAGACGATATTATAAGCGGCGTCCTCTCCCTGCCTCTGAAAAAGTATCTGCAGGATGTCCCGGACTGAAATATGGATACTTCCCGAATTGATATTCCATACTGTAAGTATTAGCAGCAATCCTGTCAGAATTCCAAAAGCAGCCGCATACCTTATATATATTCTTCCTGCCCTGACTCCTTTTTTTCCGTCCGGTCTGCTCACGGACTCCGTTTTTCTGTCCATAACATTTTTCTCCTGGTTCTATTTCAGCTTGTGCATATATGTCATATTGTCTGTATCATCTTTGTCTGATGTAAGCATGGTATGTATATCTTCAATCATAGTTCCAAGTCCCATAGGCTCCTGAAACAAATTCTGTTCCGTACACCAGACATTCCCTTCTTTTACAGCCTTAAAATCCTCCAACAGCGAACTCTTCGAAAGAAGCTGATCAACAGTACTCAGTTCTCCATCGATCGTGCTGTTATAAATAATATAATCTGCGTCTTTCGCAGCGGCGTAAAATTCCTCCATCTGCATGTTCATAGTAGAAAGAGCGTTATCTTGTTCTCCAAGATTGTCAAAAATATATTTCCCGCCTGCAAGCTCGATCATTTTCGAGATATAATCATTAGATTTGCGGACGTTTGCGGCTCCCACAGAATTAATATAGAAAAAAGCCACCGTTTTCCCGGTATTCTCATCGTTTTCCACACTTTTCAGTTTATCCGCCTGTTCTTTAAAAAGCCTGTCCGCATCTTCTTCTTTTCCCAGCAGTACAGCATAGAGTTTCAGCCATTCCGTTCTTCCCAGAGGATGATTTTCATAACTGGAATGTTCCACCAGAACCGGAATTCCGAATTGTTCCAGTCTCTCTTTGACTTCCGGCGTGTGATAGATCATAGTGGATTCAATAGCCAGGCCGCAGTTTTGAGAAACAATCTGTTCATAATCCGGAGCGCTGTATTTTCCGGCATAGGTAATGGAACCGTTTTCCAGTGCTTCTTTTGCCTCCTCAATGTACCAGCCGTCTGCGTCCGTCCCGGACAGACCGATACAGTCCAGTCCGTCCAGAGCGCAGAAAAAATCCATAGCGGAAGTGGCTACAAGATATATATTATCCACCGGCTGCCGGATGACCGAGATATTTTCATCCAGTTCTTCCGGTACGTCCTTTCCATCAGGAACAAGCAGAAATTTCCCGTCATCCGCTATGGATATCAGGGCGTAACCTCCTTCATAATAATCTACAGAAAACTGTGTGGCATATTCCAGATCCAGACTGTGATCATAGGCAAGCCCTGCCAGCTCTTCTTTTTTCGAATCAGCAGCCGTACCGTCCGACGCCTGAACGGGAAACGGACAGGAACTGAAAACAACTGTGGCCAGAGTAATACCGGCAACTGTTCTTCGGAGCTTTTTCCATATTTCTTTCATAAATAATTCACCTCCGCTTTGCCATAGAGACAACATGTGTGTTCTCCACGTCCCCGTCCGGGTTTACTCTGCTTCCTGTATTGTTGATGAATCAAACTGAAGCGTATAATCAATTTCATGAGGTGTGCTCATGGCAACTGTATCTGCTGTCACTTCCAGTTTGCTGTCAAATTCCGCAACCGGTATCTCGAATGTGGAATTCCCCTCTGTATTTGTCATTGTATATTTTTTTCCGGCAACAAGCATATAGTCGTAATTCGGACTGCTCCAGACAAGTTTCGCAGTTACTCCTCCATTTTTTACAGTAATACTCACCGGATTTTCAACTGACGCTTTACCGCTTCCTCCTTCAAGCACTGCCTCAACTGTGTATTCTCCATCCTCGAGTTCCAAATCTCCTGCTGTCACGCCTTCCAAAGCTGCAGTTTCGCCTTCTGCCGGAACCGGATTGGAAACGCTCACCTTATGATCGTACCATTTTCCCTTCTTTCCAATCAGAGCAACGTCAAATTCCTTATCCAGAGCCGGAACCGGAATATCAAAGCCATATACTTCCTCTGTGTATCCATCACTGTAAGTCACGCTGTCTGTAGTCGGCTCCAGAATCTCCGCGCCCTCTTTCTGCGCGTTCTCAGCTTTTCCGACAAAAAGATTCTGAATAGATTTTGAAACCAGCGACACGTGTATCGTCATCTTTCCGTCTTTTACAGTGAGAGTTCCTTTTCCGTCACAGGATTCATTTACATGAAACATGGTGCTGTCAGTGTCAAAATCAGCGGAATATACGCCGTCTTCGAGAACATTTTCTCCTTTTTCCTGATTTTCTTTTTCATCGGCTGTCTCCACGGTACTCTCCGCTTCAGCCTTCGCTTTATTATCCTCAGCCATTACCGGAACATAGCTGCCCCAAAAAACAGTCATGCTTAATACACACATTGCCAAAATCGTCTTACGTTTCATTTTTCTGAACTCCTTTCACAGCAACTGCCCGGATGTTTCAGCAACAGTCCGGGCAGCTTTTTTATATATCGCCTCCTGCATCTTTCCGCGCAGGCGGAATCAGGAAACTTCTTTCGGTTTATTCTGCTGCTTCTGCAGTTTCTTCTGTTTCTGTATCTTCCGCTGCTGTAGCCGGCGCGTCATCTGCCGCATTATCTTCTGTTCCCAGAGAATCAATCGCGTCCTGAGCATGCTCCACATAAAGCTGTTTTACAGCGTCGATTCTTCCCAGTCCGGCAACCTGGCAGTCCACACTTTCAAATCCTCCGTCTGCTTCAAACATACTCTTCCAGGAATCCGGCTCGCTGCCTGCCATATCATTATTGGCATGATCTCCGGCAACTACCATCAGCGGACGCAGAACCACTTTTGTATATCCGGCCTCTTTTACTGCAGCAATAACAGCTTCACACGCAGTTTCTTCCGGCTCTCCTTCCACTGTACCAATAAAAGTATTATCATATCCCAGATCTCTCATCTGTGTCTGCATCTGGCTGTAGCTTACTTTCGCCACATGAGCAGTGCCATGTCCGAGGAACACAAAAGCTGTTCCGTCCTCTGCCGCCGCATCCATACTTTCATATCCGGCGTCTTTTACCGCAGCGTCAGCCACTGCCTGAGCGACAGCCTCCTTATCCTCATTAATCACAGACGCATCGTCTCCTACTTCTCCAAGCATAGGCTCGGCAACTGCCACTGACTCAAACTGATCCTCATAAGCTTCAAGAACTTCCATCATTTCGTCATATTCCGAACCATGCATCAGATGTGTAGGCTGCACTACAAGATTCTTTACGCCATTCTCCACAGCTCTGTCAAGAGCCTGCTGCATATTGTCAATAGCCTCTCCGTCTCTGGCCTGTACATGATTGATAATAATCTGAGCGGTAAAAGCCCTTCTTACTGACCAGTCCGGATACGCCTCCTGCAAAGCGTCCTCAATTCCCTTAATATCTTCTACACGGCTGTCATTATAGGAAGTACCAAAACTTACAACCAGAAGTTCATTTTCCCCGATCTCATCTGCATTGCGTGCGTCGTCCAGTGAAGCATCGCCTGTGTCAAGACCAAAATAATCCGGGCTGGCATTTTCCCCTTCTACAAGTTCCTTCTGTGTGTCTGTCAGGGCGTCCCACGCTTCTTTCGCAGCCGCACAGTCCTCATCTGTTGTCTCAGTTCTTTCCTGCACATAAATCTTATCGATCAGCGCCGCCGCATTATCGGCAGCCTCCTGGTCTGCGTCCGTACCGCTCTCACCGTCATCTGACACAGCTTCTGCTTCTCCTGTTTCAGATTCTGCGGTCTCTTCCACAGCACCCTCTGCTGTTTCTGCCTCCGATGCATAAATACTGGCAGAACCCGACATGGATATTGTCGCTACAGCCATTACCAGGGTTAATGCTTTTACCATTTTGTTTTTCATGTTTCTTATCCTCCTTTTATAAATAGTACGGCACAGAATATTTTCCGCTTCTGTGTCCTGATGTATATAAATAAAATCATCAGCATATTTATAAAATACGGGGACAAAATACATGCCGGAACCGCCGGGCAGACATATCGATATATCGCCTGGCAAATTGCCTGTGAAAATAAAAAACCCTCTTACAAAAAGGTAAAAGGGTATCGTAGACAGTATAAACGGTACAACCAATTACTCGTGATCTGGGACAAATGTCCCCGTACCAATAGCAGGCAGGTTTCCTGGCTTATAAATCAACATATGAAACAGCCTTCCCGGTTTCCCAGTGACTGTGCATCGCACACAGTTTCATACTCCTTAAATACAGTGACGAGATCGTACAGGATTCACACCTGTTTCCCTTTTAACCCAACAATACAAACCATATTGTCAGGCACCTGTTATTTTCACTATTCAATTTTTCTAAATTATAGCACCCTATAATTCAGATTTCAACATTAATTTTATGTCTCTCTTTTTATTTTTATCCGCTCAAGTGCACAGTCCGTATGAGATACTGCCGATATCCGGCATAACTAACGTTCAGACAGAGCGGGTCCTGCGATATCAGAAAACAGCCGCGGCAGGTCCTGCGGCGCGGCAGACGTTCGGCAGAGATTCGCTGATTTTGCGAGCATAGCAAAGCCCCCAAACCACCTGTTCGAAGTGAAACAAGTTTGTGGTTTGGGGGCTTTAATAGGCGGCGGAGCAAAATCGCGAAGATCAACGCGTCTGCTGCGCGCAGGCCTTTCGACGGCTGTTACTTCTTAGCGCAAATCATCCGACGACATTGCCGGATATGGCAGTATCCCTACCGGCCGTCACTTCACATCCATTTTACCAAATCCCGGACTCCACTGCGGCTCTCTCAATTCCAAGTCCCTTCACATAGCGGTCCATGAACACATTAAATCCTTTTACTCCCTCCTCTTCCGGCTGAAGTGTGCTGCCTTCGTTTCCGGCGAATACCTTCTCGTCCAGGAAGTGCTCCAGTGTTTCTCCGTCTTCCTTATTTACCAGATAGGAGGCAAGAAGGGCGATTCCCCACGCGCCGCCTTCTCCGGCTGTCTCCATAACGGATACGGGAGCGTTCACAGCGTCTGCAAGGATCTGCTGTCCAACGCCTTTTGTCTTGAACAGACCGCCGTGTCCCAGGAGACGGTCGATCTTCACATGCTCTTTATTCAGAAGGATATCCAGACCAACGCGCATTGCGCCCAGGCAGGTATACAGATTCGTTCTCATGAAATTGGCAAGGTTAAATTTACTCTCCGGAGAGCGCACGAACAGCGGACGTCCCTCTTCGAATCCTGTCATATGCTCTCCTGAGAAATAGCAGTAGGACAGGAGTCCTCCGCAGTCCACATCGCCTTCCATGGCTTTGTGGTACAGGGTTCCGAACAGTTTGTTCATATCCACTTCCATACCCATAGCCTCGGCAAACTCTTTAAATACGTTTACCCATGCGTTCAGGTCGGAGGTACAGTTGTTGGAATGGGCCATAGCCACCGGATCGCCTGCCGGCGTCGTTACCATGTCGATCTCTTTATACGGTTTGGAAAGGGCTTTTTCCAGAACGATCATGGCAAATACAGATGTTCCGGCGGAAACGTTTCCTGTGCGCTGCTTCACACTGTTGGTAGCCACCATTCCCGTTCCGGCGTCGCCTTCCGGCGGGCACATGGGAATTCCGGCCTGAAGCTTCCCTGAAGGATCGAGGAGCTTCGCTCCCTCTTCCGTCAGCGTGCCTGCGTCCTGACCTGCCACCATGACTTCCGGCAGGATATCACGCAGCTTCCAGGGGAATCCGTAAGGCTCCACCAGTTTATCGAACTTCTGCACCATTTCCTCATTGTAGTCCTTCGTATTGCTGTCAATGGGGAACATGCCGGCAGCGTCGCCGATTCCCTGGATGCGTCTTCCGGTAAGCTGCCAGTGAATATACGCCTCCAGCGTCGTGATATAGTCGATATCTTTTACATGCTCTTCTTTGTTCAGGATAGCCTGATAAAGATGGGCGATACTCCATCTCTGGGGAATATTGTAATGGAAAAGCTCCATCAGTTCCTCAGAGGCCTGGCCGGTAATGTTGTTTCTCCATGTGCGGAAGGGAACCATCAGCTCCCCTGCCTTATTGAAAGGCATATATCCGTGCATCATAGCGCTGATTCCCAGAGCGCCCACGCTGGTAAGCTCCACGCCGTACTTTTCCTTTACATCGTCAGCCATGGCCTTATAGCTGCCCTGAAGGCCTTTGTGGATGTCGTCCAGACTGTAGGTCCATATACCGTTCTCATAACGGTTCTCCCACTCATAATCGCCTGACGCGATAGGATTATTGGATCCGTCTACCAGAACCGCCTTGATCCTGGTGGAACCGAATTCAATACCCAGCGCTGTTTTGTTGCTTAAAATTGCTGTTTTTGCTTCACTTGCACCCATGTAAATCCTCCCGATTTCTGTCAGCTTACTTTCTGTAAGCAATCTCATTCCATCTCAGCTCATTCTTGAAGCTGCGGATGGTGGTATCCTTGTCGATGTAGACAGCTTCGATTCCCATAGCTGCAGCCCAGTCCCCCATCTGCTCCGCTGTAAGGTCGTAGGAGAACGCTGTGTGATGTGCGCCGCCTGCCAGGATCCACGCTTCCGCTCCTGTCGCCAGATCCGGCATAGGAGTCCAGAACGCTGTTCCGACCGGAAGCTTGGGCATAGGCTTTTCTACCTTCTTGCATTCCACATCGTTGATGATCAGACGGAAACGGTCTCCCAGATCTACCAGGGAGGTGGCTATCGCCGGGCCTGTCTTTGATGTAAATACAAGTCTTGCCGGGTCTTCTCTGTCGCCCATGGAAAGCGGGCATACCTTAATGCTGATGGGGCCTTCAGAAATCGTCGGGCATACCTCAAGCATGTGGGCCTGAAGGATTCCCTCTTTGCCGGGAACAAGATTATATGTATAGTCTTCCATAAAGGAAGTTCCCTTCGCGTCTTTGATCCCTGCAGTCATGATCTTCATCAGACGCACCATAGCCGCGGTTTTCCAGTCGCCCTCGGCTCCGAAGCCGTATCCTTTTTCCATCAGGCGCTGCATCGCCAGTCCGGGAAGCTGTTTCAGAGAACCCAGATCACCGAAATGGGTAACTACCGCCTGATAATTATGATCCTCCAGGAATCTCTCGAATCCGATCTCGATCCCTGCCTGCACTGCTACATGACGTTTGAATTCTTCAGGGTCTCTGCCCTCAAGAAGAATGTCATATTTATTATAATATTCTTCTACCAAAACATCAATATCACTCTGCTTAACATCGTTCACATATTCGCATACTTCGTTCACCGGATAAGCGTCCACTTCCCAGCCAAATTTGATCTGAGCCTCTACCTTGTCGCCCTCGGTAACAGCCACGTTTCTCATATTATCCGCCACACGGCACACGCGGATGTGGCTGCTCTCCATGATACCTACAGCGGTGCGCATCCAGGAGGCAAGTCTTTCCTGCACTTTTCTGTCCGCCCAGTGTCCTACGATAACTTTTCTCTCGATTCCCATACGGGTTACGATATGTCCGTACTCTCTTCCGCCGTGAGCAGACTGGTTCTCGTTCATGAAGTCCATATCGATGGTGTCATAGGGGATTTCCTGATTAAACTGGGTATGCAGATGGCACAGCGGTTTTCTGTATTCCTTCAGTCCCAGAATCCAGGATTTTGCAGGCGAGAAAGTATGCATCCAGGTGATCACTCCGGCGCAGTCCTCATCCGCGTTCGCCTCGTTAAAAGTCTTACGGATCAGCTCATTGGTGATCAGAGTGGGCTTCCATACCAGCTCGAAAGGCAGGACGCCCGATTTATTCAGTTCCTCCACGATGATACGGGAATGCTCCGCAACCTTCCTCAGACACTCGTCGCCATAGAGATCCTGGGAGCCTGTGCAGAACCAGAACTTGTAATTTCTTCCTGTTTTCATAAATATATCCTCCTTTTGGGTCGTTTTTTGAAAAAAATATCAGAAGAGCCCTGAGAAGTCCTGTACTCAGAACACTGCCCTGAACTCTCCTGATATCCGGATTGCATGACGCCGGGACCCGGCGTCTTTTATTCAGTTAGATCAGCTTTTTAACGCCGTCGCCGTCTGTTTCTCCGGAACCCTCCTGTCCCTGCAGGATCCTCTTACGATAAGCTGAGGCTGTATCCGCTCCGGAATCCGGCTCTTTTCCTTCGGAACGCCGTTAATCTTTTCCAGAAGAAGTTCCGCCGCCATTTCTCCAAGTTTTTCCTGTGGATGAGCGACTGTGGTGATTCCGTCTCCCCGCTGGGCGAAAAGCGAATCGTCGAACCCCGTCACTGAAACATCTTCCGGCACTTTATAGCCAAGGCGTCCCAGTTCTTCCATCAGCATAGCGGCTATCTGGTCGTTGTAGCATACAATGCCGTCGGGAAGATGTCCTTCTTTTTCCATCAGCCGGAGCATGATCGCCGGCTTCATTTTGCGGTCCTCCGTGTGATACCACACCACATCCTCCGGATCATAGGGCAGCCCCGCTTCCTGCAGAGCTTTCACATAGCCTTTGTGCCTCTCGATCCCCTGCATATCGTCCGCCTTAAAAAATCCGGCGATCCTTTTATGTCCCAGTTTCAGAAGATAGGACGCGGCCAGATATCCTCCCATTGCGTCGTCCATGAGGATATGGGGTTTGTCCTGCATCTCCGCGTAAAGTCCCTGGATAAATACATAGGGAATCTCATAACGGTCCAGAGCCTGGTAAAGACTGATATGTTTACAGCTCAGCTCGCTTTTGCTGGGCTCTATGATAAGACCGTCGATGTCTTTCTTCAGCAGCTCTTCCAGACAGCGCGCCTCTCTCTGACGGCTGTTCCCTGTATTTTTCAGGATAATGCTGTAGCCGTTTTCTCCCAGCACCCTGTCCATTCCCTGGATCAGCCTGGGAAAGATGTAGTCCGATATGTAGGTTGTCACCACGGCGATGTTCCGGGAAATTTTTCTGTGACGCATCTGTTCCGAGCAGTAGGTGCCCTTCCCGTGAAAGGCTTCTATGTATCCCTGCTGCTCCAGTATTCCCAGCGCCTTCCGGACTGTATGTCTGCTCATGGAGTAGCGCTCCGCGTACTGGTTTTCAGAAAGGAGCTTCTGCCCCGGCAGAATCTTTCCGGAAAGTATTTCTCCTTTGATCTGTTCCATTAACAGATAGTATTTTGATACTCCATTTTCTTCCATACATCATACCGGGCCTTCTGTAATTCAAGTCAGTTATTATTTTTTCCTCTTCGCAGATGCGGACGCCAGCACAGACTGGATCACGATGAAGAAGCAGAGCAGAAGAGAAAGAACGATTCTCGACCACCAGCTTGAAAGTGTACCCTGTGCTGTGATCAGACTGGAAATCGTACCGTTGATCAGCACGCCGAACATGGAACCGATAGGCGTACCGACGCCGCCGGAAAGCAGCGTACCGCCGATAACGGCTGAGGAAATAGCGTCCATCTCAAGACCTTTGGCCTGCTCAACGAATCCCGCGCAACTGTTCAGGCAGAAAAGGAAACCGCCCAGACCTGCAAGAAAACCGTCAAGGATATATGCCTTGAACATGGTCTTCTTAACGTCAAGTCCCATCATAAGAGCGCTCTGTCTGTTTCCGCCGATGGCGTAAAGCTTACGTCCGAATTTACGGTATTTCAGAAGGATCGCGATCAGTATTACGACAATTACAGCGATCACAACTGTAGGCGGAATGTAGGCGGGAATAAATTTTCCTTTCTTATTGGTGGAACCGAAAGGCATATAAAAACGGAAATTCGCCCATTTCAGAAATACTTCGTTTTTAATGGAAATCATTTCTGTACTGACAATAGCAGTCATGCCACGCCCGAAGAACATACCGGCCAGGGTTACGATAAAGGGCTGGATTCCCATATAGGATACCAGGAAGCCCTGAACAATACCGAACAGAAGGCCGATCACAAGGGCGATCAGAACCGCCACATAGGCGCTGACGCCGTGATTTTCCATAAGATTTGCCATTACCATACATACCAGGGCGGTTACGGAACCTACGGAAATATCGATACCGCCGGTGATCATTACGATGGTAAGACCGCAGGAAATAACCAGAAGACCTGCGTTGGATACGAACAGGTTCAAAAACATCTGAGGTTTCGCGAAACCTTTGTCAGCGAACACAACCATACCTGCGGCGTACATTACGAAGAACAGGGCAATTGTAATCACAAGCAGCAGACCTGTGTTCGTCATTTTCTTTTTCTGAACATTACTTTTTGCTTTCATTATTTCTGCCCTCCTTCTGCCGCCGGAGCTCCGGAAGCTTTTTTACTTTTCAGTCCGGCAATGAATTTCTTGAAAGTCTCGCTCTGAAGGGTTACGATGACGATAACCACGATCGCCTTGTAAACGGGGAGCTGGTCGGCCTTAACGTTCATTGCGTAAAGAGTTGTGGTCAGTGCCTGGATCGTATAGGCGCCGATCACAGAACCAAGAAGACTGAATTTACCGCCGCCGAGGAAGTTTCCGCCAAGAGCAACCGCAAGGATGGCGTCCATTTCCAGGTTCAGTCCGATGTTGTTGGCGTCTGCGGAGTAGATACGGCTGGAAGCCACGATTCCGGCGATACCTGCCAGCACACCGCAGATCACATAAGTAAGGAACTTGATCAGTGTGGAATTCAGGCCCACAAGGCGGGCTGCTTTTCCATTAATGCCGACGCTCTCGATATAGAGCCCCAGCGCCGTCTTTTTCAGGATCAGAGATACAATCACCACTGTGATGATCGCGAAGAACACCGGCGTAGGAATCGGAATGCTTCCGATATATCCACCTGCCATCTGGTAGGAATCCACACGGATGTAGGTGATCTGTCCGTTTGTTACAAGCTGGGCGATACCGCGGCCTGCTGTGTAAAGGATCAGAGTTGCAACCATGGGCTGGATCTTAAGTTTCGCTACCAGGAAACCGTTAAACGCGCCGCAGAGCGCAGCTGCCAGAAGAGCCACGATCACTGCGATAATAATGGAATTCTGGTATTCTGTAACAGAAACCTCGCCGCCGGAAAGGATCTGGCAGCATACGGCGGCAGCTACCGCCATGACAGCTCCCACGCTGATATCCTGTCCGCCGGAAGCCGCTGTTACAAGGGTCATACCTACGGCAAGGATAACAAGTTCTGAAGCACGGTTGATAACGTCGATAATATATCCGTACAGGACTCCGTTCTGAATGGATACGTTAAAGAAGTCCGGTGTTTTGATCACATTGATCAGGAGTACGGCGATCAGACACACGATTGGAAGAAAGAGCCTTGCTCCTGTAATCTTTTTCAGTTTACTCATTCTTATCGTCACCTCCTGCGATGGCTTTCATGATATTGCTCTGGGACAGCTCTTCCTCATTCAGCTCTCCAACTTTTTCTCCGTCTCTTAAGACCGCCATTCTGGAACAGGTACGGAGCATCTCTTCTACTTCGGAGGAAATAAAGGTTACGGCCATTCCCTGGTCCGCAAGGTCAAGGACGATCTTCTGGATTTCTGTCTTGGTACCGATATCAATACCTCTGGTGGGCTCGTCCAGGATCAGATATTCCGGATTGGTCAGAAGCCATCTTCCAAGAATAACCTTCTGCTGGTTACCGCCGGAAAGACTCTTGATGGGAGTCTCACGGCTGGCCGTCTTGATCTGCAGCATCTCGATATATTTGTCCGCCGCTTCTTCCATTTCTTTTCTGCTGAGCGGATGAAGCATGCCTTTTTTCGCCTGAAGGGCGATGATGATATTCTCTCTTACAGAAAGGTCGGCAATGATACCCTCTGCTTTACGGTCTTCCGGAAGGTACGCCATACCAAGCTTCATAGCGTCCAGAGGACTGTTGATCTTCACTTCTTTGCCGTTTACTTTCAGCGTACCGCTGTCAGCCTTGTCGGCGCCGTAAATAGCGCGCACCAGCTCGGAACGTCCGGAGCCGAGAAGACCTGTAAGACCGATAACCTCGCCCTTGTTGATAGTGATATCGAAGGGTTTGATGGTTCCTCTGTGTCCAAGTCCCCGGGCCTCGATAACCGGAGTCGCCGCAGCGGCTTTCTTTCCTGCATGGGCGCTCTTGATATCGGCAAGATCGTCGAAATCCTTACCCATCATCTTTGCTACCAGCATGACGCGGGGCAGATCTTTTGTCTCATATTCTCCTACAAGCTCGCCGTTACGGAGGACTGTGATCCTGTCGCATACCGCGTATACCTGCTCCAGGAAATGTGTTACGAAAATAATTCCAACGCCCTCGTCTCTCAGTCGGCGCATCAGGACGAACAGCTTCTCAACCTCGTCGTCGTCCAGAGAGGAGGTAGGCTCATCCAGGATCAGTACCCGGCATTTCATATCTACCGCACGGGCAATAGCGATCATCTGCTGAATAGCCACGGAACACTCGTCCAGCATCTGGGTAGGAGGCACGTTAATATCCAGACTCTCCAGAAGCTTTGCGGAACGGGCGTTCATTTCACGCCAGTTTATCATTCCCAGCTTTCTGGGCTCGCGTCCGATAAAAAGGTTCTCCGCCACCGTCAGGTTCGGACAGAGGTTTACCTCCTGATATACGGTACTGATACCGTTTGCCTGGGCTTCCTGGGGAGAATGATTGATCACGTCCCCGTTTTTTCCGTCCATGTGGATGCTTCCGCTTTCAAATTCATGCACGCCGGTAAGCACCTTGATCAGCGTTGATTTTCCGGCTCCGTTTTCACCCATCAGCGCGTGGATCTCGCCTTTGCGCAAAGTAAAATCCACATGGGAAAGGGCGCGGACACCGGTGAAGTTTTTGCTTATGTCTTTCATTTCCAGCACAACGTTGTTTTCCATATTCTTTCCACCTGCTTTCCCTGTTTTTTGTTATGAACAGTTCCTTTTATTTCTTCAGGAACCTGTCCGAAATCATAAAAGGAGCGCGGCACAGATCCGGTTTATCCGAATTATGCACCGCGCTCCGGATTCATTCCTTATCCTTTAATCAGTCAAACTTCACTTAACGTTTTGTTTGCAGGTTCTGATTAATATGCACGTCCGTCGATGATTTCCTGAGTGATCGGTGTAACTGCGTATTCAGCTTCTTCTTCAAGGCTGTTCACTGCTGTTACGGATGCAACTGTGTCATCGAAAGCAAAGATTTCTTCATCTACATAGTTCAGTTTCTCAACTTCTTCGCCAGCTTCCAGAGCCTGGATCAGAGCTTCTGCACGAGGTCCGTGAAGAGGATTACATTCAACGTCGCATGCGATCTTGCCGTCAAGAACGTTTGTCAGACCAGCGTTTGTAGTATCGAAGGAGATAACAAGGATCTCGCCTGCCGCAATATCTGTACCTACAGTCTTACCTGCTGCTTCGATAGCGTCAATTGCGCCGAATGCTTCATTATCGTTCTCGCAGTATACAACGTTGATGTTGTCATACTTCTTCAGCATGGACTCCATAACTTCCTGGCCTTTTGCCTGGGTGAACTCACCGGACTGCTGTTCCAGGAGATCCCATCCATATTTCTCAACGCCTTCTTCAAGACCCTGTGTACGTCCGATCTGAGCTGTGGAACCGATAGTACCCTGGATGTCTACGATATGTAAATCTTCCGGAGCGATCTCTTTAGCTGTAGCGTAAGCGTTCAGCCATTCAGCCGCTTTACGTCCTTCAAGCAGGGAGTCTGTTCCGATCCATGTGGTGTAAAGGCTGTCGTCGGAAACATCAACCATACGGTCAACGATGATAACCGGGATTCCTGCGTCTTTTGCTTCCTGAAGAACGGTATCCCATCCTGTCTCGGTTACAGGTGCAAGAAGAATGTAGTCAACTTCCTGCTGGATGAAGTTACGAACTGCTGTAAGCTGATTCTCCTGTTTCTGCTGAGCGTCGCTGAAGATCAGCTCATATCCGTTCTCTTCGGAGAAGGTTGTCTGCATGGACTCTGTGTTGGCTGTACGCCAGTCAGACTCAGCGCCTACCTGTGAAAAACCGACGGTAATCAGGTCTCCGCCTTCCTCCTCTGCTGCTACGTTGATAGCTGACATTCCTGCTACCATTGTTGCTGCCATGAAAGCTGCTAAGATTTTTTTCTTCATGTTTTGTTTCCTCCCTTTTTTAAGTTGTTACTTGTTTAACATGTCTCTATTATAACCAAACTGAGAGAAAACTCCATGGAATTTTTTAGGAAAAATGTACAGAGTTTTATCCTTTTTTCGTTTTTGATTTAACAGGTTTGTTTTTTTATGATACAGGTTTGTTTTTCACCGAACCGTTGTGATTTTCTTCGCAAGCCGCACTTCGATAGTCGTTCCTTTCCCTTCTTCCGAGTCGATCTTTATTCCATATTCCGGTCCGTAATACAGACGGATGCGCTCCGCCACCGCCGCAAGTCCGAATCCCGCCCGCTCGCCGGTCTGGATAGCCCGGCGGATTTCCCGGAGCCGTTTCTCATCCATTCCCTGGCCGTTGTCCATCACACGGAGGATCAGTCCGTCCCCGTCGTCAAAGCCTTCTATTACGATACGTCCGCCGCCCCGTTTATTCTTGATGCCGTGATACAGGGCGTTCTCCGCCAGGGGCTGAAGAGTCAGCTTCGGAACCATGATCCTGTCAAATTCGTCCGGAATGCGGATCTCAAATTCCAGGATGTCCCGGTATCTTGACTGCTGGATCTCCAGATAACTGAGGGTATGGCGTTTTTCCTCGGAAAGCGGGATAATATCCTCCCCCTTTGACAGTGATGTGCGGAAAAATACAGAAAGGCTGGATATCATTTCCACAGCGTCCTCCGTCTGTCCGCCCTCGATCAGCCAGATGATTGTATCCAGAGTGTTATAAAGGAAATGGGGATTGACCTGGGCCTGCAGAAGCTGAAGCTGTATCAGATGTTTCATCTCCTCTTCTTTCCTTACATTGGCGAATAACTCTTCGATTTTCTTCGCCATCATCCGGATTCCCGCGTCCAGCTCCTCGATTTCCATATTGTCCGCCTGTACTTCCGCGATCTGGAAATTCCCAAGTCCCACTTCCCTGACGTTATTCAGGATGCCCTTTACCGGTTCGCTGATATTATGGGAGAAACGGAAGGACCTCCGTATCAGGATCACCAGTTCCACGATACAGAGAAGGGCCACTGTTCCGATCAGTACATACAGGTGGCGGGTAAGAGCGTTTTCCGCGCTTACAAGATACATGGACTCCGTATAGATATAATTCTGCATTTCCTGGACGACGAGACTTGTGATCACACGGATGTTACTGTCCATACTCTGCATTCTGTCGTCGTACTTTTCTTCCTCCGTAAGCTCCTTCATCCGTTTTCGTAAATTCCCCAGATAATTTTTCAGACGCTTCAGGCTCTTCCGGCTGTCCGCGTTATAAGTATTATCCTCCAGTTTCGCGATGGTGTTTTCCGCCTCGTCAACCAGGGCCATTACCTCCGAAAGATGGGAAGTATCCTCAGAAAATATGGCGATATAGTACATTCCCACATCCAGGTCGTCCTTAAAGTGAAGGTTGAATTCACTACTGATGGAAAGGTTCTGGGCAAGCTGGTTGTAACGTGACACATATCCGGCGGAGGCCACCAGGAGGAAAGCGATCAGAAGTGCCATGGGAAGCATGGTGGACAGAAGTATTCTTTTTATCTGCTCCTCCATGGTGAATCTTTTCTGTTTCTGCTTCATCTTTTATCACCCTTCCTCTTTTGCTTTCCGGTAGTCGCTGGGCGTCATGCCCTGGGTCTTCTTAAAGAGATAACTGAAATAATGAGAATCCTTGTATCCCACCTCAAGGGCGATCTCGCTGGCCCGCTTTCCGGTACAGCGCAGAAGCTCCTTGGCATGTTCCATACGGATCCCCGTAAGATATTCGATAAATGTCTGCCCGATATTCTGGCTGAAAAGAGCACTGAAATGATTGGCGCTGATATTGGCAACCTGGGCGACAGCATTGAGGGACATGTTTTCATCCATGTAGTGGGTCTTTATGTATTCAATGGAATTTTCCAGAATATCCCTGTTCTTGTTTCCTGAATTTTCATCCCGGATCTCAATGGCCTTCTGCAGCATTTTCTCCGCGTAAGCCATAGCCGCCTCCATTGACGCTCCGCCCTGCTCCAATGCGTCCTCCGTATCGCTCTCTTCCAGCGCCGAGGCGCAGTATCCCATCCTGTTCAGGAAGGACAGCACGGAAAAACGCACGTTAAGGATCACATAGCTCCGGAACACCATGGAGGACATAGGCTCCTTTCCAATGGCGTGAAAATAATCTCTGACAAAATTTCCTGTTTCTTCCTTCAGACCGCTGCCGAGAAATTTCTGGATGATCGCAGGATCCATGGCGTTGATATCCACCTTTTTCAGATATCTGCCGTCGTCCTTCGCCAGTTCTTCCTCCTTCAGATCTCTGTAATACAGGATATGGCCGTCATACAGGTATCTTCTGGCGTAAGTCTGCGCCGCTGTGTTATAGCTGTGCTTCATATTGCTTAAGCGCTCCACAGGCTCTCCTGCGGCGATAAACCAGGGCTGTCCCGCAGGCGCATCAGACAGTATCTCCCGGATACTCTCCACACAGTCCCGGGTATTTTTGCCCGGATTGTCCTTCTGTTCTTTCACAAGAACGCCGTAGCTGAACACATTGTTGCGGAACAGCATGGCGTAACTATGATCCGCAAAAAGACTCTCTATTTTTTCCCACGCCCGAACCTCCCATTCGGAATAGGTTTCGCTCTGTCCTGCCGCAGCGTTCTCAGATTCCAGAGTAAAGATCAGGATATTGTACGCCTCCGCCACAATATCCAGGCCCAGCTTGTCTGCTCTTTCGTACATCTCCCCCATGTCCATGTTTCCGCTGATAAGCCCCTCGAAAAAATCCCTGCTGCTGTTCTGCTCGTATTCCTGCATTTCTCTGTGGAACTGCTCGTAATACTCCCGCTGGCTCTTCTCATGTTCATATCTGCTCCGTATCTCGCACAGCCGTTCCAGAAAGGCGTTCTTGGTGATCGGCTTCAGGAGATAATCCTCCACGCCGATGCCGATGGCCTCTTTCGCGTAATTAAAATCGTCATAGCCGCTGAGGATTACAATCTTAATATCGGGAAATTCCTTTTTCACAACTTTACATAATGTAAGGCCGTCCATAAAAGGCATTTTAATATCCGTGATCAGAAGATCCGGCTTCAGTTTTTTTATAAGCGGAAGCGCCATCTCTCCGTCCGACGCTTCCCCTACCAGCTCAAATCCGTACTGCTCCCAGGGAACCATCTTTTTAATGTTTTCACGAACCACAATTTCGTCCTCTGCCAGAAATGTTCTTAACATCTTCGTCCTTACCTCTCTGTAAAAAATTCTGTATATCAGAATTCCCGGTTTTCTTCCGGCTGCTGTCTATACATTTTTTATTTTATTACTTGTAACAGATATGTACAAGTTGTTTTTGTCTCTCTGGTTTTCAGAGGAACGCCCTTTTTCTGAGAAAGCGTCAGAATACAAAACGATAAAAAGTGTCAGTGTACGTCCTGTACGCTTCCATCGTCTGCCTTGTAAATCGCTGAAATTCCTGCGGCTGGAGTCTACGAGTCGAAAAGGAGATGATTTCTGTCTCTTTAAGGCACTTGATTGACGCGTACAGGACGTACGCGGAATGAAAGTAACGCAGAAGAGACAGAAATCAGCCCTTTATCGACCGTATTGTCCCCTTGTACACTGACGCTAGCCGGAAAGTAAGAACAGAAGATAATTTACGGTTGATTTGGCGGGGTTGTTGGAAGAAGCCGTAAGATTAGGCCGGGGGTTACGGTTAATATAGCGGAAATGTTAAAAGTAACCGTAGAACCAGGCTGACGTTTACGGTTGATTTGGCAGAATTGTTGAAAAAAGCCGTAAAATTAGGACGGGGGTTACGGTTAATATAGCGGAAATGTTAAAAGTAACCGTAGAATCAGGCTGGCGGTTACGGTTAATTTGACGGAATTGTTGGAAGTAACCGTAGAATCAGGTGCGAATTTACGGTTCAACTTTAAAGATATAATTAATCAACCGTAAAAGTAAAGCAAGACTGGAAATTCAACTCGCAGACTCCGACCGCAGGATTTCGGCGATTTACAAGACAGATGATGAAAATCATTGGAAATCGATAAAATCACGCGGTTTGGAGTGTGCGTCCCCTTGTACGCTGACGTTATGGAAATTTAATAGTTGGCAGCGTTTTCTCTGCATATAAAATATGTTACAATAAGGAAGTTATAAGGCGGGACACCGCCGGCGAGTGACGCGGACGCCTTAACGCAGACAGCAGAAAACAGAGAATTTAGGAGATATATATGACAAAACATGAATTTCTTGATATTTTAAATACACAGCTTGCAGGACAGCTCTCCTCCTCCGATACAGCGTCTCATGTAGCATATTATCGGGATTATATTGATACAGAAATAAAGAACGGCCGTAAAGAAAGTGATATTTTAGACGATCTGGGAGATCCCCGTCTCATCGCCAGGACAATCATAGATACAAGTCCGACCTCCAGTATCTACGGGGACAGCCCGGAATATTCCGGATCTTCCGAAAACAGATATTTCACCGAACCTGATCCCTTATATTCCGACAGCGACTCCGGACGCTTCCGGAAACACCGCTATCATCTTGATCTGACAACATGGT
The DNA here is from genome assembly GCA_019113745.1 of Candidatus Blautia intestinavium. Classification (GTDB taxonomy): domain Bacteria; phylum Bacillota; class Clostridia; order Lachnospirales; family Lachnospiraceae; genus Blautia_A; species Blautia_A intestinavium. Next base: position 24,265 of record DXGV01000049.1, read on the forward strand.
ACGGTAAACTCCTTGTGATCATACTGGCGGTGGTTGTCATCCTTCTTCTTTTCATCCTTATGGGAATCCTGATCCCTGTTGCTGTTATCGTCTTTCTGATCGCCTTCCTGATCTCCCGCTTCCGGAGATAACCGGGGATAACGAAGAAAATCGCTGAAACAACTATAGAGGAAGGGGCTGCAAAAAACAGCTTTACGTTTTTTGCAGCCCCCTTTTCTACCTTCTGTATAATCTTATTTTCCAATATACTGCCTGTTCCGGAATGTATATCCTTAACTCCAGGATTGGGACATGGGGAATCTACAATTTACCATTACATCATTTTGGAATTCATATCCTTCACTCCAGGAGCTGGCCGGAAGCCTCTCAGAATTTCCGGTACGGCGTCGGATTTTCGTACTGGTTTGACTGCCAGATGATATGGATCAGCCGGCTGACACAGGCTCTCAGATCTTCCCTGGAAAGGGTTCCCTTTGCCAGCTCTTTTTTCAGATTTTCCCGGTCGCAGGCCGCTCCCGGCATAACAAGGTCGTTTCCTGCCCGCATACAGCCTGCCGCCGTGCAGTCCGGCCCATTCTCCGTAGTCGTCCAGTCCGTCATGATCACTCCCTGGAATCCCCACTCGCAGCGGGCTGCCTTTGTACACAGATCATAACAGTTGGCGGCGTGCACTCCGTTGATCCGATTATAACTTGTCATAATGGACATAGGCTGCGCTTCTTTAACAGCGATCTCAAATCCTTTCAGATAAATCTCACGGAGAGCTCTTTCCGACAGAATACTGTCGCTGTCCATCCGGTTGTCTTCCTGATTATTGCAGGCGAAATGCTTGATCGTGGTTCCGCAGCCCGGAACCTGCTGCACTCCCCTTGTAATAGCGGCCGCCATTTTTCCGGAAAGGAGCGGATCCTCGGAATAATATTCAAAATTCCGTCCGCAGAGAGGATTTCTGTGGATATTCATTCCCGGAGCCAGCCAGAGCGTCACGCCGAATTCCTCCATTTCTCCGCCGATCATTTCCCCGGTTTCCTCCAGCAAATCCACATTCCATGTCTGGGCCAGAAGCGTTCCCACGGGAATAGCCGTACAGTACTGATAGTAGGCGTCGCCTGGTTCTTCCCGGCTTCCCTGATAAAAAAGTCCCCCTTCAAAACTGAACTCAAAGGGTCTGTTGACAATTTTTCCTTCATATACATGATAATTCTTCATCAGCCGAAGCCCTGCGGGGCCGTCCGCCAGAACGATTCCTGCCAGCCCCTGTTCCTTTGCGCAGTCGCTTGTCTCTCCCGCAGATCCCGGCACTGCGATACCGGCGGCTCCAAGATTTCCTCCCTGGCCTTTGTCCGGATCGCCGCTCGCCAGAGACACAAGCTGCTCTTCTGTCAGAGTATCTGCGAATTTTCCTGCTTCCCCGGGTACAAGCTGCGCGTTGGTTCTATACGTCACTGTTTCTGTTTTTATAGAAGAACTCTTTATCTTAAGGACAGGAAGACCTTCTTCCTTTATATATTGAAGCAGCGCCGCCCTCTTCGCCTTCGCCTTTTCCGGCTCCGGTTTCAATTCCTCCAGTTTTTCTTTTAAGGGGCAGATACTGTCTGTTTTCTGCAGCATAACCTTCCTGTCAAGGCGGAGAACCCCCGCGGGTTTTGAGTTATCCAGACTATTTCCCACCCATATTACATAATCTCCGGCTTCCATGATCCAGCCGCCGGCTTCCTGACTGTATGAGGCCAGATGCTCCAGAGAAAACTCCAGCAGCATGGTTTCCTTCTGACCGGGATCGAGGTCCTCTGTTTTTTCAAACGCCGCCAGTCTTCTGTATTCCTTGTCCAGTTTTCCTTCCGGACAGGTTATATAAACCTGCACAACCTCTCTGCCGCTGTAAGCAGCTCCTATATTAACAGTTTCCGTTTCCACAACGATTTTTTCGTTCTCATTAAACACCACAGAAAGAACCTTTGTCTCAAAATCCGTATAAGACAGCCCATATCCGAAGCCGTACCGTACCGGAATATCAAAGGTATCAAAATACCGGTATCCTACATATATCCCTTCTTTATAATATGCCTTATCTGTTTTTCCGTTATTATGGGAAAACTCTCCGCTGAAAGGATAGTCTTCATACCGGTACGCCCAGGTGTCCGTAAGCTTTCCGGAAGGGATGACTGTGCCGCTTAAGATATCCGCAAAAGCATGTCCGCCCTCCATTCCCGGCTGTGAAATCTGCAGCAGCGCTTCTATCCCGCCGCATTCGTCCATAAAAGACAAATCCACAGGACCCCCGGCATTTATCACAGCAATCACATGCTTATACAGCCCGCACAGTTTTTTCATCTGTCTTTTTTCTTCTTCTGACAGAAGATAGTCGCCTTCCCGGCAAAAACGGTCGGCCCCCTCTCCTGCAATACGGCTCAGAACGTAAACCGCTGTGTCCGCATCGGTTTTTTCCACGTCCATCCCCTGCGGCATATGGAAAGGCGAAGAAGAATAAATATCAAAAAAGTTCCGGCTGTCTCCGCTCTCTTTTACTTTGTTCAGGATCTCATCCCGCCAGCTCTCCCTCGCTTTCTGGTAGCGCAGTTCGTAATCCTGTATCCATTCCTCTGTTGTGATCACATATCCGGCATCCTTCATTCCCTGAAAGATACTTACAGTTTCACGTTCATTTACATCTCCCGATCCGGTTCCGCCCTTTACTGTTCTCGACGCCCCCACGCCGTACAAAGCCACTTTTGTTCCGGGCTTCAGGGGAAGAAGATTTCCCTCGTTTTTCAAAAGAACCATGCCTTCTGCCGCGGCTTTTCTGGCCAACTGGCGGTTCACATTTTCCCTCAGCGATACCGCCTGATCCCTGGTTCCCGGAAAACGTCTTTTTTTCATTATTCTCATATTGGCGTTCCTCCTCCTAAGATACTTTTATTTTACCTCCCGCCAGTTCTCTCAGCAACCCCGGCTTTCAAAAAATTTCTTTATTTTCATCCTGATATTTGTATAAATTATACAATTTTAGTTCTCTATATTTGTGTTAATTATATAAAAAACCCAGGATTTTGATAAATTCTTGACAACCCTGCACTTTTATGCTAATATCATCTCATCAACAGAGGAATCTCTGACAACTGACGGAAACGTGGACAACCACAGGGGAATCAGAGATTTGCAGCGCCGACCGTCTGGGCAGTATTTGGAGATTTTCAGATACTGCTCTTTTTTCATATTGGAAACAATCTTTTATTTTCTGGTATGGAACGGCGTACTGCCAAAATGTTTTTCAGTTATGAAAGGAGAAACGACTCATGGGATTCAAAAGTGACATCGAAATCGCACAGGAATGCGAAATGCAGCCGATTACCGAGATTGCCGCAAAAGCAGGTATTGACGACAAATACCTGGAGCAGTACGGAAAATATAAGGCAAAAATCGACTACAATCTTCTGAAAGAGACAGACAAAGAGAACGGCAAGCTGATCCTGGTTACCGCCATCAACCCCACTCCGGCAGGAGAAGGCAAGACCACCACAACCGTAGGTCTGGCAGACGGTATGCAGAAGCTTGGCAAGAACGTTATGGTAGCTCTGCGCGAGCCCTCCCTGGGACCGGTATTCGGCGTTAAGGGCGGCGCTGCAGGCGGCGGCTACGCACAGGTAGTCCCCATGGAAGACATCAACCTGCATTTCACAGGCGACTTCCACGCGATCGGAGCAGCCAACAACCTTCTGGCAGCCATGGTCGACAACCATATCTTCCAGGGCAACGAGCTGAACATCGACCCCAGGAAGATCACCTGGAGAAGATGCGTGGATATGAATGACCGCCAGCTTAGAAACGTAGTGGACGGCCTCGGCGGAAGAACAAACGGAATGCCCCGTGAGGACGGCTACGACATCACCGTAGCATCCGAGATCATGGCAGT
>DXGV01000050.1 GCA_019113745.1 Candidatus Blautia intestinavium
AAGAAAGATGCTATTGTGGAAATGACTTTACCTGAAGATAATAATCAAATATTTGCAAGTAAATACGAAACAGTACTTCCAAGTAAAGAAGAATTGCAAAAATTGTTGGAAGACAAAAATTTTGAATAAAAGTATGTGAATACTCGACAGAGTATTTTATATTACGCTACGACTAATATTTTGTGACTTTTTGTGAACAAATTGTGAAAAGTCCAATATAAGGTAGTATCATTTTCTGATTTTAACATTTTCATTACGAATCATTTTTTAATGGCAGCTGATATTGCACGTTACAAAAAAACTTTCACTGGCAATTTTCCTGTATGCATGGTATCAAAAATTACAAAGGAGCAGATTTTTTATGGATCATTTTGAATTAGTATCAGAATACAAACCCACCGGCGATCAGCCAAAGGCTATCGCCGAGCTGGTAAAGGGTTTTCAGGAGGGGAACCAGTTTGAGACACTTTTGGGAGTCACCGGTTCCGGTAAGACCTTTACCATGGCAAACGTCATCCAGCAGTTAAATAAGCCTACGCTGGTGCTGGCCCACAACAAAACCCTTGCCGCCCAGCTCTACGGCGAGTTCAAGGAATTTTTCCCCAACAACGCGGTGGAATATTTTGTCTCCTATTATGATTATTACCAGCCGGAAGCCTATGTGCCTTCCACGGACACCTATATCGCCAAAGACGCTTCCACCAACGACGAGATCGATAAGCTGCGGCTTTCCGCTACGGCTGCGCTCTGCGAGCGCAGGGATGTGATCGTCGTGTCGTCGGTATCCTGTATCTACGGTCTGGGCGCTCCCCAGGAATTTTTTGACATGATGATCTCCCTGCGCCCCGGCATGGAAAAGGACCGGGACGAAGTGATCCGGCAGCTCATCGACATCCAGTATTCCCGGAACGAGATGGATTTTCACCGGGGTACCTTCCGGGTAAAAGGCGACGTTCTGGAGATCTTTCCCGCCAATGCCACAGACCGGGCCGTCCGGGTGGAGTTCTTCGGCGATGAGATCGAGCGCATTACGGATATCGACGTGCTGACCGGGGAAATCAAAAGTGAAGAAAGCCATGCGGCTATTTTCCCCGCCTCCCATTACGTAGTTCCCCAGGAACAGATCCGAAGAGCCGCCGATGCTATTCTTGAAGAGATGAAGGAACAGGTGGAATATTTCAAAAGCGAGGATAAGCTCATTGAAGCCCAGAGGATCGCGGAACGGACGAATTTTGACGTGGAAATGATGAAAGAAACCGGCTTCTGCTCCGGGATTGAGAATTATTCCCGGCATCTTACAGGGCTTGCGCCGGGCCAGCCACCCTATACTCTTATGGATTATTTTAAGGATGATTTTCTTCTGATCATCGATGAATCCCATAAGACGGTCTCTCAGGTAGGAGGCATGTACGCCGGAGACCAGAGCCGGAAGCAGACCCTGGTGGATTACGGGTTCCGTCTTCCCTCCGCCAAGGACAATCGTCCTCTAAGCTTCCAGGAATTCGAGAGCAAACTGGATCAGGTGCTCTTCGTCTCCGCCACCCCGGGCCAGTACGAGGCGGAGCATGAGCTTCTCAGGGCAGAGCAGATCATCCGTCCTACGGGCCTTCTGGATCCCAAAGTGGAGGTCCGTCCTGTGGAGGGCCAGATCGACGACCTGATCGGCGAGGTTAACAAAGAAGTGGAAAGGAGCCACAAAATTCTTATCACCACCCTCACCAAAAGGATGGCGGAAGATCTTACGGATTATATGAAGGATGTGGGGATCCGGGTCCGTTATCTTCACTCGGATATCGACACCCTGGAGAGGGCGGAGATCATCCGGGATATGCGCCTGGATGTTTTTGACGTCCTGGTGGGGATCAACCTTCTCCGGGAAGGTCTTGACATTCCGGAGATCACCCTGGTCGCCATTCTGGACGCGGATAAGGAAGGATTCCTCCGTTCCGAGGTTTCTCTCATCCAGACCATCGGCCGCGCCGCCCGCAACAGCGAGGGCCATGTGATCATGTACGCCGACGTGATGACGGATTCCATGAAGAACGCCATCCGGGAAACAGAGCGGAGGCGCGCCATCCAGGAAGCATATAATAAGGAACACGGGATCACTCCCACCACCATCAAAAAATCTGTCCGGGATCTGATCGCCGTCTCCAAAGCAGTGGCGGAGACAGAGGTAAAACTTCAGAAAGATCCGGAATCTATGAACCGCAAAGAGCTTATGAAACTTATCAAAGAAGTGGAAAAACAGATGCGTCAGGCTGCCGCTGACCTGAATTTCGAGCAGGCCGCAGAGCTTCGTGACAAAATGCTGGATCTGAAGAAAAGCCTCGAGGAAATGGACAGCGACTGATCCGCGAAGACGTCCCGGCTTTTCCCAGGGCGTCTTTTGTGAAAACTTTCCTTGTGTTCTATTCCGCGGAATGTTAGAATAAAAAAGTGATTTTATACGAAAGAAGGATTAAAAATGCATTTCTCAAAACGACTGGACAGATTCGGAGATGAGATATTTGCCGCTCTCAACAACAGGAAAATGGAGCTGGAGCAGCAGGGAATGAAAATATATAACATGAGCGTCGGCACCCCGGATTTCAAAACCCCGGAGCATATCAAGAAAGCCCTTGCCGAAGCCGCCATGGACGACGAGAACTGGAAATACAGTCTCAGGGATATCCCGGAGCTTCTGGACGCTGTCTGCGAATATTATCAGAAGCGTTTCCAGGTGGAGATCACCCCGGATATGGTGATGTCTGTTTACGGAAGCCAGGAGGGAATGGGCCATCTGGGAATGGCCATCTGCGATGAAGGAGACACGGTTCTTCTTCCAGATCCCTGTTACCCGGTATTCGCGGCGGGAAGTCTCATGGCGGGAGCTGTTCCCTACTACTATCCCCTTACTGCGGAACATGATTTTCTTCCCTGTGTGAAGGAAATCCCCGAAGATGTGGCAAGAAAAGCGAAATACATGATCGTTTCCCTCCCCTCCAACCCGGTGGGAAGCGTAGCGACTCCCGGGCTTTATGAAGAGATCGTGGAGTTTGGTAAGAAATACGATATCCTCATCATCCACGACAACGCCTACAGCGATATTATTTACGACGGCGAGCACGGCGGAAGTTTTCTCGCCACTCCGGGAGCGAAGGAGATCGGCGTGGAATTTTTCAGCCTTTCTAAATCTTTCAATGTCACAGGAGCAAGGATCAGCTTCCTGGTGGGCCGTCCCGATGTGATAGCAGCTCTTCGGAAGCTGCGCAGCCAGATCGATTTCGGCATGTTCCTTCCTATTCAGAAGGCGGGGATCGCGGCGCTTAAAGGTTCTCTTGACAGTGTGAAAGAACAGTGTCGTCTCTACCAGGAGCGGAGAGACGCCCTCTGCGAAGGGCTCCGCAGCATCGGCTGGGATCTTCCCAACGGAAAGGGCACCATGTTCGTCTGGGCCCGGATTCCCGGAGGACGTATGGACAGCATGGATTTCTGCATGGAGCTGATGGAAAAAGCAGGAGTGATCGTAACTCCCGGGGCAAGCTTCGGTCCCCACGGAGAAGGATATGTGCGCTTCGCGCTGGTGCTTCCTCCGGAAAAGATACGGGAAGCCGTTGAGGCCATCCGAAGAAGCGGGATCACTGACTGAGGATAAAACCGGGAATCGCCGGAATTATGCAGTTTGTATCGCTGCTGCCTTTGTATACTGACGCTATCGAGTCAAAAAAGTCAGTAATATAATAAGCCTCTGTATTTCAGGCTGATTCTGAAATACAGAGGCTCTTTATTCTTTGCGCGCTATATATCAGGATCCGGATCACCGGATAGGGCAGACGCCGTTCACGCATTCGCTCTCGCCGATATCCAGCTCGGACTCCTCCTGCTCGTATTTTGAGATCAGAGAAGGATTAAAGGGCTTCATCTCCTGCTTCCGTTTCTCATATTCTTCCTCTGTGATCTCCTCGTAAGGAAGAAGTTCATAGAAATTATCGTCGTAGCTTAAGAAGGAAAGAGCCACTACGTCGTCCCAGTTATCCCATACCCACTCTTCTACTTCATCCCATTCATTGTCCCTGACATGAACGGTAATAGAGCAGTTATGATCCACGTAGTAAGTCATGAACATCTTATAATTTTCCAACTGCTCGATAGCGGAAACATCTGCTTTCACTCTTCCGGCAGGCGCTTTTACCGGGAACTCCACTACTTTTGTCCTACAGGTTTCCGCATCCTGTCCCACCTCCGGAAATACCGGATACCCAAGTTCCTCGCATACCTTGCAGAGCGGATCCGCCGCCGAGATCCGGATACGGCGCACATAATAAGGCGCGTGGGAATAGTGGATCCCGCTGGAAACGGTTGGAAGCAGAGACAGCGTTCCTTCCGGTTTTACCGTCGTCACCAGAAGAGGCTCTGTCTGGTTCAACTGACGGGCCAGTTTCTTCGCCGCGTCGTGGGCCGTCTCCCGCAGTTTTTTAAGGAGAGTGATCTGCCCCTCCCTGTTCATCCCTGTGGCGTTTACCATATCCTGCCATCCGGTTAAAGAACAGCCAAGGAGCCTGTCTCTCTGCTGTACCCGGTTCCATTCATGCATTTCCAGTTCCCGGCAGGTCATCCGGTATCCTGCTCTGGCGGAAAGCCTCTGGGCCTTGAGAAGCGCCGTCTCGTCCAGTTTTCCGTCATGGACAAAGGCCATCACATTGACAGTAGTCAGGTTGCACATTCCATGACTGTCCAGAAGGATCTCTCCGCAGGGATTGCAGCCCCGGAAATCTGCTCTTCTCTTCCGTCCGGCTTCTTCGTTTACCCATCCGGGCTCCCCGGAATAGCGCATCTGCTGCAAATGCCAGTGGAGCTGCTCTCTGGTAGGTTTTTTCCGGTAAAAAATAGAGTTGTTGCTCATCTGGCGGTGAGCGATGCTTTTATCAATCTCCCAGTGTCCGTTCACCTGACGGTAAAGATTACTCTTCGCCTGGATACATTCCTCGTCGTTCTGGTCGATAAGGCCGATCTCCGAGGTACGGCGCACGCCGCCGGAAACCACGTTCTCCCCAATGATATTGGCGATGTCCAGAAGGTCGATGGGGGCAAGCTGGATATATTTCTTCCCTTTGCGGGCGCCTGCGGAAACAATTACTTTATGAATTTTGTCCAGCATTGTCATCATAGATTCATAGCCGCTGGCTGTACCGCCGAAAATATGAAGCCTTTCTCCTCTGGGGCGGATGCTGTCGTATTCTACAATAATGGTATTGATCTTTGCGTACTCCCGGTTGGTGAGGAACTGAAAATAGTGGTCCAGGGCCTGCGCCCATCCTTCTTTCGAGTCCCCTACCGCCATCGTCACTGTGTCTCCGGAAAAGTCCAGATTGGTATATTCCAGACGTTTCTCAGGCTCTCTCGGCGAATACGCTTTGTGAAGGATCCTCATATCTGTGCGGATCTTCGGCAGCTTCCGCGCGTCCTCTTTTAACACACGGACTCCTACGCCGCTTCCGATCATTAAAAGATAAAACAGATCGTGATAAGCGTGAAAATCATCGATCACTTCAAAAGCACAGTTATAGTTCGCCATAGGATAGGCGTCCGCCACCTTGGTGTTTCCCACCCAGAAGGTACGTCCGGAAAGAAACTGACGCAGATGATAGATATTGTCGTAAAGAGTTTCCGCTTCTTCTCTCGTAGTAGGAGCCAGCGAACAGTTATACTCCACCGCCCGGCGGACAGTCTCCCACCAGAACTCTCTCCGGCCATACCGGGGGATATAGCGGGAATAAGTTCTGGAATATACAAAGGCCCCAAGCTGCTCCATGGGATTGGGCGTGTGTTTGTAAGTGCTTAAAAATTCTCTGGAAAGAAGCCCAGACTTCCACTCTTCTCTTGTATGTTCTTTTTCTCTTCTGTACAGAATATATGCTTTAGCTGTACGGAATCTCTGCTGCTCAAAAAGGCATTCCTCCACCATATCCTGGATGGTTTCAATGCCTACGATATCTTCCTTCAAAGCCAGAAGCTTCTGTTCGATCACGTCTGTCGTTTTTTCTTCCATCTCCTCGTCCTGCTCTCCTGCCGCCGCAGCAGCAAGACCGATGGCGCGGAAAATATATTTTTTGTCAAAAGGGACAACCGCCCCGTTTCTCTTTCTAACCTTCATGCCGATTCCTCCGCTTCCTGTATTTTTTATGTCTCTGGAACTTCTTTTCAAAGTTTCAGTTTTTTCATAGCCGCGTCTTTCGCCGCAGCCTTTTTCTATTATATCGCTCCAGCCCCGGAGCGTCAATTATCCGGAGGGTATATTTTTATCTTTTTCACAAGATATAGTGTTTTATACATTTATGAAATACATTTTATTGAATCATAGAATATATCTTTTTATCTGGATTTTTACCGTCGTCCCTGTTTTGCCGTATACATGCGCTTCTCCATTGTTCGCCTGCAGATTGTTGAAATTCACACGGTTGGAGCCTGCAAATCGAAAAAGAGAGACTGCGGGATCACCTACAGTCTCTCCTTCCAGAGTAATGCATTCTATATTATTTATTTTTCCAGGGCAACTGTCTCAAAAGGTCTCAGCGTGATACATCCGCCGCCGCTCTGGACGCCTTCATAATTTCCCACAAGTTTGCGGTATTCCGTCCACGCTGCCTCTGCCGGAACAGCGATCTCTTTTCCGGTCAGATTGTTCAAGACAATCAGTTCCTCTTCCCCACAGGTTCTCCGATAGGCAAGGACGTCTTCATTTTCCTTCTCAAAGAACTCAATGGTTCCTTTTGAGATCACGTCTTTATCCTTGCGCATGGCAACCAGATTTTTATAGAAAGAATAAATGGAATCTTTATCTTTTATCTGTTTTTCTGCGTTAATGTCCTTATAATTTGCCGTTACCTCAAGCCATGGCGTTCCTTCCGTAAATCCGGCGTTTTTGCCGTCGGACCACTGCACAGGCGTACGTCCGTTGTCTCTGGAACGGGCGGCAAGAATTTCCAGCGCTTCTTTCTCTGTTTTTCCCTGCTTAAGAAGAATCTTATAGTAATTCAGACTTTCCACGTCACGGTACTGGGAAATACTGGTATAGTGGGCGTTGGTCATTCCCAGTTCCTCGCCCTGATAAATATACGGGGTTCCTCTCATCAGATGAATGGCCGCAGCCAGCATCTTGGCAGATTCCTTCCAGTATTTTTCCTCGTCGCCGAATCTGGATACTGTACGGGGCTGATCATGGTTGCACCAGAACAGGGCGTTCCAGCCATGTCCTTCCTGCATTCCCGTCTGCCACTTCTCAAACAGCTTCTTCAGCGCCATCCGGTCCGGCTCCATCAGCGCCCATTTGTCCCCGTTCTTATAATCCACTTTCAGATGATGGAAATTAAAGCACATAGACAGTTCTTTTTCTTCCGGAGCGGAGTAGCGGATACAGTTTTCCAGTGTAGTGGAAGACATTTCCCCTACAGTGATCATATCGTCGATTCCTGTATCTCTTGTAAGCTCTTTCAGATACTCGTGGACATGAGGACCGTCTGTATAAAATCTTCTGCCGTCGCCTTCATAATCGTTCTCGAAAGTATCCGGTTTGGAGATCAGATTCACTACGTCGAAACGGAAGCCCTTTACGCCCTTTTCCTTCCAGTACAGGATCACCTTTTTCAGCTCGTCTCTCACTTCCGGATTGTCCCAGTTCAGATCCGCCTGCGACACATCGAACAAGTGAAGGTACCATTTTCCAAGAGAAGGAACGTATTCCCATGCAGATCCGCCAAACTTCGACTGCCAGTTCGTAGGAACCTGATCCGGCGTTCCCTCCCGGAAAATATAGTAATTCTGATATTTTTCGTCTCCGGCAAGGGCTTTCTGAAACCATTCATGGTCTGTGGAGGTATGGTTAAACACCATATCCAGCATCAGTCCCATTCCTCTTTTGTCCGCCTCCCGGATCAGCTCCTCCATATCCTCCATCGTACCGAATCTGGGGTCGATGCTGCAATAATCCGCAACATCATACCCATTATCGTTCTGAGGAGAAACAAACACCGGGGTAAGCCACAGATAATCCGGCCCAAGCTCTTTCAGATAATCCAGTTTCTCAATAATTCCTTTCAGATCTCCCAGTCCGTCTCCATTGGAATCCATAAAAGACTTGGGATAAATCTGATAAACCACTTTACTGCTGAAATCTGCCATTGGAATTCTCCTTTTCTGTCATATTCGGTTTAAATTTTCTCATTCAAAGGACGCAACTTCCGTTTCTCCTGCTTTTGCCTGTATGCCGGTAGTAAACTGAATATTCTTCGCATTGCCTTCCTCTGTGATAATGCACACTGTTACATCCGGATGTCCGGCCGCTTTGATCTTTTCTCTGCTGAAACGGATCAGCGGAGTTCCTGCCTTTACTTTCTGTCCCTCTGAAATAAGATACTCAAATCCGTCGCCGTTCATATCTACCGTATCGATACCGATATGCAGAAGAACTTCCATACCGTTTGTCATGGACAGCCCTACGGCGTGTCTGGATCCCTCCATCAGCACTGTTACTTCCGCGTCTACCGGAGAATATAAAGTTTCGTTTTCCGGTACGATGGCCAGTCCATCCCCCATCACACCTTCAGAAAATACGCCGTCGTTTACCTCTTTCAGAGGAATCACTTTTCCTGTCAGAAATGCTTTAAATACTTTTTCGCCTTCTTCAGAATTTTCTTTTTCTTTCATAAGAGAAGCCGTTACGCCTGCCGCCGCGCTTGCTCCTGCCCCTGCCGCGATCTCTGCCATTTCCGCGGCTGTTTCTGTGTTTACGGAAGTTTCTTCCGCAAGCTTTTTCTTACCTACGATCAATGTAAGAACAAGGGGCACCGCAATAGCGATCGCCATACAGATGGCGAAGCTTGCCATATACTGCGGCTGGATGGAAAGGATTCCCGGAAGCCCGCCTACGCCGATAGCGTTTGCTGTTGTGGATGTCGCCACACAGACGACGGCTGCCAGAGCGGAACCGATCATACCGCAGATAAACGGAAATCCATGTTTCAGATTTACACCAAAGATAGCCGGCTCTGTTACGCCCAGATAACAGGATACGCAGGAGGGTACGTTTACTTCCTGGGCCGCCTCATTCTTTCTCTGAAGGATGATCATACCCAGCACTGCGGAACCCTGAGCGATATTGGAAAGAGCGATCATCGGCCACAGCATGGTTCCGCCGTAATCAGCGATAAGCTGTAAGTCAATGGCATTGGACATATGATGAAGTCCTGTAATAACAAGCGGCGCATAAACAAGGCCGAATATTGCGCCGAAGATTACCTTGAGCGGACCTGTAATTCCTGCAAATACTACAGTGGAGATCACATCTCCGATCTTCCAGCCAATGGGTCCCAGGATAAAGTGTGCCGCCATAACCGCAAGAAGGAGGCTGCAGAACGGAACCACGATCATGGACACTACCTGAGGCGTTATCTTCCGGAAGAATTTTTCCAGATACACCAGAGTAAAGGCCGCCAGGATCGCCGGGATCACCTGTCCCTGATATCCGATCATGTTGACTTTAATGAATCCGAAATCCCATTTCGGAATATCTGCCGCAGCCGTCGTCGCTACGGAATACGCGTTCAGAAGCTGACCGGAAACAAGGGTAAGGCCGAGAACGATACCCAGCATCTGTGTAGTACCCATCTTTTTTGTCACAGACCAGCAGATACCAACCGGAAGCATATGGAACACAGCTTCGCCGATCAGCCACAGAAAGCTGTCGATTCCTGACCAGAACTGGCTGATATCACATAAAGTCTTCGTGCCGTTTTCAAAAAGATACAGACTGTCGATACAGTTACGGAAGCCCAGGATCAGACCTCCTGTGATGATCGCCGGGATCAGCGGAGCAAAGATCTCCGCCAGAGCGGTAACGATCCTCTGCAATGGATTCTGATTCTTCTTCGCCGCCTGCTTTACCGCATCCTTGGACACACCTTCGATTCCCGCTTCTTTCACGAAATCATTGTAAAAATCAGAAACCGTATTTCCAATGATCACCTGAAACTGTCCGGACTGGGTGAAGCTTCCCTTCACCACCTTCATGGCCTCGATCGCTTTGATATCCGCCTTGCCGGGATCGACCAGCGCAAAACGCATTCTTGTCATACAGTGCGATACTGCCGCAATGTTTTCCTTGCCGCCTACAAGGCGGAGCAGTTCTTTTGCATCTTCTGCATACTTACCCATTTTCCTCTCCTCCACTTATCTTTTTTACAGAATTTTCCTTCGGACCGCCGCCTCTTCCCTGTCAGAAAACCATTCCTGCCCTGTGGATCCTTCTGTTCTTCCGCTCCCTGCGGAGTGTTTTTTGGTATGCTTTATATATATCATACTTGTTTAAACATGTCAATAGATTTTCAAAAATTTGTTTAAACAAGTAACAAAAAAAGCTATTGACATCCCATCGTCATGTTTTATAATTAGTATATCCGGGAAAATATGACGCCATTCACGTCAGAACAGCCCGTATTTTCTGAAGGAAGGATAATTTTATGCCCAAAGCGATCTATCAGGTGATTTACAGAGATCTAAAAGAAAAAATAGAAAATGACGAGTTTGCCTACCAGGAACTGCTTCCCTCGGAACATCAGTTGATCCAGAAGTATAAGTGCTCCCGGAATACCCTGCGGAGGGCTATCGGCTGCCTTGTGACAGACGGTTACGTCCAGACCATGCAGGGAAAAGGCGTCCGCAATATATACCGTCCTATTGAACAGACCTCCTTTACTATCGGAGAGATTGAAAGTTTCCGTGAATCCGCGGCAAGAAACGGTCTGACGCCCCGCACCCGGGTACTGCTTTTTGCTGAACTGACCTTAGATGAAAGACAGGCCGCACATACAGGTTTTCCAGTAGGGGCGGAGGTTTATTATCTGCAGAGACTCCATTATCTGGATGAACTTCCTCTGATTTTAAACCATAATTATTTTCTGAAGGAAGCTGTGCCGGGCCTTACAAAAGAAATAGCAGAAAATTCAATTTACGATTACCTGGAAAATACTCTGCATATGACCATCGTAAACAGCAGACGTGTAATGACTGTGGAAAAGATCACAGAGATTGACGAGAAATATCTGAAACTGAACGTAGACGATTATAACTGCCTGGCTGTAGTCAGCAGCCATACCTACAACAGCGATGGGACTATGTTCGAGTACACCCAGTCCCGACACCGCCCGGATTATTTCCGGTTCTACGATAACGCAGTAAGACGTTGATATACCGCGCGCAAAAAAGGATGCCATGAATCTGATATGATTCCCCTTAAATAGACAGGGGCATATCAATCTCTTCACTGCATCCTTTTCTTTTATTTATGATCTTCTGTTTTCAAGCAAATTTTTCCTGGCCTTTTCACTGTACCGGACACAGGACTATGATTCTCTGGGGAGTGGTCTGAGGCGGGAGGCTTTTGGTGGCAGCCGTATAGAATACGAGCAGATCCTGACTTTCCGGACTGCAGAGAAAACGCTGTCCGTTCAGCGTTTCTATTCGGGTAAGCGGGGAAAGATTCAATTTAAGAGAATTGTCCTCCGCCGTCAGCGTGCTGTCGAAAAATTTCAGATCCACGTTCTGGCCGCTTCTCAGCGGAGCTACCAGCTCAGCCTGATACTGCGGCGGGAAAATTGCCGGAGCCGGAAGGCTGGTATCATAAAATACCGCTACCCTCATCCCTCTGCGCAGTCTTACATTATCCACCACTGTGGTATCTCCCGAGACAACAAAATTCACGATCTCCTCATCCACAGAGACAGAGATCAAAAGAGAACAGCAGGAGCCTCCGTTCTGAAGATTTCTGATCACTCCCGTCACCTTTTTGTAAGATGAAAATGTCATGGCACTCAAAACCTTTTTTATTTAGGATATGAGAATATGCGCAAACGGTTCCATCCGGCCGGGGATCCTGCGTGTTTTTCCATCCTACCGTATATAGATTCCGTCTTTTCCCACAAAAGCCCCCTCCGGGCAAAGTTCTCTCCACAGGCCGCCGCCCTGCTCCGTCAGGAATCCATAGTCCTCTTCCATCAAGTGACGGAAGATCGTTTTTGGCATGCCGAAGCGAAGAGTTCTTTCCTCTCCTTCTTTTCCTTCCTGAGTAAAACACGGAAGCGCAACGGCGGCTTCCGCCCGTTCTCCCTCAAATCTTATTCCTGCCCCGCATTCCAGAAGGGTCTCAAAAACAGGCCGGTAATAGGCTTTCAGAAATTGTTCCCGATAAAACTGTACCGCCTCCCCCTGTTTCGGTTTGGGATCCCGTACTACGCCGCAGAGATAGCTTCTCTCATAATATGTCATACATACGGCTGCAGGATCCGGGCTTTTTCCGTTTACAGTGGCAATGGCTTCTACCTGCTGCCGTCCCTTCCTCAGGGCCTGTTCCCTGCGATTGCTGCCGCCTTTTGCTTCCCAGACGCTCCAGGAATCCTTATCTATACAGTAGCCGATCATGTCCGGCCTCCATTCACCGGCAAAAAAGTCGATAAATCCGTCCCCGTTCATTTTTTCTATCAGATTCAAATGACAAAGATAATCCACCCCGTAAAGGCGTCTGCTGATCAGCTTTGTAAAAAACATTCCAAGATAATAAGACATTACGCTTT
Organism: Candidatus Blautia intestinavium; assembly: GCA_019113745.1. Classification (GTDB taxonomy): domain Bacteria; phylum Bacillota; class Clostridia; order Lachnospirales; family Lachnospiraceae; genus Blautia_A; species Blautia_A intestinavium. The sequence continues at coordinate 12,606 of DXGV01000050.1, forward strand.
TTTCTGAAGAATCCAGGTACGCGATCTTTTTTGACTTTTTCAGGCGATCCCCCTCGGTATCCAGGGCCGCTTCCACAAGAAAAATTTTGTAAAGCAGCTCCGCTTTCCTTTTTGCAAAATAAGCGGGAGTCAGCCGCTGCACCGGCATCCCGCAGGTAAATACCGCATGGAGCAGTTCCCTGCTGCTGAATTCCAGCTCCATCGTTTCACTGGACAGCCCCGTAGTATTGTCGCAGTCTTCAAGTTCCAAAGAAATCGTATAAGTTTTATCCTCTGTTAGAATCATTATTTTTCCCCTAGATTTTTTCTAATTGTACCATTTTTCCACCGGTATACGCAAGAACAAAGAAGGCAGGTTCTCTTCCGGCCATTTCGTACAGAAACGCATAAGGATTTATCTATGTAAAAATCCTCCTCCATGAAGAGATCAGGCTCATGACAGCCTCTCTTCACAGAGAAGGATTTTTCATATTTTCCAATTATTGACACTGGATGAGTTATGGTCGTGTTTTATATTAGTTCATATAGTTTTTCAGCCAGGAGTAAACCTTCTGCTGTCTTGTCCAGTAATCGCCTACCTGATTATCACTGGAATGATCGTATCGGTCTGTGCCAAGCGCTTGATAAATACTGTCAAGCGTATACGGACGTTTTGTTTTATTAAGGATTCTGGTAACGGAACCCAGACCGCCCTGATGTCGCACATTAATCAGCATTCCTAATGCTTTCGAATCAAGCGAACCGCAATATTTAAGGCTTCGGATCTCTTTCTCGTACTCTTTAATCTGCTCTTCCATAAGATAATCCTGACACTTCTGTCCATATGAACAGCCAATTATAAGTTTAATACGATATATTTTCCAGTCATCTGTTGTACTAGGCTTTCCTGACTTTTTATATTTTGACGACATTGTCAACTTATATGTAGACCAGTTTTCATTCAGTACATCCTTCCAGAGAAGGTTGTTAGAATCATATCTTTTCCAGATAGACGGGTACCTGTCATGAATCAGTTTCAGAAGTCTCTGAGCCTCCGTTGCATACCACTGCCCTGCTCCAATAGTGATCGCATGTTCAGCGCTACTGTTGGTGTACGCTTCCGTAAAATCATCATAGACCTGATTTCCATAAATCTGTCCGCCAGTCTCTACAGCATAAAGAATATTTTTCATGACATCCAAAAACTTACTAGAAGAAACCGAAACACCAGGCGTCGTCACAATCCGGCTCTGAGTCATAGGCGCCAGATATCTGACATTTCCGCCTTTCTTATAAGCCCGGACGCAGTATACATATTTTTTCCCACTGGAAACTGTGGTATCCGCCATAGAACGTCTTGTTCTGTTCAGAACAGCGATCTGTTTCCATTTTTCACCTGCCGCTCTCCGGTAGACATAGTATCCGTCGCATCTGGAAACTCTTGTCCAGCTTATGTTTACTCTGCTGCTGGAAACAGCCCTGGCGATCACCGTAGTTTTTAACGGACGGGTAGCTCCGGTCACAGGAGTAAAGATACTGTAAACATTCTTCCCGTTTTCTTTGCGGTAAGCGCGTACTCCATACTGATAAGGCTTGCCGGATGTAAGATTACGGTCAAGATAGGAAGTCGTGTTCCTGCTCACTACCCGCAGTCTTTTCCATGGAAGTCTCACGGACTCTCTCCGGTAGATCACATAACCCTGCGCAAGGGAGGATTTGTTCCACCGGATTCTGAGGGCAGCCGTACTGGAAGCCTGTACGGTTGCTGTTATCCGCTCATTTCGGATCGTTGCAGCCGCGTTTACCGGAACATCCGTGTAAAAAGCCGCGCTGACCATAAGCAGGACGGCCAGAGCCAGCGAAATAACCTGTTTATATATACTTCTTTTTTTCATCTTTCCATTCCATCCTTCCTTTCCCTCTTTTATAACACTCTTTCTATATTTTAAGAAATAATGGAATGAAAATCAAGTATTTTTTACAAAATATTATGAAATTATTACATTTATGTTAATATCTGTTTTTCAGCCGGAAGTATGTTTACCTTACATCGCCTACAAAAAACAAAGCCATGGTTCCCGGTCCGGAATGAGCCCCTATAGTAGCTCCTACATGATTGATGATCTGCGTCTGCACCGGATATTTTTCTTTCACTTTTGCCGCAAGAAACTCTGCTTCCTCCTGACAGTCGCCGTGGCTGATAAAAACAGTGTCGCAGGAAGAACCGTAGCTTCCGATCTTTTTTTCCATAAGAGAAACAAGTTCCAGAATGGACTTCTTCCTTCCTCGTACTTTTCCGATGGGAATCAGTTTTCCCTCGTCATCCACATGAAGAACCGGCTTGATATTCAGCATGCCGCCAAGCACCGCCGTTGTCCTGGAAACACGTCCGCCTCTGTACAAATGGTTCAGGTCGTCTACAGTAAAAAGATGGACGATATTCTTTTTATGCTCCTCCGTCCAGCGGGCTGTTTCCTCCATATCCGCGCCCTCTTCCTTCATTTTCTGAGCCAGATGCACCAAAAGTCCCTGGCCTAAAGAAGCCGCAAGGGAATCCACCACAGTTATACGGCATTCCGGATATTCCTCCATCAGCTCCTGGGCGGCAATCCGGCAGCTGTTGTATGTCCCGCTTAATCCTGAAGAAAATGCAATATGAAGGATATCTTTTCCTTCTTTCAGATATGGCTCAAAAAGCGCCCTGGCGTCACTGGGATTTACCTGAGCGGTTGTAGGAAGAGAACCTGCCCTCATTTTCGCGTAAAATTCTTCCACCGGCATAAAGTTCTCATGAGAATAATGCTTTCCATCCATGGTATAGCTCAGATAAACGCATCCTACGCCATGCTGCGTATAATACTCTTCCGGAAGATCTGCATTGTTATCTGTGGTAATGATATAATTTTTCATAAAATACCCTTCCCGGCCTGTCTCTTCCCTTTTTCTGTTCTGCATCATTCACGGAAGGAGAAAGCCCTTATAAATTTTGCACACTCTGTCCCTGGAAATTCTGATATTTTCAAAACAGGCATGTTATTTACATTCATGATATCATTTGAGTCCCCGGCGCGCAAGGAAAATCTGCCGTTCCGGACTTCATCAGCCTGTTGTCTGCTCCCACCGGAAATGCGGAAGCTCCCGCCGATAAACGTCTTCTACTGTCCTTCCAGTATTTTTACAGCCTCCTGAAGCTGATTATCCTCCTCAGGAGAGATTTCCTCCTTGTTCAGAAGATCTGTATCAAGCTTTACTTCAACGTCCGGCTGGATTCCCACCTCATTAATGGAATTTCCCTTTGGCGTGTAGTAGTTGGATACCGTCAGTTTTACGGCGCTTCCGTCCTCCAGTTGATGAACCGCCTGGACTACGCCTTTTCCATAAGTAGTAGTTCCTACGATGGTTCCGGCTCCATAATCCTTTACCGATCCCGCAAAGATTTCTGAGGCGCTGGCGCTGCCTTCATTAACAAGAACTGCCAGCGGCATCTCAAGAGGATTTTTTCCTTCGGAATATTCTTCCTGGCGGTTTCCATATTTATCCTCTGTATATACGATCAGACCTTCCGGCAGAATATCGTTCAGCACTTCACAGACAGAGGTCAATAATCCTCCCGGATTGTTCCTCAGGTCAATGACAAGGCGCTCCATCCCCTGGTTTTCCAGCTCAGCAAAGGTTTCTTCATATTGATCCGGAGTGACCGCTGTAAACTGTAAAATGCGGATATACCCTGTTTTTCCATCCAGCATTTCGCCAAACACAGAGGTCAGCTCTACATCCTGGACTTTTACAGAAATCTCCAATGGCTCTTCCTGATCCTGGCGGTGGACTGTGAGCTCTACTTCCTTATCTTCTGCGTTTTTTATCATTTCCACAACCTGAGAAGCTTCCATTTCCGTAATATCCGTTCCGTCTACGGCGCTGATAACGTCCCCTTCTTTCAGCCCCGCCTGATCTCCTGGTCCATCCTCATAACATTCCGCGATCTTTACTCCTCCCTCCGGATTTTTCTGGATCGTTACTCCGATACCCACGTAAGATCCCTCTGTAGAGGAATTTTCCTGCTCGTACTCTTCCTTCGTATAATAGCAGGAGTAAACGTCTCCAAGTCCGTAAATCAGTCCTTTATACAGCCCTTCCGCTAGGCTGTCCTCATCCTTTTCCCCAAGATATTCCTGATCGATCAGAGCTTCCAGAAAGCGGAGCTTCTGCACATGCTGAGAATCTGAAAGCACTCCTCCGGCCAGTCTGGTATATCCAAAGCAGGCTCCGGCCGCTACCGCTGCCGCCGCCAGAACTCCGGTGATCACTCCTCTGATATACTCTTTATGTTTCATAGTATCTCCTTTTTCCGTGATATAAAAATATATACGGCATGAAGCCTGTTTTTATTAAACAAAACCTCATGCCGTATGTGATAAGAGACTTCTGCAGCCGCAGCCTAAACTCTCAGGTGTTTTCTGGTTGTCCAGAAGCTTCCGATCAGGCCGATTCCGATTCCCAGAGCTATACTGATAGGAACCAGAATACGGTATATCTGCAGCACAGGAATAAAGTCCACCACTCCTGTCAGCACATTAAATCTGGTCAGCACATATTCCACCGCCGTGTTATACAGGAAATAAAGAGCCGTCAGCGGAATCGCCGCGCCGATAATTCCCAGAAGCATTCCTTCCAGGACAAAGGGCGCCCGCACAAAGGCGTCCGTAGCCCCGATATATTTCATAATTCCGATTTCCTCCTTACGGACAGAAATACCTACCGATACGGTATTACTGATCAGGAAGATAGAGATCACAAGAAGTATCACAATGATGATGATGGAGGCGTAGGATACAAACTTGTTAAAGGTTCCCAGCGTGTTCGCCGCCTGTTCCGACTGCTCTACCTCGCGCACATGATCCAGCCCTTCAATATAAGTGACCAAATCGCTCTGCAGTTCGATCTGGTTCATATAAACCGCATAATTGGCGGAATTTACAAGAGGATTGTCGTCCCGGAAGCCTTCCGCCGCGTCTGACCCCTGGAAATACTGGTCTTTAAATTCCTGCCATGCTTCATCGGCAGATGTGAACTCGATTTTTTCCACCTCCGGCCGCTGCAGGATCTGTTTGCCAATCTCGTCTATCTGTTCCTGGGTGGTTCCCTCGTCGAAAAATACGGTAATAGGCACTTCCTGTTCTACCTTATGGGCAATATTGTCCACATTATTCACGATTGAATAGAACACGCCCACCAGAAAAATACAGGCCGCCATAGTAAGGATCGACGCTATGGAAAACATCCAGTTTCTCTTTATATTTACAATTCCCTGTTTCAGGGTAAACCATAATGTACTAGGCCTCATGATATCCTCCCTCTTTCTCATCGCTGACAATGACGCCTTCCTGCATGGTAACAACCCTCTTCTTCATTGCATTTACAATCTCTTTATTATGGGTTACCACCAGTACTGTTGTTCCGCGCTCATTGATCTGCTCCAGAAGCTGCATGATCTCCTCAGATGTCTTGGGATCCAGATTTCCGGTAGGCTCATCGGCCAGCAGAATATCCGGACGGTTCACCAATGCTCTGGCAAGCGCTACTCTCTGCTGTTCTCCGCCGGAAAGCTCATCCGGAAAAGATTTGTATTTTCCGGCAAGTCCCACTTCCTGGAGGACCTCCGGCACACGTTTACGGATCACTTTGCCCGGTCTTCCAATGACTCTCTGGGCAAAGGCCACATTTTCATATACATTCCTGTCCTTCAGAAGGCGGAAATCCTGGAACACAACGCCGAGCTTCCTGCGGTATTTCGCAACACGCCGGTGCTTCATCGTCTCCAGACGCTCTCCGCTGACGATCATCTGTCCGCTGGTACTGTCAAGCTCCTTCATCAGCAGCTTGATCAGTGTCGACTTGCCGGACCCGCTGCTTCCCACCACAAAGACAAACTCACCCTTGTCTACATGTAAGTTTGCATGGTTTACAGCCGGAAGGCCTTTTCCATAAGATTTACTTACATCAATCAGATCAATCATAATGTCCTCCTCTGTTTCTGTTCTGCTGCTCAAAAGAAATCCAGCGTTTCTTTTTCATCTATCTTTTCTGCGCCGCCTGTAAACATGAAAATGCTGCCAGAGCCTCCGGCAGCATCTCCCTGCATCTTGCGGCACAAATATATTAACGTTTTTGTAACAATGTTGTAACATATTTAGTGACGGATTGCAAGCATTTTTCTTGTATTTTTCAGGATTTCATAAAAATTTCATATATGAAACAGCTCCCGAGCAATGGATTTCCCGGTCTTAATACTCCAATGTTTCCATGTATTTCATGTATTTTACCACCATCAGGGCGATCTTAAAGGTAATCGCGTCCTCAAATACTCTCAGATCCAGCCCTGTGCTTTTCTGGAGCTTATCCAGACGGTACACAAGAGTATTTCTGTGAATATAAAGCTGCCTAGAGGTTTCGGAAACGTTCAGACTGTTCTCAAAGAACTTGTCGATAGTTACCAGAGTTTCCTCGTCAAAATCATCCGGCGACTTGTTCTCAAAAATTTCCTTAATGAACATTTTGCACAGCGGTATCGGAAGCTGATAGATCAGTCTGCCGATCCCAAGAGAACTGTAAGCGATCACATCTTTTTCCCCGAAAAAGATCTTGCCTACGTCAAGGGCCATCCTCGCCTCTTTGTAGGAACGGGAAACTTCTTTCAGTTCATTGACAATAGTACCGTATGCAATATGCGTCTCTCCATCCTGGCTGTATCCCAGCGTATCCAGGATCGCGTGGGAAAGCTTCTCCATATCGCTGTAGTCTTCGCCGTCTTCAAGCTGCTTTACAATGATGATGCTCTTCTCATCCACTGCAGTGATGAAATCCTTTGTCTTTCCGCCAAAGAAGCTTTTGACGCTCTCCATGATATTGTGGTCTTTTTCCTGCTGCATCTCCATGATCATGACCACACGGCGCACATCCGCGTCTATATGAAGTTTTTTTGCCCGGTTATAAATATCCACAAGAAGCAGATTGTCCAGAAGAAGATTCTTGATAAAGCTGTCCTTGTCAAACCGTTCTTTATACGCGATGATCAGATTCTGGATCTGGAAAGCGGCAAGCTTGCCCACCATGTAGGTGTCTTCGTCATCGCCGTGAGCCACCAGGATATATTCAAGCTGGTAATCATCGCATACCTTGAAATACTGAAATCCTTTTACAAGCTGACTGTCCGCCTGGGATTCCACAAATGCCTGTATATCCCCCGGCTGAATCGAAAAATCGGAAAATGTAGAGGCCAGAACCTTGCCCTCTGTGTCAATAATACAGAATTCTGTTCTGGATATTTCTTTTAACCCTTCCAGGGTATTCTGAAGTACCTGATTTGATATCATTTGCTTACATCCCTTCCCATATCTTGTACATGCTTCTTTACAATTTCCCCACAAGAATTTGTACATAGAAATATTTTAATACAAAATCACCAAAAATAAAAGAGGAAAATAGAACTTTTTTACAAATTTTTGTGTATTTTTCCTATCTTTCGATAAAACCTTCCCCATGAACTTCCCGGACATCTCCTACAATGACGAAAGCGGAGGGATCAATCTCGTCCACCTTTTCCTTAAGGGCGATCAGTTGTTTTTTCCCCAGCACACAGTACAGCATCAGCTTTTCCTGGCCGGAATACATGCCTTTGGCGCTGATCCCGGTAACGCCCCGGTCCAGATCGTTCATGATCATTCTGGAAATTTCATCCGGACGTTCTGTGATAATATAAACAGATTTTGAAAATTTCAGGCCTTCGATGAGCCCGTCAGAAACTTTTGTCACAAGAAAAACCGCAATGATCGCATACAGAGCCCGTTCCATTCCAAATACAAAGGCTCCTACAAGGACGATAGTTCCATCTACAAACTGCATGATCTGGGCTATAGAATAATGTTTCAGGTATTTCTGGATAAGAGCGGAAAGCATATCTGTCCCTCCGGTAGTACCGCCGCCTAAGAATACCATTCCGATCCCCACACCCATGAGACAGCCTCCGTAAACCGCTGAGAGCAGCAGATCCTCAGAAAGCGCCCATCCCGGCAGCACAGCAAGCCAAAGGGTAAGCGAACCGTCTCCGATCAGCGCCTTTTTCGCAAAAGTCATCCCTTTCATCCTTATCGCCAGAAGGAACATGGGAATATTCAGGGTCATATTTGTCAGCCACAGCGGCACTTCCCAGCCGTACAGATTTCCGGAAGCAGCCTTTACCAGAATGGAAATGCCGGAAAATCCCCCTGTTACCAGCCCCGCAGCGTCAAAACAGGAACTGATTCCCAAAGCCATCAGTCCGGTTCCTATGAAAATAGTCAGATATTCGATATACCAGGGTTTCTTTCCTGTAAGTGCCATAGTCTCTCCTTTCTGTTCCGTTATTGCTTTGCCATGCTGAAGTTTTTCTAAAAAGACGAAAAGAACGGGCGGCGGCCAAATGGCCGCTTCCCGTTCTTATTCTGCCCTATTTCTTCGGCATGTTTACAAATTTCACAAAACGATAGCTCTCTACGATCTGGAAATATTTTACGATTCTGGGATACAGCGGCTCCGCCGCCTCTCCGAATTCTTCTTTTACAAGAGCCGCGATATCAGCCACAGTCCTTTTTCCATCGATCAACGGCCAGATAAAGCTGCCCTGTCTGTCCAGATGAACCTTGGTAAAACGAGGTTTGCTGAAGACTTTCTGAGCGATCGTATTCATGATACCAGTATTTTCCACTTCCAGGATCACACGTTCTTTCAGGTCTTTATGCCATCCCAGAGCTTCATTTCTTTCTGGAATCAGATCCAGATAGTTAATATCATTATTCTGTTTTTTATTTTTTTTTCTCATCAGGCTTTTCTTTTATTCCACAGTGAGAATTTCAGCAGAAGGAGGATCATCAGGATCATGATCACTACGCCGCCGATATTACCCAGGTTGATCACACCGGAAATATCCAGGCTGATTCCTGCTACTGTCAGAATCGCAAGGGCTATACCTACCAGACCCTCTCCTGCGATCATACCTGCACAATACAGAGTACCGTTGGTGGACTGAGACTCTCTCTTTTCCTTTGAAACGTTCTTTCTGCCGTCCATGAACAGACGTACAACGCCGCCGATCATAATGGTAGCGTTCAGATAGATCGGAAGGTAAAGACCGATCGCAAAAGGCATTACCGGAATTCTCAGGATCTCCAGGCCCAGTGCCAGGAACACGCCGATGAATACCAGGTTCCACGGAAGATTTCCGCCCATGATTCCCTCTACGATCATCTTCATCAGAGCTGCCTGCGGAGCCGGTACGTTTGCTGTGCCGTATCCCCATGCCGCATCAAGAAGATAGAGAACTCCTCCGATGGCAAGAGCTGCGATAACAACACCCAACATCTCACCGATCTGCTGTTTCTTCGGTGTCGCGCCTAAGAGATAACCGGTTTTCAGGTCCTGTGAAGTATCGCCGGCGATCGCCGCAACAACACAGATAACGGAACCGATGGCAATAGCGCCTTTCATACCGTCAATACCTGTCTGTCCGCTTGCCTTGATTGCCATTGTGGCAATCAGAAGCGTCGCGATGGCCATACCGGAAACAGGGTTGTTGGAGCTTCCGATCATACCTACCATGCGGGCAGATACAGTTGCAAAGAAGAAGCCGAACACTACGATCAGAACTGCACCCAGGAAAGTTACCGGAATTGCCGGAACCACCCAGATAATGAATACCATGGCAATGATTCCCACAAGAATAGCAGCCATAGAGATATCCTGTTCTGTTCTCAGAGCACTCTTTGCTGAACCGCCCTTCATGTCTCTCATGGAGTCGCGGAAAGTTCTTACGATCAGCGGCAGAGACTTGATCAGAGAAATAATTCCGCCTGTAGCGATTGCTCCGGCACCGATATATTTTACATAGTTTGTCCAGATATTAGCGGCTCCCCCTTCCGCATAAAGCTGGGCGATAGTCACGCCCGGATCTGCCGGATACAGCCAGGTATCCGGTCCGAACAGGCAGATCAGGGGAACAATTACCATCCAGCCTACCAGAGAACCTACAAACATAAAGGAAGCAATCTTCGGTCCCACAATATAGCCCACGCCGAGAAGCGCCGGGTAAACTTCCATACCAATTTCACCCTTAAAGGATTTAAAAGCCGCAGCTACGTCTGCAGGCACTACCTTCAGACCGTCTACTACAAATTTAAAAGCTGCCGCAATTCCCATTCCGGAAAATACGGTTGCCGCATTGGAGCCGCCTTTTTCACCGGCAAGAAGCACGTCTGCGCAGGCTGTTCCTTCCGGATAAGTCAGTGTGGCATGTTCTTTTACGATCAGCGCGTTACGCAGCGGCACCATAAAGAGCACACCGAGAATACCGCCGCAAAGCGCGATCAGTGTGATCTCTACAAGGCCCGGTTTTTCACACAGACCTTCTTCTGCCCATAAAAAAAGCGCCGGCATGGTAAAGATGGCGCCGGCCGCCAGTGACTCTCCGGCAGATCCGATGGTCTGAACCATGTTGCTCTCCAAAATGGAGTTCTTCTTCATAATTACGCGGATGACTCCCATGGAGATAACTGCCGATGGAATTGAAGCAGATATCGTCATACCGACACGAAGGCCAAGATAGGCATTGGCCGCGCCGAATACGACAGCGAGAATCAGGCCCATAATTACAGACGTTGCCGTAAATTCCGGAGTAATCTTTTCCGCCGGAATATACGGTTTGAACTCTTTGTTGTCGTTCATTGATTTCCTCTCCCTTTGTATAAATTTAAAGACCATGTATCATTATAAACATATAAAACAGCTTTTGCAAGAATATTTTTATCTATTTTGTACATTTTTCTATAGAAAATTCTTATTTTTCGCCAAGAAATCCTGTCATCCCTCTGTTTCCAGTTGTTTCGTCAGATATCTTCCCACAACTTTCGAAAAATTACGGATGTCACGGATATATGCAAAATCTTTTCCGAATATTTTTTTCTCTGTGGCCAGGTCCTTTTCTTCTCCTGCAAAGACTCCCAGAACACTCACATTCAGGTTTCTGAGACGGCGTACCTCCGTAGCTGTATCTGCCACAGCCTCTTTTCCCTGATAAGGCCTGGGATTCCTTGCGTTCGGACGGTTCACGATCACATCGTAGGGCCTGCCGTCGCTGAGCACGATAAGGATCTTTTTCTCCTCTCCCCTCTGCAGAAGTCCGTATCCTGCTGTTTTCACCGCAAGTCCGTCTCTGTTGTTGGAAGAGGTGACGTAGTTGAAAATATTTTCATTGGCGGTTCTCGGATCGTCGTATTCCCGGAAACGGTGAAGGATCGTATAATCCCAGAAGGTACAAAAACTCATCACTCTGTGAGGAATATCCACATTGCTGAGCGCCTCGCTTATAATGTATGCCTGAAGGGCTACCTCTCCCTGACGGCTCATCTGAGATCCGCTGGCGTCGATAAGTACGTCCACTACAAAATCAGAAGCGTCATTTTTCAGCTCCCGCACGAACACCTTGGCGTCGCTGCTCCTTCCGATCCGCCACAATCTTGCCGGAACGATCCGTCCCCTGTCCGACAGCACAGTCTGAGGCTCCTTTCGCAGCACCAGTTCTTTTCTTAAGGTATCTGTCAGGACTTTGATATTGTTTTTTACAAGTCTGTGTTTGTCATGATACAGCCAGATATTTTTATTTCTCAGACGCTTCGCATATTCATACTGATAATTCCTCTTTACCGGATTTTTCAGGACGCCCTCTGTAAAATAGAGGCTGCAGTCCCCGTGGATTCCCCGGCACATCAGATGATTCATTCTTTTTTCTTCCATCTCGCTGAGATATGTTTTCCCATAATTCAGTTCCACATAAGTATGGGCCTTTTCCAGCGCTTCCGGAGACAAAACGGTGATCTTATGTTTTTTCCGGCGCTTTTCTTCCATCTCCTCTGTAACGGCGCTGCTTTCCAGGTTTGTCATATTGCTGGTAAGCTGTTTTACATAGCTTTCCAGAGCCTCCTCGTACATCTCCTCGGAAAGAAAATCCTCCCAGGAATATTCCATAAGTTCTTCCAGAGTTACGGAAAGCACCTTTTCCAGAGATCCATGTCTTCTTTCAAACATGGGATCGATCACAGAATTATACAGACGGTCGATGATCTTTATCAGTTCCATGGTATCGGAAGCTGTTTCCGCCTGCCTCACTATATCCAAAAAAATCCGGATACTTTTCTCCGTCCGGAATTCCGTCCCGTCCAGTCTTCTTCTTAAAACAGCGATCTTCAACCTTCCCAGCACGTCTTCCTGGGAGGGCATCGTTTCAAACTCCTGATCAAGGATATCTTCAAATGCCTGCCTCTGCATTCTTCTGACGCCGGGACGTTCCGCGCATATTTTCTCCCCGATAGCTTCCTCAATGCAAAGCTGGGCAATAGAGGTAAGTTCCTCCTCTCCTGCCTGGCAGAAAATCTTTTTCACAAGATAAAGCCCCAGCATGTCCTTGTCGTAATAGCGCGCAAAAGCGCCCTCTTTGATCCCGTCGTAAAGGGCGATGGCCTCGGATCTTAAAAAAAGCTCTGTATTGGGTTTAAATTCCAGGGTATAATCGCCGCTTACTGTCCACAGAAGATTTTTTATTCTGTTTTCCAGCTCCAGCCGTCTGTCTTCAAGCTCCGGGATTCCGGAATCCTCTTTATTCATAAACATCCTCTTTTGTCCAGTCTTTTGGTATCCTGGTACGGACTATATCTTCTATGATTTCCTTTTCAAATGCGTCAAAAGTTTTATTGACGACTCCCATCTGAAGAGCTTTCCATGGAGAAAGTCCCGCGCTTACGATCTTCATAGCCGCCAGAAGCCCTCTTAAATCCAGTGACTTTGTGGATATCTCCCCGTTCATCGCCTTTAGCTGAATATCAAGAAATACGCCGGCGAACTGTTCCACCGCATCTGGTTTTGCCGCCGGAAACATCCTCTTAAAGATAAATTTCAGGGATTCTTCCGTCTGGGCCGGCATATCGATCACCAGAAAACGGGATACCAGGGCCTCGTTCAGTTCCTTTGTTCCCGCATATCCGTAGTTCATCGTTCCGATAAATCTCGCCGCCGGATGAAGATCGATTTTATCATATCCGGGCACGTCAATGGAACGGCGGTAATCCAAAGTGGCATGAAGAACGGAAACCGCATCGTTTTTCGCCATATTGATCTCATCCAGAATACCGAACCCTCCGTATTCCGCGCACCGGTATATGCTTCCTTTCCGGAGCTTCACCTGATTATCCTCAAAGGTATCCGTTCCGATCAGATCCCCGCTGTTTGTATTTACATGAAAAGAAACATTATAAGACGGCCGGTTGAAAATATAGGCAAGATTTTCCGCCAGCACGTTTTTTCCCGTGGCCTTCGGTCCTGTAAGAAGGAGATTTTCCCCCTCAAGGATTCCCGCAATAGCCATTTCCAGTATATCCTTTCCAAAAAAAGGTATCGCAGGCTTTACCACCCGGCCGGCAGCCTCCGCCGGCACTTCGTACTGCCGGCGGAATTTTTCCACCTGGGAGATCAGCTCAGGGGATACCTTTTGTTCCTCTAAAAAATTCAGTTCTTCCATTTCTTCTCCTGATCCTTATACTTCAAAAATCAGATCTCCGTAGGACGGCATCGGCCACATTTCCTTATCCACCAGCATTTCCAGCTTGTCTACCGGGCTGCGCAGCTCTTCCATTGCTTTTACAACGGTTTCTCTGCAGTATACGGCTCTTTCCCGTCCTTCCGGCACCTTAAGGATCTTTTCTGTCACCTGGGAAAGTTTGTTCATATTTTCGTCTGTTTCCTTAAGAAGAGCGGAACACTGGTTCAAAAGATCCAGTTGTACGCTGACGTCGATATTTCCCACCGCCCGGACAGTGTTGATAGAATCCGCCAGCACAGTAGTATACTTGATCACCGCCGGAATGATCTGTTTTGTAGCGATGTCGATCATGGTCTTTGCCTCAATATTTACGGCTTTCGCATAAATCTCATACTGGATTTCCGCTCTGGACTCCAGTTCCGCCCTGGTAAATACGTGAAAGCTCTCAAAAAGCTCTACGGCTTTCTCTGTGGTAAGGGCCGGAATAGCGTCCACCATTGCCGGAAGATTTGGAAGTCCTCTTCTCTTCGCTTCCTCCTCCCATTCCGGAGCGTAGCCGTTTCCGTTGAATACGATCCGCTGATGTTCCGTCGCATATTCCTTGATCAGATCATGAACTGCCATGTCGAAATCCGGCGCCGCCTCCAGACGGTCGCAGGCTTCCTTAAACGCCTGGGCCACGATGGTATTTAAGACCACATTGCAGGAAGAAATGGAGTCTCTCGCTCCTACCATACGGAACTCAAATTTATTTCCTGTAAAGGCAAAGGGAGAGGTTCTGTTTCTGTCTGTGGCGTCCTTCATAAAATCAGGAAGGGTTTTTACTCCTGTCTCCAGCTTGCTGCCCTTTTTGCTGTGGGTAGCTGTTCCAGTGCTGATAAGCTGCTCCAGCACGTCTTCCAACTGCTCTCCAAGGAACACGGAAATAATCGCCGGCGGAGCCTCGTTTCCTCCCAGACGGTGGTCGTTTCCCACATCTGCCGCTGATTCTCTTAAAAGATCGGCATGAATATCCACAGCCTTCAGAATACATGTAAGGACCAGAAGGAACTGGATGTTTTCGTGAGGCGTTTTTCCCGGATCCAGAAGATTGATCCCGTCGTCTGTGGTCAGTGACCAGTTGTTATGCTTGCCTGATCCGTTCAGACCTGCAAATGGCTTCTCATGAAGCAAACATCTCATTCCATGGCGGCTTGCCACTTTTTTCAGGATACGCATCATGATCTGATTGTGATCCGCGGCAATATTAACAGGAGCGTAGATCGGCGCGAGCTCGTGCTGGGCAGGAGCCACCTCGTTGTGCTGTGTCTTTGCGGAAACGCCCAGCTTCCAGCACTCTTCATTGACTTCCTTCATATACGCGGAAACTCTCTGGCGTATAGTGCCGAGATAATGGTCGTCCATTTCCTGTCCTTTGGGCGGCATGGCGCCGAAAAGAGTACGTCCTGTATAGATCAGATCCTTCCTCTGCAGCCACTTTTCCTTATCGATCAGGAAGTATTCCTGTTCTGCTCCTACAGATGGAGTTACTCTCTTTGATGTCGTGTTTCCAAACAGGCGGATCAGACGAAGGGCCTGGGTATTGACAGCTTCCATAGATCTCAGAAGCGGGGTTTTCTGGTCAAGCGCTTCTCCGGTATAGGAACAGAAAGCGGTAGGAATGCAGAGAGTGCCGCCTGCGGCATCGTGGCGCACAAAAGCCGGCGAGGTGCAGTCCCATGTAGTATAGCCTCTTGCTTCAAAAGTAGCTCTTAGGCCTCCGGAAGGAAAGGAGGACGCGTCAGGCTCTCCTTTGATCAGTTCTTTTCCGGAAAAACTCATCAAAACCTTTCCGTTGTCCATGGGAGCTGTAATAAAAGCGTCATGCTTTTCTGCGGTAACACCTGTCAACGGCTGAAACCAGTGGCTGTAGTGAGTGGCTCCCTTTTCGATCGCCCATTCTTTCATCTCATGAGCAACCACATCCGCGATCTCCATCGTAAGTTCTTTGCCTTCTTCGATGGTTTTTTTCAGCTCTTTGTAGACTTTCTTAGGAAGTCTCTCCTGCATGACAGAGTCGTTGAATACATCGCATCCAAAGATTTCCGTTACATTGATATAGTCTGACATCTGTGTTCTCCTTTTATCATTTTTTTGTTTTCTGCTGCTGATTTCTTCTGTTCTTTTTACTCCCGGCTATTTGCTGTTTTTCTTACTTTTCAGATAGAGGTTCAGAGCCTTATGCATATTTTCAATCTCAACTGCGGTCTGGTTGCCTCCGAACTCTCCGTCCAGCGTCCAGGGTACTTTTTCTTCAGTTTCTATCACAATCTTTTTTGACTTAAATGAATGCACCAGATCTGTGTTGTCTTTTCCCATGACAAGCGCAGTCATGATCTCCTGAAGTTCCAGAGGATTCTTTGGCATCGTGATAAGCGTCACTTCGAAAAATCCGTCGTTCATATCCACGTTTTTTCCCGTAAGGTTCTTAAAGCCCCCGATGGATCTGGAATTGGTGACCATTCCCATAATAAAATCGTCCTCCACTTCCATCTCTTCCGTAACGACCTTCATGTGATAAGACTTGATATTGAAAAGGCTCTTAACGCCTTCCAGAATATAAGCCACATGGCCAAGAACGTTTTTCAGGTCCTGGTCCGTCTCATAAGAAACATCGGTAAAAAGTCCGAAAGCCGCCACATAAGCAAAAGTCTGGCTGTTGAACCTTCCGATGTCACAGTGATACAGCTCCTCCTCCATGATCATAGACGCCGCTTCCACCATATTTTTCGGCACAAACAGGCTGGTGGCAAAATCATTGGTGCTTCCCGCCGGAATATAGCCGATGGGAACAGTGCTTTTCTGCTCCATGATGCCGGTAACCACTTCGTCCAAAGTGCCGTCTCCTCCGCTGCAGACAATAAGATCTACGGAATGAGCATATTCTTTCGCCATTTCATATGCGTCTTTCGGTTTCTGCGTACAGTGGATCACCACTTCATAATCATGCTTATTAAAAATGTCTACAATCTCCAGCAGGTGCGTCTTGATCTTCCCTTTGCCTGCTTTGGGATTAAATACGAAGAGCATTCTTTTTCTCACAGCCTGATCCCCTTTCTGTCATTTCCTTATTTATGATACAACAAAATCAAAAAAATGCCTAGAGGTAAAATTTATCCGCGTTTCTCCTGTTCTGATCCGGTTTTCTGTTTTCCGCAGAGGATACCGGACGCGGGTAAAATGCCGATACATTCTCAGCCCTTTGTGTGATCGCGGAAATATCCCTCCAGGACGTGGAGACTCTCTTCACGGAGCACTCCTCCCGTCACCTGCGGTCCGAACGGAGAGCGGGAAAATATCATTTCCGCGCAGTCATTTCCTTCCTCCCCCAGGATCCGGCACAGATCCCTGTCGCTCGCCCCGTATACAAGTCTTCCCAGCTTTGTCCATACCATAGCGCCGCAGCACATAAAACAGGGTTCGCAGCTTGAATACATAGTATAGTCCCTGAGATCCGTAATTCCTGTTTCCTGGCAGAACCGACGCAGCAGTCCGGCCTCCGCATGAAAAGTCGGATCTGTGGACGTATAAATCTGGTTTTCATTTGTATACACGATCTCTCCATTCTTTACCAGAACAGCTCCAAAGGGTTCGTTTCCATGTTCCACCGCAAGCTCTGCCAGCTCCACTGCTTTTTTCATAAATATTTCATCCTGTGTCATCGTCTCATCCTCCTGAATTTTTAGGCGTCTGTATGCCGCAGTACACCGCTCCCTGTACACTAACGCCGCCGGTCCTGGAAAGTCAAGTATTTCTCTTCAATTATTTAGATTTCTTTTAGAAAAAAGAAATAGCTTTTGCCGCCCTGAGATGATATAATGCTTTTACAGCAGTTCGCTTTAAAACAATCAAAAGGAGTGTGATACCGTGACACTGACAAAAGATGATTTAACAGCGATTAACCAGTTGATGCTGCAGGCTGTAGAGCCGCTCCAGAAGAATATGCAGAACATGCAGGGGAATATCTCTGAACTGCGGGACGACGTTTCCAACATGAAAGGCGACATCTCTGTATTACAGGAGAATGTTTCTGAACTGCGGGACGACGTTTCCGGCATGAAGGGCGATATCTCCGTATTACAGGAGAATGTTTCCGAACTGCGGGACGACGTTTCCAACATGAAAGGCGACATCTCCGTATTACAGGAGAATGTTTCCGAACTACGGGAGGACGTTTCCAACATGAAGGGCGATATCTCCGTATTACAGGAGAATGTTTCTGAGCTTCGGGACGACGTCTCCGGCATGAAGGGCGATATCTCCGTATTACAGGAGAATGTTTCTGAACTGCGGGAGGACGTTTCCGGCATGAAGGGCGATATCTCCGTATTACAGGAGAATGTTTCTGAACTGCGGGAGGACGTTTCCGTACTGCGCGGAGATGTTTCCGAGCTTCAGGGTGATGTTGCCAACATGAAGGGCGATATTTCCGATCTGCGCGGAACTGTTGTCGGGCTCCAGCTCCATCTGGAGAACGTTACAGACAGAAATATCGCAATCCTCGCGGAAAACCACGGATACCTGATCGATAAACTGAATCAGGCGATCCCGGCGGCAAACAAAAATCTGATCAACGAGGTAAAGGTAAACTATCTTGTTGAAGAAGTAGAGAAGCTGAAACAGGATATGGCTTTTCTGAAATGCAAAATCGCATAAAATTTTCTGGATTCATCAGCTGTAAATATACATAAGATAAAATAAGCCGCACCGGATTTTTTCAGACCCGCTGCGGCTTTTCATATATGCCTGGATAGAGTGAGGAAGCGTATCTCCTGATTCCTTCGCTGATTCTCTCACAGATTCAGCATCCAGGGTACAAAGGGCAACATGCTTTTTGCAAAAGAAAAAGTCCGACACACCCTCGCAATATCGGGCTTTCCGGACTTTTATAAGTAGCGAGAGGGGGAGTCGAACCCTCGACACTACGGGTATGAACCGTATGCTCTAGCCAACTGAGCTATCTCGCCATATTTGGTTTTCTATGGGGCCTATAGGGCTCGAACCTATGACCCTCTGCTTGTAAGGCAGATGCTCTCCCAGCTGAGCTAAGACCCCATAATCTGCTGCCTGTCGTGCGATGCTCTCCGTTTTGAAGTGTCCCTCGCTCAACCTGCTTTGCCATTATATAATTTAATTTTCTATTTGTCAACACTTTTTTTGAATTTTTTTACATTTAATTCAATTTCTTTTTTCAGCCTGGCCTCGCGCCCCGCTGCAGCCTCTCAATATACCGCGTATCCGGCATATTTCTAAAGGTTTCCAACAAGTTTATCCTTGATCACTGCCAGGATCTCCCTTGGAATATAAATGATAAGCCTCCAGGAACGATATCTTGAAGGAACCGGATATATTTTTCTGCAGCCGCATTTTTTTCCGATGGCGACGCCCCGGAATACATGGAAATTATTCGTAACTACTCCCACAGAAGCGCTTAAATCTCCTATTTTTTCCAGGCTGAAAGAAAGATTCTCTTTTGTATTGACCGATCTGTCTTCCAGAATCAGGCGGCTTCCCTCTATACCATTAGCCGTAAGATAGTCGTACATGGCTCTGGCTTCGCTGATCTTCTCCCCTTTTCCCTTTCCGCCGGAAAGGACAGCTTTTGTTCCAGGATTTGCTTTAAGATACTCCAAAGCCCTTCTGGTACGCTCCAGAAGGGCCAGAGTCAGCCGCGTGCCGTCTACATGGGCGCCCAGCACGATCAGATAGTCCAGATTTTCCGGTACTTTCATTATCTTCCGCAGCAGAATTTATATTTCTTTCCGCTTCCACAGGGACATGGATCATTGCGGCCGATCTTATGCGGCTTTACGATCGTACCTGATTTTTTCTGCTCCATATAGAGTTCTTTTCTTTTTTCTTCTGTAAAGATGTCGTTCCACTGGGGCAGATTGTACAGCCAGTCAGCTTTTGCGTCTACCATATTTTTGTACAGAAGCTCTTTGTCAAAAGCAAGGTTCACCTTTGTGTTCTCATCCATGGTTTCGATCGGATTAGGAACTTTCAGGCTGTCGTTGATGCCGTCCAGGAATCCGACCATCGTCATAACGTCCTGTCCGTATTTTTCTGCCAGTTCTTTTACAGTGCCGCTGACCACTTCATCAGGATTGGAGAGAAGCTGCTCATAAATGCCCTTCTCAATATTGAAATAATTCGCCCAGAATCTCTGGAGCTTATTGCGGTCCTCCTGCTGGTTGTAGGCCATTGCACGCCACTGCTCTAAGATTGTCTTATCGCTCATCTTATTTCATCCTCTTTTCAAAATTTCTCTTTTTCGTGTACAGTCTCTCCTGCCACCAAATTGATTTTATACGGTAAAAAGACGCTACTCCTCACCGCGCAGTCCGGCAGCTTTCTGCCGTCCAGGTGATTATATCATCTTTCCGTCAAAAAAACAAATATCTCATTGATTTTTTTCTTTGCCGCAGCAGAAATAAAATTTTTTGCTGTATTTTTGTATAAAATTATCGTTCCGGGGCCATACTATGAATGTTCATTGGAACCCCCTCTGATGAACCAGTCAACAAAAGACAACTTCAGAAATACTTATATCCTCCCCTTAAGAGTCTCAGGACTGACGCTTTGCCGCAGTTCTGGGGCTTTTTTCTGTCAGGAGGAATATTGTACAGTTCACACCTGACCGCCGCACATATGCGCACTCGTCGCGCTGACGCGCTCCAGTTCCGCACTACGTGCTAAGACTGCTTATGTGGGCGGCGGTTACGAGTTCCACTCGCACTCAGGAACAGGAATACGCCTCTTACATGCAGGCATGACGCTGCATATTCCTGTTCCTGAGCACGGTGTGAACTGTAACGAAATATTTCCGTCATTTTACTCCCAGCTTTTCCAGATCAGCAGCCGCCTGTTTGAATTCCCGGAAACAGACGGTATGGATCCCCTGTTTTTCCGCACTGGCGCAGTTTTCTTCCATATCGTCTATAAACACACATTCTTCCGGTTTCAAACCATATTTCTCAAGAAGTACTCTGTAAATCTCAGGCTCCGGCTTCAGTTCCTTCACCTGACATGAAAATATGATTCCATCCATATATTTTAAGAATGTCAATTTATCTAAAGTCCCTTTCAGCATATAATCGCTGTAGTTGGAAAGAATATAAAGATGATATCCCTGATCCTTCAGATATCTGACCCAGGTTTCCGCATAAGGGTACGGGCGGATGGTCTTTGTGCTTCCTTTGATCACTTTTTTGATGTCCTCTCCGTACTCCGGAGCAAGCTGTATAAACTGCCGGATATATTCTTCCTCATCATAAAGTCCTCTGTCCCTCTCCGGCCATACAGGGCTTAAAAAAGTTGCCCTGGCGATTTTTTCATATTTTTCTTCTGAAAATCCAAATTCCCTGAGGTATTTTTCCCATTCAAAGGCTACCAGAACCTTTCCCACGTCAAAAATCACATTTTTTATCACGTTCTCTCCCTCTCTTTCCCGTTTTTTCTTATTCAGAAGCCGGTAGATCATCCAGATGGCGTATCCCATCACCGCCGCAAACAGCGCGCCGAAAAAGGACGCCTGAAAAAGCCCCTGGGCGAACTCGCCTGTACGGATTCCCGAGAGGGCAAACACCATCGGAAGGCAAAATACAGCCAGCAACAGAACAGCCGCCGCCAGAGCGGCAAAACGTTTCCACTTTTTCATAAGTACCTCTCTGCGTTATATCTTGTTCTGCCGGACTTTCGGTCAGAACAGGTTCTACAGCAAATACGCCGGAGACTATTCTCCGGCGCCCTGCATACGGGCGGTTTCTGCGCCGCCTCGATCATTTTCTGTAAATAATGTCGTTTCTTCCCGGTCCGTTAGAAATCATCGTGATCGGGAAACCGATATGCTCTTCCACAAACTCTACATATTTTCTGCAGTTTTCCGGAAGATCCTCATATTTTTTGATGCCGCGGATATCTGTTTTCCAGCCAGGAAGTACCTCCAGAACAGGTTTTGCCTTCTCAAGAAGACCTGTAGTCGGAAAATCTGTTGTAACTTTTCCGTCGATCTCATATCCGGTACATACAGGAATCTCATCAAGATATCCCAATACGTCAAGAACTGTGAACGCAACATCCGTCGTTCCCTGGATGCGGCAGCCATATTTCGACGCCACACAGTCAAACCATCCCATACGTCTCGGACGACCGGTCGTTGCGCCGTACTCTCCTCCGTCTCCGCCTCTTCTGCGGAGCTCGTCAGCCTCTTCGCCAAAAATTTCAGATACAAAGGCCCCTGCTCCTACCGCGCTGGAATAAGCCTTGCACACAGTAATAATCTTTTTGATCTCATAAGGAGGAACGCCGGCTCCGATAGCCCCGTAAGCCGCCAGAGTGGAAGAAGACGTTACCATGGGATATATACCATGATCAGGATCCTTCAGAGAACCCAACTGCCCCTCCAGAAGAATCTCTTTTCCTTCTTTCAGAGCGTTCCACAGATAAAGGGAAACATCGCCTACATAGGGAGCAACCATTTCCCTGTATTTTTTCAGTTCTTCCATAAGTTCGTCAGGATTCAGAAGCGGCTTATGATACAGATGCTCCAGAAGCACGTTCTTTGTCTCACACACCCGCTCCACCTTTTCTCTCAGAGTATCCTCATGGAAAAGTTCGTTTACCTGAAAACCGATTTTTGCATACTTATCTGAATAAAACGGAGCGATTCCGGATTTGGTAGAGCCAAAGGATTTTCCTCCCAGACGCTCTTCCTCATACTGGTCGAACAGAATGTGATACGGCATCACGATCTGCGCTCTGTCAGAGATCATGATCTTAGGAGCCGGTACGCCCCGGTCCACAATCTCCTGATATTCTTTAAAAAACACCGGAATGTTCAGTGCCACGCCATTGCCAATGATACTGGTGGTATGATTGTAAAACACTCCTGACGGCAGCGTGTGCAGAGCAAATTTCCCATAATCGTTTACAATGGTATGGCCTGCATTTGCGCCTCCCTGAAATCTTACGATGATATCCGCCTCCTGGGCAAGCATATCTGTAATTTTCCCTTTTCCTTCATCTCCCCAGTTCGCTCCAACTACTGCTTTGATCATAACACTTTTTCCTCCTCGTGCCTTTCTTTGATCATCTCTGTTTGATTCTTATATTCTCTTCTGATAAACAGCCGTATTTTATTCCGCTGTTTATACGTTAATTTCAGCCGTCATGCCCAAAAGCTCCTTATGCGCGTCCAGAACAGGCTGAACTGTCTTTGCCAGGAAGGTCTCTGTCTGCTCTTTCGCCCTTCCCACATATCTGGACGGTTCCATGGTTTTCTGAAGCTCCTCCAGAGTGAGGTTAAAGGCCGGATCCGCCGCTATCAGTTCCAGCAGATTGTTGTCCTTGCCCTCTACCTTCACAGTACGTCCCGCTTCCATGGAAAGCTCACGGATGCGCTCATGCAGCTCCTGACGGTCGCCGCCTGCCTTTACCGCGTCCATCATAATATTTTCCGTCGCCATAAAAGGAAGTTCCGAACGAAGGCGTTTCTCGATCACTTTCGGGTAAACCACCAGGCCGTCCACAACATTCAGGCACAGATCCAGAATACCGTCAATCGCAAGGAATCCTTCCGGTATGCTCAGTCTCTTATTAGCGGAATCATCCAGCGTTCTCTCAAACCACTGGGTTGCGGATGTGATTGCCGGATTCAGGGCGTCTATCATTACAAATCTGGAAAGAGAAGCAATACGTTCGCTGCGCATGGGATTTCTCTTATAAGCCATAGCGGAAGAACCGATCTGAGATTTCTCAAAAGGTTCCTCTACTTCTTTCAGATGCTGAAGCAGGCGGATATCGTTTGACATCTTATGGGCGCTTGCGGCAATGCCCGCAAGAATATTCAGCACTCTTGTATCAACCTTTCTGGAATAGGTCTGTCCGGATACCGGATAGCAGCTCTCAAAGCCCATCTTTTCGGCAATCATCGGATCGATCTTATCAATGGTCTCCTGGTCTCCGTCAAACAGCTCCAGGAAGCTGGCCTGGGTTCCTGTCGTGCCCTTTGAGCCGAGAAGCTTCAGACTGCCAAGAACATATTCAAGATCCTCCAGATCCATCAGGAACTCCTGTGTCCAGAGAGTAGCCCTCTTTCCTACTGTGGTAGGCTGGGCCGGCTGGAAATGAGTGAATGCCAGGGTCGGCTGGTCTTTATATTTATCGGCAAATTTCGACAGTTCCGCGATCACATTTACCAGTTTTTTGCGCACAAGCTTCAGAGCTTCTGACATTACGATGATGTCGGTATTGTCTCCTACATAGCAGGAAGTCGCTCCCAGATGGATGATACCCTTAGCCTTCGGACACTGCACACCGTAGGCGTAGACATGAGACATAACGTCATGGCGCACCTGGCGTTCCCGCTCCTTCGCCACCTCATAGTTAATATCGTCCGCATGGGCTTTCAGCTCGTCAATCTGCTCCTGGGTGATATTCAGTCCCAGTTCTTTTTCCGTCTCTGCAAGAGCGATCCACAGTCTCCTCCATGTGCGGAATTTCATATCCGGAGAAAAGATATACTGCATTTCCCGGCTTGCATAGCGCTCTGAGAGCGGACTTACATATCTGTCTGTACTCATTTCCAATCTCCTATCATTTCATACGGTTTCTTTTCCTGTCACAACGCCGTTAAAAAGCTGAAACCGTGCGGTTTTCCGCATACTTTCCCCTTCTATACCGGCGCTACGCAGAAATTATATAACATCCCTTCCCTAAAAGCAATAGATTTTCCTGCTTTTCCAGTGTATGCGCTTTATCCCTGGTGAAATTTTCCAAGGAATTCCTTCATTCTGGTGTTTCCGGAAGAGAATACTTCCTGAGGAGTTCCCTCCACCGCGATCACGCCGTCGTCCATAAAAATAATCCTGTCAGAGATATCTCTCGCAAAGCTCATTTCATGGGTAACGATCACCATTGTGATATGAAGATCCGCCAGAGAACGGATAACCCTGAGAACCTCGCCTGTCAGTTCCGGATCCAGCGCTGATGTGGGCTCGTCAAAAAACAGTATCCTCGGATTCAGCGCAAGCGCTCTGGCGATCGCCACGCGCTGGCACTGGCCTCCGGAAAGCTGACAGGGATAAGCGTCCTCCTTATCAGAAAGTCCCATTTTTGCCAGCAGCGCCCTTGCCTCCTGATAAACCTCCTCTTTTCCCCTTTTCTGTACATGGATAGGAGCGTCCGTAATGTTTTTCATCACTGAATAATGGGGAAAAAGGTTGAAATTCTGGAACACCAGGCCGAAATACGACTGGATCTCTTTCAGCTCCGCTTTTTTGGGAACAGTCGGTTTCCCGTTCTCCATCCAGACAGTTTTCTTTCCCATATAGGTGATTTCGCCGCTGTCTATTTCCGTCAGCATGGTGGCGCAGCGCAGAAGCGTCGATTTTCCGGAACCGGACGGACCTATGATCGATACGATCTCCCCCTCTTTTACACGCAGAGAAATATCCTTCAGGACTTCAAGGCCGCCGAACTCCTTTTTAATATGTTTCATCTCAAGAAGATCCATTTTTTCCTCCTTAATCCTTAATGGTAGTAATCCAGTTTCCTCTCAAACCATTCCATTACCCAGGCTACCACAAAATTGAAGATATAGTAGAACACGCCTGCGATAAAGAATGGCATTACTGTAGTTTCCGCCGCCGCGATCTGCTTTGCCAGAGCAAACATTTCTATGTAGGACACAGAGTACACAAGAGACGTATCTTTTACCAGAGTGATTACCTCGTTTGTTACGGAAGGCAGCACGATCTTTACCACCTGAGGAAGAATGATCTTAAAGAAGGTCTGCTGTCTGCTGTATCCCAGAAGGCGCGCTGCCTCATACTGTCCTACCGGGATCGACTCTATGCCGGAACGGTAAATTTCCGCAAAATAAGCGGCGTAGTTCAAAGAACAGCCCAGAATGATCGCAGTAAACTTATATCCGCCAATATTCATGCCCCACAGATAGAAGGGACCGAAATACCACAGCAGAAGCTGGAGCATCAGAGGCGTTCCCCTCATAATGGAAATATAGAACTTAACCACCCAGCTCAGCGGTTTAAAACGGCTCACTCTTCCAAAATACACGATCATCCCCAGAGGCAGTGAGAATAAAAGCGTCAGGAAAAAAATCAGAAGCGTTGATCCGAATCCTGTGGTAAGTTCTCTTAGCATTACCTGAAAACTCATATTTTTTCCTCCATAAATGATGCTCCTTCGGAAAATCCGAGGAGCATCATGCCGTATCTGTCAAAAATTATTATATTCTGTTCCCCGCCGGACCGGCCGGGACAATCCTGAATCTTTCCGGAGATCACTCAGCCGCTTCTTCAGTATCCGCCGCAGTATCTTCTGCCGCAGCGTCCTCTTCTCCCTCATCTGCCGCAGCCGCATCTGTTTCTTCTTCTTCTTCTTCTGCCTCCGGTGCTTCTTCTGCATCTTCTGCGGAAGCGTCGTCAGAACCTGTCAGAGTTACCATATCTGCAATGTCATATTTTTCTGCCAGCTCTTCAACAGTGCCGTCGTCCGCCAATTTCTGAAGATCTTCGTTCACGATATCGCGCAGCTCTTCATTTCCCTTTTTAAAGCCAATGGCGTACTGTTCCGTATTCAGTGTCTCATCAAGGATCTTGAAGCCCTCTCCTCTGGATTTAAGCTGATAATTCGCAACGCCCACATCGATTGCCAGAGCGTCCAGAGCGCCTGCCTGAAGCTCGGTAAACGCTGTATTATAATCTGCAAACTCGTTAAGCGCCCCAAAGGTGTCCGCCAGCTCCTTCTGTCCGCCTTCTTCTTCACTCTGAAGCAGTTCCAGAGCGGCGGATGCAGCCTGAACGCCAACAGTCTTGCCTGCCAGATCTGTAAGCTTCTCAATTCCGGAGTCTTCTGCGACAACGATCACCTGACTGTTGTCAACATAAGGAACAGAGAAGGTATAGTCATCTTCTCTTCCGTTCATGGTAAATCCGTTCCAGATACAGTCAATAGAACCCGCGTCCAGCTCCTGATCTTTGGAATCCCAGCTGATCGGCTTCTTTTCCAGCTCCCAGCCTTCCAGATCGCAGACAGCCTGCGCCAGTTCCAGGTCAAAGCCTGTATACTCTCCATTTTCATCCATATAACCATAAGGGGGATACTCTGCGTCAAAGCCGACGATCAATGTCTTATCTTCAATTCCCGCCTGCACGTTTACTGCTGACGCCATTCCTATTGCCATCAGAGCCGCCATCATTACTGCCACTGTTTTTTTCTTCATACTCTGTGTCTCCTCTTTTCCGTTTTTGCTCTTTTTTTCATTATCACGTAGCCACTCTACTACATGAAAGTATGGTTATCGTATCATACCGTCAAACGTCTGTCAAGCTGTATTGACAAATCACAGGCATATTTCCCGAATTATAAAATATCTTTATGATAAAGAATCGTAACGCTTTTCGGCGGCATGTAAAGACGGACCGCTCCGGCCTTTGCAGTAATCGTCTCTTCCTTTTCCGTAATCCCGTCTCTGCTGGAGCGGATCAGCACAGTCAGCACAGATTCTTCCAGTCTGGTTATACCCGCTCCCCAGATTTCCAGCAGGGTTTCTCTTCCCTCCTCAAGATTATTGATCACCACAATGATCTGCTCTGTATGAGAAAATCTTCCATAACACAATCCCTGGTAGTCGTTCCACAAAAATTTCAGGGAGCCTGTGCGGAGTATTTTATACTTTTTGTGAATAGCGATCATTTTTTTATAAAAAAGAAGAAGTTCTTTATTTTCTCTGCCCCAGGGATATGTCCGCCTGTTGTCCGGATCTGTAAATCCGCACACTCCCGCCTCGTCCCCGTAATAAACCGTCGGGGCCCCGGGCCATGTCATTTGTATGGCGATCGCTTCGCGCATAACGGCGTAGTCCACATTTCGCTCTGCCTCTTGCGGACTCATATAGGATATCCGCCCCACTGTACGGTTTGTTCTCGTTAAAAAACGGGAATGGTCGTGGTTGGACAATTCATTCATAGCTGTATGGAGCGCCGACATATGAAGAGAACGCATATGATTTTTCATAGCGTTTATAAACGCGTCGCTGTTTCCGTACAGATCTTCCCGGTATTCATTACTGTGCTTTTCCATGCCGGTCAAAAACCACGTCACCGGCTCCATAAAAGCGTCGTAGTTCATCACAGAATCCCACTCGTCTCCCTGCAGCCATCCTTCCGGATTTCCATAATGCTCCGCCAGGATCAGAGCCTCGGGGTTCGCCTCTTTTACTGCTTTTCGGAAATCTTTCCAGAACTTATGGTTAAACTCGTTTGTATGTCCAAGGTCAGCAGCTACGTCCAGCCTCCAGCCGTCTACATTATATGGAGGAGACACCCATTTTCTGGCAACCTCCAGTATATAGTCATAAAGCTGGCGCGAACCCTCGTAATTCAGTTTCGGCAGGGTGTCGTGGGTCCACCAGCCGTCATAGCTGGTATTATAGGGCCAGCCGTTCTCATCCCTAAAATCAAAAAAAGAGCGGTACGGGCTGTCCGCAGACACATAAGCTCCCGGGGCATATCCTTCCTGCCCTTCGTAAATACGCTCCCTGTCCATCCATTTATTAAAAGATCCGCAGTGGTTGAACACGCCGTCCAGAATGATTTTCATGCCTCTTTTATGAAGCTCTTCCACCAGTTCTGCAAAATATTCATTTCCCGCCTCCAGATTCTTTTTATCTGTAACGCGGCGGATATATTTTTGCGCATGGCTGTTGTCATGATCGTTTTCATTCAAAAGGCCGCCGCCGTCATTCAGTATCCTTCCGTAATGAGGATCCACATAGTCGTAGTCCTGGCAGTCGTATTTATGGTTGCTGGGAGAAACAAAAACAGGATTCAGATAAAGCACTTCCACTCCAAGATCTTCCAGATAATCCAGCTTATCCATGATCCCCTTCAGATCGCCCCCATAGAATTCCCTGACTCCCATAGCCGCCGGTGTTTTCGACCAGTCGGCGACCCTTTCCGTATGAGCCCCGATATAAGAATACTCTCCTGATTCCACATCGTTGTCCTGGTCTCCGTTGCAGAACCGGTCCACAAAAATCTGATACATGACCGCGCCTTTTGCCCACTCCGGCGTATGATATCCCGGATAAATCTCAAAATTTTCCCGCTCATGTATCTCCGTGCTGACGCCATGATCGTTATAGTAACAGGTGATCCACCCGTAATGAATTTCAAAATAATAGCGGAACACCTGAGCCGGCATGGTGATCCTCGTACCGTAGTAGTCAAATCCCTTTTGTGTTTTATATACCTTCATTTTGTATCTTTTATCGCCGGATACCAGATATACGGAATCCACATTATTTTTTTGCGTCCGAAAACTGATCTTCACTTTTTCCCCTGGTTCCGGTTCCGTAGGATTTCTGTAATATTTTGTACCGTCGCTAAACAGGGCGTTTTTATTTAATACTGCTCGCATATTCAGAATATACTGCATTTTTTTCGTGATATCTTCCTTTTCCCGATCCATAGATCATTCCCCTTTATCATAAGCATATGCTTATTCTAACGTATATTTTACAAAGATACAACAAAAACCTCCTGGACGGATTTATCCGCATAAAAAAGGCAGCCTTACTGGCTGCCTTTTTCGGAGAAGGTATTTCTTCTTATGGGGTGTAGCAAAAACTATATAATGTATTGGGGGGTTTTTACGATGTATATAATAGCATGAGGCAACGGAAAAGTGTGCACAAACTTCACAAATTTTGCATTTACTTTTTGGCTATATTGTATATACACAATTTTCCAACTTCGTTTTTATGATGTAAAAAGTGCCTCAAATTCGTCTCTGTGGACTTTTTCCTTTTCCAGAAGAAGAGCGGAACACTTGTGAAGCACGTCCAGATGCTGCATGATGATTTCCTTTGCGCGCTGGTGGCATTCGTCGATGATCCTGTGGATCTCTTCGTCGATCTCCTTTGCCACTTCCTCGCTGTAGCTTCTTGTATGAGCCAGATCTCTTCCGATAAACACCTCGTCTCCTTCATCTCCGTATGCAATTAAGCCCATTTTATCTGACATTCCGTACTGCATGACCATCGCCCGGGCGGTACTGGTAGCCCGTTTAATATCGTTGGACGCCCCGGTAGTGATATCTCCGAAAATAATCTCTTCCGCCACACGGCCGCCCAAAAGCGTAGTGATATCCTGGAGCATCTTATTCTTGGTGCTGAAGATATCGTCATTTTCCGGAAGGGGCATTGTATAACCTGCCGCCCCGATTCCGGTGGGAATGATCGAGATCGTGTACACCGGATCCATATCCGGCAGCACATGGAACAAAATAGCGTGTCCGGCTTCATGGTACGCCGTGATCTTTTTCTCCTTTTCAGAGATAACTTTGCTCCTTTTTTCCGCTCCGATGCCGACCTTAATAAACGCATGCTTAATATCCATCTGCATTACATAACTGCGTCCGGCTTTGGCAGCCATGATCGCAGCCTCGTTTAAAAGATTCTCAAGATCCGCGCCGGTAAATCCGGCTGTTGTCTGGGCAATCTGAGCAAGGTCCACATCTTCTCCCAGCGGCTTGTCTTTCGCATGCACCCTGAGAATTTCCTCACGGCCCTTAATATCCGGTCTTCCCACTGCCACCTTCCTGTCGAAACGGCCGGGACGGAGGATCGCCGGATCAAGGATATCCACACGGTTAGTAGCCGCCATAACGATGATCCCCTCGTTCACGCCGAAACCGTCCATCTCCACAAGAAGCTGGTTCAGCGTCTGTTCCCGCTCGTCGTGGCCGCCGCCCATACCGGTGCCTCTCTGTCTCGCCACCGCGTCGATCTCATCAATAAAGATAATGCAGGGCGCATGTTTTTTCCCTTCTTCAAAAAGATCCCTTACACGGGAGGCTCCCACGCCTACAAACATTTCTACAAAATCGGAACCGGAAATAGAAAAAAAAGGTACTCCCGCTTCTCCGGCAACCGCTTTTGCCAGTAAAGTTTTTCCTGTTCCAGGAGGGCCAACCAGAAGCACCCCTTTGGGGATCCTGGCGCCTACGTTGGTGTATTTCTGAGGAGCTTTCAGAAAATCTACAACCTCCTCCAGATCCTCCTTTTCTTCCTGAAGTCCCGCCACGTTCTGAAAAGTCACTTTTTTTTCGTCAGGAAGCATCATACGGGCGCGGCTTTTCCCGAAATTCATCATTTTGGAATTTCCGCCGCCGCCCGACATCTGCCTGTTCATCATAAAAAACAGAAAAATCACAAAGCCTCCCGTGAGCAGTATGGGAAGAAGCGTCGTCAGGAACATGCTTTCCTGGGGAACATTTTTTACCTGGGCCGCGATCCCGTACTCATCCAGCATATTCTGGACGTCCTTAACGTCTGTCACATAAACCCTTTTTTGTCCCTCGCTTTCTATATCCGCCGTCACAGAACCGGTAGGAACCTCCCTGTTCTGATATATCACTGCATTATGCACTCTTCCCTCTTCTGCCGCCTGTTCCAGTGCCTCCATTGTATAGTCGCTCTGTGATGTCACCTGGTTGTTCAGGTAAAAATACCCTGCGATCAGCAGGACAATGAGGACCAGATACAGGCCAATTCTGCTGGGCTGTCTGTTCACTTAGCTGAATCTCCTTTCACTCTCTGTCTAAATCTACTACTCCGATAAACGGAAGATTACGGTATTTCTGAGCATAATCCAATCCGTATCCAACCACAAATTCATCGGGAATATTGAAACAGCAGTAGTCCACTTTTACATCTTTTACTCTCCGCTCCGGTTTGTCCAGAAGCGTGCACAGACGTACGCTGTTGGGGTTGCGCCCTTTAAGTATCTCTATAAGATAGCTCAGGGTTCTTCCTGAATCAATAATATCTTCCACGATCAGAACGTCTTTGCCGATCAGAGGCTGGTCCAGATCCTTTACGATCCTTACGACGCCGCTGGATTTTGTATCGTCGCCATAGCTGGAGACAGACATAAAATCAAGCGATACAGGAACGGTGATCCTTTTTGCAAGTTCGCAGGTAAAAAAGACGCCGCCTTTGAGAACACAGATTAAGTGAATCTCTTTCCCGGCATAATCTTTACTGATCTTTGCAGCAATCTGCTGAATTCTGGTTTCTACTTCTTCTTCACTGATTAATACTCTGATTTTTTCACTCATCCCTCTTCCTCCTTCTGTCCGGTAGCTTTCGGACACACTGTACATTCTCAGAGGTTCTCCCCTGGTATTCTATCTGCAGCACCGTCCTTGTTCCGGAAGTGATCCTGACGCTTTCGCCGCTTCTTTCTCCCACGGCCCATAAAATCTCGCTTCCGGCGGCAACCAGAGGAATCTGATCCCTGTATTCTCCTGGAATCTTATCATCGATCATACACCGGGTAAGCTTTTTCCGGTTTCCCTTCTCGTTTATCACCAGGTAATCGCCGCTATTTCTGGTTCGGACAGTTAAGCCGTATTTTATTTTATCACAATCCATCCATTTCGTATACTTTTTTTCCAAAATCTTCTGACCGGAATAAGAAAAAATCTCTGTATGGAAAGTTCCCAGAGGACAGATCAGCTCCCCGGGAACCGGAAGCCGCCATAGCTTCTCCCCGTTTTCTTCCTGCGGGTTTTCTTCCTGTTTTTTTTCTCTTAACGCCACGCCTTCATAGGTACGGACAGCCTCCATCCCATAAGGCAGATCCGCTCTTGAGCCGGTACGTTTATTCTGCATTTCAAGAACGGTTTTTATGTGGATCAGCGAAAGATCCTGTCTCTGATCTGATATTTTTTCCAGCGCTTCCCTTACCGCATATGTCTGGATGATCTCTGGCCGGGCAAAAAACGTATTCCGGAACAGGAATGATCCGGAACCAGTTTCCGCAGTTTTTAAAAGCTGTCTGCCCTGACAGGATAAGTATTTCTCCGTTTTTTCCAGAAGTTCACATGTTTCCGCCATGTGGGAAACTGTTTTTTCATTAATCTCCCGTTCCATTACCGGGATAATATGATGACGGATCCTGTTTCTTGTATAATGATCCTCCAGATTCGTTCTGTCCAGGACGTAGGATATTTTTCTTTCCTTTAAATATTCGTCAATTTCTTTCCGTTCTAAACATAAAAGAGGGCGGATCAGCCCGCCGCTTACCGGCTTCATAGAAGACAGTCCTCTGATCCCCGCTCCCCTGGCAAGATGGTGCAGCATTGTCTCTGCAAGATCATTTTTATTATGGGCCAGGGCCGTAAAAATCCTGCCCCGGGATCCTGTCTTTTCCCGCAGAATGTTTTCTGCAGAAAGAAACGCTTTTTTTCTGACTTTCCTTCCGGCATCCTCAAGTCCGGTTTTCCACTTACCGGCAAGGTACGGAACATCATAAGTATAAACTCTGCAGGGGATGTCTTTCTCCCTGCACAGCTCCTCCACAAGCTTCTGATCCCGCCTTGCCTCTTCTCCCCGGATTTTATGGTTCACATGAACTACCTGAAGCAAAAATCCATACTCTTCTCTGAGACGGATCAAAAGATCCAGCATTGCCATTGAATCGCCGCCGCCGGACACGCCTGCCGAAATTCCGGCCGCCTGTTCAAACATTGACGTCTCTTCTGCAAATTTTCGTATTTTACGATAAATCTCTCCCTGCATTCTGTTTCTTTTTCCTTTTCTTCTTTATAACGTTCCGTCACTTTCGCAGCACACTTGCCACCAGAACCGTCATATCGTCCCGGGCACGGTAATCGCTGTATCCCAGCACTCTCTCAAGGATCCCCCGGCTGACCTCCCTGGGAGTTTCGTCCGGAATATCCATGATGATCTCTTTCATCGTCTCTTCTTCCCGGTCTGCCGGAAGCGCGTCCAGCACCCCGTCTGTCATCATGATCAGATAATCTCCATGATAAAGTTTTCTGGAGGATGTGTCAAAATCAATCTGCTGCATCAATCCTGCCGCCAGGCTTTCCGATGAAATCGCCTCTACCCAGTGATCTCTTTTGATGAAGGTGGAGGCGGCTCCGGCTTTCAGAAAATTGCAGATTCCCGTATACAGATCAAGAGCACAGATATCCACAGTGGAAAACATTCCCTCTTCTCCCTTCAGTACAAGGGCGGAGTTCACCATGCGGGCGGCCGTCTCCTGGGAAAATCCGGATTCCAGGAACTGCTCCAGAAGCTCGACTACAATCTCGCTCTCCCGGCAGGCGTCCATCCCGGAGCCCATTCCGTCAGAAAGACACATCACAAATTTCCCTTCCTCCTGTCTGCATATATAATTGTCTCCCGATACCTTCTCTTCTTCCCTTGTCAGTCTGGCCGCGCCATAGATAACCTGGTAACTGACATCCTCTACAAAATGAACGGTATGATACTCGCCGTTGACAATGCAGCGGCTGTCCTGCGCCGATGTCATGGCGCATTCACAGATTCCTGACAGGATTTGGGACACCTCAGTCACAGACACGCACTGACCGCTCCTGGCTCTCATATCAAGAAACATCTGCCGCCTGCCCTCTACCTTGTCCATGACCCACAGATGCTTTAAAAGCACATGTCTCTTTTTCAGCGCTTTTCTGACTGCTTCCTGAAATTCCGGCTCCGCCGGAGCGATATCATAAAGATCTCTCGCCACTCTTTCCATAATTCCGGAAATTTCTGTTAACTGCTGGGCAACTGCGAGCCTGCTTTCGATCATACGGTTTCCCCATATCAGGTTCTGTCTTTCCTTTTGGAAGCGCTCGCGGACCGTTTCCAGATACTGAACAGATTTTCCGCAGAACTCCGCCCATTCCGCCCGTATCTGATCAACTTTTTCCTCGTCCCCCTCTTCCAGCGCCCGAATCATTACTTCACCGCCCCGGTACAGCGAATCTTTCTGTTTCCCCCAGCAGATTTCCCGGTGATAACACTGGCTGCACATACATTCGCCGGCGTCTCTTAATATCTGTTCAACCTGTCCGGCGCTGAGATATTCCTTCCAGTAAGGCATCCCGTAAAAGGTATCCGCAAGCTTCTGAAAGGACGCCGCATAGCGTTCCACTTTTTCTTTCTGGGGATGGTTTTCCCTCAGAGGAAACTCGTCCTCTTTTTTTGACTTTCTCCCCGTCAAAATAGTTTTTGCCATGTCCCGAAAGATCAGCACTATGCTGATCACGAACATGGCAATCATCCATTCCTGCATATTTCCCCTCCCCTTTAATAGCCTTCATTAAATGCATATTATAGGAGAGAAGGAATAAAATATCTGTCAAACAGCGGCGATTATTCCAAAAAATTTTTCACCAAAATACCCTTTATTTTTCCTCTTCAAACACAATCTCATTGTCTTTTACAAGTCCCAGCCTGTCTCTGGCAACCTCGGCGGCATATTCGTCCGTTTCCATATATTCTTTCTGCGCGTCAATCTCCTTGGTGCGTTCCTTTTCATTTTCAATTTTTTCTTCCAGTTCGGCTGCTCTGGCGTCATAAACAGCTACCTGGTCGCGCATATCTACGCTTCCGATCGCCAGACTTCCCAGAAGGATCAGAGCCACTACAGAGATCGCAGCCATACCTATATAATTGTTTGCAATCTTTCTTCTATTTTTCTTTTTTTTTGATTTTTTCAACTCGACTGCTCCTTTTTCTGTCCAGGCTTCTCCTCTTTCTCGTCCTTTCCTGCCGGTTTCCCAAATAACATACAAAAATATTACATCGTTTGATGAAAAATAGCAACCTCTTTGTTGAAAATTTTACAAAATTCACAGGAATTCCCAGAATGATCTCCATGCCTTTTTTCAGCGGCGGCGCGAATGTAACACTGCAGAGCCATGCCCCGAAAATACATCCCAGGAAGAAAAAGCACCGGATGATTCCCTTATTGCACTGATAAATCACGGAAAACAGAAAAATCCCCGCAGCTATCCAGTAACAAATATCTTCGCAGGCTGTAACAGCCGGATGATGCGGTATCAATTCTCTTAAAACACGCAGAAATTCATAAATCAGGAAAAGGAACGCCCCTGTTCCCACTGCCAGGAGAAAAAGAAACGCTTCATATTTAATATATCCGCTCATAGATCACCGGAACATTCTTTTCAAAAGAGAGTCTTCCTTTTTTTCCATGTTTTTGGAAAGATATGTAAGACTTCCTATTTTTCCCTCAATGTCCGCCTCGCCTTTTTCCAGGTTCAGCCTTTTCACATGAAGCGCCTCGCCTTTTACAGAAAGTTTTCCCGCCTCTGTTTCCAGAAGGATCTCGCTTTCATTAAAAGAATGAATATCGTAAACGCCTGTTACCGTGCCGCTTTGACGGTTTACCAGCGTCAGCCGGTGCGCAGGCAGCGTTCTCTTCTCTTCCACTGTCCGGCCTCCTCTTGCCTCTTTCCACTGTTAATCTATGTGAAAAAGGCGTCAAATAGACCTCCCGGCTCAGAGATAACGGTACATACTCTCCGCATCCTCTTTTCTTACTGTATCCTTCACTTCCAGGACTTCCACCCTGACGTTCTTTCCTCCAAACTGAATTTCTATAACGTCCCCTGATTTTACCTGGGCGGAAGCCTTGGCAGGCTTATCATTGATCAGCACGCGGCCCGCGTCGCAGGCGTCGTTGGCAACTGTCCGTCTTTTGATCAGACGGGAAATTTTCAGATATTTGTCCAGTCTCATTTTTACCTCCGCAAATAGAAAAAAGGGAGAACTATCGTTCTCCCTGCTGCACTCTCTATTATTTTTCGTTTACAAGATCTTTTAAAGCTTTTCCAGCTTTGAATTTCGGTGCTTTGGAAGCTTCGATTTTCATGGTTTCACCAGTCTGAGGATTTCTTCCCTCTCTTGCAGCTCTCTCGCTTACTTCAAAAGTACCAAATCCGACTAACTGGATTTTGCCACCTTTTTTCAGCTCGGATGCCACGACATCGGTGAAAGATTTTAAAACTGCTTCTACGTCTTTCCTGGCAAGATTCGTCTCTTTCGCCATTGCTGCTACTAACTCTGTTTTATTCATGGTGTTTCCTCCTCTAAAACTCTCTTTCTAATAAATTTCTGCGTTTATGCTTCCTGACAAATACACGCTATTAAATATTTATATACCTTTTCCTATAGCTTGTCAAGACATTTCACCTTAATTGTTCCCCGAAAAAGAGCATTTTCAACGTATTTTATGTTTCTCCTCTTTTTCTCTTTTTTTCAGTTCCTCCCAGGAAAGTTCCGCCGCTTCTTTGTCCTGCGGAGAGAAAATTTTCGGATGGCGGAATTTCATTTTTGAAGAAATTCCGGCGATGACATCCTCTATTGTAAACAGTCCTTCCTCCTCGGCGATCACGCTGTGAAGAGCCACCTGAAAAAGCACGTCTCCCAGTTCTTCACAAAGATTCTCGCTGTCATGGGTCTGTTCTAAACGGTCGATCCCCTCCAGAACTTCATTTGCCTCGTTTATCAGACAGGATTTCAGACTTTCGTGTGTCTGTACACTGTCCCAGGGACACTCTCTTCGTATTCTTTTAACAACGTCCATAAATTCATCAAAATTCTGCATTTCTTTCCTCATTTTCACCGCAGCGCACCTTTCCGTTTTCTGTCCGGTTCAGAACGCCTGCCATTTCTGTGTTATCCGCCCAAACCTGTCCCAACGCTCCTTCTGCCGGATAATGTCCTTAAGCTTTTCTGTATTTTTTTCGGAGATCCAGGCTTTGTTATGCGAGTAATAATAGTTTGCGATCTTCCAGTATTTATCAGGATAAGTGAAACGTATCTGAAGATATCTCCATTCCTCCGGAGAAATCGGCTGCTCTTTTCCGTAGCATTCCAGCATTTCTTCCGCCAGTTCGGAATCCCAGTTATATTTCTCAAGAATTTTTCTCATAAAACGGTAAAGATCCGCCATCTGTATGTCAAATCCCCAATGGC
This sequence comes from Candidatus Blautia intestinavium, assembly GCA_019113745.1. GTDB lineage: Bacteria > Bacillota > Clostridia > Lachnospirales > Lachnospiraceae > Blautia_A > Blautia_A intestinavium. Next base: position 50,093 of record DXGV01000050.1, read on the forward strand.
TGAAATTCACCACTGCTGTTTCCCGTCCAAGGATGAGAACATTATGCTGATTGTATTCCCCATGGCAGATCGTTCCCTTCTCCCAGGCACGGGCTCTCAGTTTTTCATATCCGGAACCTGACAGCATCTCCAGGGCTTCCTGCCCTTTTTCCAAAAAACCCTCCACACTGAAAAGGAATTCCTTTTCAAAAGCGCAGGAAGGAGATTTCCTGCGGATAAATTTACGGATTTTTTTCATTTCCTGATTATGGCGTCTGTACTCGTCCCTCAGATCAGGTTCTTTGTAATATTCCACCACAGGAAGCTTCATCTCCTTATGTATATTTGCCAGAGTCCTGACCCCTTTCAGAATATCCTCTCTTGATCTGGTATCACATTCCCGGCCTTCATACCAGCGCTGTACTGTATATGGTATATTGTCCCGGTCCCTGCTTACCAGTCCGCCATCCTCGTTCAGAAGATAACTGTCCACCCGATACCCTTTCTGTTCTACTGCGTTCAGAAGTTCCTGCTGTTTTATCAGCTTCTTCTCGGAGCCTCTGAACTCCCTGATGATCACAGGGCCTTTCTCTGTATGACAGAGAAGCGCCCCTCTGATCCGGGAAGAAGATTTCGCCGTCAGGGCGTATTGTTCCAGAATACTGATTCCATAATCATACAATTGCAGATCCCCCTCATATTTTTGTACCTTCTATCTTATGTAGCACAAGAGAGAAAATAGTACAGGAAAGAGTCTGCTCTTAAAGTACTTTCTTCTGTATAAAAAAGAATCCCGTGCCACAGGATTCTTTTCCTATTATAATAATGATAATAAAATTTCTTTACGGTTGTCCTCTGGAAATTCCAGAACATGCTCCAGAAGGAAGTTCAGTTTTTCTCCGATTTCCGGACCTGGGCGGTATCCCGCTTCGATCAGGTCCTTTCCCTTCACCGCCAGTTGTTTCAGCGAAACACACTGGTTTTCCTCCAGGATCTTCTGATAACAGAGCGTCACTCCATTCAGACGGGCTTCTTTTTCTGATCTTTTATATCCGCTCTGCGCCAGCATATCTGCTCTCTGCGCTTCCAGATACAAAGGAAAAATATCTTCCCCGATACGATTGACGGCACGTCTTACCTGTTTCATCTCAGGAAGCGGCCTTGCGTCATGCCACCGTATCAGGCGGCAGACCTTTTCTGTCGTATCGTTGTCAAACTTCAGTCTGCGGAGGATTTCCTTCGCCATCTTTTCACTCCGGGCCCCATGGGTTTTAAAATGATCCCTGCCGTTTTCGTCAGTTGTTTTTACTTCCGGCTTTCCGATATCGTGAAGAAGCATGGTCAGGCGCAGCACTTTATCTGCCCGTACGCTGAGAAGGCTGTGCAGAATATGCTCTCCCACCGTCCAGCAGTGATGAGGCGTATTCTGCTCCGTGCCCATACATATATCAAACTCCGGCAGGAACTGGCGGGTAACTCCCGTTTCATAGGCTTTCCGCAGATAGTCCGGATGAGAAGAGACAAGGAGCTTCACCAGTTCTGTCTGGATCCTTTCCGCACTGACACATTTCAGATTCGCCGCCAGCGCCCTTATCCCCTCTTCTGTCCCTTTTTCCACTTCAAATCCCAACTGTGCGGAAAATCTTACTGCCCGCAGAATACGGAGCGCGTCTTCCTGAAACCGTTCCAGAGGGCTCCCGACACATCTTATCATTTTGTTCCGGATGTCGTCCATGCCGTGGAACAGATCCACAAGCCCCCGGTCCGGATGATACGCCATGGCGTTGATGGTAAAATCCCGGCGCTTCAGATCCTCCTCAAGACTGGAGGTAAAAAGCACCTCCTTCGGGTGGCGTCCGTCCTCATAGTCTCCGTCCACCCGGTAGGTAGTCACCTCAAAGCCTTCTTTTTCCATCAGTACCGTAACAGTACCATGCTTAAGCCCCGTATCCACAGTTCTGCAAAACAGCTTTTTCACCTGCTCCGGTTTTGCCGATGTGGTGATATCCCAGTCGTCCGGAGTTCGTCCCAAAACAGAGTCCCGCACGCATCCGCCCACCACATAGGCCTCATAGCCGTTCTTTTCCAGTATCCGCAGGATTTTTTCAGCATTAGATGGAATGGATAATTTCATTTTAGTATGCTCTTCCCCAGTAAACCATCTTTTTCGCCGGTTTTCCGCAGCATACGCAGACGTCGCTGATATGTTCCTGCTTAAACGGCATACATCTGGAAGTAGCCTGCACGTCCTCTTTGATCTTTTCTTCGCATTCCAGGCTTCCGCACCACATTGCTTTTACAAATCCGGGTTTCGTGTTGATGATTTCTTTAAATTCTTCGTAATTTTCTGCCGTATATGTGTGGCTGTCCCGATGCGCTCTTGCCCTCTCCAGCATATCCTTCTGCATGGCGTCAAGGATTTCCTTTACTTTTTCCGGAAGCTCTTCAAAGGAAACCACGTACTTTTCTCTTGTATCTCTGCGACAGATCACAGCCTGTCCGTTTTCAATGTCCTTGGGGCCGCATTCAATACGGACCGGAATTCCTCTCATTTCCTGCTCTGCGAATTTGTATCCCGGACTTCTGTCAGTGTCGTCCACTTTTGCGCGGATGCCAGCCTCTTTTAAAGCTGTAAAAAGCTCGTCCGCTTTTTCAAGAACTCCTTCTTTTCTCTGCTGGATTGGGATCACAACCGCCTGTACAGGAGCGATTCTCGGCGGAAGCACAAGGCCGCTGTTGTCTCCGTGTACCATAATGATGGCTCCGATGATACGGGTGCTCATTCCCCAGGATGTCTGGTGAACATACTGAAGCTTGTTCTCTTTATCTGTATACTGGATGCCGAAAGCTCTCGCAAAACCGTCGCCGAAGTTATGGCTTGTTCCGGACTGGAGGGCTTTTCCGTCATGCATCAGAGCCTCAATGGTGTAAGTAGACTCTGCTCCTGAAAATTTTTCTTTGTCCGTCTTCTGTCCGCGGATCACTGGAATCGCCAGAACCTCCTCGCAGAAATCAGCGTAAAGGTTCAGCATCTGGATCGTTCTCTCCTCCGCCTCTTCGGCAGTTGCATGGGCAGTATGTCCTTCCTGCCACAGGAATTCTCTGGAGCGAAGGAAGGGACGGGTTGTCTTTTCCCAGCGCACTACTGAGCACCACTGATTATATATCTTCGGAAGATCTCTGTGGGACTGGATATCTTTCTGGTAAAAATCGCAGAAAAGCGTCTCGGAGGTAGGACGTACGCAAAGTCTCTCCTGAAGAGGTTCCATCCCTCCGTGAGTCACCCAGGCAACCTCCGGAGCAAAGCCTTCTACATGATCCTTCTCCTTCTGAAGAAGAGACTCCGGAATAAACATAGGCATGTAAACATTCTGTACCCTTGTCTCTTTAAATCTTTTGTCAAGCTCATGCTGAATATTTTCCCAGAGCGCATAGCCTGCCGGCTTGATGGCCATGCAGCCTTTCACGCTGGTATATCCGCACAGTTCCGCTTTTTTTACCACATCGGTATACCACTGGGCGAAATCTTCTTCCATAGAAGTGATGGCTTCTACAAGTTTCTTTTCTTTTGCCATGATCTTATCTCCTTTTCATTTTTAGTTATAGAATAAAAAAAGTCCCCGGATCCCTGATAGGGACCGAAGGACTTCGGCGGTACCACCCTGATTAGCAGTATGAATTTCTGATACTGCTCTCTCATTTTTCCTTAACGCGGAAATCACGCCGTACTTCAATTGCACGGAGCTCCGAGGCCGGTTCCATGATTCACGCACAGAACCCTCGCACCAGACAGGTTCCTCTCTGAGATTGCTCCTCATGTACTATTCTCTTCACAGCTCTTATATCCTGTTTCTTTTCTCTGAACGTGCCCGGTTCCTTTTCTCGGCAGACTGCCTCCGCCGCTCCCGGCACATTTTCGATTAATGTTTAGTCTATACGAAATTTCCGGGAGTGTCAACCCTTACGCACACAAAAATTTCCCGCTCAGACAGAGAAAGAGATCTCCCTTCCCGTACGGTTATAGCGGTAATATCTTACTCCGGCCGCGTCCAGCATCCGCTTGGAGGCGATTACAGAAGGGGTGTCCTCATACTTGTCACAGTCATAGACAACTGTTTTGATCCCCGCCTGGATGATCGCCTTGGCGCATTCATTGCACGGGAAAAGAGAAACGTACAGTTTCGCCCCTTCCAGGCTTCCGCCCCGGTAATTCAGGATAGCGTTGAGCTCGCTGTGAGTCACATAGAGATACTTCGTATCAAGAGCCTCGCCCTCTCTGGCCCAGGGAAATTCATCGTCTGAGCATCCCATGGGAAAACCGTTGTACCCCATCGACAGGATCTTGTTGTCTTTACTGACAATGCAGGCACCCACCTGCGAATTCGGATCCTTGGACCGCATCCCGGAAAGAATCGCCACACCCATAAAATATTCATCCCAGGAAATATAGTCCGCCCGTTTCTGATTATGTGTTTCCATAGCAAAAACCTCCCAGCCTTTTTTAATCTGTCTCGATCTGCCGGATCCTGCGCATATGGCGTTCATCGCCGGAGAAAGGCGTATTCAGGAAAGTATCCACGATCTTCAGCGCGTGACCTGGTCCTACCACTCTTCCTCCCATGGCAAGGATATTGGCGTCGTTATGAAGTCTGGTAGCTTCCGCGCTGAAGCAGTCGGAGCAGAGAGCCGCGCGGATTCCCTTAAATTTATTGGCTGTAATAGAAATTCCGATTCCTGTTCCGCAGATCAGAATCCCCTTGTCGCATTCTCCGCTCAGAATGGCTTTCGCCACTCTTTTGGCATAAATCGGGTAATCGGTAGACTCAAGGCTGTCGCAGCCATAGTCGATATAGGGAATCTTCTGTTCGTCCAGGTGTTTTTTGATCTCCTGTTTCAGTTCAAATCCTCCGTGATCACATCCCAATGCTATCATTTTTCTTCCTCCTGTGATAAATGAATTATTTTATGTCCCGCCGCCTTCAGCAGCCGGTTCATGATCGCCTGTCCCATTCTGGGAGTGTAAAACGCTTCCGAATAGATCGCGCTTACCTCGTCGCTGTCAAAATTCCTCAGCACTTCGTAAAGATGAAGGGCGATTTCCTCCTCCCTTTCTCTGCTTCCGATACTTCTGACAATTCCTTTTCCATATCTGGACGCCGTTTCAGCAGAAGCGATGATCCCTACACGCTTTTTTTTCTTCTCCGCCTCGTCAGCCGCAGTGTTGATATACCGGATCACCGCCTCCTCAGGACCTTCCACTACGGCAAGATCCGCCTTCGGCGCATAATGGCGGTATTTCATTCCCGGGGCTTTTGGATGCACGCTGCTGTCTGTGATCAGCAGACCTCTGTCCATTTTTACCTCCCCGATGGTTTCTTTTAGCATATCCAGTGAAATATATCCCGGTCTCAGTACAACGGGAACCTCTTCCGTAAAATCGATGATCGTGGATTCCAGGCCGATTCCAACCTGGCCGCCGTCCAGGATCATATCGATAGCGTCTCCCAGATCTTCCTCCACATGTCCGGCCATTGTCGGACTGGGCCGTCCTGACGTATTGGCGCTTGGCGCGGCCACAAATCCGCCGGCAGCCCTGATCAGCGCCTGAGCCACCGGATCGCTGGGGAAACGGACAGCCACGCTGTCAAGTCCGCCTGTAGTCTCTCTGGGGACGATCTCCGCCTTCGGCAGGATCATAGTCAGCGGTCCGGGCCAGAACTTCTCTGCCAGTATCCCGGCCTTTTCCGGAATCTCCGAGACAATAACCTTAAGCTTATCCAATTCCGCGATATGTACGATCAGAGGGTTGTCGGAGGGCCGCCCCTTTGCCGCGTAAATCTTCATGGAAGCCATTGGGTCAAGGGCGTTTCCGCCCAGACCGTAAACAGTTTCTGTGGGAAAAGCCACCAGCCCTCCCTTTTTCAGAATCTGTCCGGCTTTCTCTATAATCTCCGGATCGGGATTTTTTTTATCTACAACTACAACTTCCGCCTTCATTCTGTACGCATCCTCTCAATTTCTTTTCCCGGGCTTCTGCTTTTCCCGGAATCCGCTTCCGTCCACACGTTCCGGCCCTGCTCATGCCGGTATTTTTCCGCTGTCACGCATCCCGATTTTTTCTCACTGCCGGATATAGATTCCCTGAGACTCGATAAAATCATCCAGCTCCTGCAGCCCGTCCTGAGCCCAGGTTTCCGACATCACGAATTCCTCTGGGAAAAACATTTCCTCCGCCAGATGCTTTCCTGTTTCTGTGCGGAAAATTTTCTTTACGCTCTTTTTAACAGTCTCTCTGTCCATCTGATTCTCAAAATAATTTACAAGGAAGTCCGCTTCCACCAGGATCTGATAGTCCATTCCATTAATATCCGTATAGGTATGGTGGTGTCCTACCAGATAGGAAACCCTTTCTATGATCTCCTTGTCAAAGCCCAGCTCCTTCATCATCTTTTCCGCCTCCGCAGGGCCTTCCTTTTCCTGAAGGGAACCGTTCTCTTTGCCGTATTTTTCCAGCGACGGGCGGATTCCGATGTCATGAACATAGGACGCCGCTTCCAGTATATACAGCGTCTTTTCGTCCAAACTCTCCTCTTCCCCGATCAGCTTCGCAAAACTGTGGACTTTAAGGAAATGCTGGATCCTGGCGGGGTCGCCGCGGTAAAATCCGATCATTTTTTTACAGAGATTGTTTAATCTTCCCATTTTTCCTCCTGATATGATAGCATCGGTGTACAAGGAGCAATACGCTCCAAACCGTGTAATTTCAGTGATTTACTGTGTTATCCTCAATCGGCGTACGTCCAGTACGCCTCAATCGTCTGCCTTGTAAATCACTGAAATTCCTACGGTTGGAGTCTACGAGTCGAAAA
>DXGV01000008.1 GCA_019113745.1 Candidatus Blautia intestinavium
GCATGACGCCTTTAGAATACAGGCACTACCTGCAAACCAAAGCTGCATAAAAATATCTCCAACCGTACAACTACGGCTGGAGATAGAAAAATTTTATTTTTTCATCTGTCTACTTGACAGGGAGCAGTTCACCGGCGCTCCTGCGCTGCATCTTTAAAACGCTCAACCGGAACGTACAGGGAGCGTCTCTTTTTTACAATTATCAGCTTCTCACGGCGTCTTTCATTCTTTTCACGTATTCACGGACATAAGGGACACAGTTTTCTCCATAAGTTTCACAGAGCTTCACAATGGCGGAGCCAACGATCACTCCATCCGCCTGGGAAGCCATTTTTTCCGCCTGTTCCGGTGTGGAGATCCCAAAACCAACCGCGCAGGGAATATCTTTCTGTGCCTTTACCATCTTCACCATTTCCCCCACGTCTGTTGTAATCTCCTGTCTCACGCCTGTTACGCCCAGAGAGGATACGCAGTATACAAAACCTTCCGCTTCTTTTGCGATCCTGGCGATTCTTTCATGGGAGGTAGGCGCGATCAGCGAGATCAGATCAAGGCCGTATCTGCGGCAGACAGAGGCAAACTCTTCTTTTTCCTCAAAAGGCACATCCGGCAGTATCAGCCCGTCCATTCCCGTCTCCGCCGCTCTCCGGCAGAATTTCTCGGTTCCGTAGGAAAACACCACATTGGCATACGTCATGAACACCATGGGAACCGATGTTTTTTTCCGTATCTTTTCCACCATCTCAAACACCTTATCTGTAGTCACTCCGCCTGACAGTGCCCGGATATTTGCCGCCTGGATCACCGGGCCTTCCGCTGTAGGGTCGGAAAACGGGATCCCCAGCTCAATAAGATCCGCCCCGGCTTCCTCCATGGCATAAACAAGTTCTTCCGTCACCTTCAGAGACGGATCCCCGCAGGTAATAAACGGGATAAAAGCCTTTCCTCTGGCAAATGCGTCTGTAATTCTTTTATTCATGGATATCCTCCCCTCTGTAGCGCGCGATGGCAGCGCAGTCCTTGTCTCCCCGTCCGGAAATGGTGATTACCACGCACTGGTCTTTCCTCATCTGCGGAACAATTTTTCTGGCGTATGCTACCGCGTGGGCGCTTTCGATAGCAGGAATGATCCCCTCTGTTCTGGAAAGATACTCGAAAGCGTCTACCGCCTCGTCGTCGGTCACAGGAACATATTCCGCTCTTCCGGTATCATAAAGGTAAGCGTGCTCCGGCCCTACGCCCGGATAATCCAGCCCTGCGGAAATAGAATATACCGGGGCGATCTGCCCGTATTCATCCTGGCAGAAATAAGATTTCATCCCATGAAAGATTCCCAGTCTGCCTGTAGCGATAGTGGCCGCTGTCTCCGCCGTGTTCACTCCTCTTCCCGCCGCCTCGCATCCGATCAGCCGCACGTTTTTGTCCTCAATGAAATGATAGAAGCTTCCTATGGCATTGGAGCCGCCTCCTACGCAGGCCAGCACAGCGTCGGGCAGTTTTCCTTCTTTTTCCAGTATCTGCTCTTTAATCTCCTTTGAGATCACCGCCTGAAAATCTCTCACAATCGTAGGAAACGGATGTGGCCCCATCACCGATCCCAGTACATAGTGGGTATCCGCGATCCTGTTGGTCCATTCCCGCATGGTTTCTGATACAGCGTCCTTCAACGTGGCTGTGCCGGAGGTAACTGCATGGACTTTTGCCCCCAGAAGACGCATCCGATATACATTGAGGGCCTGTCTTTCCGTATCCTCTTTTCCCATAAAGACTTCACATTCCATTCCCATGAGAGCCGCCGCCGTGGCCGTAGCGACGCCGTGCTGTCCCGCGCCCGTCTCGGCGATCACACGGGTCTTTCCCATCTTTTTCGCCAGAAGCACCTGCCCCAGAACATTATTAATCTTATGGGCTCCCGTGTGATTCAGGTCTTCTCTTTTCAGATACACTTTCGCGCCGCCAAGGTCTTCTGTCATATGAGCGGCATAGTAAAGCCTTGACGGCCGTCCCGCGTAATCGTTCAGAAGTTCCGTCAGCTCCCGGTTAAATTCCGGGTCGTTTTTATAATGCTCATAGGCTTCTTCCAGCTCCAGAACCGCGTTCATCAGCGTTTCCGGAATATACTGTCCGCCGTGTATCCCAAATCTTCCTCTTGACATGACTGTTCTCCTTTTCTTTTCGTTTTATGTTAAAGGAACGAAATTCTATTTTTCTTCAAAATTTCCCGTTCATGAATTTCCCATCCCGGGGATTTTCAAAATCAATCGCTATATGATACGTGATTGATCCATATACTGCAAAGCAAATTCAAAATCCCCGCACGATATCCACCGCTCTTTTAATTTTGACCGGATCTTTCCACATATCCGTCTCCACTCCGCTGCTTAAATCCACAGCGTAGGGATGCATCCTGTGGACGGCGGTTTCCAGATTATCCTCTCCAAGCCCTCCCGCCAGAAAAAACGGTCTTTCGATAACGGGGAGCAGCGACCAGTCAAAAGGGATTCCCGTCCCTCCGCTTCCCTGGTCCAGCAGGATGTAGTCGGCGGTACTTTCCATCGCTTTTTCCGCATCCTTCCGTGTCCGCACAGAAAACGCTTTGATCAGCGGTCTGTCCGTCAGCTTTCTCAGCCGCCGGATATACGCCTCGTCCTCCTGACCGTGAAGCTGGGCCATGGAAATGATCCCCTGATTCAAAAGCTCCGCCGCCAGCGTCTCCGGCGCGTTTACAAAAACGCCTACCGCCTGAATATCCCTGTCAAGCCCCGCCGCCAGCTCTTTTACCTGATCCACCGTCACGCTGCGGAAACTTTTGGGAACCTCTATGATAAAGCCGCAGAAATCCGGCTTTGCTTCATTGACTGCCCGGACGTCCTCCATCCGTCTCAGCCCGCAGATTTTTATCTTTGTACCGCTCATTTTTCAGCTCCTCGTCTCTTTTCCATTCTCTTCTCCGCCTGCTGCCGCCTCAACAAGTCTCTGTTCGGCTCGGCTCCTTCTGTCAGCCGTCATTCTGCTACAAAATTTCTTTCTTCTGCTCTTCATCTTCCTGCTACAGAGAACCTCCGTTCAGCTCCTCCAATGCCCGCCTCTTGTCGTCGCTTCTCATCAGAGTCTCTCCGATCAGTACAGCGTCCACCCGGTTGTCCCGGAGCTTCTGGATATCTCCCGGAGTGCGGATTCCGCTTTCCGACACAAAAAGCACGTTTTCCGGAGCCATTGCGCGAAGCCGGATACTGTTTCGCATATCCACCTGAAAGGTTCTCAGATCCCGGTTATTCACGCCGATGATCCTGGCTCCGCTTTTTAAAGCCCGCTCCGTCTCCGCCTCGTCATGGGCTTCCACCAGAGCGTCCATTCCAAATTCTTCCGCCATTTCCCGGTATTCCTTTAACTGCCCGTCGTCCAGAAGCGCGCAGATCAGAAGCACGGCGGAGGCCCCCAGAGCCGCGGCCTGACAGATCATGTAGCCGTCAACCGTAAAATCCTTTCTCAAAACAGGAATATCTACAGCCGCCGCGATCTCCTTAAGATACTGATCCGCCCCCATAAAATAGTACGGCTCTGTAAGACAGGAAATGGCGGAAGCTCCCGCCGCTTCATACTCCCGGGCGATCTTCAGCCAGGGAAAATCCGAGGCGATCATCCCTCTTGAGGGAGACGCTTTTTTCACCTCGCAGATATAAGACATCCCCTGTTTTTTCAGGGCTTCGTAGAAGCGGAACTGTCCGGTGCTCTCCCCGCCACCCTGAGCTTTGTCTTCTGTTCCGGATCCTGTGTCTTGCTTTTTTGCGGCTTCTGCCGCAACGCTGTTCTGCTGTTTTCTTTCATGGATCCTTTCCAGTAGGATTGCCTGGGGAACCCGGCGTTTTTCCTCCTGTATCCGCTCCTTTGTCTTTGCGGCTATTTCATCTAAAATATTCATTTCTCTCTGTCCTTTCCGGAGTTTTCGCCGTAATTTACGCATTTGACTCCCGGATAAATTCTTCCAGTTTCTTCATGGCCGCTCCGCTGTCGATCAGCTCTTCCGCCAGCCGGACGCCTTTTTCTATAGTCTCTGTCTTTCCCGTTATATACAGCGACGCTCCGGCGTTCAGGCAGACTGCCTGACGCTTCGGTCCCCGTTCTTTCCCAAGAAGGATATCCCGGGTGATCCCGGCGTTCTCTTGGGGCGTTCCTCCCGTCAGTTCCTCCTTCGCGCATCTTTCATACCCAAACTGCTCCGGCGTAAGTTCATAGGACTGGAACCATCCGTTTCGGATCTCGCATACGGAGGTGGCGGCGCTCATAGAAATCTCATCCAGTTTATCCTGTCCGTAGACTACCATGCCCCTGACTACCCCAAGCTTTGCCATTACCTGTGCCAGAGGCTCCACAAGAGCCTCGTCAAATACTCCCATCAGCTCCATGTTGGCTCCCGCCGGATTGCTCAAAGGCCCCAGAATATTAAAAACAGTGCGGATTCCCAGTTCTCTTCTGATCGGCGCCACATACTTCATGGCGATATGATAATTCTGTGCGAAAAGGAAACAGATGTTGATTTTTTTAAGAAGCCGGGCGCTTTTTTCAGGAGAAAGCGCAATATTTATTCCCAGGGCTTCCAGCACGTCCGCCGCGCCGCTTTTTGAGGACGCCGCTCTGTTTCCGTGCTTTGCCACTGGAACGCCGCCTGCCGCGATCACAAGGGCGGAGGTTGTTGAAATATTAAAAGAATTCGCCCCGTCTCCTCCTGTTCCCACGATTTCCAGCACGTCCAGATCATGCAGCAGCTTGATACAGTGGGCTCTCATTCCCGCCGCCGACGCTGTAATCTCATCAATCGTCTCCCCTTTCAGGGAAAGCGCCGTCAGATAGGCTGACATCTGTACCGGAGTCGCTTCCCCGCCCATAATCTCATTCATCACCGCTTCCGCCTCCTGATAGGAGAGATCCTTCTTTTCCGCCAGTTTCAAAATTGCCTCTTTGATCATCTTTCTGCCTCCATTCTTTTATACTGCTCTCACAGTGCCTGACTTTCTTTTTCTTATTTTCAATTCTATTTTCCGTCCCTTGAGCGTTTATCCGCTGTTTTCATAAAATTCTCTATGATTCTGCGTCCCTGTGGCGTCATCACAGATTCCGGATGAAACTGCACGCCGAAAACAGGAAACTCTCTGTGTTCTACCGCCATGATCTCTCCATCTTCCGACTCTGCTGTAATCTTCAACGCCTCCGGAAATTCTTCTTTTGCCGCCGCCAGTGAATGATAGCGGGCAGCGGGAAATGAATCGCCCATACCGTCGAACAGCCTGCTTTTTTCTTTTACATATATGGTTCTCTGTTTTCCATGCATCAGTTCTCCGGCGTAGGATACCTTTCCTCCGAAAGCCTCGCAGATCGCCTGATGTCCCAGACATACCCCCAGTATGGGAATCCTTCCTGTAAAATACCGGACCGCTTCTATACATATCCCTGCATTTTCCGGTCTGCCCGGTCCCGGAGAAAGGATCAGCGCCTCCGGTTCCATCTCCGCAATTTCCTGCACTGTATATCTGTCGTTCCGGATCACCCTGATATCCGGTTCCACAGAACCGGCCAGTTGATACAGATTATAGGAAAAGCTGTCGTAATTATCGATGAGTATAATCATTCCAATCCCTCCTGCGCCTGCTTTACTGCCTGAATAACCGCCATGGCCTTATTGCGGCATTCTTCATATTCCCTGTCCGGCACACTGTCCGCCACGATCCCTGCTCCGGAACGGATACATACTTCTCCGTTTTTCTTATATACCAGCCTTATCGCAATACAAACGTCCAGATTCCCCGCAAAATCAATATAACCTACAGCGCCGCCGTAAATCCCTCTCCGGCTCTGTTCCAGTTCTTCAATGATCTGACAGGCCCGGAATTTCGGAGCTCCGGAAAGAGTTCCCGCCGGGAGCACTGCGTCCACAGCGTCTATGGCGTCTTTATCTTCCCTGATCTCGCCGGAAACGGCGGATCCCAGATGCATTACATGAGAAAATTTTTCTACAGACAGATATTTTTCCACCTTCACTGTGCCGATCCGGCTGATCTTACCCAGATCGTTCCTGCCCAGATCTACAAGCATATTATGTTCCGCCAGTTCCTTCTCATCTGCTAAAAGCTCTTCTTCCAGCTTCCTGTCCTCCCGGCTGTCTTTTCCTCTGGGCCGGGTTCCCGCTAAAGGAAAAGTAGTTAATTTTCCCCGCTCCAGCTTCACCAGCGTTTCCGGTGAAGCGCCCGCCATCTCCAGATCATCGCTGGAAAAATAGAACATATACGGCGAGGGATTCGCCGTCCGCAGCACACGGTATGTATCAAACAGGCTGCCCGCTGCTTTTGCCCTCACGGGATTAGACAAAACCACCTGGAAAATATCTCCTTCCCGTATATAACGCTTCGCTTTTTCCACCATGGAGCAGTATTTTTCTCTGGAAAACTGCGGGGAAATCTCTGACTTCAGCTTCAGCGGAGGAAATACTTTTTTCTTTCCCTTTTTCAAAAGTTCCTCCATCTCCCGCAGCTTTTCTTCCGCCTTCCTGTAGGATGTTTCCAGATTGTCTGTTTTCACTCCTGCGATCAGGCACAGTTTTTGTCTGTAATGGTCGAATGCTATCACCTGATCGAAAAGCATCAGATCCATATCCCGGAAATCTGAGTCCCCGTGATCTTCCAGCTTCAGTTTCGGTTCGCTATAGCGGAGATACTCATAAGAAAAGTATCCCGCCAGACCTCCGGTAAAAGGCGGAAGCCCTTCTATCGTGGGGCATTTGTACTCTCTCAGTATTTTTCTCAGGATTTCCCCCGGATGAGCCGTCTCCATTTCTTCTTCATTTTCAGCGTCCTGCACGTTTCTCCCTATCGTTTCATCCCCGGCGGCTTTCCTGTTCTGAAAATTTTTCTCCGCTGTTCCTTCTGTATTTTTTTCATCATGGATACTGCGTATTGTCACTGCTCCATTCATGCAGGTTATTTCCATGGACGGCTCATAGCCCAGAAAGGAATATCTTCCCCAGGTTTCTTTTTGCCCTGCGCTCTCCAGCAGAAAGCAATGTCTGTCCACCTTTCTTAAAATGCGCATAACCTCCACAGGTGTAAACCTGTCTGAAAGTATCTCCCGGCAGAGAGGGATTCTTCTGTAGTCCCCTTCCGCAGTCAGTTGTCTCATAGCCTGTAATGTAGGATACATAGCTCCGCCTCCTTTTGCTTATCTGTTTTCCGGTTAGGTGTGAGTTGTAACATTTCCCATTCTGTCCAGCGTCAGTATGCACAGGGACAATGCAGTTGATAAAAGGCTGATTTCGGATTTTCAGCGTTATTTGCCCCGGTCAGCGTACTAAAAAACGCCCGTCCTGACAGAATTTATCTTCTGTCAAGGACGAGCGTATAATCCACCCGCGGTGCCACCTTGATTCACGGAACAACCCGTGCGCTTTGCGGAATACCAACATATTCCCGGCAACTGACGTATGCCCTACGTCGCAGAATACTCGGCCGCTGCCTTTCCCTGCGCCCTCGGCGGTCCATTTGGCAATCTGCATCTCGACCCGGCTCTCACCTTCCCGGACTCTCTGTACGCGCATAACTGCTTTGATCTCCGCTTCAACGGTTTACTAAATGAAATTTTTTATTAAAATAACATGATTACTTTTTATTGTCAAGTATTTTGTTCTAAAAAAATACAACTCCAGTGGGTCCTCCTGGGGTTCATTTCGGTAGTCCATGGCGGGTATGGGTTCAGGCTCGCTTTTCTTCATGATAGTGAGCGATAGTCATAGGCGGTTTCTTCTTAATTTTTTGTGAATTTCAAGGCTATTGAGTTGATTTTGCGTTGCAAATGGCATATACTATAAGTGCAATAAACTTGAAAGGGGATGATACAATGGCTAACACGACAAATTTCAGCGTCCGTATGGACAGTGACATCAAAAAACAGTGTGAAACGCTTTACAACGAATTAGGCGTGAACCTTACCACAGCAATCAATGTCTTTCTGCGTCAGTCGCTCCGCGCCGGTGGCTTTCCCTTTGAAGTCAGGCTGGAACAGCCTAACAAGGAAACCATTGCCGCCATGTTGGAGGCGGAACGGATTGCGCGTGATCCCAGCGTGAAACACTACTCCGATGTGGAAGAAGCCCTCCGGGAGCTGAAAAGATGAAGCGCGACATTGTTTGGACAACAAAGTTCAAAAAGGACTACAAGCTGGCGATGAAGCGCCACATGGACATCGGCCTGCTGGATGACATCATCCGGGCCTTGTCACGGGGCGAAAAACTGCCAGAGAAAAACAAAGACCACGAGCTTACCGGCGACTGGGTGGGGCATCGGGAATGCCACATTCAGCCGGACTGGCTGCTCATCTACCGTATTGAGGACGATGTGCTGGTGCTGACGCTGGCCCGCACCGGGACGCACAGCGATCTGTTCGATAAATAAGAACGCTTTTTATGATCTTCTCTCCCATCTCCCAAAATCTTTTTTATGATCTCCGTTTACTTTTCCGGCATATATGGGTATTATAGTATTAGTATAAAGTTTTCTTTAGTTTTCAAGAATAGAAAGGGTGATTTTATGAATTTAGCGAAAATTTCTTCCAACGGACAGATTACTGTTCCGGTAGAAATCCGCCGCCAGCTCGGTCTGAAAGCTGGGGATAAAATCTTATTTTTCCAGAAACCGGACGGTGAAATTGTGATAAGTAACGCCTCTGCTCAGGCAATCCGAAAAGCACAGGCAGCCTTTTCCGGCGTTGCAGAAGAAATGAGCGTCTATAATGAAGAAGATGTCCAGTCACTTGTAGATGACGTCCGGTACAGGAAAGGAAAATAACCATGCAGAAAAGCTGATCCGTGATGCAAAAGATCAGCCGATATTAAATGCCGCTATCATCTCAGATGTAGACGTTATCCTGACAGGAGACAAGGACTTTTTAAGCCTTGATCTGGAACATCCGAAATGCCTGACAGCGTCACAATCTCATCCTTTTTCATCAAGAAACCGAAGTATGCCCCGCGCTACGCCGTCCTCCTGATTGCTTCCAGTAAGAAAAGCCGCAGCTTTTTTGCAGGCAGGACTTCCATTCTTCATAGCCACGCCGTATTTTACAGCGGAAAGCATACTGCTGTCGTTGTCCGCGTCGCCAAAAGCCATCGCTTCTTCCGGCGAAATCCCCAGTTTTTCCAGCAAATACAGAAGGGTATTCCCCTTTCCCGCGTTTTTATGGCCGATTTCCAGAAGATGGGGAACGGAAGAGGTTACGTATACCTCCGGAACCTGGCTTTCCAGATAAAAACGGAGCCTACCTCTCTCCTCCGTATCCCCGCATACAAAAGCCATGCTGTCTAACTCTGTTTTGTGTTCCAGCGCAAAAGCGGCGATATTTTTTACCGGGATCCGCGTCCTGCGCACATATTCCGCGCCGTACTCTGTAGCTCCATAATCCATGGGCGCTTTCACATAAGCCTCCTCTGAATAAGGCGCGCCGTCGATAAATACTTCCAGAACCGTCTTTGACGATCTTTTTGCCCTCAGCGCCTTCTCTACGGAATCCGGACTCAGAAGGCACTGGTATATCCGCTTCCCGGAAGACACGGAATACAGAGCACCCCCATTAGCTGTGATAATATATTCCACTCCAGGCAATTTTTTTATAATATCCGGCACCGCTTTAAAAGACCGCCCCGTTGCAGGCACAAAATAAATTCCCCGCTGCGCCGCCATATCCAAAGCCCTCTTTGTCTCCCGCGACAAAGTTTTCTGCTCTGTCAGAAGCGTTCCGTCCAGATCACTGGCGATTAATTTAATTCCCATATCTTCACTCCCAAAAAACATTCCTGTCATTAGCCGTTAGTGCACCAAAAACGCTATGATTCCTGTGTACTAACGCTTAATCTGCAAAAAATCCCCTTGCACCATGCTTTCAGATATGCTATATTGACAATAGAAAAGGGGATAACCGCCCACAAAGTGGTTGACCTTATAGTAAAATGGTAACATAGAATTACCACCCTTTTTACTCAGTCAAAGTTCCGGGGTGGTTTTTCTATACTTTAAAACATTATCGACAAAACGTAAAAACGAATGTCAGTAATGCTAGAATGAACATTCCAAAAGCCATAAGGTCTTTGAAATCGAAAGGTTTCTTGTCCATCAGCACCACCCCCATTCTATGTAAGAACAGAGGTCAGCCACCCTGCAACACGGTTATTCCCTGTTCCATATTCTATCATGACAGCGTTATTTCTTCAATCGCATTTCTGTGTCCTGCCCTGTTTTTACGAAATCTCCTTGCGGCGTACTTCCAGATATATTCTCCCCTTGTCCCCTGGGAATATTTTGTGCTATCATAGCGTTAGTATAGAGGGGATATCACGTTCCAACCTGCGTGATTTCAGCTTTTTTCAGCGTTTATCCTCAGTTAGCATACAAAATTTTAGAGAAATGGAGTTCATTATGAAATTTATTTACCCTGCGGTTTTCCGCAAAACTAAAACAGGAACTTATAAAGGCTATTTTCCGGATCTGGAGTGCTGCTACGCAGAAGGCGAAACTCTGGACGACGCTATAGAAAAGGCAAACGAGGCCGCTTACGACTGGATCTCTCTTGAACTGTCCGAGGACGACGGAGAGCTTCCCTCCGTGTCCGACAAAGAGGATATGGAGCTTCAGGAAGGGGATATCGTGCGGAACATTTCTGTAAATATCCGCTTTTATGAAGGCTGGGACGAGTAATATCTCTGTTCCGTCAGACTGGGAAGTACGGAATATTTTCATTTGTTATTCCCTTTGGTTTAAAAAATCCTCTCTGATTTCAGGGGATTACTTATTTCAAAGAAAGGCAGTCTATGAAAAATAACGAATGGTTCCAGATAGGCGAGGTAGCCCGCCTGTTTCATATCAGCATCAGTATTCTCCGCCATTATGACAAGATCGGGCTTTTGAAGCCGGAATATACCGACCCGGAGACGGGATACCGCTATTACAGCACCCGGCAGTTCGAGTGTCTGAATACCATCCGCTATCTCCGGGCCCTTGACATGCCCCTGGATCAGATTTCCACCTTTCTGCAGAACCGGAATCTGGACACAATCCACAATCTGCTCATCAGCCAGAAAGAAGAGGTGGCCCGCCGCCGTCAGGAGCTTCTCCTTATTGAGAAAAAAATCGGGCGGCGTCTTTCTCAGATCACGGACGCCCTTTCTTCCCGGCTGGAAGAAATTTCTATCCGCCATTACCCGGAGCAGAAGATTACTTCTATCCGTCAGAAGGTATCTCCCAAAAATTATCTGGATCTGGAATATTCCATCCGCCAGCTGGAACAGTCTGAGGAAACTCCCGTTACTTTTTTGGGAAAAGTAGGCGTAGGGATTTCCAGAGAGCATCTTACCGGGCACAGTTTCCATCCCTACGATCTTGTATTTATCCTTCTGGAAGAGGAGGATCAGTTCCGGGGAGAAACTACTCTTCTTCCGCCCTGTGACTGCGCTGTTCTTCGTTTTCAGGGGGGACACGAAAAAGCTGTCCATTATTATGAACAGCTTTTAACGTACATTGAAACCCATGGTTTCAAAGTCAGCGGTTTTTCCAGGGAGATCACCATGATCGACTATGGTCTTACCAGCGACGCTTCTAAATTTGTCACTGAGATCCAGATACCTGTGGAACGCCAATGATCTGGCAATCTTCCCTCCCGCTTATTTATTCATTTGCATTCTTTTGTTTCCTGCGGACTATGGCTGCGACCGCCAGCGCGGAAACTGCCGCCAGTGCCGCCGCTGCTTCTACCGGAGTATTGTCCGCCGTCTTAGGACTTGTAGATTTCTTTTCGGCAGCCGCTTTTGTAACTGCCGCTTCTGTGATCTTTTCCGGTTCTGCCGTAGGCTCGGGAGCTTCTGTGGCTGTAGGCGCTTTCGTTGGCTCCGGCGTCTCTGTTGGAACTGACGTTGGCACGATCCATTTGTTTGCAAAAGATACCGCGTCTGTCTTGTCAGTCTCTCCGTCCTTCACCGCCCATACTTCCGCATGAAGTCCGCCGTCTTCACCGTTTATCACCCGCACCGTCAGCTCATAAACAGCCGTATCATAGATACAGCTTTCCGCGTCGCCTTCGCTCTGGGTAATGCTGTAGCGGTAATCTCCGGGAACTTCATAGCTTACAGGGCCAAATTCCGCGCTTCCCTCTCCTTCAAAGATCAGCACACTTTCTGCAGGCATCGGCGCGTCTGCCGTTTCCGCCGAAATCGTCACCTCAAACTCCGTATCCGCCGCTTCCGATGTATTTTCCAGCGTCACAGATACAGGGATGCTTACCTCCACTCCCCCATAAGCCATTACCTGACTCGGGAAAAGCAGGGCTCCGACGACTGCCGATGCACAGATAAGCCTGCGTAACTGTCTCCATTTTTTTATCATTTATGATTCACCTGCTATTCTCTTTCCAGCCGTCCGAATACGATCACACGGCCATTGTTTCTGCCTCCGCGCAGGTGGACAGGCCGATGAGCGTATCCTCCGGCGTGATCCCGATATCCCGGAACTGGACGGCCTGCTGCTGGATGTAACTGAGCAGCGAGGCCATGTTCGTCTCGTCCCAGGAATCGGGCTGATAGATCAGCTCGTCGTACGCGTCCGCTTCCACACAGGCATAAAGCGTGATCTCATGGCTTTTGCCGTCTGGGAAATACAGACGTCCCGTCTTATGCGCGTCAAAATATTTCTGCTCCACAAAACTGGTGATATCTCCGAACATCGCCCCATTCGCCATATGGTGTCCGTATATCAGGGTATAGTTATCCGAAAAATCCGCCGAGTTCCTGCTGTCCATAAAAATGGAGCCGGAAAGGGAAAATTCTCCGTACACGTCCTTGTTGACATATTCCATATCGGTTTTTCCCTGTACCACAGGATAGTCGATATGAGTGTCGTCTACAGTCAGCCATCCCCTGACGTCCGGGTTAATCTTCTGGAGTTCCTGCAATGTGGGGCCGCCCTCCTCGGTGTCGGCGGGCTTATACTTCATCAGATCACTGGAGGTAAAGGCGCCCCGGTAGAGCATCGCCGTATCCCAGAGGGAATATCCTCCGTACAGCAGCATCACCAGGATCAAAAGCCCTACAATAATGCTGATGATCCGGTCGCCCAGCTTTGCCAGAAAAACCGCCGCCTTCATCCTCCTGTGCCTCCTTTATTCTTCATTGCAGATTATTTGTTATAGCTTCTCTTGCGAAGGAAAGCAAATCCAAGAACAACTGCCGCTGCTACCATGATCACGTAAGGAGCGATGTCTGTTACGATACCGGTGGGGGTGGTAGCTTCTTTGTCGTTCACTACTTTAATTTCTTTGGCGTCACTAAGAGTTCCTGTTACCGTATTTGTGTCCTGCTCATTAATAGTGGTATCATATCCCTGACTGCTGTAGTCATCCTCGGTTACCGTATACTCATCAGAAGCAGAAAGGCCATAGATTGTAGCGGTTTCGCCGTCTGATAACTGGATTTCTTTTGTTTCACCAGAATTCAGTTCTACAACAGTATTTTCGCTTCCATATACCACATGATACTGTTCGCCGTCCGCACCATCTACTCCGATTGTAAAGGTAAATTCCTGGCTCTTGTTACCCTGATTACCAGTTACTTCTTTTGTTATCTTCAGATCTCCAAGGCCTGTGTTCTCATCATATTTGTTTGTAAATACACCGTCGTCCTTTCCATTTTCAGCGCCCGCATCTGTAAAGGTATAGGCGTAAACATCACCGTCGGAATTTACATATACGTCAAAATTTTTGGTAGTTTCGTCATACTGCACACCTTCATAATTGCCTTTAACCTCGGACACTGTATAACGGTAAATACCAGGAGCTGAAAAGCTTCCGTTGTTGACAACTAAAGAAAGAGTCTGCTCCATACTACCTTGCCCTACACCGTCTGTAAATTTTACAGAATCATTTCCACCGGCAAAGGAAACTCCACCTTCCGGTCCTGCTGTGATCGGCATTCCATCTTCTGTTACTCCTGCTGCTCCAGGAACTATTGAAAACTGAAATTCTGTGTTTGGCGCATAAGCGTTTACTTCTTTTATCAGTTCTTTCGTAATTGTCAGATTTGTAGGATTTTCTGCAGCCATCGCCGTTGTTCCCATTGCTGCCATCATGGTTCCTGCTACAAAAAGTGCTGTTAATTTGCGTACCATTTTGCTCTTCATTTCTTTTCCTCCATTTTGTTCAGGCGGTGTGTTTTCGCGCCTGAGTTTTCCTTTTTTGATTCCTTATTTTGTTGCTGTAGGATTGTGTACTATGTCGTTGTCAAGCTTGTCCAGGAACTGCTTTATGTACAGGATCTCATCATGCCTGCTGTTTCCGGCGGCATGTTCTTTTTCCAGAGAATCCAGATTATGAAGAAGAATGTTCCTCACATTCCGGACTGCCTGTACGTTTCCGGAAAATCCTTTATACAGTCTCCTGCACGCTTCTTTTTCCGACACATAAAACGCGGCGGCATAGAGTTTATGAAGCATATATGTTTTTCTCTGTCCGTCTTTCCACAATGCCACATACCGCATCCCGTTTACCGCTCTGGAAGACGCAACCACATGGGCGGAAACTCTCCTTCCGTCCGAGCCGACGCCTTCCATCCGGCGCAGAACGCCGTTTTCATTTATTTCATACAATCCTTCATATCCTTTGATCTCACGCCACATTCTACTCATCCTCACAGAACCTCCCCGGAAACTTTCCAAAAGGGCGGTTCTTTTTTATATTCCGGATCTCCGGATGATCGTAATGACTTTTCCTTTGATCTCTTTTTGGGTAACCGGGCCAAAGTAACGGCTGTCCTTCGCCCCCTCGCGGCTGTCGCAAAGAATAAAATATTCTTTTTCCTCCAGAGAAATGGGATACTGGACGTCCGTATCATACTGAGGGGTACTGTAGTAGATCTCGTTTTCCACCACAATGCTCCCGTTTACTTTCAGTTCGGAGTCGCTGGTGATCTCCACCGTATCTCCGCCTTTCGCCACAATTCTTCCCGTGTACGTCTCGCCGTCTTTTTTGAAAACGACCACGTCGTCGCTGTTCAGATCCTTTTCCAATCGGTAATAAAGCATCAAATCTCCCGCGCAGATGCTGGGCTGCATATCTGCGTTCGCCATGGGCGTAATCCCAAAGACCACACCAAAAAGCACTGCCAGAAGAACCACCAGCATTGCCAGCCTTACCAGGAAGGAGCGGATCACAGCCATACCGTTCTGCGGCTGCTGCGTCCGTTTGTCTTTCTGGTTTATGGAAGAAGGTTTTCTGTTTTTCTGTGTCCAGCCCAGGGAAAGTCTTTTTTTCTGTAAAAGTGGTTTCCCCTGTTTACGGGAAGTTTTTGTCTGCTGCGCATTTTTTCTTCTTCTGGAAAAATCTTCCTCTTCGTCTGGCTCAAAGCTATCCGGCTCTCTGTCCGTTTTTTTGTTTTCCAGTTCTTTATAAGCCTCTTCAAAGCTCTGCCGTTCTCCAAGCTCCGGCCGTGCGCTTCGCCTGCCGGATGTTCGGAAAGCGGCTCTCTTTCCGCCAAAAGCTTCTGTCTCCTGGACGCTTCGTTCCATCTGCCTGAGCCTGCGCTTCCGTTCCAGAATTTCTTCCTCCGAAAGCTGTCTTTTTCCAGAAGTATTCTGTTTTCTCTCCATCACGGGTTACTGCCGTCTGCGCCGCGGCAGGAAGAAGATCGCCGCCGCTCCCAGACCTGCGAGCGTCATAGCCGCGAACGGAGCCATGTTGTCGGAAAGCCCAGTTGGGGGAACGATGCAACGGGTGTTAGTAAAGACTACTTCATAGCTTTCGTCGTCTTCTCCCAATGTCGCCTTATATGTGTTTCCTGTCGTCGTAGCTCCCTTTACCGTATACTCTGTCGTATATCCGTCCTCTCCACCGCTGACTTCTGTCACAATAATCTCATCGCCCGGTTTCAGACTGTCAATCTTGAAAGATTCACCGTTACTCAAAGATGCATTCTGTAGCTGGCCTCCATTCACAGTATATGTAAACTTGAACTCAGCGTTTCGGTCGCCCATAGAACCGTCAACTTTCTTCGTCACAGTCACGGTAATTGCTTTTTTCCACTGAGCGTAAAGCACATTCGTTCCCGGCTTCAGAGTGTCCACCTGGATTTCAGCATTCATCTTCAAAATACCAGAAGAACCATCTTTGAAAGTGGACCATCCGATAAAGGTGTATCCTTCACGCACTATATTGCTTCCGTCATTTGTGATCTGATATTTCTCATTTGGCGTGAGAATATCCACAGTCTCAGATTTTATTTCTGAATTATCTTTGTCCTGTCCTCCATTGTAATCATACGTCAGGGTTGTCCTTCTTCCTTCCGCCCATTTTGCATAAAGAGTGATAACTTTATTTCCGGTTTCATCCTCTATTGCGTCTTCTGCGGAGATTGTAAATTCTGCTCCCGGATAATAGTCCGTTCCAGTTCCGTCTTTTTTTGTATTCCAGCAGATAAATCCCTCTTTTTCGTCCGGAGCAGTCCATTCTTCAGAAGCGTTCGGAAGCTTTGCGGTTGCTCCGTCTGCATATTCCTGTGAAGCATTAAATGCATCTCCCTGTCCAGCGCCCGGGTCAAACCGGAGAACATAGGATTCATCGCTGATCCACTGTGCCGTTAAAGTTGTATCTTCGATCAACTGCGTACTGAAATTAAAAGGTTCCCCGTTTCTTGTCCATCCGGCAAAGGTGTATCCCTCTTTTTCAGGATCATCCGGTTTCGTTGCAGTTGTTCCGGCGGCAATTGTTTGATCCGGGATCTCTGTACCGCCGTCAGTGTTGAAGTATACAGTTATCGGCTCAGGTGTCCATTTTGCATAAACCACAAGATTATTCGCCGGCATTGTCCCTGAAAAGTCAAACTTTTCCGTACAATCAGGGTCTTTATACCAGCCGCCAAAATGATAGTAGTCCGGCAGATTTTCCGGATGCTCAGGAGTGAAATCCTCATAACTTTCAAGGGGAGCTTCATATTTAATGCGCTCTGATTCGATTGTTTCATTCTGGCTTACATAATCCAGAGTGTAGAGGTTACGCTTATGACGGACTTCCAATTCCGAATAACTGGAAGTAGTGTCTCCCGGTTCACAGTCTGTCCAGCGTTCCCAACCTCCCCCTCTCGTATATTTTCTATATGCACTGACAGTGAAGCCGTTAAATTTGTTACTGAAATTGAATATAGAATTGCTTGATCCTGTTGTTTCGGCTTTCAATACCCAGTTTCCATTCAGATCTTCTACATAATGTCTGATCTCCACGGAACCTTTGTCCGTTTCATAGAAATCTACAGTATTCCCCCGCACTTCAGTGGGCGGTATAAACGCATCCATATATGTCTGGGTTGTCATCTCCCATCCATGTTCATAATACCAGTTAGATTCGCTTGGCCACGTATACCCGTTTGCTTCCAGTGTGGAGCCGTACAGTCCGATCATTGTGTCAGACAATTCATAGTGCGGATTCCACCAATTTCCTCCCTCAACATAAAAATTCAGCCTAATCAGATCCCTGTCATAATACACATTCAAAATGCTGCTTCCGTCTGCTGCCACAGTGATCTGAAGCTGCTTAGCTGAATTATAATGGAAACCTGTATAGTTCTGACTCTGATCTTGCCGTGTAGCCCCTACTGTAGCTCCTGTCGTAGCCGAACGGGTTGTTCTTCCACCATAATCATAGGTTTTCTGGTTGTCAGGAGCATTTTTATCATCTGTTACCTTCTGCTTCCAGTAGATCACTGTATAGGTTGTCTCTGCTGCTTTCCATCCGGCATACAAGGTGATATTTTCTGTAAGTTCTTCGCCGAAGCTAAACCTATTTTCACACTTTGGTTCTGTATACCACCCACTAAATGTATACCCTGTCCGGGTAGGTCTTAACGGTTCTTGCGTCGTTCCTCCTGCCAGCACATACGCCGGATCAACTACAGAGCCGCCCTGGGAGTCATAGGTGATCCAATGCGCCGCTTTTACGACCGGATACAGGGTAATATCCGCGTCGTTGACAGTAAGACCTGCATCGGGATTTTCTGCGTCGGGATTCTGCGACCATCCAACTAACGCCATATTCACATCACTGGTCTTAAATGGCACATCCTTCCAGTCAACCGCCAGCCCGTTTTCATATGTCTGGGTATAAAGCACATGGCTTCCCTCGTCGTTGCCGGACATATAATATACGTAGTACACAGTTTCATAATGAGCATACAGATTGATCTCTATACTATCGCTCAATGTTCCATTCAGTTCTCCGGCTATTTTCCCGAAATTGGAATCCTCAAACTCATTTCCATTTTCATAAAACCAGCCGATAAACTTCTGATTCTGTGTATTTTCCGGTGTTTCCGGACGGTTCAGCTTCTCTTCTGCGGAAAGAATCTGGGTATTAACAGGCTCTGCTCCCTCTTCCGCATAAAAATTATAAGTCGCCGTATAGTGAGGATCCTTCGTCACCACATAGATGGAAAAGCTTTCCGCCTGGAACGACACGCCGTTTCCTTCCGGAGCCGCCGCCACTTCCTGAGGCGCGGAAGTCGCGTCCTCCATATGATATACTGAAACTTCTTCCTGGGAAGCTCTCGCTTCCGCTACCGCCGCATTGGTGATATCCACCTTGATCGCGCCCTCCTGCGGCTGGTAAACCTGGCCTTTCGCGTCATAAATCGTAATGTCGTAGGCAGCCAGTACCTCCTGACCTTCGATCTCCACCTGAACAGGGATCGCCTGTACAGTAGCGTTCTCCGGCATTACACCCTGGAGAGTGACTGTCGCGTCTCCTGTGGAAACACTCAAAGTCTGCTCTGTAAGAACAACTTCCTCCGGGGCCCTGGTCGGCTCCTGAGTTGGTTCCGGCGTCGCTGTGGGTGTTTCTTCGGGTACTTCTGTAGGCGCTGCTGTGGGCGTTCCCGTCGGCGTCTGTTCCGGCTGGGCCCCGGCGTCCTGATCCCCGGCGGATTCTGATTCCGGCTCTTCTGTTTGCGCCGGGGTCTGAGAAACATTCTCTTCTGTTCCTGCGTCTGCTTCCGGAGCATTCGCGTCAGGAATATCCGTTTCAGAGACGTTCTCTTCTGTTCCTGCGCCGCTGTCTTCTGTTCCCGGCGTCGGTTCAGCAGTTACGGGCTGATCTGACGGCTCCTGCGGGACAGGCTCCTGGGCTTCTGGTTCATCAGGAATTTCTTCGGACAGGGCCTGCGCTTCCGCCTGTTCCTGTGGAACAAGCTCCTGGGCCAGCGCTCTGTAACCGTCCTGATAGACCAGGGACGCGACTACGACAAGCGTCAACAGGAATGCCATCATCCGTTTTACTTTTTTGAACATTCCGTGTTCTCCCTTCCTCCTTTTTCATCGCCTTTTTTCGTTATCGCAGCACACAGGCAGTCCGCTTTT
>DXGV01000051.1 GCA_019113745.1 Candidatus Blautia intestinavium
AAGATTCTACGGAAAGAAAATCTACCAGATATCCGTCTTTGACAGCCTGTGCCAGTTCATACCCATATGTAGGCACACCATTTTCCAGTTCAAAAATATTGTAGGTATTCTTATCAATTTCGTCCTTTGGCGTAGCTGTCAATCCAACCAGCGGCGCATCAAAATAGGTAAAAATATCTTTGTATTTATTATAAATAGACCGATGGGCTTCATCACAGATTACCAGATCAAAATGCCCGCAGGTAAACAGTTTTCCCTCCTCATCCTTTACAGAATCGATGCAATTCATCATGGTCTGATAAGTAGAGAAAACACAATGAGCCTGATAATTATCCTTTTCTTCGCACAGATTTGTCACAGATAGATCCGGAAGAAGATTCACAAAACTTCGTTTTGCCTGTGTGACCAGAGAATTTCGATCCGCCAGGAACAGGATATTCTTTACCCAGCCATGCTGCAACAACACGTCGCACAGTGAAATAACTGTTCTTGTTTTCCCGGAACCCGTCGCCATGACAAGCAATGCTTTCCTACGATTCTTGTTTCCAAAGCTATCACAAACTGCCTTAACCGCACCTTCCTGGTAATACCGTCCCGCAATATTCTTATCTACAGTAATATGTTTCAGACTTGTCTTCATAGACTGCAGATTGAACCACTTTTCCAGATCTCGTTTGGAATAGATCATGGATACTTTTCGTTCCGGATATTGTCCGTCATCAATCCTAGTATCAAATCCATTGGTCAGGAAAATAACCGGTCTTCTACCGTACTGTTTTTCCAGAATATCTGCATATAGCTTTGCCTGCTGGCGTCCTTTTGCCACGTCTACGCAGGTTCGTTTTGCCTCAATTACCGCAAGCGGTCTATGAGCATCGTCATAGAGTACATAGTCTGCATAACCCACCTCTGATTTATTTGGCATTCCCGGAAGTTCTACTTCATTGATCCAGTTTTTCCCTTCCGTCCATCCTGCATCCATCAACATGGTATCGATATAAATCTTTCTGGTCTTATACTCGGACAAATCAAGAGGTTTCGGTACATACGTCTGTTTCTGTTCTTCACGTCTTGCAGTCAGTTGCTCCTTCAATGCCTGATTTTCTGCGATGAGAGCTTTCAGATCAATTTCCTGATACTCAGGCAAGGAATGCACTGAAATTTCTGAATTTTTCCTCAACAAATCTTTATTATAAGGCTTATACTCATAGTGTTTCGAATAACAACAGGTTACAAAATCCAGAAAATAATACAAATTTTGTAAGCACAGGCACGCTACATCATAAGATATTTTCTGTCCTCTATGAGCAACTTCATTCCCACGAACTCTAATCAACTTCATTCTATTCCATAAGTCCGTATTATCAATCAAATTCCGAAACTCTTCTGTCTCCATCAGGCTGGCCAATGTATCCTGATATGGCATAACAAGAGAGCCATCCACGGAATACATCCATTTGATGGCAAACTCCATGGCCCGGCAACAATTGAACACACAGGCCTCCATATCAATATGTAATAATTTCTCAGCTGAAATGGCCACATCTGCGAAAGAATCAAATTGTGGTTCTTTCTTAAGGAAATCAAAGTTGGTCATGAACAACCCCCCTTATATTTTTACACTAAACATCGTTTCAATACCGTATTGGGATATTAGAATTCAAAACCTCAACAGAATCATATCCCCTGCTTTTTAGTAAATCAATCACTGTATTCAATGCAATTTTATCTTTCAGTAAAGGTCCAATTGTAATTTCTTTAATGATTTCTTTAGGAAATGGCACCTCTATATAAGGAACTATATATCCATTTACAGGTCTATATTTTATTTCAAATCTCCGTTCCTTAATTTCCTTAGGAATAGTAATAACTGCTCGAATTTCTTCTTCATGTTGGAAAGAACTATTTTTAAAAATCAGGCTACAATTATTAAGAAATTGCATTAGTATTGTTTTTATTGAGTTCAAACTTGCAAATCCACTCTTATACTTTTCATAGCATTCTTCAATCTCTTTCCGCAGCTTACTTTTCTTATCTCCTTCATTATAAATAACTTTATATATGTGAAAACAATAATTTTTCCCAAAATAATTCTGTATTCCTTTATGCTGAGTCTCAAAAAATGAAACTCCTATATTATATCCTTCATATCTTCCAGACTTCGTATAATAATTCCACATCGGTAACGAATCCTGATTTTTAGAAAAACAACAAATATATTTTTCTGGCAATAAAGATTTCACATTCAACATTTCATTATCTTCGTTATAAGTTATAAATAACTCTCTGTCATCAATTTCTATATCTTTAATAGCCTTAACAAAATCATTATCCATCTTTTTTTCATTAGTGAGTTCTTCACAAACCTCATTATAAACTTCTAATACGTTTTTCCCCTCACTAATATCATTCATACAGTCATACCGGGAAAACCAAAATACAACCTGCTTATTTTCAAGTATCCCCAGTAAACCTTGCGGCGAAGTGTAATGATATATTGTGTCTGATTTGTCAAAACTTCCTAAGCCTTCATATTCAAATGCCTTGCTTCCGCACCATGCCATTGTATTTTCATTTTCCATATAATCACCCAAAATTTTTTATTAAACTGCTTACTATTAATGTTACCTTAAAAGATAGTAAAAAAAACTTCGAATAGTGTGTCTCGGTTGTATCAATTCACTGAACACCCCATTCTTTAAATTATCTCGCCATTCAATTTTTACTTTCATATAGTCAATTGTATTATATTCTATTAACAAAGTCGGAAATAGATCTCCCGTATCATCTTTAAATGCAACTGCCTGATCAATATTTAAAAATTTTCTTGAATATAACAATTCTCCTTGTTCTGTTAATAATCCTTGTTTTGATGGAACCACTGAATATATCTTTAAATCTCGTATGCCCTCACGAGAAAGTAATATTCCATAGATAATTCCATTATTTTCTTCCTTTTGCGTTATTTCATCAACTATTTCGTACTGTGAATAATCCATTTTACGCAAAATGACTTTATCCTTCCACACAGGTCTAACACTTAAAATTGTAATTATACGTCCCACAAAATAGAAAACAAATAAAATTAATGTCGCAACAGACGCAATTAAAGAAACATTATCAGTCATCTTATTTTTTCACCCTCAATAACATAATTCTATTTAAAATATTCCTGCAACAAGCTTTCAAAAAGCAACTGTGTTTCATTCAATGCTTTTTGTATTATCAGTTTTGATTTGTCGACTTTTTTAACAAAAACCTCAAATTCCTCTTGTAAGACTAACGCAGGTATTGGAACTCTTAATGTTGCCAAAATCTTCTGATTTAGATTTTGAATATTTGCCCCTCGCCCTGCCATCTTTTTTCTCATCGAATCAGTCTTCAGAACCCTTAGTAAATAGCTGGATAATATATCAGGATTTTTTATACGAAAACGAATGCAAAATCCACTAAAAGTCGTTGGAATGTTATCTGGGTACACTACAACACTTCGGCCTACCAATGCCTTATTTCCATTAGAGCGAACAAAAACAATATCGCCATTTGTAAGCAAATAATCATCAGACGGCATTTCATTTAATGAAATCGTAGGAAGTTTTGAAGTATCTTCTATAAGCGATAAATCTTTAAAATCACCAACACCTAAGCAGTGAATTTCGACTCCAGAATCGTCCGTGTGAAAGTTCATTCCATTTTTACACTCACCCAAATTTGTAAGATTATCAACCGGCCAATCGTACGGGTTCTCTATTGGATCCCCAAACATCTCAACAAATCGGGCTTTAATGAGTTCGTCCAATAGCTCAAGTTCTCTTTTGCGTTCACCTATCACAACTTCTATTTTTGATAATACCGATACAATCTTACTTTGTTTTTGTTCATCCGTATCAAACTCGAATTCAAACTTACCCAAATCAGCCTTCTTTATATTGGGCATGCAAGCACCTGATCGAATATCAAACAATCTTTCTTGCTGACTCTTTAGTGCATAATACAAATATCTTGTATTCTTGGGTCCATCAAAAAGATAATAACAATGTGCCCCACACCAAAATGGTTCTGTCACATAGTTTACATATCCTGATGAATTTCCTCCTTCAGAAATAGTAACAGTGTTTCCCTTAACATTTGCGGCGTTCCATCTTCCAGATGGATTGATGCCACCATTTAAGTATATATATTCACCATTTTCGATAAGGTCATCTCCATTTATTTGAGTACCCTTTAAGTATTTAGTTACGTCACTTAGCTTAACTCTCATAATTCATCCCTACAAATCCAAATTTATTCTTCCTTATCTTGCTCCAACATCTCATCCAACTCCGCAAGATTCTTGGTAATTTCCATTTCCAGCTCATGTAGATTCGCCATAATCTCCTGTGTAGACGGATACTCTACCGGCACATATTCCACTTCTTTATACTTATTAATGGAAAGATCATACTCATTGTCAACGATATCCTGTTTTTCCACAAAGAAAGACTGTTCCGTCCGTTTTCTCTGTGTCTCCTGATCTCGATTTCGGAATCTCTCTATGATATCCGGTATATCATTTTCATTGATTGGATTACGTTTATCATCCAGGCTGAATCCATCTGCCTTCATGTCATAGAACCATACTTTATCCGTTCCGCCATGTCCTGTTTTCGTAAAGATCAGGATAGCAGTGGAGACTCCTGCATAAGGTTTAAACACACCGGAAGGCATAGAGATAACCGCTTCCAGACAATTTCCTTCCACCAGTTCTTTGCGAATCGACTTATGAGCTTTGGAAGAACCAAACAGGACTCCGTCCGGTACAATGCAGGCACATCTTCCACCTGTTTTCAGCATTTTCAAAAACAGTACTAAAAACAGAAGTTCCGTTTTCTTCGTCTTCGCAACTTTCAGCAAATCCTGGGATACGATATCGTAATCAAGACTTCCCTTAAACGGCGGATTTGCCAGAATCAGACTGTACTTTTCCCTATCCGTATTCTGATCAGAAAGACTGTCTCTGTATTCAATATAAGGATTGTCTACTCCATGCGTCATCATATTCATGGCTCCGATACGCAGCATGGTCCGGTCCATATCAAAGCCGTGGAACATATGATTCATATAATGATCTTTATTCTTTCGATCAAAAAATACTTCTTCTCTTCTGTTTGCTTTCAGGTATTCACTGACTGCCACCAAAAAGCCAGATGTTCCGCAGGCAGGATCGCAGATGATTTCATCCGGTTTCGGCTCCATCAGTTCCACCATCATTTTAATGATATGTCTCGGAGTGCGGAACTGCCCGTTTACACCTGCTGTTGCCAGCTTCGACAAGAGATATTCATAGACATCTCCTCTTGTATCTGCATTTTTCAACTGTGCCATCTGATCGTATATTTCATCCATGGCAGTCACAATTTTATCCAGCATCAGCGGTGTCGGTATTTTAAAAATTGCGTCACTCATATATTTGGCATAGGCGCTTTCTTTATTTCCATGAAGATTTTTGATAAACGGGAACACCCACTCCTGCATGGTACTGTACATTTTCTGAGCCGGGAAATCATGGAATACGCTCCATTTCAACTGATTGCCTGCAATCCGGCGATCACCGATCAGAACTTCTTCTGCAAAAATACTCTCATATGGAAGTCCCAACATTGCACTTTCTTTGATATGAAGATTATCTGCATCATCCAGATCACGAATAAACATCAGATATGTCATCTGTTCAATTACATCCAAAGGATTGGTAAGTCCTCCGGTCCAGAATATTTCCCATAAGCCGTCAATTTTATTTTTCAATTCACCTGTTATCATGTTATTCATTCTCCCTGTTCCATATATAGGCAGTATAACGACCGCCCCCGATTTTTAATATTTCCCCTTTTTTCACCATATCTGTTAAAGCCCGTTCCACCGTTACACGGCTGATATCCGGACATTTCTCCATAATCTGCGCTCTTGTCATCTTTCCTATTGATCCACGGACAATCTCACGAATACGCTCCGGTTTCGACATCCCGCTGGTGGCTAACAGCTGTACTCTGGACGAAAAATCACGGTAAGCCGCAACAATAACTCCCAGCATATACCGGACAAATGGTGCATCATCATTTTCCTCTTCATGCCAGTTATAAGAACTCTCCTGCAGGGTTTCATAATAAGTTTCTTTCGTCTGTTCAATCAGTTTTTCAATACTGATATACATTCCCACAATATATCCTGCTCGGTATAACAAAAGCAGCGTCAGCAAACGACTCATACGGCCATTTCCATCATTAAACGGATGGATGCACAGAAAATCCAATATAAACACAGAAATCAGGATCAATGGATCACACTGGATATCTTTGCAGGCATCCTGAAAAGCATCACAGATTGCGTCAATATATGCCGGCGTTTCCCATGCTGGAACCGGCTGAAACCGAATTAATTTGTTTCCCTGTTCATCCTCCTGCGCAATCACATTATCAGATGACTTAAAACTGCCACCCGCATTTCCTGCGAATTTATACAAATCCCGATGTAGTTGAAGGAAGATGGATGATTTTACAGGTATATAACCATAATTTTGATGTATCGTATTTAACACATCACGATAACCTGCAATTTCTTTCTCACTTCTTGTTTTCGGCATCGTCTTATCACGGACAATTTTTTTTAAACGTTCATCCGAAGTATAGATACCTTCGATTTTATTGGAAGCCTCCGTACTCTGAATTTTTGCAATTTCCAGCAACTGGGTAAGCGTATCTGCTTTTGCCTCCACAAACAGTGTCTGCTCCCCTTTATACTCATGAATCTGCGCCACGAAAGCAACAATATCCGGTTGCAATAAACGTTCATATCTTTTCTTATAATCAAAAGTTCTCATGAAATCTCCTTACAAAATCTCAAACTTAATTTAGTTTTATATTATCACAAAACATCGTCATAATCAATTTTAATCTCGTCATTTTTTTATTTTTGACGATGTTAAATCTCCTATTAATACCAAAGTCCCAATATCGGGCAGACTTGGGACTTGCACCCTTGAAAAACGTACGCCGCCAAGCGCACCACATTGCGTAGGAGGGAGTGATTAGCCCCCGTCAGTTTATCCTTAGCTTTCTTCCATGTTTTCCCGGTCCACTTTCCGCTTCAGTGTTTCCTCCGGATATTTCGTACTGGATTCCAGCAACCCTTCTGCAGCCCTTTCACTTTTCGCCAGCAGTACAATATCATCTGCATAACAGCCAGCATAACGGCCAGCATAATTGGCGCAACAAATATAAAATGTGTGACTTTAGGGCAAAGGAATGATAAGATATATGTGGATTACCATAAACGAAAAAATTATAATCGAAACAGAATAAGCTCTGTGTTGAAAATAAAGGAGATTCTTATCATGCCGACTTTAGAATGGATTGGAAAGAGTAAGGTTGTGAATCATCATCTGGATGTTCCCTATCACATTCTTGAAAGAAAATATAGTTATGACGAAACTGGTCAGCACGAAAAGGACAACGGCAGCAGGAACATGATCATTCATGGAGATAACCTGCTTGCTCTGAAAAGCCTTCTGCCGGAATATGAAGGACAAATAAAGTGTATTTACATAGATCCGCCATATAATACAGGAAATGAAAACTGGGTTTACAACGATAATGTAAACGATCCGAGAATAAGAAAATGGCTCGGCGAGGTAGTCGGCAGAGAAGGAGAGGATTTGTCCCGTCACGACAAATGGCTGTGTATGATGTATCCGCGGCTAAAGCTGCTGCAGCGGCTGCTCAGTCATGACGGCGCTATTTTCATCAGTATTGGAGACGATGAATTTGCCTCATTAAAGCTTATATGCGATGAAATTTTCGGGTTACAAAATTTTATCGCGGTTTTTGTGTGGAAAAGCAGAGCCAAACCTTCCAATACAGGAACAGCTAGAGTTAATCCGCAGAATGATGCCGAATATATACTATGCTATGGCAAAAGTTCTTCACCGGCTTTCCGTCTGGTAAAATCAGGAAACGACCGAAAGTACCCGCATCATGATGAAGACGGAAACTACCGGCTGCAGACCATTCTGAAATCAAACCGCGGAGAAAGCAGACGCGATACCATGACTTTCGAGCTGAACGGCTATAAACCTCCCTCTACAAAGCGGTGGCAGGCAGGTGAAGATACGATCAGAGATTTATATGCAAGAAACAGGATCACCTTTCAGACCGGCGAACCAATGCTGAAGTACTACGAACACGAAGAAAACGCGGAAAACGCGCCTTTTTACTGCTATATCAGCCGCGATGACAGCAGCACTGCTGAAAACGGAAAAAAACTTCTTAACAGTATTCTGGGAAATCTGCACGGTTTTGACACTGTAAAGCCTGTTGAGATCATAACCTATTTGCTTGCGCATATTACAGATAAGGACAGCATTGTACTTGATTCTTTCTCCGGTTCAGGCACTACCGCTCATGCGGTTCTTAAGATGAATAAAAAAGACGGCGGAAAACGCAGGTTCATCCTGATTGAAATGATGGACTATGCGGATACTATCACATCCGAGCGTGTTAAGCGTGTTATCAAAGGATATGAACAGGAGAAAAGATTAATTCCCGGCACCGGCGGAAATTTCAGCTTCTATGAGCTTGGAGCGTCTGTTTTCAGCGGCAATATGCTGAATGAAGATATAGACGAGGATCGGATAAGAAATTATGTATATTTCACAGAAACCAGGCAGCCTGTCTCTCCGCAAAGAACTGAGGAACCATATTACATGGGTACGCATATGAATACCGCCTATTACTTTAATTATGAAAAGGGAATCATTACAACTCTGAACCGCAGTTTTCTGCACAAAGTCAAGACGAAAGCAGAGGCTTATGTCATATACGCAAATCTTTGCACACTCAGCCAGCGGGAACTTGAAAAATGGCATATCACATTCAAAAAAATCCCCCGTGATATCAGCCGGCTGTAAAGGAGAACATATTCATGGAATTAAAAAATTATCAAAAAATTGTAATGAAGGATCTCACTTCTTTTATAACTGCGGTAGATCGGGAAAACAGCATTACAAAAGGATGGAATCGTTACTGGGATGAAAAAGGTATTCCCGTGGGATATGAGGGTATCCCTTTCTATCAGAATAAAATTGCAGGCGCTCCCCATGTATGTATGAAGGTTCCCACAGGCGGCGGCAAAACCTTTATGGCCTGCTCTGCCGTCAGAAGAATATTCGATTTTCTGCCTGCTGAAAAACCGAAGGTAGTTGTGTGGCTAGTCCCGTCAGATTCTATCCTGACGCAGACCATCCGTACCCTTTCTGATGTCACTCACCCATATCGCCGGCGCCTTGATATGGATTTTTCCGGTCGGGTCGGCATTTATACAAAGGAAATGCTGCTGAACGGACAGAATTTTTCCCCGGACACGATCCGCGAAATGCTGACAGTCTGTGTGCTGAGCTACGCCTCTCTTCGCATCAACAGCAGAAAAAAAGATGTCCGCAAAGTATATCAGGAAAACGGCAATCTGTTTCGCTTTCCGGAGCTTTTCGGCGACGGCTCAACAGGACTTGCCGATACTCCGGATACAGCTTTGATACAGGTGCTGCGATACTTGTCGCCTGTTACCATTGTGGACGAAAGCCATAACGCCGGATCAAGCTTAAGTGTGGAAATGCTTACAAATTTAAATCCTTCTTTTGTTCTGGAACTGACTGCAACGCCGCGCGGCACCAGCAATATTATTTCCTATGTAGATGCACGGGAATTAAAAAAGGAGAATATGGTGAAACTGCCGGTTGTAGTATTTAACCGAAACAGCAGACAGTCAGTCATCCAGGACGCAATTCAGCTCCGGGACAATCTGGAGAGACAGGCCCTGGCAGAGCAGGCGGCCGGCGGAAAATATATTCGTCCCATCGTTCTGTTCCAGGCGCAGCCAAAAATCAGCGAAGACAGCGATACCTTTGATAAAATAAAAAATCTGCTCATTGAAATGGGCATTCCGCAGGAACAGATAGCCATAAAGACCTCTAAAGTAGACGATATTGGAAATCGTGATCTTATGCATCCAGACTGCGCAATCCGGTATATCATTACAGTCAATGCTTTGAAAGAGGGGTGGGACTGTCCTTTTGCCTACATCCTCGCATCACTTGCAAATAAAACGTCAAAGGTGGACGTAGAGCAGATCCTCGGAAGAATCCTGCGGCAGCCTTATGCCTGCCAGCATTCCGCTTCTCTGCTCAATATGTCCTATGTGCTGACCTGTTCCAATGATTTCCACGCCACGCTTGACAGTATTGTTTCCGGTTTAAACAAATCGGGCTTCAGCAGAAAAGATTACCGGATTGGCGAGGAACTTCCTTCTCAGAAAGAACCGGATCCGCCCGCGCCGGAACAACTGTCGTTTCCATCGGCCGAAATACAGCCGGATGAAGATAAAGATTCTTTTTCTGATATAAATCCTCAGGAAATTTCCCACGCTGTCTCGCAGGAATCCGTTGAAGGAACTGGCGATCATCCTAAAGTGGAAAAAAATATTGCTGCCATGATTGAATCCGCCACAGCTCAGTCTGAACAATATGACAGAGAAATGAATCATTCACCGGATAATAAGATTGGAGGTGAACTTAGCAAAATGCTTACTCAAAACACTGTTCAAAAACAATTTCAGGAAGAAATTAAAGAGCTTCGGGTTCCTCAGTTCTACATTGAAGGTTCTCCGGATCTTTTCGGAAGCGCTTATGAATTACTTGAACCCGAAAATCTTTCCGAAGGTTTCTCTCTGTCCGGTCAGGATGCGCAGATCAGTTTTGAACTTGCTGCCGGAGAAATATATCATGTGGATATTCAGGAAGAGGGAGAAGCTGTTCCAAAGTATAAACGTTTTTCCAAATCTGAAAGTGAATATATTCGGAAATATCTGGAAAGTCTGCCTCCGGAGAACCACATCCGCCAGTGTGCCGGCATAATCGCAGGACAGATCAATAAAAACAACCGTTATGCTTCATCTGAGGTGGAAGAATATGTACGAAGAATCGTTGCAAATATGACGGATGACGAACTTGCCGCAATGGAAACCGCTATTCCGATATACGCTCAGAAAATACAGAAAAAGATAACCTCTCTGGAACAGGCATACCGGAGAAATCTTTTCAAAAAATGGCTTGACAGCGGCAAAATTGTCTGCCGCGGCTCATATGCGCTTGAGCCTGTAATTACATCCGCATGTACCATTGATTCTATCCCTTATTCGCTTTATGAAGCAGAAAAGGACGATATGAATAATTTTGAGCGGAAAGTCATTGATATTGTTGTCAGCACAGACAATATCCGCTGGTGGCATCGGATCATTAATCACAAAGGTTTCCGGTTAAACGGATATTTCAATCATTATCCCGATTTCATGGTCATGACAAAATCGGGGAAGCTTCTGCTGATCGAAGCAAAGGGCGACTATCTTGACGGCGACGACAGCAAAGCAAAACTGGAGCTGGGCAGAAAATGGCAGGAACAGGCCGGGCGTATGTATCGGTATTTTATGGTTTTTGAGGACAAAAGTCTTGGAATGGACGGAGCGTACACACTTGATCAATTCGTGAATATTATGAAAGAAATTTAATAAAACAGGCAAAGACCTCATAGGATTTTCTCCCCCTGTCTGGTCTTTGCCTTTAATCTTCTCCCCATACGATCGCTCTGCTTTTATCCTTCCTTCCGGCTTCTGAACAGGATAAAGAACACCGCGCTGATTCCCATCAGGATGGGATAGTAAAGATAGGGCATGATCTCCACCGGGGAGACGGCCGCCATGCCCGCCGCCGTAAGAAGCTGTGCTCCATAAGGAATCACTCCCTGTCCCACGGAAGCAAAGATATCAAGCAGCGACGCGCTGCGTCTGGGGGAAATATGAAACTCGTCGCTGATCTCTTTGGCTATAGGGCCCGCCATAACGATCGCCACCGTATTGTTGGCGGTACAGCAGTCCACCAGGAAAACCAGAAGGGAAATTCCGAACTCTCCGCCTTTCGCTCCGTTGATCCTCTTCTTGATCACATTGAGAATATACTGGATTCCTCCGTATTCCCTCACCAGTGCCACGATTGCCGCTACAATGATAGAAATCACGGTAATATCATACATACTGGTAACGCCCTCTCCCATTTTCTGGAACAGTTCCCCGAAGGCGAAAGCGCCTGTCGCCACTCCAACAACAGCAGAAAGGACAGTTCCTGCGATAAGGATCAAAAATACGTTTATTCC
This sequence comes from Candidatus Blautia intestinavium, assembly GCA_019113745.1. GTDB lineage: Bacteria > Bacillota > Clostridia > Lachnospirales > Lachnospiraceae > Blautia_A > Blautia_A intestinavium. The sequence goes on from DXGV01000051.1 coordinate 12,234, forward strand.
CGCCAGGGCGCCCACAAGTACCACCAGATAGGGAATGACTCTTACGACCTCATATTCATAAGCGGATTTGTCCAGAACCAGACTGGCAGTCTCCGCTCTCGCTACAAAAAAGAAAATCACCGCCGTGATAATTGCCGCAGGAAGGACAATCAGGAAATTCTCCTTAAACTTGTCCTTCATCTCGCAGCCCTGGGTGCGCACTGCCGCGATCGTGGTATCGGAGATCATGGACAGATTGTCGCCGAACATGGCGCCGCATACCACCGCGCCCAGGCAGATCGCCGTTCCCAGGCCGGTCTCCTGCGCAATGCCGATCCCGATAGGCGCCATGGCTGTAATGGTTCCCACCGAAGTTCCCATGGAAACAGAAATAAAACAGCCTATGATAAAAAGGCCCGTCACCGCTATGGACGGCGGCATAATAGAAAGTCCCAGATTAACGGTACTTTCCACTCCTCCCGCTGCGCTGATGGTACCGGAAAAGGCCCCCGCCGCCAGGAAGATCAGACACATGGTCACAATATTTTCCTCTCCGATTCCTTTGGAGATGATCGCCAGCTTCTTCTGAAAGATCACTCTCCGGTTCTGGCAGAACGCCACCGCCAGGGCGATAAGAAATCCTACAATAGCCGGCATGGTATAGAAATCGCCGGACAGTATCCCTGCTCCCAGAAATATCGCCAGAAATACGCCGATGGGCAGCAGCGCCCACGGATTCCCGTTATTTTTGTCTCTCATATGCTCCTCCCGTAATCCTGTTTACAGTTATGTTTCCGGCAATTCGCAAATAAAGTACAGACTGCCATTTCACAGGGAACCTGTTTTATGCATATCAAACAAATTTTCTGTGAATCAGAAAGCCGGCTTTCTGAAGCCGGCTTTCAAAATGTTGTGCAACTGTATATTATCTTGTAACGATGTCAACCGGTACGTTGAAGATCTTCGCAACCTTAAGGATCGTATCGATATGTCTTCCTGTTGCAGCCGCAAAGTGATGTGTCGGGCCGCACTCGCTCCAGCGGTTTACGAACTCTCTTGCGCCGCAGGTAAAACGTGTTCTCATGTTGGTATCGCCGAAGGACAGGATCGGGCCTTCCTCGTTTACGCCCTCAGCCACGATGAACTTGAAGTGTCCGTCGCCGTCCTGAGTGATTGCAAGATATGTAACCGGGCCGGTATACGGATAGAACTGTGTCAGATATCCGCCGCCTGTCTTGCCGTGGAACACTTTCACGATCTTCATGGTCGGTTTCTTATCGGAAATATCCGCGTCGCCGGATCCACTGTGGCCGATGATCGCGATATCGTCGTTAAAGTCAAGAGAATACATCTCAGCCAGCTGACCTGTTCCGGAGATGGTCTTCAGAATGCTCATTGCCATGGCAACCTTGATATCTCCCTCTACCGCGCAGGCTGTACCCTGTTTGATCAGCATGGAGAATGCCGGGATCAGCATACTGTCAAGAACGCCTGCCTTGCCCTGTGCGAATCCGTCGTAATGAGAAGCGATCAGGCCGAGTTTCTCATCCTTAACCCATTTCTCAAAAGCCACGACATATTTTGCCATTTCCCATACTTCTTCGATGCTTCCGCCGCCCTCGATATCGAAGGTGTCGAGGATATCCTGTGCTTTCGCGCGGATCGCGTCCTCATCTGTAATATCGTCGGCGATAGCCCACATCTTCTCCCAGTCGAACTGCTTGGTGTAAAGATGCATTCTTCTGTACAGGTTGGACTCGTCGATATAAAGGTCCATCATACCCGGATACGGTCTTCCGATCTGCGCGATATTGGTATCGCGGAATCTTCTTCTTACCTGAGCCGCGCGGCACCAGTCTTCGATCTCCGCCTGAACTCCGGGATCCCCGCCCTCTACAACGCCGGTGATAACCGCATGTCTCTTGCCGTATCTCTCCAGATCGGCAACCATCTCGCCTACAGCTCCGCAGGCATAGCCTTCGCCGAGCCAGGTAGCGATATCTGTGTGGTCGTAGTCAAGAGCTTTCAGTTTCTGAATATTTACAAGAACTACCGGCACATCCAGATCCTTCACTGCGGGAAGCATGTTGTAGGATGTAGCGTAGGTCAGCAGCTGAAGGAATACAAGGTCAACGTCTGCCGCGCGGAAAAGATCTCCCGCTGCCTGGGACTGCTCCTTGGTGGTAACCATTCCGCCGTCAATGATCTCAACGGTATCCGGAAGAGTTTTCTTGAACGCCTCGTACTGAGACTGGAATTCCGGTACCAGTGACGGGAACTGGGGAAGATAAGCGCCTAAAGCGATAGAAAATACGCCAACTTTTGCTTTGGTATCAACTAACATAACAAGCCCTCCAATAAAATTTTGTTTGAATAAGGCATCCGCCTCTGGGAAATATTATACCTGCCCGCAGCATTTCACGCAATACGCAATATATGAACTGAAATAAATCACAGCAATTTCTCATATGCGATCCGTCCGCTTCCTTCGTAGTGAACCACGCCGCACTTCACGAATCCGTGTTTTTCCAGAACATGCTGCATCCGCAGGTTCTCGAATCCTGTATCCATTCGGATACTTGTCACGCCTTTTTGGAGACTCAGAGACTCAATCTCATGAAATACCATATCTGTAAGGCCCCGGCCCCTGAAATCCCGGTCAAAAGCCATGCGATGGACCACCACATAGGGCCCGTCCGAAAGCCACGCGCCTTCCAGACGACCGTAGGCTGGTTCTCCTCCAAAATCCACTGTCATATAAGCCGCTATAATCCCGTCTTCTTTCAGAACATATCCTCTGTTTTTCTCTATATCTTCCCTGATAGTATCTATGGACGGATAATCATCGGTCCACTGCACGAATCCCTGCTCTCTCTGGAATTTTCTTCCCATATCCAGGATCTCATTGCAGAGCTCTGCTTCCTCCATCTTTGCCGGTTCCAGCATATACATTTCTACTTGTCCTTTCTGTTCCGCTTTGGTTTGTACCGGTACTTTATCTGTCAGTTGTTTTCCTGACTGTTTCTGTTTTTATCTTCCTCCCCGGGACACTCTGCTCTCCCGCCGCCCTTATCTGCGAATTTCTTCCTGTAATTCTCCATACAGTATTCGATCACTTCCACCGCGTCGATGGGGCCGCCGAATTCCGTGACTGTAGTGCTTTTTCCTTCCAGGCTCTTATAATTGGTAAAGAAATGCTTCAGCTCCTCAAAAATGTGCTTCGGCAGTTCCTTGATATCTGTATAGCCCATATAAGTGGGATCACTGTAGGGAATGGCGATAATTTTCTCATCCCCCATACCGTTATCCTCCATCTTCATAACTCCGATAGGATAACATCTCACCAGTGTCAGCGGCTGAATAGGTTCGGAACACAGCACCAGAACATCCAGAGGGTCGCCGTCGTCTCCGTAGGTTCTCGGAATAAAACCGTAGTTCATTGGATAATGAGTCGCCGTAAACAATACACGGTCCAGCATCAGAAGCCCTGTCTCCTTATCCAGCTCGTACTTCTGCTTGCTTCCCTTGGTAATCTCGATCACAGCCATAAAATCTGTAGGATAAATTCTTTCTTCATCAATATCATGCCATATATTCATTGCCGCACCCCTTTCTGTCCGTATATATTTTTGTGTTCGTTGTCAGTGGATTGTCCTATCTTTATATTATACGCCGATAGCGTCAGTATACAAGGGGTAACACGCCCCTTATACACTGACTCTAGTCTTTTTTTCAACCATAATTTCCCATGCTGAAAAACCGCCGGAGCTTCTTTTCTGCCCCGGCGGTTTTATAACAGCACACTTAAGTTTCTTTATTAATTTAAAACAGACTTCCTATCAGGTATACCACAAAAGCTGCGATCCATGCAATCACACATTGTCCCACAACCACGCCGGCAGCCCATTTTCCGCCCAACTCACGCTTGATGGAGGCGACGGCCGCCACACAGGGCGTATAGAGAAGGCAGAATACGAGAAGGCTTACCGCGGAAAGAGGCGCGATCACCGAAAGCAGTGTCTCTGTACTTCCGAAAAGAACGGACAGTGTGGAAACCACGCTCTCTTTTGCCATAAATCCCGTGATCAGGGCTGTGGAAACTCTCCAGTCTCCGAAGCCCATGGGCGCGAACACAGGAGCGATCACGCCCGCCGCCATTGCCAGGATACTGTCTCTGGAATCTGTCACCACGTTCAGGTGCAGATCGAAGGTCTGAAGGAACCAGATCACAATGGTGGCGATAAAGATAATGGTAAACGCTCTCTGCAGGAAATCTTTTGCCTTGTCCCACAGAAGATGAGCCACATTTTTCGCTCCGGGAAGGCGGTAATTGGGAAGCTCCATTACGAAGGGAACCGCCTCGCCGCTGAACATGGTCTTCCTCAGAAGAAGGGCCATGAGAATTCCCATTACAATGCCGCCGAAATACAGGGCGATCATCACCAGCGCGCCGTATTTCGGGAAAAAGGCCGCTGTGAAAAAGGCGTAGATCGGAAGCTTCGCCGAGCAGCTCATAAAAGGCGTCAGAAGAATAGTCATCCGGCGATCCCTCTCTGATGGAAGCGTCCTGCTTGCCATAACGCCGGGCACCGTACATCCGAACCCGATCAGCATGGGTACGATGCTTCTGCCGGAAAGTCCGATCTTACGCAGAAGTTTGTCCATGACAAACGCCACTCTGGCCATATATCCGCTGTCCTCCAGAAGAGAAAGGAAGAAGAACAGGGTAACGATGATGGGCAGAAAACTGAGAACACTGCCCACGCCGTTGAAGATCCCGTCGATCACCAGGCCGTGAAGCACGCTGTTCACATTGGCTGCCGTCATCCAGGAATCCATCAGATCGCCGAGTCCGGTGATCCCCATGTCCAGAATATCCGAAAGGAACGCGCCGATCACTCCGAAAGTCAGCCAGAAAACCAGCGCCATGATTCCCACGAAACATGGGATCGCCGTATACTTTCCGGTAAGCACGCTGTCGATCTTCGTGCTGCGCACGTGTTCTTTGCTTTCTCTTGGTTTTACCACAGTCTCCTCGCAGACTCTCTCTATAAAATCAAAGCGCATATGCGCGATAGCTGCCGAACGGTCCAGTCCCCGCTCCGTCTCCATCTGTTTTACGATATGCTCAAGCATTTCCTTTTCGTTCCGATCCAGGTTCAGTTTCTCCAGGATCAGCCCGTCTCCTTCCGCCAGCTTGGCCGCGGCGAACCGTACCGGGATCCGGGCCTGTTTCGCGTGATCCTCGATGAGATGCATGATGGCGTGGAGACATCTGTGTACCGCTCCGCCGTCTTCCTCCGCGTCGCAGAAGTCAATGATCTCCGGCTTCTCCTGATATTTCGCCACATGAAGGGCGTGGGCCACCAGCTCGTCGATACCTTCGTTTTTCGCGGCGGAGATGGGAACCACCGGGATCCCCAGCATTTCCTCCATCTTGTTGATACGGATGGATCCGCCGTTTTCCCTCACCTCGTCCATCATGTTCAGGGCCAGGACCATGGGAATATCCAGCTCCATCAGCTGCATGGTAAGGTACAGGTTACGCTCGATATTCGTAGCGTCCACAATATTTATGATTCCTCTGGGATGTTCGTCCAGGACGAAGTTCCTTGTCACGATCTCCTCGCTGGAATAGGGCGACATGGAATAAATGCCCGGAAGGTCAGTTACCAGTGTGTTTTTCTTTCCCCGGATAGAACCGTCTTTCCGGTCCACCGTCACGCCGGGAAAATTCCCCACGTGCTGGCTGGAACCGGTGAGCTGATTGAAAAGAGTCGTCTTTCCGCAGTTCTGATTCCCTGCCAGGGCGAAAGTCAGCGTCTCGTTCTCCGGCAGCGGGTGCTCGGTCTCTTTGAAGTGGTATTTACCGCCCTCGCCCAGGCCGGGATGAGGAATGGACTGTTTGCGTTCCCGCTGTTTTTTATTTTTTTCGGCCGCGTTCTGATCTGCGTCCCTGATATTCTCGATTTCTATTTTTTCCGCATCGGCAAGCCTCAGCGTCAGTTCATAACTGTGGATCCTCAGTTCCATGGGATCCCCCATCGGCGCGTACTTTACCATGGTCACCTCGCCTTTGGGAATCAGTCCCATATCGAGGAAATGCTGTCTTAGCGCTCCTTCCCCGCCCACTGACTTTATGGTTGCCGTTTTTCCGATCGGCAGGTCTTTTAATGTCATCTTCTGTCCCCTCTTTTATGTATCGCCGGACTTGTAAAGGCGCGTAACAATCCGCGATCCGTCCGGTTTTATATAAATATTTTCTCAGGGTAAGCCTAATCTAATCTATAAAGTTTGTCAATACGGAGAAGTTAAAATTTCAGAAAAATTTAGCGTGGCAGGATGATCCGGACCCTCGTTCCCAGATCCGTCCGGGAGAGGATCTGAAAACATCCTCTGTGCTTATCCACGATCCACTTGGCGATCGCCAGGCCCAGACCGGTTCCCTGCTGCGCCCGCGCCTCGTCCGCTCTGTAAAAGCGTTCAAACATATGCTCCACGTCAGCCTCCGCCATACCGATCCCCATATCCTGCACCTGCAGATATATATTCCCCTCGTCGGTGCGTCCCAGGCTGAAAACGATCTCATCTCCCTCATGCGTATACTTTGCCGCGTTATCCGCCAGAATACGCACCGCCTGTTTCAAAAGAGCGGCGTCAACCGTAGCGCAAAAATCCTCCGAAGGCTTTGTGAAGCGGTAGATATGCTTCTCATCGATCATCAGCGATTCCTCGTATATCTCCTCCATCATTTTGTTCAGATCTGTTTTTTTCAGGGAAAGTCTGGTCTTCCCGCTGTCACCTCTTGCCAGAAAGAGGAGCTGTTCCACCAGATACTTCATATGATCTGATTCGTGCAGGATCGCCTCTATGGATTCTTTCAGAACCTTCTCGTCTTTTGCGCCCCACCGGGCCAGCATATTGGCGTAACCCTGGATCACCGCGATGGGGGTTCGGAGTTCATGGGAGGCGTCGTTGACAAACCTGGCCTGCTGCCGGTAGGAATCCCGCATCCTCATCAGCAGATTATTCATAGCGGCCTCTATTCCCTGCAGATCCGAGTCCCCAAAAGAAAGCAGCTCCGGCTCTTCCGGCTGCAGGCTGGAAATTGCTTCCTCGATCTGCTGATATTTATCCTCCGAAAACGTCATCCTGCTCAGCTCGTCGGCTTTCAGGGCAATCTCATTGATAGGCGCAAGGATCCGCCGGATTTTCTGTTCCTCCTTCACATAGGAAAAGCCGATATCCAGAAGCTGAAAAACCAGAACGATCCCGGTGAATATCCCGATTACCATGAGAGTATGATACACCGGAATGTCCATCAGGATCTTTCCTGTTTCGTCCTTCACCACATAGGCCAGTTTCTTAACTGACGGAAAATGGGCGAAGCTTCTTTCATAATTAAATTCAAATGATCCCAGACGGGTAAACTCCTGATCCAGAAGCCACCCGATACAGAGCGCCACAAAAAAGAAGAAATCCCATCCGATATACATGGAAAGTTTTCTTCCGATCCAGCTTATATGAAGTTTGCGGACAATAGAAGTCATCCGTTTCGTTTCCGCCGCGCTTCTGTTCTCACTCATATCATCCGTCCTGTTCTTCCTTGATCACATATCCCACGCCCCGCACCGTCCGGATCATTTTTACTTCGTATACCTCGTCGATCTTGGAGCGGAGATACCGGACATAAACATCCACCACATTAGTCTCTCCCATATAGTCGTAACCACAGACCTTTTCCAGAAGAGTCTCCCGTGAAAGTACAATATCTCTGTTTTCCAGAAGGGTTTTCAGCATCCGGAACTCCCGGTTGGTAAGTCCGATCTCCTCGCCGTCCCAGGTTACCTGGTGGCGCTGTTCGGAAAGGGACAGCTTCCTCCAGGTAAGATTTCCCGGTTCGTCCGTTTTCCGCGCCGCCGCTGCGGCAGTTCCGTGAAGCTTCAGCGCCACACGGATCCTGGCAAGCAGCTCTTCAATGGCGAAGGGTTTTGTGATATAATCCACCGCGCCTCCGTCCAGTCCCGCCACTTTATCCATCACCGCGTCTCTGGCCGTGAGAAGAATCACCGGCACAGTGTTTCCTTTCTGCTGGAGACGGCGAAGGATCTCCAGCCCGTTCAGGCCCGGAAGCATGATATCCAGAAGGATCAGATCATAGCTGTCCTCCTCCGCCATCTGAAGGCCCTCCCGGCCGTTCCCGCTTCTACTGACCTGATAGCCTTCATGAACCAGCTCCAACTCCACGAATCTTGCCAGCTTCTCTTCATCTTCTATGATCAGAATGTGTGCCGCCATATATTTTCCCGCTCCTTATGATTCTGCAGCACGTCCCCGGCACAGTCCTGCGCCGGGTGACGTCTGCGCATTTTACAGCTTCTCATACTCGTCTTTCACCCTGTCGGCCAGATCCCCGGCCTTATCCATAGCCTTGTTCACTCCGTCCAGGTTATCTTTTCCCTTAAAGGAATACCGGCATTCAAAAAACAGCGCCACGATCATAACCGGGATCAGGATCTTCCAGAAGAAAAGAAGGAGGAGCACCAGCGCCCACACAGGCACATGGAAGATTTCCTCTTCCCTTCGCTTAACATAAAAAGAGTTATCCATACTTTTCTGAAAAAGGATCTTGCAGAAATGCCCCAGCTTCTTAAAAAAGCTGTCGCTTTCACTCTCTTCCTGTTCCTGCACCTTGTCTTTTACAGAGACATACTGATCCTGTTCCTCGTAACTTGTGGTAAAGCTCTCTTTCGACGGGCCTTTCGCTTTCCCTCTTTTTTCCAGCCATACCATGGCGTCCAGAAGATCCCAGTCGCAGGCCTCCAGGGCCTCTTTCGCCTCCTCGTAGGAGACGTCTGCTCTTTCTCTTAATTTTTCAACTTTTTCCAGCTGTTCCATAATATCCACCTTTCCTTGCAAAGCAATGTATTTAAAATTGTTTCTCCTCTGTTTACAGTACCTACTTTAACAGTGGTTTCTTAATTTCACTTTGAAGGAAAATTAAAATCACATTAAAATTTAGTTTTTATTATAATTTAGAAATCATGATTATTCAAGAACTCGATAAGCCAAGTCAGTGCCAAAGAACAAGCCAGGACTTTTATATACAATTAATACAATTTAACTGTAAAATATTCCCCAAAAATTGTATCTTTTTGAGTGGTAATTTTTTAACAAAAGGTGTATCATATGATAAAGTTCCTAAAATACCAGTTAAAAGGAGTGTGAATATGGAACAAATACTCAACAAATTATCCGAGATAGAAATCACTGCCCGACGTATTATGGAGGACGCCGACAGGACAAAGGCTGCGCTTTCCGCAGAGGCGGAGCAGCACTGCAAGGCGTTTGACGCAGAATTGGAGCAGGATACCAATAAAAAAATAGAAGAGCTGCGCAGCAGTCTGGAGGAAAAGAAAAACACTGAATTAGAGTCCCTCAGACAGAGCATGGAGACTGCGCTCAGAGAGCTGGACGTCTATTACAGCCAGAATCAGGAAAAACTGTCGGAAGAACTGTTTCACAAACTTCTGGAAGGCTGAAGGAGGTGTGACAAAAGATGGGAACGCTCCTTTCTTACAGCGGAATTTCCGCAAAGATCCGCGCCATGCAGAGCAAGCTGATCACAGACGAACAGTTTCAGGAAATCGTGCAGCTTCCCAGTGTTCCCCAGGTAGCCGCTTATCTGAAACGAACCCAGGAATATGGAAAAGCCTGGGCTTCTCTGGATGAAAACACCCTGCACCGGGGACAGATCGAGAAATTGCTGAAAACTTCTATTTTCTCCAATTTTTCCAGGATCTACCAGTTTGCCAACGCTGAACAGAGAAAGTTTCTGGAGCTGTATTCCAAGCGGTACGAGATCCGTGTCCTAAAAGAAGTCATGACAAATCTTTTTGATCACCGGGATACGGATCCTGTGGATATTTCCCCTTACCGTGAATTTTTCCGGAAACATTCCAAGCTGGATGTAGACCGGCTCGCCGCCTGTACCACAATGGAAGAATTTGTGGACGCGCTGAAGGGAAACGAATTTTATCAGCCTCTGTCCAAAATCCAGAATCATGAAAGCGCCCTGCTTTTTGATTATGGTATGGCTCTGGATCTTTACTATTTTGCACAGATCTGGAACGTGCGCAAAAAGCTTTTTTCCGGAAATGATCTGAAAGAGATCACCAAAGCATACGGAGAAAAATTTGATATGCTGAATCTGCAGTTTATATTCCGGTCCAAGCGTTTTTTCCGCATGGCCCCGGCAGATATTTACGCTCTGCTGATTCCTATGACATATAAACTCAAAAAAGAGGAAATCCATGATCTGGTAGAATCCTCGTCTTATGAGGATGCAAGAAAAATGTTCCGAAAGACCTATTATGGTAAGAAATACGACTATCTGGCCGCTCATAACCTGGAGGAATTTTACAATCGCATGCTCAGAACGACCCTGGAAAAAGAGGCCCGGAAGGATCCCTATTCTGTAGCGGTTCTCTATTCTTACCTGTATCATAAGGAACACGAAGTCAACCGTCTGACCATCGCCATTGAATGCGTGCGGTACGGTGTGGCTGCAGATGAAGCGCTGCAGTATATTCGCAGCAATTAACAACCCGGAGGTAACATCGTGATTGAGAAAATGAAATTTTTAAGCATCACCGGGCCAAAGGCGGATATTGACAGAATGACGGAGCAATATCTTTCCAAATATGAAATTCACCTGGAAAACGCTCTGTCAGAGCTTACAGAAGTGGCTAATCTGTCGCCGTTTTTGGAAATCAACCCCTACAAGGAAGCGCTGAATACGATCAACAGCTTCTACGAACAACTGAAAGAACCGGAAAAAACGCCGGCCCGGCCCATGGATACCGGGGAGGCAGTCTCCACTATCCGACGGATCCAGAAGGAATCCGCCGAACTGGCCGCCGAGCATGACAGACTGGCCGCCGAACATGCGGAAATGGTAGATTCCCTGAAGATTATCCGCCCTTTCCGGAATCTGGATTATGATGTATCTGAAATTCTGAATTTCCGTTATATTCATTACCGTTTCGGACGGATTGAAAAACAGTATCTTCAGAAATTTGAGAAATACATCTATGAAAACCTGGACACTATCTTTATTAAATGCGGCGAGGACGAGCAGTATGTATACGGGGTTTATTTTGTCCCCAGACATCTTGCTCACAAAGTACATGCAGTTTACTCTTCCATGCACTTTGAACAGATTTTTGTCCCGGACAGTTATACCGGAACCGCCAAAGAAGCTTTCGCCCGGCTTGACAGGAGACACCAGGAAATCCACGCGGGACTGAACGCCAATAAAGAGGCGGCGTACAGGTTTCTGGAAAAAAATAAAGAGGAGATCGTCTCCGCCAAGGCGGCTCTTGACGCCTGCTCTTCCAGCTTTGATATCCGCAGACTGGCCGCCTGCACTCCCGGAGATAATAATACGTTTTATATTTTGTGCGGATGGATGACGGAAAAGGACGCTCTGGCATTCCAGAACGATATCAAGAATGACGAGCGGGTCTTCTGCCTCATGGAAGACCAGCAGCTTCCCTCCCGGCAGAAGGCTCCCACCAAGCTGAAAAATCCAAAGCTTTTCAAGCCTTTTGAGATGTATGTAAAAATGTACGGTCTTCCCGCCTACAATGAAATGGATCCCACCTGGTTCGTGGCGATCACTTATTCTCTCATTTTCGGCGCCATGTTCGGAGACGTAGGGCAGGGACTTCTGCTTTTTCTCGGAGGATTGTTCCTGTATAAGAAAAAGAAACTTGATCTGGCAGGCATTATAAGCTGCGCGGGAATTTTTTCCATCTTCTTCGGATTTATGTACGGCAGCTTTTTCGGATTTGAAGATATTCTTCCCGCCGTATGGCTGAAACCCATGACAGCTATGATGGACGTTCCTCTGGTGGGCCGTCTCAACGCCGTCTTCGTGATCGCCATTGGATTCGGAATGTTTATCATACTGACCTGTATGGTGTTTAATATCATCAATTCCATACGGAACCATGATCCGGAAAAAACCTGGTTTGACAGCAACGCGGTAGCCGGACTTGTATTTTACGGTTCCATTGTCCTCACGGCCGGCCTGTTCGTCTCCGGAAAGAAGCTTCCCGCAGCCGCCGTGCTGGCGGTAATGTTCCTCGTTCCGCTGATCCTGATGTTTCTGAAGGAGCCTCTCACCAATCTGGTGGAGAAGAAAGCGAAGATTTTTCCGGAACAGAAGGGCATGTTTTTTGTCCAGAGCTTTTTTGAACTTTTTGAAGTACTGCTCAGCTATCTTTCCAACACGCTGTCCTTCCTGCGTATCGGCGCTTTTGCCGTCAGCCACGCTGCCATGATGGAGGTGGTCCTGATGCTGGCGGGAGCTACGGAGGGAGGCAGTCCCAACTGGATCGTAATTGTTTTGGGAAACCTGTTTGTCTGCGCTATGGAAGGTCTGATCGTAGGTATTCAGGTACTGCGTCTGGAATATTACGAAATTTTCAGCCGTTTTTATTCCGGCAGCGGACGGGAATTTCATCCGTTTCTGAAATACCGTCCCCAGAGCCGTCAGAACCACTCTTAGGCTGTTCCTGCAGGGCCTGCTCCCATACAGCGGGCCTCAAGATATAATTTTCATATAATTTCAGGAGGATATCACCATGAACATGATTATTCAAATTGTAACCGCAATCGCACTGATCGTCAGCATTATCGTACCTTTCGGCTGCTTTTTCCTGGGAGAAAAAAACAGGAAGCGCTATAAAAGGACTCTTGCCGCCAACTGCTTTATGTTTTTTGGCGTGATCCTTGTGGCTTCTGTCGTAATGTTCGCCGGAACTGCCGGCGTACAGGCTGCTGAAACCTCAGCCGACGGCCTGGCAACCGGACTTGGATACCTTGGCGCGGCTCTCGTAACAGGAATTTCCGGTCTGGGCTCCGGTATCGCAGTGGCAAGTTCCGCAAGCGCGGCTCTCGGCGCCCTCAGCGAGGACGGTTCCCTTTTCGGTAAATCTATCATCTTTGTCGCCATGGCAGAAGGTATCGCCCTTTACGGCCTTATCATCTCCTTCATGATCCTTGGTAAACTTTAAGAGGCTGGTATTTATGAAAATGTACTTGATCAGCGACAATATCGACACTTACACCGGAATGCGTCTGGCTGGCGTGGAAGGTACTGTCGTCCATGAACGCGCCGAGCTTAGGGAAGCTCTGGAACGCACCATCGCCAACAAAGAGATCGGGATTATTCTCCTGACGGAAAAATTCGGCAGGGAATTCCCGGAAATCATAGATGAAGTCCGGCTTCACCACAAAACGCCCCTGATCATCGAAATCCCTGACAGGCATGGAACGGGCCGAAAACCGGATTTTATCACATCCTATGTAAATGAAGCCATTGGACTGAAATTATAGCAGGCGCAGTTTAAGCGCCTGCTTCCAAATCTACCAGAACAGCGCATCTAGTGCGTTTGGAGGAGGAAAATATGACAATAGACGAAAAGCTCCAGCATTTCTACGAGATTTCTGTTGAGGAGGCCAAAGAAGACGCCGCCAGAGCGATTCAGGAGCATAAGGAATATCTCGCTCAAATGCTGGAAGAGCATAAATCATCCCGTATCCAGAGCGCGGAGGCAGAAGTCAGAGCAGAAGCCGGCCATGTGCGCCGCGAAGTAAATAAAGCTCTTTCCGCGGAGCAGCTCACTCTTAAACGCGACTGGTCCCAAAAGCAGGAGGAACTGAAGACAGATCTCTTTGCAAAAGTCAGAAAAAAACTGGAACTTTTTATGTCAACGCCTGAATACACAGAATATCTCTGCCGTCAGGTCAAAAAGGTAAAAGAATTTGCCGGCGAAGACCAGGTGGAGATCTCCCTTTCCCGGGAGGATAAGGATCTTGCCGGAAAGGTCTCCCAGGAGACAGGCGTTCCCCTTACCGTTTCTGAGGAATCCTTCCTTGGCGGTATCCGGGCTGCCATTCCGCATAAAAATATCCTGATCGACAATTCCTTCCAGGAAGGGCTGAATACTCTCCGCAGAGAATTTAAGTTTGAGGGAGGTCTGAAGCATGAATAAAACAGGTGTTATTTATGGGATCAACGGCCCTGTTATTTATCTAAAGGGCGATCCGGGATTTAAGATCTCCGAAATGGTTTATGTGGGACACGACCGCCTGGTAGGAGAGGTGATCGGCCTGAAAAAAGGCATGACCATTGTTCAGGTATTTGAGGAGACCACGGGCCTTCGCCCCGGAGAAACTGTTACGGGAACTGGGGACGCCATTTCCGTTCTTCTTGGCCCCGGTATCATCCATAATATTTTCGACGGTATCCAGCGTCCTCTGGAGGAGATTGCCAAAGCCTCCGGAAAATATATTTCCCGTGGCGTAAGCGTAGATTCTCTTGACACAGAAAAGAAATGGAAGGTGCATCTCACCGTAAAAGAGGGAGATCTTATCGGTCCCGGAACTATCATCGCGGAAACCCGGGAGACGGCTTCCATTCTTCATAAATCCATGGTTCCGCCCAATATTGGCGAAGGAACCGTCGTTCATGCCGCTTTGGACGGCGACTACACCATCCTGGAACCTATTGTAACGATAAGACTGGCTGACGGTACGGAAAAAGAACTGGCTCTGGCCCAGAAATGGCCTATCCGTATCCCCCGTCCCGCCCGGACACGTTATCCTGCAAGCATCCCTCTTATTACAGGGCAGCGTATCCTGGACACTCTTTTCCCCATTGCGAAGGGAGGCACCGCCGCCGTCCCCGGAGGTTTTGGTACAGGAAAGACTATGACCCAGCATCAGATCGCAAAATGGTCCGACGCCGACATTATCATTTATATCGGCTGCGGCGAGCGAGGCAATGAAATGACACAGGTTCTGGAGGATTTTTCCAAACTGATCGACCCGAAATCCGGCAATCTGATGATGGACCGTACCGCACTGATCGCAAACACCTCCAATATGCCTGTGGCGGCCCGCGAGGCTTCTATCTATACAGGAGTGACACTGGCGGAATACTACCGCGATATGGGTTACGACGTAGCCATCATGGCCGATTCCACTTCCCGTTGGGCGGAGGCTCTCCGCGAACTTTCCGGCCGTCTGGAGGAAATGCCTGCGGAGGAGGGCTTCCCCGCATATCTGGCTTCCCGGCTTTCCGCCTTTTACGAAAGAGCCGGAATGATGCAGAATCTGAACGGTACAGAGGGATCCGTTACCATCATCGGCGCGGTTTCTCCTCAGGGCGGCGATTTTTCCGAGCCTGTCACCCAGAACACCAAACGTTTTGTCCGCTGTTTCTGGGGGCTGGATAAATCCCTGGCTTACGCCCGCCATTTCCCGGCGATCCACTGGCTGACAAGCTACAGCGAATATCTGGAGGATCTTTCTCCCTGGTACCGCAAAAATGTATCGCCGAAGTTTGTATCCGACAGGAATCAGCTCATGGCGATCTTAAATCAGGAAAGCTCCCTTATGGAGATCGTAAAGCTTATCGGAAGCGACGTACTGCCTGACGATCAGAAGCTTACTCTTGAGATCGCCAGAGTGATCCGTCTTGGTTTCCTCCAGCAGAATGCGTTCCATGAGGAGGACACCTGCGTTCCCATGGAAAAGCAGTTCCAGATGATGGAGATCATTCTGTATCTCTATGAAAAATCCCGGGCGCTGGTGAACCGCGGAATGCCGGTTTCTGTTCTGAAGGAAGACAACATTTTTGAGCGGATCATTTCTATTAAATATGATGTTCCGAATAAGGAACTGGACCGCTTTGAACAGTACCGCAAAGACATTGACGAATTTTATGACAAAGTATTAGAGAAAAACGGCTGACAGGAGGAATAGTTTATATGGCAATCGAATATTTAGGATTAAGCGAAATAAACGGCCCTCTGGTGGTTCTGGAGGGAGTGAAAAACGCTTCCTTTGAAGAAATCGTTGAATTTCACATGAACGATGGAACCCGGAAGATCGGCCGCATTATCGAAATCTATGAGGATAAGGCTGTGATCCAGGTATTTGAGGGAACCGACGGCATGTCTTTAAGCAACACCCATACAAGGCTTACAGGACATCCCATGGAGATCGGGCTCTCTCCGGAAATCCTGGGCCGTACTTTTAACGGCATCGGTCAGCCCATAGACGGGCTTGGCGATATTACGCCGGAGGTCAGTTTAAATATCAACGGCCTTCCCCTGAATCCCGTTACAAGAGAATATCCCCGAAATTATATCAATACCGGAATTTCCGCCATCGACGGGCTTACCACCCTGATCCGTGGACAGAAGCTTCCCATTTTCTCCGGGAACGGGCTTCCTCACGACAAGCTGGCTGCCCAGATCGTACAGCAGGCTTCTCTGGGAGGCGATTCCGACGAGAATTTTGCTATCGTTTTTGCAGCCATGGGCGTAAAATATGACGTTGCGGAATTTTTCCGCCGCACCTTTGAAGAAAGCGGCGCCGCCGACCATGTTGTAATGTTTCTGAATCTGGCCAACGATCCTGTAGTAGAACGTCTTCTGACGCCCAAGATCGCCCTTACCGCGGCGGAATATCTTGCCTTTGAAAAAGGAATGCACATCCTGGTCATCCTGACGGATATCACCTCTTTCTGCGAGGCCATGCGCGAGGTTTCCTCCTCCAAGGGCGAAATTCCCTCCCGTAAAGGCTATCCCGGATATCTTTACAGTGAGCTTGCCACTCTCTATGAACGGGCGGGCATTGTCCGGGGCGGTACGGGTTCGGTAACGCAGATCCCGATCCTGACCATGCCAAACGACGATATCACCCACCCCATCCCCGACCTTACCGGGTATATTACCGAGGGACAGATCGTACTTGACCGCCAGCTTCACGGACAGGCGATCTATCCTCCGGTGAGCGTGCTTCCGTCCCTGTCACGTCTGATGAAGGACGGCATCGGAGAGGGCTTTACCAGAGAAGATCATCAGGACGTGGCCAATCAGCTTTTTTCCTGCTACGCAAAGGTGGGAGACGCAAGGGCCCTGGCTTCTGTTATCGGAGAAGATGAACTTTCTCCTATGGATAAACGATATCTGGTATTTGGAAAAGCTTTTGAAGAAGAATTTATCGGGCAGTCTGAAACGGAAAACCGCAGTATTACGGAAACGCTGGACAAAGGCTGGGTGCTCCTGGGATTGCTTCCCAAAGAAGAGCTCGACCGTATTGATACGAAGATTCTTAACAAATATTATAAAGAGACAGTACGGTGACCGGCATTGTTTCCGGTATGCTGCTGACCATATCCAGGAGGTGATTGAATGGATCCGAATACCTTCCCTACAAAGGGAAATTTAATACTGGCGAAAAATTCTCTGGCTCTTTCCCGCCAGGGCTTTGAACTGATGGACAAAAAACGGAACATCCTGATCCGGGAAATGATGGAGCTGATCGACCAGGCAAAGGATATCCAGTCTCAGATCGATCAGACCTTCCGTACTGCCTACGCCGCCCTCCAGAAAGCTAACATGGAGATCGGCATTGCTTTTGTACAGCAGATCGCCTACACTGTCCCTGTGGAAAACTCCATCCGTATCAAAACCCGCAGCGTCATGGGAACAGAAATTCCTCTTGTGGAATATGACGCAAAAAGCAACGTGCCTACTTATGCCTACTACAGTACAAAAATGTCGCTGGATCAGGCAAAGGCGGCTTTTGAAAAGGTGAAAGAGCTTTCTATCCGGCTTTCTATGATTGAAAACGCAGCCATACGTCTGGCCGCCAATATTAAAAAAACCCAGAAGCGGGCCAACGCTCTGAAAAACATCACCATACCCAGGTATGAAGCGCTTACAAAAGAGATTCAGAATGCTCTGGAAGAGAAGGAGCGCGAAGAATTTACAAGGCTGAAGGTGATCAAAAAAATGAAACTTGGCTCCTCCTGACCTATTTTTAAAAAAGAAACTTCCCGCAGACTGACGGATCAGTTATGATTCCCACGTTTGTCGGGAAGTTTTTTTCTTTACATCATCAATCTTCTGTGCGCCTTCGACACCTTGTATTATTATCTGATAATTCTACTTTCAAACATCAAATTTGTTCTTATAATAAAAATATTATACAATATTTTCACTTCTAAAATGTCAATAGATTTTTCTGTTTTTTTGTCGCATAATGCAATTTTATGATTTTTCACCAAAACATTCGTTTTTTAATTTTTTATGTAAATCCATTCATCCACATCCTTTTCATGTGGATAATGTGGATAACTTTGTGCATAACTTGATTCTATAAGGTTTTCCACGTTTTCCTAATGTGGAAAACTCTTGTATAAAAATCTGTACAATCCACATATTCCGACAGGCTTTGTGCAATCTGCCCAAACTTCGATTATTTCAGATAAAATCCGAGTTACAGCGTGTAAACTGTAACAAATCCGACACCAGCCGTCGTTTCCGCAAAAAATACTTGACATCTGTGGGGGAAAGCTGATAGATTTAGAGCTGGAAAAAATATCAGAACTTGCCGCCGGGTAAATAAGCGTTGATTTTGTATCGATAGGCCTTTGAAGATACAAATTAACGCTTTTTCTTTTGGGCGGCAGAAAGGATGTGTATTAAATGGAATGGATTTTTTTATTTTTCGCAGGGCTTTTGGAGGTATTCTGGTCTACCTGTCTGAAACTCTCCGAGGGCTTCAGTGTACTTAAGTTCTCTGTTCTCACAGTGGGAGGCATGATCTTAAGCTTTCTGTTTCTTGCCCAGGCCACAAAACAGCTCCCGCTTGGAACCTCCTACGCCGTCTGGACCGGCATAGGGGCGCTGGGAGCTGTTATCGTAGGCATTGTTCTTTTTAAGGAATCACTCTCGCCTGCCCGTCTTATTTTCGTAGCGCTTCTGTTAATCGGCATTATCGGCCTCAAAGCTACGTCAGGGCACTAAGACTGCCCGGAAGAGTTCTGCGCCTCTGTTTCCATCAGATATCTCTGTACAGAGGCCACGGCGTTTGCTCCGTCAGATACAGCGGTAACTATCTGACGGAGTTTTTTTGTCCGTATGTCCCCTGCGGCAAAAAAGCCGGGTGTGCTGGTGTCTCCGTCCTCTCCCGCTTTGATGTATCCCCCTTCGTCCAGCTCTGTTACACCTCTTACAAGTTCAGAGTTCGGGGTGATTCCCACAGCAATAAATACTCCGTCCAGAGGAAGGCTTCTTTCCTCCCCTGTCTTCACCTGGCGTATCCTTAAGGACTCCACCTGGTCTTTTCCTTCAACAGAAACAGGAACCGTATCCCATATGATTTCCACATTTTCACAGGCAAACAGCCGCTCCTGAAGTATCTTTTCCGCCCGGAGCTGATCTCTCCGGTGGATCACATATACCTTTTTACAGGAACGGGCCAGCAGAATGGCGTCCTCTGCCGCCACATTTCCGCCTCCTACCACGGCAACAGTACAGTCCTGGAAAAAGGCGCCGTCGCAGGTGGCGCAGTAGGACACGCCCATACCGCCCAGCTCTTTTTCTCCCGGAATTCCCAGAGTTCTGTGCTCTGCTCCCATAGCCAGGATCACTGTTTTTGCCCTGTATTCATTGTTTTCTGTACTGATGACCTTTACTTTCCCCTCATCCCTTAAGGAGACGACCGTTTCTCTTACAGGAGCTAGGCCCAGCTTCTCCGCGTGGGCAGCCATAGCTTCTCCAAGTTCCATACCGTTTATTCCCGGCATCCCCGGATAATTGTCCACCTCATAGGTATTGACGATCTGACCTCCCTGCACAAATTTTTTCTCCAGCCAGAGCGTATCCAGCCTTCCTCTGGCAGCGTAAACAGCGGCGCAGATACCGGCAGGTCCGGCGCCCAGAATAGCTAAATCATATATTTCCGCCATAGTTCCTCCTTTTCCGCTTTCGTCTTTTCTCATCTTTTTCCTTCCGGAAATCATCTGTCATTTATTTTCTCTTTTCTCAGTTTAGCATAGAACTCTCCCTTTTCCAATATGATTATATAAACGCCAGCTTCTGAGGTCTGTATGTCTTTATCATTCCGTAAATGCAGGAAACCTATTCTTATAGCTCTTCTTTTATGCCTTACGCTTCTGACCGGAACCGGGATCGGCTATTTTACAAATCATGTCTGGTCCGAGGACGGAAGATTCCGTTCCTTTACACGGAAAGTTTTCCAGAAAGAGGTATCCGGCAGCCTGCTTTCACTCCACTATTCCCTCGCCCACCCGGAAAAAGAAAATATCGACCGTCCCGCTCCCACTCTTGGAACAGTAACTTCTGATATGACGGATACATACCAGCTTTGCCGGGACTATATCAGTAAACTGAAGTCCTTTTCTTATTCCGAACTTTCCCGGGAAAACCGGCTCACTCTCGATATGCTCCTGCTTTGTTTTGACACTCAGCTTTCTCTGGAAGGCCAGGAGCTTCTGGAAGAAATGCTTTCCCCCAGTCTGGGGATCCAGGCGCAGCTTCCTGTCCTTCTGGCTGAGTATGCCTTTTATGAGGATCAGGATATTTCCGATTACCTGAACCTTCTCACTTCCATAGAACCATATTTCGATAGTATTCTCCAGTTTGAGGAAGAAAAGGCTGCGGCGGGTCTTTTTATGAGCGACAAAACTCTGGAAAGGATTCTCGAACAGTGCAGAGCCTTTATCCAGAACCCGGAATCCAATTACATGCTGGAGGTCTTCAGCGAAAAACTTAAGGACTACGGAAAATTTTCTCCGGAGGATCAAAAGGAGCTTGAGGAACAGCATAAAAATATTCTTTTGAATAAAGTAATCCCCGCCTACCAGAAGCTTATGTCCGGACTGGAGTCCCTGAAAGGCTCCGGGGCGTCCAGCCGGGGACTGGCGCATTTTCCGGGAGGACAGGAATATTATGAATACCTTCTGAAAAGTCAGGTGGGAGCCTATACTTCTGTGGAACAGATTCGCCAGCGTCTTACCGCGCAGTTAGAAGAAGATCTGAGAACCATTCAGCTTATGCTGAAAGAACAGCCTTCCCTTCTGCGGAAACTGACTGACGGAACAGATCTTTCCTCCATTTCTCCTCAGAACACCCTGGAGCTCCTCAGCCGGAGTATCCAGAAGGACTTTCCCGCTCTTGGGGAAACCGATTACGAAGTACGTTATGTACATGAATCCATGGAGGATTATTTAAGCCCTGCTTTTTACCTTACCCCGCCTCTGGATACCGGAAGTCCCAATGTAATCTATATCAACCGCGCCAGCTCCGGCTCCAACCTGGAACTTTTTACCACTCTGGCTCATGAAGGATTCCCGGGACACCTGTACCAGACTGTCTATTTTGCCTCCTGCCGCCCTGACGACATACGGTACCTGTTCTCCTCAGGAGGCTATGTAGAGGGCTGGGCTACCTATATTGAATCTTACGCCTATCAGTATGCGGCGGATCTTATGAACGACAGCGCGGCAGCGGATCTCACCAGACTCGCGTGGCTGAACCGCAGTGTCAATTTATGTCTCTATTCCCTTATGGATATCGGCATCCATTATCAGGGCTGGACTCAGGCTGTCACGGAGCGCCTGCTGAACTCCATGGGCATCACCGATGCTTCCGCTGCCGCTGAAATATATCAGTACATTGTGGAAACGCCTGCCAACTATCTGAAATACTATTGGGGATATCTGAATTTTCTCGATCTGAAAAATGAGAAGGAAACCACCCTTGGAGATGATTTTAACCTGAAGGAATTTCACAGACAGATACTGGAAATCGGGCCCGTACAGTTTCCTGTTCTGGAAAAATATATGAATCCGGATTAAGGCATGGTAACGCAATCGGCAAAAGAATGATTTCCGGAAATCAATAAGCCGCAAAGTCAGACAGCCGGAGGCGTTTCATTGCCCCCGGCCGTCCTCATAGCTCCTGAAAAAATTCTGCAGGTTTTCCAGCGCCTTCACCAGAACCTCCGTCTCCTCTTTGCCAAGACCTTCCAGCACTGCCAGAACCATTCTCTCATGGAACATGCGGTGATGGTTATATGCTTTCTCCCCTTTCTCCGAAAGAGAAACCAGGACGATCCTCCTGTCTTTCTCGCTGCGCACGCGCTTTACATAGCCCTTTTTTACAAGATTATTGATCGCGATGGTAACGGTTCCCACCGTTACGGAAAGCTCACGGGCCACGGCCGACATATTTTTTTTCTCATCTATGCCTATGGCTTCGATTACATGCATATCATTCACAGAAATGTCTTTATACTCAGAGGTGATCAGCGCTTTCTCTTCAATTCCCATAATTTCCTTGAAAAGTTTTACCAGTACGTCGTTTATTGTCTCATATGAATTCATGGCTATCCTCCTTCCTGTTTATCTGATACTAAGATTATACTCCTAATTATTTTGAAAATCAAAGTATTTTTTTTAACAAATTCTTTCCATAAACAATCCGATTTGCTATAATAGTACAGAACACAGCGTTAGTATACATTTATCTCTTCCGGTACTTCCCGTCGCAAAGGAAAGAACCGGAAATATATCCAAAGGACTATACCATGAAAAAAAATCAGAATATCCCGTTAAATTATAAAGAGAAAAACAATTCCAGGATTGCTCTTCTCTGTTCTGTTGTGGTGCTTGTTCTTCTGGTTCTCTTTTTTCACCAGCTCGACAATGTGCTGATCCAAAAGCCCCGGGAGGAAGCCGCCAGAAAACAGGAGGAAGAAAAGGCTGCGGCGGAGCTTGCAGCCAATACGCCGGAAGTGACTACTGCCTCTGTTATTGCCGTAGGAGACAATCTTTACCATGATAACCTTATCTGGAGCGGGCAGAATGATTCCGGTGAATGGAACTACGACCACATTTATACCAACGTCCTGGATGAGATCCAGGCCGCAGACGTGGCCATGGTTGACCAGGAAACCGTCCTTACAACCGATCATGACGCGGTAAGTGGCTATCCGGCTTTTGCGACGCCTACAGAGGTAGGGGACGCGCTGGTCAAAGCCGGCTTTGATGTGATCGAGTCCGCCACCAATCACGTTGACGACTATGGCTATGATTATATGGCGCAGACTCTGAACTTCTGGGAAACCAATTATCCGGAGATCCCTGTTCTCGGCATCCATTCCACCCAGGAGGACGCGGACACAGTAAAGACACTGGAGGTAAACGGCATCACCATCGCGTTTCTTAATTATGTATACGGAACAAATAATTCCGGAGCGGGAGAAGGACGGGAATACATGATCGACATCTTTGACCGCGAAAAGATAGCTTCCATGGTTGCCAGGGCAAAGGAGATCAGCGACTGCGTAGTCTTTGTGGCCCAGTGGGGACGCGAGGATGAGGCCATGCCTACCGAATACGAAAAAGAATGGGCCGTTTTCCTGATGGAGCAGGGCGTAGACGTAGTGATCGGCGGCCATCCCCATATCCTTCAGCCCTACGGCTGGCTGTCGGACGATAACGGAAATGAAATGCTGATCTTCTACTCTGTCGGCAACTTCGTCTCCACTCAGGAGTCTCTTACCGGGCTCCTTGGCGGCATGGCCGGGTTTACCATCCAGAAATCCACTCTGAAGGGAGAATCCACCGTTCAGATCCTGGATCCGGAAATAAAGCCTCTTGTTATGCATTATAATCATGACACAGGCGAATACGGACCCTACATGCTGGAAGACTATACGGAAGAGCTGGCCTCCCAGCACAGTGTGCGTGAGATCATCGGCGATGAATTTACTCTTGCCAACCTTCAGGCAAAGTTTAAGGAAATCATGTCTATGAATGTGGAACCCTCTACAAATACAGATCTTCTGGATGTAAGCTTTGACTATGAGATGAACATGTACGATTCCAGCGGAAATATCGTGGAAGACGTCTGGTCCGTTACTGCGGATCAGTACCTCCAGGAACAGGCGGAAGGCAGTCAGAGCGACGCCGGAGAGGGAGAAAGCTCTGACAGTTCCGGGGATTCTTATGAGGACGATAGTGGCGGGTGGGAAGATTACGAGGATTCAGGATATGAATAAAACCGCGGTTGCTTTACGGCAGACTGCCGCCCGCTCTTCTTGAAAAACACAGGCTTCTCAGGATATTTGCCTTAATCTTTGTTAAGATTCAGGCAGAACCTTGACAAACCTGTGTTTTTTCTTTAGATATTATGCGTATTGTACGCCGTCTTTTATTCCTGCAATAGCCAGTTCACCTTCCACTCCAAAAAGAAAAGACAGAACCCGCGAACTTTTTTTCTATAGAATATAATATCATGAGATGTTTTTCCTGCTTGACAGTTGGAATGTTCAGCGCTACAATTATACAGCATACTGTATATTATCCATTAAACAGGAGACTCTTGCTTCGTTATGAAAAACAGTGAATATGAACTGGCCAGAAAGGTTCTGAATTTAGCCAATCAGATTATTATCAACAGAAACAGCCATCTGAAAGAACTGAGTCTGACTGCGGCCCAGGCGGACAGCCTTTTTTTTATCCATGCGCATTCCGGCTGCAGCATTTCAGATTTAAAAGAATATCTTCACATCAGCCACCAGACCGCCAGAGGCATTGTTATGCGGCTGGAAGAAAAAGGCTTTATTGCTCTGTGTGTTTCCAAGAGCGACGGCAGATATAAGACGATCTCTTTAACAGACG
Organism: Candidatus Blautia intestinavium; assembly: GCA_019113745.1. Classification (GTDB taxonomy): domain Bacteria; phylum Bacillota; class Clostridia; order Lachnospirales; family Lachnospiraceae; genus Blautia_A; species Blautia_A intestinavium. The sequence continues at coordinate 36,790 of DXGV01000051.1, forward strand.
CCGGAATAGAAATCGTAAAGCGTATGAAACAGAATGGAACCCACACAGGTTATCAGCTCTTAAAGGGAATGACTGTCCAGGAACAACAGCAGTTCTCCGAGCTGACGTCCCGGGCTCTTAAAAATATATCCAGGGAGGCGTCTCATGAAAAGTAAAATGTACAGCAAAGACATTATCCTGATCTTAATCGCAAGTTTTTTCTATTTTTCAAGCCCCATGCTCGTCACTCCGCTGATCACAGGCTTTACGGAAAGTCTCGGAGCAGGGGGCGCGCTTATGGGAATCGTCGGGGGACTTATGAATATCTGCTCTCTTTTTTGCCGTCCTTTCGTGGGCAATCTTGCGGACAAAATCAGCAAATATAAAGTGTCTTTTATCGGAGCGGCTCTTATGACTGTGGCTTCCATCGGATATATCGCCGCTTTTGATCCTGTGGTCGTCGTTCTCTCCCGCATTGTGAACGGCGTCGGCTATGCCTGCTGCTCTGTCTGCATGTCTACCTGGATGTCGAATCTGCTACCTGAGGATAAGATCGGCTCCGGCATGGGGATTTACGGCACGATGAACGCCCTTGGAATGGCGGTAGCTCCAGCGATCGGCGTGAGCCTTTACCAGAAACTGGGATACCGTCCGGCTTTTGTGGCAGCGGCTCTGTTTTCCGCAGCCATCGCCGTTATCATTCAGTTTGTGCAGAACAAAGGCGAACCGTCGGCTGCTTCTGCCGGAGTACATAAAAAGCTGGAGCTTATAGACGTCAAAGTTATCCCTATCGCTGTGATCATCATGCTGTTTTCTATTCCCTACTGCGCTACACAGTCTTTTCTGGTGACTTACATTGACGCCCGGAATCTCCCCGTTACCGTCAGCCTGTTCTTCCCTTTATACGCCGCTATACTTCTGCTGCTCCGGCTGACCATGCGGAATTTATTTGACAAAAAACCTTTTTCCTTTTTTATCGTACTGAGTTCTGTCAGCGCTTTCCTGTCTATTTCTGTTCTGGCTGTTATGAGGCACAATTTTTCCATGTTCTTTGCAGCCGTTTTTATGGCGGGCGGCTATGGGATCATGTGCTCTGTGTGCCAGTCAACCGCCATTCTGCTGGCTGGAAAAGAAAAAAGAGGGCTGGCAAACAGCACTTACTATATCGGACTGGATCTCGGAATGGCCCTTGGCCCCATTATTGGAGGACTTCTCTATGAGCATCTGGATATCCGGCTCTTCTATCCTGTTCTCGCTCTTACCGTGCCCCTGGCTCTGACTGCGTACTGGCTGAACCGCAGGAAATTCCGTCTCAAGAAAATCTCCTGATTATTTACTGCGCTTTTGATTTGGGGATAAATTCGATTTTCAAAATCATCCCCATCCCATCAGCCAGTCTTTGCAGAAGCTTTAATGATGGATTTCTGGTTCCATTCTCCAGTTTGCTGATATCCGCCTGATTGATTCCGGTTTTCTCAGCTAACTCTTTCTGCGTAAGATTCTGAGAAACTCTGGCATCAACAATTGCTCTGATTATATCCATTTCCGGCTGTATTTTTTCATATTCCTTTTTAAACTCAGGATTCTTCATCTGCTGATCAAAAAATTCATTTAAAGTTTTCATGAGTTTTGCTCCTCTCTATATAATCAGCTTTTCGTCTTTTAGCCAATAGAATTTCTTTCCTGGGTGTTTTCTGTGTTTTCTTGATAAATCCATTGGTAAGAATTATTTTTCTTCCATAATAAAAAAAGTACAGCACCCTTGTTATATCTGTTCCATTCTTTGTCCGAAGTTCAAAAATACCGTCTTCCAGATATTTGCTATAAGGTTCTCTTAATTGATTTCCTTTTTCCTGCAGGATTTGCAGCATACCTAGTAATTTTGCCTGCATTTTTACATCCAAAGAAAGCAAAAATTTCTCTACTGGTTTATCTTCATTAGTATCTTCATAAAATTCAATGATAAAACCTGTCATTCCATATTTAGTTCTTCCTATAACATATAATATGGTATATATGCCATATTGTCAATATAAAAAACTGCTGGTCAGCTTAAAGGCTGATACCCAGCAGTTCTCTGGCGTTTTTCTCCGTAGTTTCGATCACTTCTTCCGTAGTGATCCCCTTGATCTCCGCTATCGCCCGCGCCACATAAGGCAGATTCAATGAACTGTTTCTTTTTCCCCGGTTGGGCTCAGGGCTCAGATATGGGCAGTCAGTTTCCAAAACAATCTGAGAAAGAGGCGCATACTCTACCACTTCTTTCAGCTTTCTGGCATTTTTAAAGGTTGCGACGCCTCCGATTCCCAGATAAAGTCCCATGCCAAGATACTCTCTGGCCATCTCTTTTCCATAGGAGAAACAGTGGATAATGCCCCCGTACATTCCGTCCCGCATATACTCCTTTACAATGTCCAGGGTATCCTTCGCCGCCTCCCGGCTGTGGATCATGAAAGGCAGTTTTTCCTCTCTGGCAATATCCATCTGGGAGCAGAACATTTTTTTCTGAACCTCATGCTCCCCGTCTTCTTTATGCCAGTAATAATCAAGACCGATCTCACCTATGGCTTTCATTTTATCCATCCGGGAGATCCTGCGGATCTCTTTCAAAGTTTCCTCTGTCATTTTGGGAGCGTCGTCGGGATGTATCCCCACAGCTCCGTAAACAAACGGGTACTTTTCCACAATCTCTACAAGTTTTCCCAATCCCTCTATAGAAGCGCCTACGTTGACGATCGTGCCGATTCCGCCTGCTTTCATGGAACTTAAGAGTTCCTCCCTGTCCGGATCAAACGCCTCGTCATCATAATGCGCGTGGGTATCAAATATCATAGGTCTGTTCATCTGTTTTTTGCTCCTGTTCCTCAGCGCCGCTTTCCGGCGCTGGCCTTGTTGCCAATCTGATGACATTAAGGTCAGGTCGTCATGTCTTCTCGTACAAATACAAAACCTGTCTCCTATTTGTCTCCGGCGTCACCCTGTTCTTCAAATAGTAAAAATTCGTCTCCCTCACGGATGATCCCGCCGTGAAGAACCTTTGTAAAAACTCCCTCTCTGGGCATGATGCAGTCGCCCATTTTCTGGAAAATAGCGCATCCATGATGGCATTTCTTTCCTATCTGAGTCATTTCCAGGAGTACGTCCCCACAGGAAAAACGGGTTCCCACCGGAAGAGAAGCAAAGTCAAAGCCCTCTATCACAAGGTTTTCGCCGAAAGCACCGTCCTCTACTTCCGCTCCCCGTTTTCTGAATTCCTCAATTTTATCATAAGACAGAAGGCTCACCTGCCTGTGCCACTTTCCCGCATGGGCGTCTCCTTTAATCCCCCAGTCCTCAATAAATTCCGCTTCTTTTACCTTATGCTTCTGCGTGCCTTTCTCCTCGCTTACGCAGACTGCGATCACTTTCCCCATTTTTCTCCTCCGTCTGTTTTTCAAAGGCAAACGGATGTATATCCCGTCTGCCAATGACAGAACCTGCCATTGTTCCCAACGGTTTTGCCGCCGCAATATAAAAAGGCAGTTTTCCGTCAGCACTCCCTGACTTGTTACTTATTCTTACTTTGCCGCGCAGTCGGCGGCTTCTCCGCTTAAAATCTCCAGCCCGTGGTCAAGAGCTCCGATAATATATTCCAGGCTTTCTCTGACCGCTTTTGGGCTGCCAGGAAGATTGATGATCAGGGTAGTTCCCCGGATTCCCGCCGTTGCGCGGCTTAACATCGCTCTCTTTGTGATCGTCATGCTGTATGCTCTCATGGCCTCCGGAATCCCCGGAACTCGTCTCTCGATCACTTCCTCTGTAGCCTCCGGAGTTACATCCCTCTGGGAAAATCCGGTTCCTCCTGTAGTCAGGATCAGGTCCGCCTTTCCGGAATCCGCGATCTCCTGCATCTTTCCAGCCAGCATAGCCCTGTCGTCCGGCAGAAGCTCCATTGCAACTACCTCGTATCCCTCTTTTTCCAGAATTTCACGGATAGCCGGGCCGCTTTTATCCTCCCGCTCGCCCCGGTATCCGGAATCGCTTGCCGTAATAATTGCCGCTCGTTTCATTTTTATCCTCCTATCTGGGACATACAGAGCTTTTCTGTATCATCATTTCCGGCTTTTTCCAGAAAATGATGACCGTCCGGCTTCTCATTAAGCGCGGCTCTGATCACGTCCTTTAATTCATCGTCCGTCCCGCCGTTTCGGATGATCTCCCGCAGATCCCGTCCTGCGGTATACTGCAGGCAGGTTTTCAGATATCCCTGAGAAGTCAGCCGGATACGGTTGCATTCCTGACAGAATTTATGGCTTACCGCGCTGATAAAACCGATCTTCCCCTGGAATCCCTCTATCTCAAAATAACGGCAGGGCCCGTTTCCCAGGGTTTCTCCCTCATATGGGATCAGCCTGCCAAAACGGTCCTCAAGAAGTTCCTTCAGCCTGTCCTCCGTCATTCCGGAAAATTCTGATCCGCAGCCAATGGGCATCATTTCAATAAACCGCACATGGACAGGATTTTCCCTGGCAAGCTCCGCCAAAGCGCATACGTCCTGCCTTTCTGTTCCCAGAGGAACGCAGTTGATCTTTACAGAGATCTCCGGATATCGCAAGGCCTCCCGGATCCCCTCCAGCGATCTTTCCAGAAGATCCCGTCTTGTGATATGGCGAAAGCCTTCCCTGTCAAGAGTGTCGAGACTGATGTTAATCCCATCCACTCCTGCAGCGGCCAGACGCTCCATCTGTTCTTTCAGAAGGGTTCCGTTTGTCGTAACCGTCACCTTCCGGATCCCCGGGATCTTTTTTATCTCGCCCGCAAGCTCCGGCAGGCGGCAGTACAGAAGAGGCTCCCCTCCTGTAAGCTTAATCTTGGAAATACCAAGCTCAGCCATTACTCTTACGATCCGCAGGATCTCTTCCTCTCTGAGAAGCATGGAACGATCCACCAGCTTCACTCCATCCTCCGGCATACAATAGATACAGCGGAGATTACAGCGGTCTGTCACAGAGATTCTCAGATAATCAATTTTTCTTCCCATGCGGTCTATCATGATCACTCAAAGCGGAAATCTCCGCTTTTTCCTCCTGTCTTTTCTACCAGATGGATATCCGACATCACCATATGCTTGTCAATGGCTTTACACATGTCATAAATGGTGAGAAGAGCTGTCTGGACTCCTGTAAGAGCCTCCATTTCCACGCCGGTCTTTCCTTCTGTTTTTACAGTACAGTACACATGGATTCTGCTTTTTTCCTGATCCAGTTCAAAATCCACAGAGCATTTCTGAATAGGAAGAGGATGGCAGAGAGGTATCAGGGAAGAAGTCTTTTTCACTCCCATGATCCCCGCCACTCTGGCTACGCCTAAAACATCGCCTTTTTTCACGTTTCCGGCAGAAACCGCCCTCATGATCTCCGGTCCTACGGCGATATACCCTGTAGCCACGGCTGTCCGGAAGGTTGGCTGTTTTCCGGAAACGTCCACCATAACAGCATTTCCCTTTTCGTCGAAATGTGTAAATCCCTCTCCCATCATGTACTCTCCTGTCGCTTTCTTGTTCTGAAACCCTGTATTCCGTCTGGGCTTGCCGCTCCTCCTGCAACGGATGTTATACAGGAACAACGGACTTATCGCGGCAGATACAGTCTGCCGCCGACGACCGTATCTTCATATGCATCCAACTGCATACTTGCAGCGCTCTCTCAGCAGATCTCCGCTCCGGCAGGCATTTCCTTTTCCGGCGTTACAAGAGAAAGATTGCCCTCCTCATCCTCCGCGCAGAGGATCATGCCCTCGCTGAGCACTCCGGCCAGCTTCGTAGGTTTCAGGTTGGTCAGCACCATTACTTTCTTTCCCACCATCTCCTCGGGAGTATAGTGAGCCTTGATCCCGGATACGATCTGGCGCACCTGGCTTCCGATCTTCACCTGGGAGCAGAGAAGCTTCTTGGATTTCTTTACCGCCTCGCAGGATATGATCTCTCCCACCTGGAACTGCATTTTTTCAAAATCCTCAAAGGTGATCTCCGCCTTGGGTTCCAGATCGATCCCCGCCTTTTCCTCCGCAGCAGGCTCCTCCACATGAGGATGGAGCTTTTCTACTTTTTCCATTACCTCTTTTACGTCAAGACGGGCAAAGAGGATCTCCGGCTTGTCTGTAACTTTGTTTCCGGAAGGATAAAGACCGAATACATTCAGGGACTCGAAACCGCGTTTTTCCGCGTTAAGCTGCTTCAGGATACGTTCTGTCGTCTCCGGCATAAACGCCTCCAGAAGAGAAGCTCCCATGGAGATGCCTTCCACCAGATTATAGAGCACTGTCGCCAGACGGTCCTGTTTCGTCTCGTCTTTTGCGAGAGCCCAGGGCATCGTCTCGTCGATATATTTATTCAGACGCTTAAACAGGGAGAATACCTCTGTAATGGCGTCCGCCACGCGCAGTTTGTCCATTTTCGCGGTAACCCGGCCCGGAACTTCCAGAGCGAAAGCTTTCAGGTCGTCGTCCACCGGTTCTGCCGCTTTACGGTCCTCCACTACTCCGCCGAAATATTTATTTGACATGGAAATGGTACGGTTCACAAGATTGCCCAGGGTATTTGCAAGCTCGGAATTCAGTCTCTCCACCATAAGCTCCCAGGTGATCACGCCGTCGTTTTCAAAGGGCATTTCATGAAGGACAAAATACCTCACCGCGTCCACGCCGAAGAAATCCACCAGCTCGTCCGCATAGAGAACATTTCCTTTGGATTTGCTCATCTTGCCGTCGCCCTGGAGCAGCCAGGGATGTCCGAACACCTGCTTCGGCAGGGGAAGATCCAGAGACATCAGGAAGATCGGCCAGTAGATGGTATGGAAACGGATGATGTCCTTTCCGATCAGATGAAGATCCGCCGGCCAGAGTTTCTTAAACTGCTCCGTGCTGTCTCCGTCGCAGTCGTAGCCGATTCCGGTGATATAGTTGGTGAGCGCGTCCAGCCATACATAAACCACATGTTTCGGGTCAAAATCCACGGGAATTCCCCATTTAAAGGAAGTTCTGGACACACAGAGATCCTGAAGTCCCGGAAGCAGGAAATTGTTCATCATCTCGTTCTTGCGGGATTCCGGCTGGATGAATTCCGGATGATCCTTGATGTACTGGATCAGGCGGTCCGCATATTTGCTCATCTTAAAGAAATACGCCTCCTCCTTTGCGGGAACGCAGGGGCGTCCGCAGTCCGGACACTTACCGTCCACAAGCTGGGATTCTGTAAAGAAGGACTCGCAGGGAGTACAGTACATTCCCTCGTAATGCCCCTTGTAGATATCCCCCTTGGCGTACATTTTCTTGAAGATCTTCTTCACCTGTTTCTCATGGTCTTCATCTGTGGTACGGATAAACTTATCATAGGAAGTATTCATAAGATCCCAGATATTTTTGATCTCACCGGATACCTTATCCACAAATTCCTTTGGTGTTACTCCCGCTTCCTCCGCCTTCAGCTCGATCTTCTGACCATGCTCGTCCGTTCCTGTCTGGAAAAATACATCGTATCCCTCCAGTCTCTTGTAACGGGCGATCGCGTCCGCCAGGACAACCTCGTAAGTATTTCCGATATGCGGCTTGCCGGATGTATAGGCAATGGCCGTAGTAATATAATACTTCTGCTTTTCCATATTGATTTCCTCCTGCATTTTATAGAAATAAAAAACGTCCTCTCAAATTCCAATGAGAAGACGAGTCCTGCCCGTGTTACCACTTCTTTTCGCTTCCGCCTCGCGGCCGGAAGCCTCAACGGGTACGAGTTTTCCGCCGGACGCTATAGCGTCCGTATTTTCCCTGCTGATACCCTTCCGCTGTAACAGGCGGTCCTGTCGCTGCCTACTCTCCTTCAGCAGCGCCTCTCCCAAGCCATCTTCCATCTGCCGCCGCACTTCCCTCTCAGCCCCGGATCTCTCCTTCGGGGAATTCTCTGTAATACCGCCGCGCATATGTACTCTCTTGTTCCGTGAGTTTTCGCTTATTTCGCAGGCAGTGCCTGCCTTAAAGAAAATACTAGCATATTTGCGGTCTTTTGTAAACCCGGAGTTCTGTTAACAAAGATATTCTGATATATTTTTAAATTTTATTGAACCGCTTTCCTAGATGTGCTATAGTAATAATAGAAAGGGGAAGCCAGAAAAGCGGCTCACCCTGGAAAAGTAATTGGCAGATTACTTACAGTAACAGCCGTCAACTATTTCCGGTAGTTGGCGGCTTATTTCTTCCCTTTAAAAATCTGATAAATCAGACTTGCAAGGGCTGTGATGAGTATACCTATCTCTTCAATCAAATCCCTTCGACAAATTTCCCCTTGACAGTCATCCGGGAAATTGTCACTTCTCATGATCTATAAAATATTTTTATGAAAAATAAAAAAAATCAATTTCACATTCCCCGCAAATCGCGCTAAAATCTCCTGTGGAAAGAAAATAAGGATACAAACTGTTCGCTCATGAACATTTCTATTTTCTGAAAAGGAGGTGCATACGGCAATGACAGAAAGTTCCGAAACAGAAGAACTGCTTTTTATGATTAAAAAAATCGGTCTGAACCTGTCGGCCCGGATGGAACTGAGTCTGAAAAACAGAGATCTGACCGGCGTCCAGGTCTATTTTCTTGTCTACATATTAAGGCACCATCCCGATGGTACATATCTTACAGAGCTGTACCATGAGATCGGCGTGTCCAAGGCAACTCTGTCCGCGCTGATCAAAAAACTGAAGGGAAAAAACTATCTTTGTTTTCTGGAAGATCCGGAGGATATCCGGAAGAAAAAAATTCTCCCCTCGGAAAAGCTCCTCAATGAGAGGGAAGGTTTTCTGCAGGAAACTGAGCGGATGGAAACAGAAATCTTAAGCGTGCTGGACCGGCAGGAACAGATCCAGCTTAAGAATCTGGAAGAGAAACTGATCCGTCAGTTCGCGGAAATGGAACAAAAAGAAAGAAACAGACAGGAGGTAATCTACAGTGAAAAAAGTATTGCAGCAGCTGGGAAAGTATAAGCGGGACACCTTTCTCTGTATCGGTCTTACCGCTCTGGAAGTGATCATGGAAATACTGATGCCATTTGTCACTGCCATCATTATCGACAGAGGACTGGAAGTAAGGAATCTGTCCGTTGTTTACCGCTACGGCGCGCTTATGGTCGCCATGGCTTTTCTGAGCCTCATTTTCGGCGCCCTTGCCGGAAAGAACGCGGCAAGCGCGGCGTCCGGGCTGTCGGCGAATCTCCGGGAGGCAATCTACGCCAACATCCAGACATTCTCTTTTTCCAATATTGATAAATTCAGCGTACCGGGTCTTGTCACCCGTATGACTACGGATATCACCAACGTGCAGAACGCCTATATGATGATCATCCGTGTGGCGGTCCGCGCTCCGCTGAACCTGGTTTTCAGCTACGCCATGTGCCTGATCATCAGCCCGCGGTTAAGTCTTATGTTCCTGATCGCCGTAGTCTTCCTGGTAGCGGTCATCGGATCCATTATGGTGGTTACTCTCAAGATTTTCCGCCAGGTATTCCAGCGGTACGACGACCTGAACGCCAGCGTGCAGGAAAACGTCACCGCCATCCGCGTGGTCAAGGCATTCGTGCGTGAAGATTATGAAAACAAAAAATTCTCCAGAGCGTCCAAAATGCTTTACGATCTTTCGGTGAAAGCAGAGGGCCTTCTGGCGTTCAATAACCCGGCCATGATGGTCGCAGTTTACTTCTGCATCATCTCCGTATCCTGGCTTGGAGCGCAGTTCATCGTGGGCGGTTCTCTGACCACAGACGATCTCACCAGTCTTTTCAGCTATATCATGTCTCTTCTCATGAGCCTGATGATGCTGTCCATGGTTGTGGTCATGATCAGTATGTCCATGGCAAGTATCCGCCGTATCAGCGAGGTGCTGAACGAAAAAGCGGATCTGACAGACCCTGAGAATCCGGTGGCGGACGTTGCGGACGGAAGCATTGATTTCAATCATGTAAACTTTTCCTATAAGAAGGGAAGCGGAAAGAATGCTCTTACGGATATCGACCTTCATATTAAAAGCGGCGAGACCATCGGCGTGATCGGAGGAACCGGCTCCGGAAAAAGCAGCCTGGTCAATCTGATCTGCCGCCTCTATGACGTGGATTCCGGCTCCGTCTGTGTGGGCGGTACGGACGTCCGAAAATACGACACAGAGGTTCTTCGTAATCAGGTTTCCGTAGTTCTTCAGAAAAACACTTTGTTCTCCGGCACTATCCTGGAAAATCTCCGCTGGGGCGATCCCGACGCCACCGACGAGGAATGCGTGGAAGCGTGTAAGGCGGCCTGCGCCGATGAATTTATCGACAGGATGCCCGACGGTTACCAGACCAGGATCGAACGGGGCGGCTCCAATGTATCCGGCGGACAGAAGCAGCGTCTCTGTATAGCGAGGGCCCTCCTGAAAAAACCGAAGGTCCTGATCCTGGATGACTCCACCAGCGCCGTGGATACCTCTACGGACGCCAGCATCCGGGCGGCGTTCGCAAAGAAGATCCCCGGAACCACCAAGATCATCATCGCCCAGCGTGTTTCCAGTGTGGAATCCGCGGACAGGATCCTGGTGCTGGACGACGGCCGCATCGACGCTTTCGACACACATGAGAATCTTCTGAAGACCAACGCGATTTATCAGGATATCTACAATTCACAGCTTGAAGGCAGCGGCGACTTCGACCAGCCGGCCTGAGAACGGAAAGGAGGAAAACTGATCCATGAACGAAAAAGCAAACGCAAAAAAACCGGAAGGCCGTATGAATACAGCCACCAGGCTGATCAACAGGGTAATCCGGTACATGCTTCATTATTATAAAATACCGTTTCTTATTGTACTTGCCTGTATTCTGGTCACCGCCATCGCGACCGTTGTGGGAGCCACCTTCCCTCAGAAGCTGGTGGACAATTACATCACCCCCATGCTTCAGAACGGATCCCGGGACTTCAGCGGACTGGCGTCCGACCTCGTACAGCTTGTGTGCATCATGGCGCTGGGCGTGATCACCGCCTTTTCCTACAACAGGATCATGGTCAATGTAAGCCAGGGCACCATGCGCAGGCTCAGGGACGATCTGTTCAGCAGAATGGAATCCCTGCCGATCAAGTATTTTGACACTCACGCGCACGGAGATATCATGTCCGTGTACACCAATGACGTGGATACCCTCCGCCAGCTTTTAAGCCAGAGTATCCCCCAGATCATCAACTCTGTGATCACCATGGCGGCGACTCTCGTCACCATGATCATCCTGAATCCGGCGCTGACCGTCATCTCCATCCTTACCGCTGTGGTGATGCTTCTGGTAACGTCGAATTTCTCGAAACTTTCGGGAAAATATTTTATTCGCCAGCAGATCGATCTCGGCGCTGTGGACGGATTTATTGAGGAAATGCTGGACGGGCAGAAGGTTGTAAAAGTATTCTGCCACGAAGAAGCTGCAAAGAGAGATTTTCATGAAGTGAACGAAAGACTGAGAGACAGCACCAACAAGGCGAACCGCTACGCCAACCTGCTGATGCCCATCAACGCCAACATCGGCTGGATCAGCTACGCGCTGGTGGCTATTGTAGGCGCGGTTCTGGGCATCAACGGTCTGGCGGGCGTGACTATCGGTACGGTAGTCACCTTCGTTGGTCTGAACAAAAGCTTTACAAACCCCATTACCCAGGTCAGCCAACAGATCAATTTCGTCGTCAACGCCGCCGCCGGAGCCCAGAGGGTATTCGACCTCATGGATCAGACACCGGAAGCGGACGACGGCTATGTGGAACTTGTCAACGCAGTGGAGGACGAGAACGGAAACCTCACCGAATCTCCGGTGAGAACGAATTTGTGGGCCTGGAAGCATCCTCATAAGGCTGAGGGAACCGTCACCTATACCAGACAGGAAGGCGGCGTTGTATTTGACGATGTGGATTTCGGCTATGACGAAAACAAGATCGTGCTCCACAACATCAGCCTTTATGCGAAACCCGGCCAGAAGATCGCTTTCGTGGGAGCCACCGGAGCGGGCAAAACCACTATCACCAACCTGATCAACCGCTTCTACGACATCGCCGACGGCAAGATCCGCTACGACGGAATCAATATCAACAAGATCAAAAAACCGGATCTGAGGCGGTCTCTGGGAATGGTTCTCCAGGACACTCATCTGTTTACCGGAACAGTTATGGATAATATCCGCTACGGCAAGCTGGACGCTACCGACGAGGAATGTATCAAAGCGGCGAAGCTTGCAAACGCGGACGGGTTCATCCGCCGTCTCCCGGATGGATACGACACCATGCTTACCGGGGACGGGGCCAATTTAAGCCAGGGACAGAGACAGCTTCTCGCCATCGCCCGCGCGGCAGTGGCCGATCCGCCGGCCCTGATCCTGGATGAGGCTACCTCCTCCATTGATACCCGTACCGAAAAACTGGTGCAGGCAGGTATGGACGCCCTGATGAAAGGAAGGACCACCTTCGTCATCGCCCATCGTCTCTCCACTGTCAAAAACTCCAACTGTATCATGGTAATGGAGCAGGGACGCATTATTGAAAGAGGTACTCATGACGAACTGATCGCAGCCAAGGGAAAATATTATCAGCTTTATACCGGAAACTTCGCGTCGTAATTCTGACAAAACACCCCTCCCAAACCGGCAGGTATTTTATAATCTGCCGTCCCGGGAGGGGCATTTTTATCTGCTGTCCTTTTTCTCCTGCAAATCTTATCCCCAGGAATCCAATCCTGTTCTGTATCCTTCTTCCTGTATGATGACACGCTTATTTATCTTTTACCTGGAACACGATCGTTACTTTAAACAGATCTCCGTCCAGATAAAGCCTGAACTCTCCGCCCTGAAGCTCGGTAAGGCTCTTCGCTATGGAAAGCCCCAGACCGCTTCCCTCTGTATTTCTGGAAACATCTCCCCGGATGAACCGCTCGGTAAGCTCGTCTGCGGAGATGTTCAGAGGCTGGGCGGAGATATTTTTCAGCGAGAATTTCACCGTCGGCTTTTCTACTTTCATTTCCGCATATACTCTGGTATTCTCCATGGCGTATTTCGCCACGTTCCCGAAAACATTTTCCAGAACGCGCCACAGTCTCCTGCCGTCCGCGCAGATAATTGCCTCGTCCTCTTCAAAGTGCATCATCAAAGTCAGATTCTTTTCCTGGAACTTTTCTTCAAATTCCCCGATCACCTGATGCACCAGCTCCACAAAGTTCAGGTCTGCCATTTCCAGAGAAATATTTCCAGTGCTGGCTTTGGACGCCTCCACCACATCTTCGGTAAGATGTTTCAGCCTCTGTGCCTTCTCTTCCAGAATATCCAGATATCCGCAGATTTTAGGATCTGTGGGATGCTCTCTTTTCAGAAGATCGATATAGTTGATAATGGAAGTCAGAGGCGTCTTAATATCATGGGACATATTGGTGATCAGCTCTGTTTTCATCCTCTCGTTTTTCACACTGTTTTCAACCGCCGCGTCGAGACCGTCTCCGATACGGTTGATATACTCCGCGATGGTTTTCTGCTCTCCCGTAAGTCTGTCCAGAGGGATTTTGTACTGCAGGTTTCCGTCTGTGATCTCCTTTAAGCCTTTCAGGATTTCCTCCCGTCCCCGGGCTTTCCTCAGAAGATATACCAGCCCTGCGGCGTCCGCAGCCCCCAGCACGAGGATCAGGATCCACGCTCCGCCGGCGAAGATCATTCCACATACCACAAACTGGAAGAAGCAGAATCCACCGAAGATCAGCGCCATCTTCAGACGGCTGGAGGTATTAACGGCAAACAGCTCTACAATCTCTTTCAGCAGCGCCCATCCTTTTTTAAGAAGTTTTCCCGCCGCCAGGATGAAGCATCTGGTAAAGCTGTTTTTCCAGAGCGCTCCTGCTTTAATTCTTCTCACCAGACTAAGCCAGCCGATGAAAAACCAGATTCCCGTCCACAGGCCAAGAATATTAAAGATGATAAAATATCCAAGCGTATCTACTTCCAGACTCCAGGTGATAATATTCAGTACCGACGTCGTTCCGGCAAGCCAGATACCGACTACCAGAAGAGCCGCTATCTCCGTAAACCACCGGTCAAAGAAATTCAGGCGGATCTCTTCACCCTCATTGGCGCGTCCTGCTCCTGCCGTCAGGAAGCCCACGCAGACAATCAGAAGGACAATGGAAAAGAGTCCGCAGCTCAAAATCGGCGTCAGCCATCCGGCATACTTCTCATAATTTTCCTGATTCTCCGCCAGGACGTCCGGTATCTCAAAATTCTCATCCGTCCATATTGCGAAAAGATAATCGCCTTTATCAGTACTGTATCCTTCCGCCAGATTCTTCCAGTCCTGGAGACTGTTTATAGCTGTATTAAGGTTGGTTCCCCCTTCCTCGGGCGTAAGGATTACATGGGATGCGGCATCCTGATCGATCCGTTTCCATACGCTGTCATAATCTGTATCTTTCAGGTTTTCCACATTGGTATATACCTTATCCGCACCATTATCCACAAAAACATAATTCAGATTGGTAAGTCCCTCTCCGTAGGTTTCTTCAAGAGTTGCACGGGACTGTACCGCCAGTACCGCCTGGTTCAGAGCATCCGTCAGAGCATCATATGCGTCATAGATCCTGCCCTGCCACTGAGGGTCTTCATTCAGCACTTCCAGAATGCTGTCCGCGTCCTGCGGATGATATTTTTCCGGAAAGGCATAGTCGGAAAAATTCTTAACGTCTGTATAAACAATCTCTCCGTCCTTATCCACTACACAGGCGCTGTAATAGCTGTCGCTGATCCCTGTATCATACATAAAATTCCGGTTCCTGAGCCATTCCAGCAGTTCCTCCTCCAGATCAGATTCCGCCGCCTCCCTGGCCGCTTCATAATCCTCTGTGGTGGCATACTCCACCGCCTGGTCCTCCCCGTATCCGTCAATCGTTCCGTTGATCTGTATCTTCAGCTCTCCGCTGCGGATCTTATCATTAAATTCGTCAAAGTAGAGATACTCTTCGCCGCCATCTTTCTTCGTGCAGATAAGGATATTTTCCGTATCTTCATTCCCCCATCCGCTTTCCGCCCACTCTTCCAGATCCTTCACACTGTAGGCCAGTCCTGAAGTATCTTCATAGCTGATGGGTTCCTCGGAAAACACTTCCTGAAGATCGATCACCCCCTGGCCGTCTCCCAGGAACCCGGCGTTCTGAACAGCGTGCAGTATGTCGCCCGAACTCCTGTATACTTCATTTGCAAAACTCCGGGATTCGGTATAAGTGCCGCTGTCAAAAGGATAAATTCCCATGGAGGCTATGCCGACCACCATTCCCGCGCTGACCGCTGCCGCCTCCACGGATATGATTCCCAGTGCAACCAGTATCCCTTTTGCCCATTTATTTCTGTACCATCGCTTTTTCATAACCATCTACCCCTTTCTGTCCGTCCTGATCTTTTCCTGTTTTCTTCCCTGCGGCGCTGATCCATAAATCTGCCGTCTGTAACTGTCCGGTCCCTCTACAGTTTCTCCACTTTGTATCCCAGCCCCCAGACTACTTTCAGATATCTGGGCTCTTTTGGATTGATCTCAATCTTCTCCCGGATATGCCGGATGTGGACTGCCACGGTATTTTCTGCGGCAAACGCCTCCTCGTTCCAGATATTTTCATATATCTGGCTGATAGAAAATACTCTTCCCTTATTTTTGATAAGAAACAGAAGGATCCTGTATTCGATAGGCGTCAGCTTTACCAGGTCGCCGTCCACCCGTACTTCTTTTTTGTCGTCGTCCACAGACAGGCCGCCTGTCTCGTAAACGTTCGCTTTCTGGATTCCCGCGGCGGCTCCAAGCTGCGTATATCTTCTGAGCTGGGATTTCACTCTGGCAACCAGCTCCAGCGGGTTGAAGGGCTTTGTCACATAATCGTCCGCTCCCACGTTTAATCCCAGGATCTTGTCCGCGTCCTCGGATTTCGCCGAGAGGATGATGATGGGAAGGGACATTTCCTCCCTGATCTTCAGGGTAGCCCGTATCCCGTCAAGCTTCGGCATCATCACATCGATTACCAGAAGATCCACCTGACTGTTTCCGAGGATCCGCAGTGCTTCCTCCCCGTCGTATGCCTTCAAAACATGATGTCCCTCCTGGGTCAGATAAATTTCAATCGCTTCCACAATGGCTCTGTCGTCGTCGCAAACAAGTATTTCCGCCATTTTTCTCTACCTCCTGCCCTCTTCTCTTCTCACATCGGTCCGGTCCGCATCCTCTGTGATCTGTTATCCTAAGAATATCAGCCTGTTTTTAAGATGAAAGGGGTAATTTATTAAGATATCCTTAAGATACGGATTTTATTATATATTGTCTTCATGAGGATTTCCAGACTTTCTGTCTTTCATACAGCCCGCAGTCTTCAGGAATTCTCCCATGGCGCGGCTGAAATACCGTCCCTTTTTCCAGTAGAAAAAAAGGTTCCTGAAGCTGTCCGCGCCGTCCAGCCTGTAATAGACCACGCCGGGGTTCGCTCCTCCGTAAATGATCAGGGTGTCGCTGACAAAAGAGACGCCCAGCCCGGAGCAGGTGACATGGTACGCCGTCTGCTGCTGGTCAAGTTCAAAGATCATTCTCGGTTCAAAGCCGTGAAGCCTGCACAGATTCATGGCCCGTTTTCTTGTATCGTTATCTGGTTTCAGAAGAGCGAAGGGCTCATCCCTGAAATATTCCAGGGGAACCGTCGGTATCTCTGACTCCGACAGCTTTCCCCTTCGGATTTCCCTGGCGGGAACCGCATACTCCTGAAGCTTCCCGTTGACCGCAAAGGCGCCGGGAACCGCAAGAAGAAGATGTTCCTTCTGATACACGCAACTTTCAAATACGGCATTGTCCAGATCGCAGTTATCCATCATAAGATCCACCCCTCCGTTCTGCAGAAGCTCCTCCAGACGCGAAGTGCTTTCCTCCACAAGAGAGATCTTCACCATGGGGTATTTTCTGGAAAACCTGCCCATGATCTGGGGCAGGATCCAGGAAGAAAAAAGACTGCTGCCTCCCAGAGTGAGATTTCCGGTCTTCAGTTCCCCCAGATCATTAATATAATGAAAGAACTCCTGCTCCGCAGCCATCATTTTTTCCACAGCGGCAATATATTTTTCGCCGCATTCCGTAAGCTTCAGAGGCTTTGTGCTCCTGTCAAAGACAGGATAGCCGATCCGTTCCTCCGTCCTTTTTACAGCCGCGCTGAGGGACGGCTGGGAAATAAACAGCTTCTGGGCGGCGCGGGAGAAGCTTTTTTCCCGGTAAACTGCATAAACATATTCTCTGCCCTGAAACATCCTGGTATCGTCTTCCGCCATTTCCATCCTCCTCTCCTTCTTCTATAACATAATTATTATATTATCTATACTAATATATGTATTTGATTATATTATATCCTGTACGTATACTGAAAACAACAGAAAAGATTCCCGGGCCCCATCGTCCGCCCGGTTTTTACAGGAGAAGGAGAAATAGCACAATGGATAATACACATACAACCGACTACCGCCGGGAAAAAGATTCCATCGGCGTAAAAGATGTTCCAGAAGACGTTTACTACGGAGTACAGTCTCTCCGCGCTGCGGAGAACTTTCCTATTACAGGCCTTAACATGCATCCAGAGATCATCAACAGCCTGGCTTACATAAAAAAAGCCGCGGCCATCACCAACTGCGAGATAGGAATTCTTGATAAAAAGAGAGCCACCGCCATTGTTCAGGCCTGCGACGAGATCATTGCGGGAAAATTCCATGACGATTTTATCGTGGATCCTATCCAGGGCGGCGCCGGCACTTCCCTGAACATGAACGCCAACGAAGTCATCGCCAACCGGGCCATCGAGATCCTGGGCGGCAAAAAAGGCGATTATTCTCTGGTCAACCCCAACGATCACGTAAACTGCGGCCAGTCCACCAACGACGTGATCCCTACCGCCGGAAAGATGACGTCTCTGCGGCTGCTGAAAAGACTGAAAAAGGAACTTCTTCGCTTACACAAAGCCTTCTGTGACAAAGCGGCGGAATTCGACCATGTGATCAAAATGGGAAGAACCCAGATGCAGGACGCGGTTCCCATCCGTCTCGGCCAGGAATTCCAGGCTTACTCTGTAGCTGTTATGCGGGATATCAACCGTATGGATAAAGCCATGGATGAAATGCGCACTCTGAATATGGGCGGTACCGCTATCGGAACAGGCATCAACGCCGACGAGGCCTATCTGGAAAGGATTGTTCCCAACCTGGTGCAGGTTGCGGATATGGATTTTGTCCAGGCTTTCGACCTGATCGACTCTACCCAGAACCTGGATCCCTTTGTGGCCGTTTCCGGAGCTATTAAGGCCTGCGCCGTCACTCTTTCCAAGATCGCCAACGATCTCCGCCTTATGTCTTCCGGCCCCAGAGCCGGTTTCGGGGAGATCAATCTTCCCGCACGGCAGAACGGATCCTCCATTATGCCCGGCAAGGTAAATCCTGTGATTCCGGAGGTAGTCAACCAGGTGGCCTTTAATATCATCGGCAACGACGTTACCATCACCATGGCCGCCGAAGCCGGACAGTTGGAACTGAACGCCTTCGAGCCCATTATCTTTTACTGCATGTTCCAGTCCATCGACACGCTGGCTTACGCTGTCCGTACTTTTGTGGACAACTGTATCACCGGTATCACCGCCAATGAAGACCGCTGCCGCTATCTTGTGGAAAACAGCGTGGGAGTCATCACCGCCATCTGTCCCTATGTGGGATACCAGAAAGCCGCGGACATTGCCAAACAGGCAATGAAAACAGGCGAATCCGTGCGCAGCCTTATCCTGAAAGAACAGCTTTTGAACGCGGAAGAACTGGACCGTATCCTGGACCCTGTAAATATGACAGAACCCGGCATACCTGACAAAGATCTTTTACGCAAAATAACACAAAACCAGAAATAAAAACCATAAGCCTCATCCGATCCTCCGGAATCTGAACAGATATCTGTCCTGATTCCGGAGGATTTTTTTATTTTTCTTGACAAACAGGCATATACCTCCATATAATATCAGTAACCATTATTGTTATCAATAAAGGAGCTGCAAATATAAACCAGAAAAGAAGGGAGTGAGTTTATGGCCGCATTGAAATACAGCCGTCAGCGAGAATCCATCAAGGAATTCCTTATGACCCGCACGGATCATCCGACCGCAGATACAGTATATGAAAATATGAAGATCTTATATCCCAATATCAGTCTTGGAACTGTTTACCGCAATCTCTCTCTCCTGTCTGATATTGGAGAAATACAGAAGCTTGAAAGCTTTGGCGGAGCCGACCGTTTCGACGGCAGGACCGACCCCCACTGTCACTTTATCTGCACCGGCTGCGGATGCGTACAGGATCTGGAAATAGGGGATCTTCAGGATATCATCCACAGAGCCGAAAAAGATTTTAGCGGAAAAATTACAGAATGCACCGCAAGATTTTCCGGACTCTGTGAAAACTGTTTTAAAAAAGAAAAATGTTAAGATTTCCTCTTGACATTTAAAAAACTTTGTGATAGATTAAAGGCATAGCAAAACAGTAACAATTACTATTATTATTAAAAACAAATTTAGAAAAGGAGATTATTACTATGGCAAAATGGGTATGCAGTGTATGTGGTTATGTTTATGAAGGCGAGACAGCTCCGGAAGTATGTCCGATCTGCAAGGCTCCGGCTGAGAAATTCACCAAGCAGGATTCTGAGATGACATGGGCTGCCGAGCACGTTGTAGGCGTTGCAAAAGGCGTAAGCGAAGATATCCTGGCAGATCTGAGAGCAAACTTCGAGGGCGAGTGCTCTGAGGTTGGTATGTATCTTGCAATGGCAAGAGTTGCTCACAGAGAAGGCTATCCGGAGATCGGCTTATACTGGGAGAAAGCAGCTTATGAAGAAGCAGAGCATGCAGCAAAATTTGCTGAACTGCTTGGCGAAGTAGTAACAGACAGCACCAAGAAGAACCTTGAGATGCGTGTAGCGGCAGAGAACGGCGCAACCGCTGGTAAATTCGATCTTGCTAAACGTGCGAAAGAAGCAAACCTTGACGCAATCCATGACACTGTTCATGAAATGGCAAGAGACGAAGCCCGTCACGGCAAAGCATTCGCAGGCCTTCTGAAGAGATACTTCGGCTAATCCGAAAATATATTACAGAAACAGAACCGGCAGCTAATGTCCGGTTCACGTAAAACAGGATATTTGAAAAGGGACTTGAGACATCGGCAGTATCGCAAGTCCCTTTTTTACAAAGATAAATAGGAGGTATTTATATGTCTAAATATGCAGGAACGAAAACAGAAAAGAATCTTATGGAAGCTTTCGCGGGAGAATCCCAGGCAAGAAATAAATATACATACTACGCTTCCGCAGCAAAAAAAGCCGGATATGAGCAGCTTGCGGCTCTTTATCTGGAAACAGCCGACCAGGAAAAAGAACACGCAAAAATGTGGTTCAAAGAATTCCACGGAATCCATGATGTAGCAGAAAACCTGGAAGACGCGGCTGCAGGCGAAAATTTTGAATGGACAGATATGTATGCACGCATGGCCAGAGAGGCCAGAGAGGAAGGCTTTGAAGAACTGGCGCTGAAGTTTGAAGGTGTTGCAAAGGTAGAAGCGGCTCATGAGAAACGTTACAAAAAGCTCCTGGAATCCTACAAAAATGACAAGACCTTTAAGGGCGACGCTCCTTTAGGCTGGAAATGCCGCAACTGCGGTTATGTGCATATGGCTGACGAAGCTCCGGAAGTATGCCCGGTATGCGCACATCCCAAAGCTTATTTTGAGCGCAAGGTAGAAAACTACTAAGATTACACAATCCGCCGGTTTTCCGGCGGATTGAGATAAAATATATATTCTGCCGCGCCTGTATAAATCAATTCAAATATCCCGGCTTTCCTCTTCTCTGATTTTCCGCATACTGTCCTTTCGTACCTCATCTCTCAGATTTTTCATATAATCCGAAAACTCTGCTTTATCGTTTCCGTAAGTCATCTGCAGAGAATACTCCAGCGGAAGCCATGTATGAATGTCTGATTCATTATGCTGTATTAATGCCTCCAGATTATCAAGCGCCTTAAAAATTTTAGCTTCCAGAGATTTTCTCTCCGACATCTCCTGGAAAAGTTCTGTCATCTCCCGGTTAAATGGTTCCGGTAAGGACATGAGCCATTTTTCCAAAATCTTTTCTTCTTTTTTCTCGTCTTCCTCTGTTTTTTCAAAAGTAGGAATATCTCCCGTAAATGCTTCTCCCAGATCATGGATCAGGCACATTTTCAGAAGCTTTTCCAGATCCGCATCCGGAAATTCAGCGCTGACGAAGTACGCCATTAGAGCCGTCCTCCAGGAATGCTCTGCCACACTTTCTCTCCGCCCGCCGGAAGTATAACAGTGGCGTACTGTATCCTTCAGCCGCTCCGCCACATTCATAATTTCCACCAGTTTCTGTGGTTCCATTGTTCTTGCCCCTTGTACGCTGTTATTTTCTTATTTTTAGTATTCTCCAGTCATTCATCATGTAAGGCCAGCGCCGCTTCGCCCAGGCGGTTGTAGATTGTCACCGCGTCTGTGATATGAGGCGTCCCGGCTGAAAAAGCTCCGGCTGTCACCAGTATGTACTCTGTTCCATCGATTTCCGCAAAGCTGGCAAGGCAAAGACCGGCGTCATTGGTGAATCCCGTCTTTCCTCCCAGGATTTTCCCACCTGTCACGGAAGGATCCGGCAGATTGTTAAACATACTGCTGTAAAAAGTAATCCCATCCGGATGTATGTTCGTTCCCGGAGTAGAATAATACGGACTTTCGATGATCTCCCGGAAAGTATCGTTTCGGATGGCATATTTCAGCAGAATCGCGATATCCTTCGCCGTACTGTAGTGATCCGGATCATGCAGGCCTGTAGTGTCGCAGAAATGCGTCCCGTCCATTCCCAGTTTCTCCGCCTTCTGGTTCATCAACTCCACGAACCCTTCCTCAGATCCCGCTATAGTGTCTGCCAGGGCGATACAGCACTCCGCTCCCGAAGGCAGCATAACGCCGTAAAGCAGGTCTATGGCCCGGACAGTTTCGTCCGGCTGAAACCCCGCCTGCGTGGCGTCTCGTTCATACAGTCCTGCAAACATATCGCTGGTCAGGGTAATCTCCTGATCCAGATCATCCAGTTCTTCGATAGCCACTATAGCCGTCATGATCTTTGTCATGGAAGCCGGATACATAGTCTGTTCTCCATTGATCTCTCCGATGATCTTTCCTCCTCTGGCCTGCATCAGCACCGCGCAGGAACTGTTGATTCCGGAGATATCAAGCTCCTGCACCACAGGCTTTCCAAGCTGGGAGATCCAGCTTCCGAAATCATACTTCCAGCCCAGCATTACCACCAGCGCAAGAACCGCCGCTATTTCCACCGCTATACAGAGAAACAACGTTCCTTTTCTGTTTTTTCTTCTGCGTTTCCGTCTCCTGTTATCCGGCATATGATCTTCTCCTTTTCCGCCCGGACCGCGCCGGGGCAGATTTTTCTCCCATGTTCCTGCGCAAATAAGCCTTGCGGCAGGTTTCTTTTCATTTTTCTTATTATACTATACTACTGCGGTTTTCTGTAAAATGTCTTTATATTTGAAAGAAATAAAAATGGCTGTGAAAAAACGGATTTACGCTTTCTCACAACCACTTTTCATGCATCTATTAAGCTAATTTCATCGGGTTGATCTTTACGCCAGGTCCCATTGTAGAAGTCAGGGTTACGCTCTTCAGATACTGACCCTTTAAGGTGCTTGGTCTTGCCTTCAGAATAGCTTCAATAAGCGTCTGGAAGTTGTCGCTTAACTGTTCCTCAGTAAAGGAAGCCTTACCTACCGGAACATGGATGATATTGGTCTTGTCAAGACGATACTCGATCTTACCTGCTTTAATATCATGAACCGCTTTGGTAACGTCCATAGTTACAGTTCCGGCCTTCGGGTTCGGCATCAGGCCTTTCGGTCCAAGTACACGGCCCAGACGTCCTACAACGCCCATCATGTCCGGTGTAGCAACAACAACGTCAAAGTCCAGCCATCCCTCGTTCTGGATTCTCGGGATCAGCTCCTCAGCGCCTACATACTCAGCTCCGGCAGCCTTTGCTTCTTCTGCCTTCGCGTCCTTTGCGAATACAAGTACGCGAACCTTTTTACCTGTTCCGTGAGGAAGAACAACTGCTCCACGGATCTGCTGGTCAGCGTGACGTCCGTCGCAGCCTGTACGGATGTGAGCCTCGATAGTCTCATCGAATTTGGCAACTGCGGATTTTTTTACAAGGCTGATAGCCTCTGCGGTATCATATAATGTTGCGCGGTCTACTGCTTTTGCAGCTTCCACGTATCTTTTTCCTCGTTTCATTTCTATAACCTCCTGTGGTGATTGCGGGAATTTCCCTCCCACTTCATTCTGTAGTTTCTGTCGTAACTTACTTAGTCTGTTACTTCGATTCCCATGCTTCTTGCAGTACCTGCAATCATGCTCATAGCCGCCTCAAGAGAAGCTGCGTTCAGGTCTTTCATCTTCAGCTCCGCGATCTCCTGGACCTGGGCTTTTGTAACCTTTGCAACTTTTGTCTTGTTCGGAACGCCGGAACCGGATTTGATATTTGCTGCCTTCTTCAGAAGAACTGCTGCCGGCGGAGTTTTGGTTATGAAGCTGAAACTTCTGTCTGCATAAACAGTGATCACAACCGGAATGATCAGATCGCCCTGATCTGCTGTTCTGGCATTAAACTCTTTTGTAAACTGTACGATGTTTACTCCGTGCTGTCCAAGAGCCGGACCTACCGGCGGTGCTGGGGTTGCCTTGCCAGCCGGAATCTGTAATTTAATATAACCTGTTACTTTTTTTGCCATTTTTCGGCACCTCCTATGTGGTATTGGCGGGGGTGTTTCCCTCCCACTTGAATGTGTTACGCCTTCTTGATTTCTGCGAAACTTATTTCTACCGGCGTTTCGCGGCCAAACAATTCAACATTGATGGTAACCATCTGTTTCTGAGTATTAATTGCAGTAACAACTCCGGCAGTGTCCTTCCAGGCTCCGCCTGTGACAACTACCATATCGCCTTCTGCAAAATCCACCTGAACGGTTTCTTCCCTGATTCCAAGAGGTTTCATCTCCTCTTCCGTAAGGGGCACAGGCTTGGAACCCGGTCCTACAAATCCTGTAACGCCTCTGGTGTTGCGGACAACATACCAGGTGTCGTCATTCATGATCATGTTGATCAGTACATATCCCGGAAACATTTTTTTCTGAACCTGCTTTGCAGCACCGTTCTTCATTTCCACGACTTCCTGCAGAGGAACACGAACTTCAAGGATCTGGTCTTCCAGGTGTCTGTTCTCGATTGTTTTTTCAATGTTGGCTTTTACTTTGTTTTCATACCCGGAATAAGTATGAACAACATACCATTTCGCTTCTGACATACAATCACCGTTATCCTTATTTCATTAAAAGATTAATACCTTCCAGAATAGCTGAATCCATAATGCTGATCATCACAGCCAGAATAATTGTAATCACTGTCACAGCTACTGTCTGTTTTGCCAGAGTGGGCCTGTCAGTCCATACAATCTTCTTGAATTCCGATCGAAGTCCCTGAAACCAGTTTTTCTTCTGACGTTTGCCAGTAGATTTTACTTTCTCCTGCATAGTCTAAACCTCACAATCTCTGTGATTACTTCGTTTCCTTGTGCAGAGTGTGTCTATGGCAGAACTTACAATATTTCTTGGTTTCCATACGCTCAGGATGGTTTTTCTTTTCCTTAGTCATATTGTAGTTACGCTGTTTGCACTCCGTACAAGCCAATGTAATCTTAACGCGCACAACTTCCACCTCCAGTGTTTTCATTTGCATGGTCTTCTTCCGCCCGATTTCGGGCATAAAAAAAAGACCCAACTTCCATGTCGCCTGTCCAGTTTAGCACAGAACCCCCGGATAAGTCAAGCCTTTTCCGCGAAATTCTCCCGTTATCGGCGGCGGTTTGATCCGCCTTGTCCCGAAACCCGGAACATTATGTTTTCCGCGCTGCGCCGCCGTTTTTCTTCCCTAATTGTTACAGTCCACACCTGACCGCCGCACACATGCGCACTCGTCGCACTGACGCGCCGCCAAAATACTTCCTGTAAATCCGCAAATTTCCCTTGTCAACCCAGAATGGGTAGTGTATGATAAGAAATGTTAATTATATAGAATACAGGAGCGGATTTTATGTTAAAAAGATTCATGGATGACATGAAGAAATACTGGAAGTATGCTATCTATTCTTCCAAAGCGCAGTTAAAATCCGAAATAGCCAATTCTTATCTGAACTGGCTGTGGTGGATACTGGATCCTCTTTGCTTCATGTTGATTTATGTATTTATGTTCGGTTACGTGTTTAAATCCACCGAACAGTATTTTGCAATTTTCGTTTTTATCGGTATTACACTGTGGGACTTCTTTAACAAGTGCCTGATACAGAGCGTACGTGTCATCAAAAATAATAAGGCCATTGTCTCCAAGGTTTATATACCGAAATTTATTCTTCTGATCATCAAAATGGGAGTCAACGGTTTTAAGATGTTCATTTCTCTTCTGATCGTTGTCGCCATGCTGATCGTATGGAGAGTACCGATCACCTGGAACGTCTTATTTTTTATTCCGATCCTGCTGACTCTCTTTGTGGTAGTTTTCGGATTAGGATGTTTCCTGCTGCATTACGGCGTGTTTGTGGAAGACCTGTCTAATGTGCTGAATATTGTTCTCCGGCTTTTGTTCTATCTGACCGGTGTATTCTGGAGCGTTATGGACCGCCTTCCCGCCCCCTACAACAGTTATATCGGAAAGGGAAATCCCATCGCTTTCCTTCTGACTGCCATGAGGGACTGCGTGATCTACGAAAAAACGCCGGATCTGCCTCTGCTTCTGATCTGGTTCCTGGTGGGACTTGTGATCAGTATTCTGGGCGTCCGTAAGATCTACAAAAATGAAAACAGTTATGTCAAAGTGATCTGATGTATCAGGAAAATGCCTGAAGGCCCGGGAGACGGGCAATAAGGAGGAATATAGTATATGGAAGAAAAACATGCGATCGAGGTAAAGGATCTTGTCATCAGTTACCAGAATCTGAAAAAAACTTCTATTAAAAAAAGTCTTTTGAGTTTCAAGCGGCGGTCTGTGGACCGGTTCGTTGCGGTAAAAGGAATCTCCTTTTATGTGCGCCAGGGAGAAATTCTCGGGATCATCGGCAAAAACGGAAGCGGCAAGTCCACAACACTGAATGCTCTGGCCGGGATCTTTTCACCTGACAGCGGCACCATCGATCTGAAAGGGCACAGTATTTCACTTCTGTCCATCGGCGTCGGCTTCCAGAGAGAAATGACAGGACGGGAAAATATCATCCTCTCCGGAATGCTTCTTGGTTTCTCCGAGGAGGAGGTTCGGGCAAAGGAACCGGAAATCGTGGAGTTTGCAGAGCTGGGAGAATTCATTGACATGCCTGTGCGGACATATTCCAGCGGTATGTATTCCAAACTTGCTTTTTCCATCACCGCCATTCTGGAAACAGATATCATGCTGATCGACGAGGTATTAAGCGTAGGAGATCAGAAGTTTAAGAAAAAAAGCTACAATAAAATGAAGAGTCTTATTTCTAACGAGGACCGGACCGTTGTCATCGTGTCTCACAGTATCGAAACTCTCAAGGAGCTCTGCGATACGGTAATGTGGATGCACGACGGCCAGATCAAGCGCATCGGCGAACCGGAGCCTGTTCTGGAGGAATATGTAAACTTCATGGAAAACAATTAAGAGCTTCAAAAAAACGCTTCGGCATCCGTCATTTTCGGATATCGAAGCGCTTTTGTTTATTTCTGTTTATTCTCTTTTCTCCGCATGCCGGGAAATCTCCCCGGCATACCTGCCGTTATTTTTCTTTTTCCGTTTCCGCAGTCAGATCCTCCACAGAATCCTTCAGAGCGTTTCTCTGATTATCGTCCACGCCCTCGGACACCTCTTTCTGGAAGAAAATTTTTACTGTCATTAAAAGAAGCTTCAGATCCAGGAAGAAAGAATAATTTTCTATATAAAACAGATCCAGTTTCAGCTTATCGTAAGGCGTTGTATTATATTTCCCATATACCTGCGCATATCCTGTCAGCCCTGCCTTTACCTTTAAGCGGTAGTAAAATTCCGGAAGCTCTCTTCTGTATTCCCGCATGATCGTCTGACGTTCAGGACGGGGGCCTACCAGAGACATGTCCCCGATAAACACATTGAAAAGCTGGGGAAGCTCATCCAGATGAAGATCCCTGAGAACTCTTCCAACCGGGGTGATCCTGGAATCATGTTTGGACGCCAGTCGGGCGCCGTTCTTTTCAGAATCTACCCTCATGCTCCGGAATTTACATATTTTAAAAGGCTTTCCGCCAAGAGTCAGCCGGTCCTGGAAATAGAATACCGGGCCGCCGTCGTACAGCTTCACACACAGAGAAATGATCAGCATCAGAGGCGATGAGATAATGATGCCGATACCGGATACCACGATATCAAGAATCCTTTTCGCCGCTCTCTGCTCAATGGACAGCCCCATGTTTTTCGCAACAAGAAGAGGCGTGTCAAAAAGATGTATCCTTTCGCTTCCCATCAGGATCACGTCAGAGATCTTCGGGCTCAGATAACAGCGTATGGAGTGCGCGAAGCAGTATTTCAGATATTTGTTCCGGATATTGGAAGGCAGATCCCAGATAATAACGCCGTCATAATTCCTCATCATCTTGTGGATCTCTTTTTCTCCTATGTCAATGTGTACTTTTCCGCTGATGTTATATTTATCCCGGCGGGAATTCATCTTCTGTATCAGATCGCCGGGATCCCTGTCCCCATAGATCACCAGCAGTTTCCTGGCCTGATACAGCCGGGAATAGATGAATCTGGAGCCGAATATCCATATTACAATGACAACAAACTGAACCAGCGTCATCTCCACCATAGGCCACGGATCCAGAAACCAGCGGTTGATCAGGGTGATCTGGAAATACGTCACCACATTGGTGCATATAGCGGCAAGGATCATTGAATAAAATACATCTATCCGCTTCAGATATCCTACCCTGAGTCCTCCATAAAAGGTGGAAAACAGCACATTGATCAGGGCATAGATGGCAATCAGGACCCAGTTTCCTTTTCGCCAGAAGGGAGCAAAGATAAGCCCTCTGTAAAAGTCGTACCAGACATAGGCGAAAACTGCTGTCTGGGCGATCACCGCAAGGCTCGCCAGACAAAATATAATAAATCTTTTAAAATCTTCTAATTTATTCTTCACAGTATCCCTCGAATCTGTATCAAACGCCCGTGTTTTCCGACGTTTTTTTATTTTTATCATTTCCTCTTAACTTTGTTATTATAACGTAAAACCTTCATCCCGTCCAGTCATTCCAAATGGTTTCGGTCTGCGGCGCCCATTATTTTTATGATTTTTACATTTTTCGTCATTTCTCTATAATTATTAACATATTTTTTCATTTTTTTGCATTAATTTAATATAGTTTTAACAATACCCGTAAAATTTTGCAGAATATAATTACACTTTTTTTCTCAAAATTATGGAAATTTAAGAACAAAAATTGTATAATGTAATATATATCAGCATATAAAAGGAAAGTGAGGGTTCACTATGAAACAGAACAACATGTTAGCGATGATTTTGGCTGGCGGACGCGGAAGCCGTCTCCACGAGCTTACCAATAAAGTGGCCAAGCCTGCAGTTTCATACGGCGGCAAATACCGCATCGTTGACTTCCCTTTAAGTAACTGTGCCAACAGTGGGATTGACATCGTAGGCGTACTTACCCAGTATGAATCTGTGCTTCTGAACAGTTATGTAGCTGCAGGAGGACGCTGGGGCCTTGACGCAAGAGAGAGCGGCGTTTTCGTACTTCCTCCCCGTGAGAAAGCAGACTCCGACCTTGACGTATACCGGGGTACGGCTGACGCTATTGCACAGAATATCGATTTTATCGATCAGTATTCTCCGGAATATGTCCTGATTCTTTCCGGCGACCATATTTATAAAATGAATTACGCAAAAATGCTTGCTTATCATAAAGAAATGAACGCTGACGCCACGATTGCGGTTATTGAAGTGCCCATGAAGGAAGCAAGCCGTTTCGGTATTATGAATACAGACGAGCAGGGACGCATTGTAGAGTTTGAGGAGAAACCGGAACACCCGAAGAGCAACCTTGCGTCCATGGGTATCTACATCTTTGACTGGAAGCTTCTCCGCAAAATGCTTCTGGCAGATATGAAAGATCCGGATTCTCATCACGATTTCGGAAAGGACATCATTCCTGACCTTCTTGCCGACGGCAAGACACTTGTTGCGTACAAATACAAAGGGTACTGGAAAGATGTAGGAACCATCGATTCCCTCTGGGAGGCAAATATGGATCTCCTGGACAGCAACAACGAGCTTGACCTGAACGATTCTACCTGGAAGATCTACACAGAAGATACACCTGCTCTTCCGCAGTATATCGGACCAAACGCAAAGATCAACAAGGCGTTTATCACACAGGGCTGCATCGTAGAAGGAGAAGTAAAGAATTCCGTCCTGTTTACCGGCTCCAAAGTAGGAGAGGGCGCTAAGATCATTGACAGCGTTCTGATGCCCGGTGTGGAAGTGGAAGCCGGAGCCGTTGTACAGAGAGCTCTTGTAGCCGACGGCGTAAAGATCGGCAAAGAGGCCGTTGTAGGCAGTGCTGACAGCGAACATATCGAGCTTGTGTCAAAACGTGTTAAGGGGGTAGAATAAGATGGCTAAAGCATTAGGAATTATCACATCTTCCGGAACTCATATCAGGGTGGAAGGTATGCAGAAATACCGTCCCATTGGAGCATTTTCTTTCCTTGGAAGATATCGTGTTATAGACTTTCCGATTTCCAATATGAGCAACAGCGGGATCGACCGCATTCAGGTATATGTAAGACGCAAACCGCGCTCTCTTGCAGAGCATCTGGGCACCGGCCGTCATTACAATATCAACTCCAAGAGAGGCAAGCTTCAGCTTCTTTTCGCTGAGCACAGTTCTGAAAACGATATTTACAATACAGATATCGCATACTTTATGGAAAATATCGAACTGATCGAAAGATCACATTTTCCATATGTGGTAATCGCGCCGAACTATATGGTTTACGCTGCGGATTACGCTGACCTCCTTGAAACACATATTGAGTCCGGAGCTGATATCACTCTTCTCTATCACTCTGTCGACAACGCCAAGGAAGCTTTCCTGAACTGCGATATTCTGAACCTGAACAAACAGAAGGGTGTGGAATCCATCGAAAAGAACCGCGGAAGCGCAAAGAACCGCAATATTTTCATGGATACTTATGTAATGAAAAAAGATCTCTTTATCGAGCTGATACATAAGGCAAGAAAAATGTCCTCCATGATCACTCTTCCGCAGATCGTCAACGCTTCCTGCGGAGAGCTTGACATCCGCGGAGTTGCCCACAGAGGATATTTCGCAAGCATCACTGATTTCAAGAGCTATTACGATGCGAACATTTCTCTGATCGATATCAAGACGGCTCAGAGTCTTTTCAATCCGGAATGGCCTATTTATACAAGGACCAACGATTCCTGCCCGACCCAGTATTTTAAGGGAGCAGAGATCAAAAACTCTATCGTATCCAACGGATGTCTTATTGAAGGCACTGTAGAAAACTGCGTTATCGGCAGAGGATGCCAGATCAAAAAAGGCGCCGTTGTGAAAAACAGCGTGATTCTGGCCAACACTACTATCTGTGAAGACGTTCACCTGGAAAATCAGGTTGTTGACAAGTGGGCGAAGATCACCCGCGGAAGAGAAATCATCGCTGATCCTCAGCATCCCGGTTACATTCGTCGGGATGACATCCTTTAATATGCAAGAACAGCCGGCAGGTTTTCTGCCGGCTGTCCTTATTTATATCACGCTTTATTCATTTCTGTCTTTTCGCGTCAGCCATTACTCCAGCTCAAAGGCCCCTGTATAAAGCTGATAATACTTGCCTTTTTTCGCGATCAGTTCATCATGGCTTCCCCGTTCAATGATACGTCCCTGTTCCAGAACGATGATCACATCAGAATTCCGCACAGTGGAAAGCCTGTGGGCGATCACAAAGACCGTCCTTCCCTTCATGAGCGCATCCATACCTCTCTGGACGATCGCCTCCGTACGGGTATCGATAGAGGCCGTCGCTTCGTCCAGGATCATTACCGGCGGATCCGCCACCGCCGCTCTGGCGATTGCCAGCAGCTGCCTCTGTCCCTGGGAAAGATTGCTTCCGTTCCCGGTGAGCATGGTGTTGTAGCCGTCTGGCAGACGGGTGATAAAGCTGTCCGCTCCCGCCAGCTTCGCCGCGTCCATGCACTCTTCATCCGTGGCCTCAAGACGGCCGTAGCGGATATTGTCCATTACCGTACCTGTGAACAGGTTGGTGTCCTGGAGAACGATTCCCAGAGATCTCCGGAGATCCGCTTTTTTGATCTTGTTGATATTGATGCCGTCGTAGCGAATCTTGCCGTCCGCGATATCATAAAAACGGTTGATCAGGTTGGTGATGGTCGTCTTGCCGGCTCCCGTGGCTCCTACAAAGGCAAACTTCTGCCCCGGCTCCGCCACCAGTGAAATATCATGAAGCACTGTTTTCTCCGGCACATAACCGAAGTCCACATCAAAAAGCTGAACCTGTCCTTCCAGTCTCTGATATGTAACCGATCCGTCAGCAGTATGAGGATGCTTCCACGCCCAGAGGCCGGTTCTCTCTTTGCTCTCTGTCAGAGTGCCGTCCTCCTGCTCTTTCGCGTTTACCAGAGTCACATAACCGTTATCCGGTTCCGCCTCCTGATCCAGAAGATCAAAGATACGGGAAGCTCCCGCAAGTCCCATAACAACCGCGTTGATCTGCTGAGATACCTGGTTGATATTACCGGCAAACTGTTTCGTCATATTCAGGAAAGGAACGACAATACTGATCCCCAGCACCTTTCCGGAAAGGCTTACGTTGGGTACGTTCGCCAGAAGAAGGATACCTCCGGCCACAGCTACGACCACATAGAGGATATTTCCCACGTTATTGAGGATGGGGCCCAGCGTATTGGCGTATTTGTTGGCTGTTTCCGCTTCATGGAACAGTTCTTCATTGATCCTGTCAAAGTCTTCCTTTGTCTCTTCTTCGTGACAGAACACCTTGACAACCTTCTGACCGTTCATCATCTCTTCCACATAGCCTTCCACATGGCCCAGGGCTTCCTGCTGGCGGATGAAGTAACGGGTGGATTTGCCTCCAACCTTCTTTGTAATAAAGAACATACAGACAACTCCGGCGATAACTACCAGCGTCATCCATACACAGTAGTAGATCATGATACAGAACACTGTGGTAACCATGATCCCCGATACCAGAAGCTGGATAAAACTCTGAGAGATCATCTGGCGGAGAGTATCGATATCGTTGGTATAGTGGCTCATGATATCGCCGTGATTATGTGTGTCAAAATATCTTACAGGAAGCGTCTGCATCTTATCAAACATCTTCTCCCTGAATTTCATCAGGGAACCCTGGGTAACCGTAGCCATCATCCTGTTAAAAGAAAAGGATGCGATCAGAGAGATCAGGTAAAGGATCAGAAGGGTAAGCACCCACCGGGTGATGGTTCCCGAAACCGCTCCCCAGTCTCCCGTCTGCCAGGATTTTTCCATAAGGGCGATAATATTCTGCTGGAATACCGCAGGGATAGAAGATACTACCGCATTAATCACTACGCACACAAGAACGGCAGGCATCATAACCGGATAAAATTCAAATACTGTTCTGATCAGCCGCCATGCGGTTCCTTTTTTTGCTGTTTTCCTATTCTTCATCCTGATCACCTGCCTTATTCTGTGATTCATAAACTTCCTGGTAGATCTCGCAGGACTTCATAAGTTCATCGTGAGTACCTGTATCCACGATCCGGCCGCCGTCCATGACGATGATCCTGTCCGCATCCTGCACCGAGGAAATCCTCTGGGCGATAATGATCTTGGTCGTCTCAGGAATATATTCTTTAAAACCTTTGCGGATCAGGGAGTCCGTCCTGGTATCCACGGCGCTGGTGGAATCGTCTAGGATCAGAACCTTCGGCTTCTTCAGAAGGGCCCTCGCGATACAGAGACGCTGCTTCTGTCCGCCGGACACGTTGGAGCCGCCCTGTTCTATGTAAGTATCATACTGCTTCGGAAGGCGCATGATGAATTCGTCCGCCTGTGCAAGCTCGCACGCTGCCTTCATCTCTTCGTCTGTGGCGTTCTTGTCGCCCCAGCGGAGATTCTCTTTGATCGTGCCGGAAAAAAGCACGTTCTTCTGCAGCACCACCGCCACCTGATTTCTCAGCGTGTCCAGATCGTACTCCCTCACGTCCCTGCCTCCCACCTTTACAACGCCCTCTGTGGCGTCGTACAGTCTGGAGATAAGCTGGATCAGGGACGACTTGGAAGATCCCGTTCCGCCGATGATACCGATCGTCTGGCCGGACTTAATGTGAAGGTCTATATCCGCCAGAGCCATTTTGTCTGCTTTTTCCGAGTACTTAAAGCTTACATTGTCAAAGTCAATGGAACCGTCTTTTACGTCGTACACCGGGTTTTCCGGATTACTGAGGGTGCTTTTTTCATCCAGCACTTCCACGATTCGCCTTGCCGACTCGCTGGCCATGGTAATCATAACAAACACCATGGAAAGCATCATCAGGCTGCTGAGGATCTGGAAATTATAGGTAAGAAGCGCGGAAAACTGTCCCACATCCAGGTCAAGCCCTTTCGAAGTGATAATGGTATAGGATCCGAAGTAAAGCACAAAAATCATAACTGAATACAGACAGAACTGCATCAGGGGATTGTTAAAAGCCAGGATCTTCTCCGCCTTTGTGAAGTCCATGCATACGTCCTCCGCCGCCGCCGCGAATTTCTGCTGTTCAAAATCTTCGCGGACATAGGATTTCACCACGCGCATGCCCTTGATATTCTCCTGAATGGAAGCGTTCAGCCGGTCGTACTTGCGGAACACTTTTTTAAACAGCGGCATAGCGCTTCTGATCACCAGCCCCAGGCCCACAGCCAGAACAGGGATCACAAACAGGAAGATCACCGCCATCTTACCGCCCATGATAAACGCCATGACAAAAGCGAATACCAGCATCAGCGGACAGCGGATAGCGATACGCACGATCATCATGTATGCCATCTGCACATTGGAAATATCTGTCGTCAGCCTGGTCACAAGGGATGATGTGGAGAATTTGTCGATATTGGCAAAC
Organism: Candidatus Blautia intestinavium; assembly: GCA_019113745.1. Lineage (GTDB taxonomy): Bacteria > Bacillota > Clostridia > Lachnospirales > Lachnospiraceae > Blautia_A > Blautia_A intestinavium. The sequence goes on from DXGV01000051.1 coordinate 71,151, forward strand.
GAAAAGTTCTGGATATTGTAGAACATATCCTTGCGGATATTTTTGGCGAATCCGCAGGACGCCGTAGAACAGGCATTCCCGGCTCCTATGCCGAATATCAGAGACAGAGTCGCCATCACGATCAGGATCACACCGTACCTTATGATCACCGAAAGCTCGCATCCCGCCTTGATCTCGTTGACCAGCTTGGAAATGATAAATGGGATGATGCATTCCATGACCACTTCCAGCGATACGAGAACCGGCGCCTGCAAAGATGCCTTTTTGTACTCACGTACACACTTCATCAGATCTTTTAGCATAACTGTTCCTCTCCCGTTTATGTAAAATTTGGAGAACGCCTTTTCAGCGTCTGTCCATACCTGTATATATATATTACACAGATAAAAATTTCTTTTCAAGACTTGAAAAGTTTTTTAGAGACCATCTGACAGTCTTTTCAGAGACCATTAAAATCCGTCATAGAAAAACCGGAAGCCAGCGTTTCCGCCGCAGCTTCCGGTTTCCCGTTATTACCTCATATATTCCACTGTGCCGGATCTCTTCGTGCATGTACAAACGAAAGAAGCAGCACGGTGTAAACTGTAACATATTATCAAAACTTCCGGAACCGCCGATAGCGTCTGTCAAGAAGCTCTCCCTCCGATAACTGCGTGTATGTCTGAAGGAAACACTCAATCTGCGGTTCCAGACGTTCTGTTACCTGGTTCAGATTATCCTGGCAGAATCCCTCCGGCTCAGGAATGATCTGTTCAATGATCTCTCTGCTGTAAAGATCCGCCGCCGTCAGCTTCATAACCTCCGCCGCTTCATGGGCCTTGGAGCTGTCCTTCCAGAGAATACTGGCAAAGCCTTCCGGAGACAGGATCGAATATACGGAATTTTCCAGCATCCATACTTCGTCGCCTGCGGCCAGGGCAAGAGCTCCGCCGCTTCCTCCCTCTCCGATCACAATGGAGAGAACCGGAACGGTAAGTCCCGCCATTTCCCAGAGATTTTTCGCAATAGCCTCTCCCTGGCCCCGTTCCTCGGCCTCTATGCCGCAGAACGCTCCCGGCGTGTCAACAAAACAGATTACCGGACGTTTGAACTTCTCCGCCTGTTTCATAAGGCGGAGAGCCTTGCGGTATCCCTCCGGCATGGGCATGCCGAAGTTTCTTTTAATGTTTTCCTTGGTGCTGGTTCCCTTTTCCTGGGCGATCACCGTCACCGGCATTCCATGGAATCTGGCGATTCCGCCGATCACCGCCTGATCGTCCCCGTAATTCCGGTCGCCGTGAAGCTCGATAAAATCAGTAAACAGCTCCCGGATATAATCGCTTCCTGAGGGACGGTCGAGCTTACGGGAAAGCTGCACTCTGTCCCAGGCTGTAAGAGACTGATGATGCGGGAAAGCGGACGAATCCTCTTCTGCGACTGCCTGCTTTACCGTCTCATTTGCATCTGCAAAATCCTGCCGGGACTCTTCCCGTTGTTCGGTCTCTCCATTACCTTCGGCTGCTTTTTCCGCCTCATACCCGTGCAGGCTGAGGATCTGGGTCAGAGTTTTTCTCTGATCCTCCCGTTTCACTATAGCGTCCACAAAACCATGTTCTTCCAGAAATTCCGCTCTCTGGAACCCTTTTGGAAGCTTCTGCCGGATGGTCTGCTCGATCACCCGCGGGCCGGCAAAGCCGATCAGCGCTCCCGGCTCCGCCAGGATCACATCACCAAGCATGGCGAAGCTTGCAGTCACTCCGCCTGTGGTGGGCTCCGTAAGAACCGAGATATACAGAAGTCCGGCGTCGCTGTGCCGCTTCAGGGCTGCCGACGTCTTCGCCATCTGCATAAGAGAAGTAATCCCCTCCTGCATCCTGGCTCCTCCGGAACAGGCATAGATGATCACAGGAAGTCTCTCCTCAGTTGCCCGTTCCACTGCTCTGGTAATCTTTTCTCCGACAGCCCATCCCATGCTTGCCATGAGGAAACGCCCGTCGCAGACACCGATCACCGTCTCAATCCCGTTGATCTTTCCTTTTCCGGTCACCACCGCTTCACGGAGATTTGTTTTTTCCCGGGCTGCGGCAAGTTTTTCCTTATACCCACGGTAATGCATGGGATTTTCGCCTGTCAGGTCTTTGTCCCATTCTTCAAAAGTCCCCTCGTCAATGAGCATCTGGATCCTGCGGTACGCGTGAACACGGAAATACCCTCCGCACTTGGGACAGATATAGTATCCGGCTTTTACGTCCTCCGCAATGATGGCTCCTCCGCATTTATTACATTTTCTCAGAAGTCCCTCCGGCACCTCCGGCCTTATAGTCCTTCCGAATCCGTGTCCCTGCGTCCTGGAAGATATCCTGGTCTTTTTGAACATATTCTCCAACTTCATAGCCCGTTACTCCTGTATTTCATCCAACCTGTTCTTATTTCCATTAACTAAAGCATTCCGCAAATAACCGCTCTCTATCGCCGTTCCTTCTCCATCCGCTCAATAAACTCTACGTCTATGTTGCCGGACAGAAAATCCGGATGATTCAGAATTTCATACTGATAATCCACATTGGTGTCGATACCTTCTATGATCACCTCGCCCAGCGCGCTCTGCATTTTCCGGATCGCTTCGTTCCGGTTCTTCGCCCATACGATCAGCTTAGCGATCATGGAATCATAGTAGGGCTGCACTGTATATCCGCTGTAAACCGCAGAATCAATACGGATTCCCTTTCCTCCCGGGAAGTACATATCGGTAATCGTTCCCGGAGAAGGCATAAAGCCTTTTGACGGGTTTTCCGCGTTGATACGGCATTCAATGGCATGTCCCGTAAGGCGGATGTCTTCCTGCTTATAGGACAGCGGCTTTCCTGACGCGATGCGGATCTGTTCTTTTACCAGGTCCACTCCCGTCACCCACTCTGTCACCGGATGCTCCACCTGGATCCTGGTGTTCATCTCCATAAAATAGAATTTCTCATCTTTTTCCAGAAGAAACTCTATGGTTCCCGCGTTGACATATCCCGCGGCCTTCGCCGCTTTTACCGCCGCCTCTCCCATCTTCTGGCGAAGCGCTTCGGAAATAGCGATGCTTGGGGATTCCTCGATCATTTTCTGGTGATTTCTCTGAATAGAGCAGTCTCTCTCTCCAAGATGGATCACATTGCCGAATTTATCCGCCATGATCTGAAATTCAATGTGTCTCGGATGACGCACAAAATGTTCGATATACATGGTGCCGTCGCCAAAGGCCATCTGCGCTTCCTTCTGGGCGGTCTGAAAGCTTTCTGTAAACTCTTCCGGCGTATCGGCAACTCTCATGCCTTTTCCGCCGCCGCCAAGAGCCGCCTTGATGATCACAGGATAGCCGATCTCATCCGCCTCTTTCGCTCCGTCTTCCGCTGTGTATACCGGATTTGAGCCGCCCGGGATAACGGGAACTCCCGCCTCCGCCATGGTATTTTTTGCCGCCTGCTTGTTTCCCAGACTTGCGATCACACTGGAAGGCGGTCCGATGAAGGTAATATTGCACTGTTCGCAGAGTTCGGCAAACTTGCTGTTCTCAGACAGAAAGCCAAACCCCGGATGAATGGCGTCCGCGCCGGATACGATCGTCGCGCTTATGATATTTTCCATACTCAGATAGCTCTGGGTGGAGGGAGCCGGCCCGATGCAGATCGCCTGATCCGCAAGCTGGGTATGAAGGGCTTCCCTGTCCGCCTCAGAATATACGGCTACCGTCTCGATTCCCATTTCCCGGCAGGCCCGGATGATACGCACGGCAATCTCGCCGCGGTTTGCTATCAGTACCTTTTTTATCATATTCTTCCACCTATCCAATCATAAAGGTCAGTTCCGCGTCTACCACGACTTTTCCGTCCACACTGGCTACGGCATGGCCGATTCCCAGAGGACCTTTGGCCTTGATGATCGTGGTTTCCAGCTTCACCTTATCTCCGGGGCTTACCTTGCCGCGGAAACGGCAATTCTTAATACCGCCGAAATAAGCGGTCTTTCCCTTGTTTTCTTCCTTGCTCAGGATTGCCACAGCTCCTGTCTGCGCCAGAGCTTCTACTGTAAGGACTCCCGGCATTACCGGCTCCTGGGGGAAATGTCCCCGGAAAAAGTCCTCGTGGAAAGTCACGCATTTATATCCTACCGCATACTGTCCCGGCTCATAGTCCTCAATATAGTCTATCAGCAAAAAAGGATGTCTGTGGGGAATGATCTGTTCGATTTCTTTGATACCCAGTTTTTTCATATCTCCGCCCCCTACTGATTTACAATGCGGAACAAAGGCTGTCCATACTCTACCGCCTGTCCGTTTTCCACATAGATCTCAGCGATCTTTCCGCTGTAATCGCTTTCTATCTCGTTCATAAGCTTCATTGCTTCCACAATGGCAAGGGTCTGTCCCTTTTTCACTGTATCCCCAAGAGATACGAAGGGATCCGCGTCCTCGGAAGGAGCTGCGTAGAAGGTTCCCACAAGAGGAGCTTTTACGATCATTCCCTCCGGCTCCGCCGCTGTTTCCCCGCCTGCGTTTCCCGTTTCTGTTACGGCTGCCGCCTGAGGCGCCGCAGCGGCAACAGTCTGTACCTGTACGGGGATCTGCTGGGGCTGTTCTTTTACAAAATGTATATTCGTGCCGTTTTCCTCGTAATGAAACTCTGTCAGTTCGGAATCAGACACTGCTTTGATCAATGTAAGAAGATTTTCAAATTCCATAGTGATTACTCCTCGTATTTCTTCACCAGAAGGGTTGCGTTGTGGCCTCCAAAGCCAAGAGAATTGCTCATGGCATAGCGGATTTCCTTTTCCACCGGAGCGCCGATCGCATAGTTCAGGTCGCACTCTTCGTCTGTTTCCGTTGTTCCTACCGTCTGATGGATAAAACCGTCCTCAATGGACTTCACGCAGGTGATAAATTCCACGCCGCCGGCTGCGCCCAGAAGATGCCCGATCATAGATTTTGTGGAATTTATGATCACATTCTCCGCCGCGGAACCGAACGCCGCATGGATAGCCCTTGTCTCAAAAAGATCGTTATGATGGGTGCTGGTTCCGTGAGCGTTGATATACTCTACCTCTTCCGGACTTACTCCCGCTTCCTCCATTGCAAGGCTCATTGCTTTTGCCGCGCCGCTTCCGTCTTCAATAGGAGAAGTAATATGATAAGCGTCCGCTGTGGCGCCGTAGCCTACAACCTCCGCATAAATCTTCGCGCCTCTGGCTTTTGCGTGCTCCAGCTCTTCCAGGATCACCACGCCGGCGCCTTCGCCCAGAACAAAGCCGCTTCTCTCTTTATCAAAAGGAATAGAAGCTCTCATGGGATCCTCAGATTTTGTCAGAGCGGTAAGAGCGGTAAATCCAGCCACTCCTGTGGGGCAGATGCTGCTCTCTGTGCCACCTGCAGCCATGATATCCGCGTCTCCGTACTGGATCGCGCGGAAAGCGTCTCCGATACTGTGTGTTCCGGACGCGCAGGCAGTCACCACATCTGTACATTTTCCGCGGAAACCAAGCTGAATGGAAATATTTCCCGCAGCCATATTGGAGATCATAAGGGGAACCATCAGCGGCGGAACCTTATTCGGACCCTGGCTTAAGATCTTTCCGTAGCTCAGCTCCAGCTCCTGAAGACTTCCGATTCCGGAGCCTACGATCACGCCTGCGCGGAAAGGATCTTCCTCCTCGATGTTCAGGCCGGAATCCTCGTAGGCTTCCTTTGCCGCAGCCACCGCATACTGGGAAAAAGGCTCCATACGTCTGGCCGCTTTCGGATCCATATAATCTTTTGCCTTGAAATCCTTCACCTCTGCCGCAAGCTTTACTTTATATTCTGTTGTGTCAAATTTGGTAATGGGGCCGATTCCTACTTTTCCTTCGCGGATGCCCGCCCAGAAATCTTTCACATTGTTTCCAATGGGAGTAACTGCTCCAAGACCTGTGACAACGACTCTTCTCTTACTCATATCACCATTCCTCCGTCAACCTGAATTACCTGTCCGGTAATATACGCCGCGTCGTCCGATGCCAGAAACGCTACTGTTTTCGCAATATCCTCCGGCTTTCCGAAATGTCCCAGAGGAATCTGGGCTACAGATGCTTCTTTTACTTTATCCGGCAGAACGGCAGTCATCTCTGTCTCAATAAATCCGGGAGCAACCGCATTGACCGTGATGCCTCTTGATGCAAGCTCTCTTGCCGCCGACTTTGTAAGGCCGATCACGCCTGCCTTGGACGCCGCATAGTTGGCCTGACCCGCATTTCCGGCGATTCCCACAACGGAAGCCATGCTGATGATCCTGCCGCTTCTCTGCTTCAGCATCTGGCGGGAAACAAATCTCATCATATTGAAGGTACCCTTGAGATTTACATTGATCACGCTGTCAAAATTCTCCTCGGACATGGCCATCAGAAGACCGTCTTTTGTGATTCCAGCGTTATTTACAAGGATATCAATGCTTCCGAATTCCTTTACGATCTCACGGACAGCAGTCTCACATGCTCCGTGATCCGCCACGTTCCACTGACGAACCTCAGCCTGTCCGCCGTTTTCCTGGATTTCCTTCTGTACTTCCTTCGCTCTGTCAGCAGAGCCATTATAATTGATGATCACCCGTACGCCTCTTGATGCAAGCTCCAGGGCAATGGCTCTTCCGATTCCCCTGGAAGCACCTGTGACAACGGCTGTTTTTGTCTTATTCTGCTGTTCTGCCATTTATGTTATCTCCTCTCCGGAATCTGTCTGGGCAGTAGTCAGTTGCTTCCCGCCAGCTCTTCGCAGACTTTTGCAGCTTCTTCCCAGCTTCCGATATGATACATTTTTACATCTTTATTGATCTTTCTCATAAATCCGGCCAGAGTTTTTCCCGGACCGATCTCTACGAAGGTATCTACGCCTTCTTTTATCATTGTTTCCATACTCTGTTCCCAGCGCACGGAAGAGCTTACCTGCTTCACAAGAAGCTCCCTGATCTTTGCGGAATCTGTGATCACTTCCGCGTTTACATTCGCCACATAAGGAATACTGAGCGCCGTAATCGTGGCGCCGTCCAGAACCTCTTTCAGCTTTTCTCCCGCCGGAATCATCATGGGAGAATGGAACGGCCCGCTGACGTTCAGAGGAAGAACTCTTCTGGCTCCCGCTTCTTTCAGCGCCTCTGAAGCCTTCTGTACCCCTTCTGCCTTTCCGGTAATGACAATCTGTCCCGGACAGTTATAGTTGGCAATGGATACGCCCTCAATATCCCTGATCGTATCCTCAATGACAGCGGCTTCCATTCCAAGTACCGCCGCCATGGCGCCGGAGCCTGCCGGGGCTGCGTTTTCCATATAAATACCCCTGGCGCGGACTGTACGGATAGCGTCCATATCGCTCATTCCTCCGGCCACAGCTATGGCGCAGTACTCTCCAAGGCTCAGGCCCGCCGTCATATCAGGCTTCAACCCCTTTGTCTCCACCTCTCTCGTCATGGCAAGACAGGCAGTTACCATAGCAGCCTGTGTATACTCTGTTTTATCCAGACGGTCATTTTTTTCAAAGCACAGCTCCCTGAGGTCAAGGCCAAGAAGCTCTGAACCTTTATCAAAAATTTCCTTTGCCAGAGCGCCGTTGTCATAGAAATCTTTTCCCATTCCCGCGGTCTGGGCTCCCTGTCCAGGATATATAAATGCAATCTTACTCATCTTATAACGCTCCATTCATCAGGCTTTCCGCCTTTGCTACCATTGTGCGGATCAGATCGCTGCAGGATAAGCTTTCTTTTACAAGGCCCGCGCTCTGTCCTGCCATCAGGCTTCCGCCCTTTACATCTCCGTCCTGCACGGCTCTTCTCAGGCTTCCCAACGTCAGAGACTCCAGCTCCTCAAAGGGCGCTCCCGCCTGCTCCAGCTCCAGATATTTTCTTGCCATATCGTTGCGGAGCACACGGATGGGATGTCCTGTGGATCTTCCGGTAACACGGGTGTCAATGTCCTTGGCTCTCAGGATACTGTTTTTATAGTTTTCATGGATAACAGATTCTTTGGAAGCCGCGAAGGCAGTTCCTACCTGCACGCCTTTCGCACCCAGCATGAAAGCCGCCGCCATTCCTCTTCCGTCTGCGATTCCGCCTGCCGCTATCACCGGAATGCTCACCGCGTCCACTACCTGCGGCACAAGCGCCATAGTAGTGATCTCGCCGATATGTCCGCCGGCCTCTGTTCCTTCTGCAACCACCGCGTCGGCGCCGCAGCGTTCCATACGCTTTGCAAGGGCGGAAGACGCAACCACAGGAATTACTTTCACTCCTGCCGCTTTCCAGTCCGCCATATATTTTTCCGGGCTTCCCGCGCCTGTAGTAACTACCTGCACGCCCTCTTCGATCACAACCTTAGCCACTGCGTCGGCCTCCGGGCTCATCAGCATAATATTCACACCGAAAGGCTTATCTGTCATTTTCTTTGCCTCACGGATCTGTTCTCTCACCCATTCTGCCGGAGCTGCCGCAGCCGCGATCAGGCCAAGGCCTCCTGCGTTGGATACCGCAGACGCCAGATGGCATTCCGCCACCCATGCCATACCTCCCTGTATAACGGGATACTCAATTCCCAGTAATTCTGTGATTTCTGTCTTCATCTGAAACCCTCTCATTCCATATACTTCTGCTGTTATAATCTGCTATGATACCGGCACGCTTCGCTATCATTATTTATGCTCTTCGATGTATGCGATAACGTCGCCTACCGTTGTGATTTTTTCCAGATCCTCGCTTGGGATCTCTACGGAAAATTCTTCCTCAAGAGCCATTGCCAGCTCAAAAAGATCCAGGGAATCCGCGTGAAGATCCTCTGTAAAGGAAGTAGCCTCTGTAATGGATGCTGCCTCTGCTCCTAAAGTTTCTGCTGTAAGTTCGATTACTCTTTCTAACATGATTGTTCTCCTTTTTCTTTTTTATATTGTAATTTTGTTTTTAACGATAAATAGCGTCCGTGCGCGAAAACGCAATACGGTCGGCTGAGTTCTGCGGATTTTCACCGGCCTCAGATTCCCCACTCCAGTACTGCGGCCCCCCAGGAAAGCCCCGCGCCGAATCCTGCCATAACAATCTTCTGGCCTTTTTTCAGAAGACCCCTGCGGTTCATCTCGTTTAAAAGGATGGGAATGCTGGCTGATGACGTATTGCCGTATTCCTGAAGGTTCATCGGAAATCTGGAGATATCTGTTTTCAGTCTCTTCGCCACAGATTCTACAATCCTTTTATTAGCCTGATGAAGAATGAACCAGTCGATATCCTCTGCTGTAAGTCCGTTGGAATCCAGTACCTCATGGATCACCTCCGGAACCTTCCGGACCGCGAACTGGAATACTGCCTTTCCATCCATGGAGATTTCCATCTCTGCGCTTCCGCCCCAGTCGACTGACTGGCCGGGAAGATTTCCTTCCTTTCCGGCCTTTGCGGCGTTAGGCCCTGTACAGAGAAGCGCCGGGCCTCCTTTGCCGTCGGAATGAGCCGCGGAAATCCAGTTTCTTCCCTCTTCCGCTTTCAGGACAACTGCTCCGGAACCGTCTCCAAAAAGAATGCAGGTTCCACGGTCCTCCCAGTTTACAATCCTGGAAAGACATTCGCTCCCCACCACAAGAATGGTCTTATACATACCGGCCGCAATATATGCCTGCGCAGTCTGATAAGCAAAAAGAAAACCGCTGCAGGCAGCGTTCAGGTCAAAACATACGGCGTTTACCGCCTGAAGCCTTTCCTGTATTTCACAGGCAGCGCATGGAAAAATATGATCCGGCGTCGCCGTCGCGGCCAGTATCATTTCAATTTCCTCAGGCCGGATTCCGGCCTCCTTTAGCGCCTGCCTTCCAGCTTCTGCCGCCATAGAAGCAGTTGATTCTTCTACGGCGATCCGGCGCCGGATCACTCCGGTGCGCTCCTGTATCCACTGATCGCTGGTATCTACGAATTTTGCTATCTCATTATTATCCAGGATACGGGCCGGCACACAGGCCCCGGTTCCGCAAATCGCTCCTGTCATGGTCTGCTCTCCTCTCATAAGAATTTTTCTATACCTGTCGAGGACATAAGATTTCTGATCATATGCTTCCTGATATTTTTGAAAATAAAATATTTTGATTATCAAAGTATAATCCTGTACAGAAGCCTTGTCAAGAGAAAAATTATATAAGAACTGTCTTTTCTCCCGAATTTTATTGACATCAGCAAAATCTGCATAGATAATAAAAGCTGCTTTTTATATTGATAATAATAGAAAGGGGATTGCCTGAAAATGAAAAAAATACATTTGCCTGAAACAGATCTGGAGCTTTCCGCCATGGGACTTGGCTGTGTCAACGCCGGTCTGAAATGGGACGGAACTGACGCCGACAGAATTTTTGACGCCTATTTTGATTTAGGAGGAAATGTTTACGATACCGCGAGAGTTTACTCTGACTGGATCCCTCCGGAAACCGGAAGAAGCGAACGGGTTATCGGCGACTGGCTTTCACGGAGCGGCAAACGCCATGATGTGATCCTGATCACAAAAGGAGGACATCCGGATATGACCTGTCCTTCTCCTGATATGCACAAGACAAGAGTCACCGCGGAAAATATGCGCAGAGATCTGGAGCTTTCTCTGAAAACTCTCCGTACAGACTATATTGATATTTATTTTTATCACAGAGATAATGAAGAGATTCCCGCAGGAGATCTTGTGGAGATCATGGAAGAATTCCGGAAAGAAGGAAAGATCCGTTTCTATGGCTGCTCCAACTGGAGTACAGAAAGAATGAAAGAAGCAGACGCCTATGCGGCGGCTCACGGATACCGGGGCTTTGCCGCCAACCAGGCCCTCTTTAATGTAGGTCTTGCCGCCATGAATCCTCCCGCCGACGATACGCTCGCCCTGATGGACGTGGAAATGCGGCGGTATCACCTGGAAAATCCCAACAATCTTGCCATGCCTTATATGGCGAACTGCAGCGGCTTTTTCCACAAGCTTTTTGCAAAAGGAAAAGACGCGGTCCGCGATTCCGAATATTATACACCGGGAAATCTCAAAACTGCCGAAGCCCTTCACCAGATTACCGCCGAATATGGCTGCTCTCTTACCCAGGCTGTTCTGGGATTTCTGACCTGCCGGGATTTCACCTGTCTGCCCCTTTACGGTCCCAGGAACGTGGAAGATCTTTCAGACGCAGCCGGAACCTTCCAGATTCCCTTCCGCCGGGAAGATTATCCGGATTATTCATCCAGATAGACCGGCGTTGGCGCGCAGAAGCGGTATGCTGTAAAATACGTTTCTACAATACCGAGTCTACCAGCCTCCGGGTATATTCCTCCCGGGGGCTGGAAATAATCTCGTCCGGAGTTCCGCTTTCTACAATCCGCCCCTCATGCATCACCAGCACGCGGTCGCAGAAAGCCTGTACCAGAGCAAGGTCATGACTGATAAAAAGGAAGCTTCCCGCTCCCTCGCTTTTCAGTTGCAGGAGCAGATCCAGGATCTGTTTCTGGACGGTAACGTCCAGAGCGCTGGTGGGCTCGTCGCAGACCAGAAGCTTTGGCCGGATGGCAAGAGCTCTCGCAATAGCCGCCCTCTGGCATTCCCCGCCGCTGACCTGATGCGGATATTTTCCCTCAAATTCCGGCGTAAGGCCGCACTGAACCAGCAGCTCCCTTACTCTCTTACCTGTCTCTTTCCTGCTCATCCCGGCGTTTCGCAGACTTTCCCCGATCCCGTTTCCAAGGGTGTATCTGGGATCAAAAGACTCCGTCGGTGTCTGAAAGATCATCTGCATATTCCTGTATGCCTTCCTCAGTTCTCTTCCTCCCGCTTTTGAGATCTCCTTTCCCATCAGAAAAATTTTTCCCTCTGTAGGACGGATAAGCCCTGTAACCAGACGCGCCGCCGTGGTCTTTCCTGAACCGGATTCTCCTACGATTCCAAGGGCTTCTCCTTTTTTTACCTCAAAACTTACGTCACGTACAGCGGTAAATCCGCCTTTGTCAGTTGAAAATGTCTTTGTCAGATGTTCCGCCCTTAATATTATTTCTGTCATAGTCCGTTCCCTTGTCTTTATTCTCACCGCCTGGTATCCTGCCCTCATTTTCTCTTCAGAGTCAGGACAGAATCCATCAGATCTCTTGTATACGCGTCTTTGGAAGCTTCCAGCACCTCCCCTGCGCCGCCGTAATCTCTTACCTGTCCGTCCTTCAGAACCAGTATCTTATCCGCCATTTTTTTAACAAGACCGATATTATGAGTCACAAGGATCACCGCCGTATGATATTCCCTGCGCATCAGGAGAAGCTCTTCCGCCACCTGTTTCTGTACGGTAACGTCAAGTGCGCTGGTAGGCTCGTCAGCCAGAAGCAGTCCGGGCTTCATGATCATGGCAGTACATATACCCACTCTCTGGTTCATGCCGCCGGACAGTTCAAAAGGATAGCTGTTCCAGATGCGTTCATGATCTGTCAGCCCGATCTTTTCCATGATTTCCGCCGCCCGTCTCTTTGTCTCTTCTTTCTTTATCTTTTCGTGAGCGGATACAGCCTCGTGGATCTGGGCCCCTACCGTCCTCACAGGACAGAAAGCGGCCTTACAGTCCTGAAATACTGTGCCGATCTCCGGACCCAGATATTTTCTCCTGCGTTTTTCCGGCATATCTGTCAGATTTTCACCTTTAAACCAGATATCTCCCCTGGTCACCATTCCGTTTTCTCCAAGAAGCCCCAGCATGGCTTTAATAATAGTGCTTTTTCCACTTCCAGACTCTCCTACGATCCCCAGGATCTCTCCCTGATCCACCTGAAAGCTGACGTCCTTTACAACAGGAGTCCCATTATAACAGATTGTGATATGTTCCGCGCAAAGCAAAGGTTCCATAACCTTTTCCTTCCTTTCTGATGTATCCTCCGGCTGTCTTCCCGCATATCCTGTGCTGCCGCAAAATGGTCCGCGCCGGTCATTCCACGTCCAGTTCCGCCGTGATCTCATAATAATCGCAGGGATGCGCGGCCATTCCTGTGACATTTGATTTTGTAACGATTCCCATATTCAGATGGGATACAAAGAACATTGCGTTGTCATCCAGAAGCTTCTGCTGGAGCTCTACTGCCAGACTGTCTCTTTCCTGAATGTCAAAAGTCTGATGAAGTTTTTCCGTAAGCTCCGTTACTTCTTCATTCTGGTAATTTCCATAATTTTTCGGTCCTGTTACCGTGCTGGTAAAGAAATATTCCGGATCTCCTGTAGGCGCTGTTGTCAGGGAGCTTACATACACGTCAAAGTCTCCCTCCTGAGCGTAAGTCATATGATCCGAAGTATTGTTCACCTGCACGTCGATTCCTATTTCCTTCAGAGTAGCCTGGGCGTATTCCGCCAGCTTTGGCTGCTCCAACCGGGTAGGATAAGTCAGCCAGTTTATTGTCAGCTTTTCTCCGTCTTTATCTACATAGCCGTCCCCGTCCGTATCCGTCCAGCCGGATTCCTCCAGGAGTTCCCGCGCCCCTTCCGGATCATAGGATACTGTTGTCACCGCTTTATTTCCATAAGAAAAGCTGTCCGGAAAAGCCGCCGACGCCGGGAGACCTCTTCCCTCCATGATCACGGAGCAGAAGCCTTCCTTATCTATTCCCATTGCCACCGCTTTTCTCACATTTTCATCCTGCATGATCTCTGAATCAAAATTGAACTGTCCGAAAAAGCACCGGCTTGTGGCGCAGGAATTGATTGTATAGTCGGGATTTCCGTCAAACAGTACATAATTGTCATACTGAAGGCCGTAGGTACCCTGTACGTCTCCTGTCTGGAGAGCCGCGGTAAGGGCGCTTCCGTCAGAAAAGGATTTCACCGTAACCTTGTCCACTTTAACGTCTCCGCCCCAGTAATCCTCATTTTTTACAAGAGTGATCTGCGCAGGCGTTACCTCCGTGGCAATATACGGCCCGGTTCCCGCCACGTTGGCGGAGCCGCCCTCTCCCTGGATTCCATATTCCATGTCGATAATGGCTCCGTAGGGATCTCCCAGATAGTTAATGAGCGCAGGACAGGGTTCGGCAGTGTAGATCGTAAGAATCAGCCCCTCCGCCTCAATATGATCGATCTTCAGATCCGACGGCGCTCTGTCGTGTACTGCGATCAGATCATCCAGACACTCCTTCACAGCCTGGGCGTCCATTGTACGGTCGCTGGAAAATTTCACTCCGTCCCGCAGCGTGATCTTTACGGTCGTATCGTCCACAAACTCATAGTCCGTGGCAAGCCATGGCTCCACTTCCATGTTATCATTGTATTTGAACAATGTTTCGCCTACTCCATAGCGCACTGCGCTCCATCCGGAATAATTGTCATGAGGGTTCAGTCCTGCGTCCCCCATTTCCTCGCTGTATCCGGTAGTTCCGTATACAAAAGTTTTTTCCTCTTCTTTCGCAAACGTCTGAACCGTCAGGCCTGACGCAAGCACCGCTACCGCAAGAACCGCCGCGATTATTTTTTTTCTCATGCCGTACTCCTTTTCCTTTTTTATTTATCTCTTATATAGCAGGGACAGAGCCGCTTTTTGCTATCCCCGCCGCTTCGGATCTATGTAGTCCCGCAGCGTGTCTCCAAGAAGATTAAAGATCATCACCGTGATAAAGATCGCCGCCCCCGGCGCAAGGGCCATCCACGGAGATATCTGAAGCATACTTCTTCCGTCGTTGATCATGCTTCCCCACTCTGCCGCCGGAGGCTGTACGCCCAGCCCCAGAAAAGAGAGGCCCGCAAGCTCCATCATCATCGTTCCGATATCCAGCACCGCTGTTACAAGAACCGGTCCCGCAATATTGGGCAGCACATGTTTTATAAGGATTCCTGGAGTACTGCATCCGGATAATCTTGCCGCCATAATATAGGGAGAATCCTTCTGAGCCATCGTCAGCCCCCTGGCCAGACGGGCAAATTTCGGCCAGCCGATAACGGCGAGAGCGATAACGGCGTTCTGGATCCCTCCGCCCAGCACGCCCGCTACCGCAAGAGCGAATACAAGGCTCGGAAAGGCCAGAAACAGATCGGAAACCCTCATCAGCACCGTATCAGCCCCTTTTCCATACCAGCCGCATATCATCCCCACCAACGTTCCCACTGCCGTCACAACCGCCACAAGCATAAGCGTGGCATAGATACTGATCGTACTTCCCGCCAGAACCCGCGAGAACATATCCCTGCCAAACCTGTCGGTCCCGAGAAGGTGGGACAGGCTTGGCGGCTGCTGCGCCAGCAGAAGATTCTGTTCGTCCGGATCATAAGGACAGAGGTATCCGGCGAAGGCCGCCGTCAGAAGGAGGAGCACGGTGATCACGGAAAAAAATATCAGCCTGCCCTTTGTATGGTTCTTTTTTATTTTCTGTTTTCGTACAGTTATCTTTTCATCAGCCATAACTACCCAGCTCCTGTTCCTCTCACCTTATTCTCAGCGTGCCAGACGCACCCGCGGGTCAAGATAGTGATAAATAATATCTGCCGCCAGATTTACCAGCACATAGATCACTGCCATCCACGCCACATATGCCTGCACAATGGGATAGTCCCTCATGGTAATTGCGTCTACCGCCATCTTTCCCACTCCGTCCCACATAAAAATCGTTTCCACAATGGTGGTTCCTCCCAGCAGGCTGCCTACAGAAAGCGCCAGAAGAGTAATAACCGTCAGCATAGACGCTTTCATTACATTTCTCCATATGATAACGCTCCCCTTTACTCCTCTTGCCATGGCTCCTGCAACGTAATCTTTATTTAATTCCTCAAGGACCGTCGCTCTCACCTGTCTGGTGTATTTTGCCGCCATGGAAACCGCAAGGGTCAGTGTGGGAAGGATCAGACTCAGCGCCAGATTTTCTGAAGTGATCACCGGAAGCCATCCCAGTTTTACGGAAAGGAAATACATCAGCACCAGAGCCGCAAAAAAATTAGGCATGGAATTTCCGATAAAGCTCAGAAAGCGGATCAGATAATCCGCCCACCGGTTATGCCTGACCGCAGAGACAATTCCCAGAGGAACGGAAATCAGCATAGTCAGGGTTATCGAGGAGAGCATCAGAAGGATTGTAGCCGGAAGCTTTTCCACAAACGTATCATAGACGTCCCGGTCCGACACATAGCTGACGCCCATATCCCCGGTGATCATTCCGGCGAACCACCGTCCGTACTGTACCAGAAAAGGCTGGTCAAGCCCGTATTCTTTTTTTGCCTCGTCGATAACCTCCTGGGAAACCGCTGTTCCGGCGTTCTCATACATATAGGTAACTGCGTCTCCCCCCGCCAGCCGCATCATGGCAAAGGAGAGAAAGGTAATCCCGATCAGGACCGGAATTAACTGAAGCAGCCGTTTTACAATATATTTCAGCATTTCAGAATCCCCTTAAATTTAAAGAATAGAGAGGGCAAATCCTCTTGTCTCCTGAATCATACCGCTTCCATCCGGACAGCGGACATCTTATATCGTCCAAATTCTATCAGCGCTTCTTTCTTCATCTCTTCCCCCTCTATATGTAATATAGCCAAAGGTCACTCCGGCTTCTGTGTGCGGATCATAAACATGGGTACCGGATTGTAAAATTCATCTTTTTCCAAATAAATCCTGCTGCTGATCCCCAGATCCACCGCAAATTCCTGCAGTTTCATGGCGCCCAGAGTCTCCAGATCCCAGGCCGGACGGCTGTAGGAACTGATGGGAAGCTGGCGTTTGATCTCCTCGCATTCCCGCATCATATCATCGCCGATGGTCTGGTGCGCATGATTTTCAGGAAGAGAAGAGACATCTGTGAAGTCGCTCAGACCGTAGTTGGCATCAAAGTTCAAGAGCACGCCTCCTTTTTTCAGGACACGCACCCAGTCCCGGTAGGCGCGCCGCACATGGGGCAGGGTCCAGGTCAGATTTCTGGAGATCACCACGTCAAAAGTCCCGTCAGGGAAATCCACGTTTTCCGCGTCCATAACGATAAATTCACAGTCCGCGTTTTCCTCCGCCGCAAGGATCTTCGCATTTTCTATCATGTCCGGCGTAAGATCCACTCCCGTCACCTGATAGCCTTCCTTTGCCAGAAGCACGGAGAAAAATCCCGCTCCGCACCCTACATCCAGGATCCGGAGACGATCCCCTGCGGGAAGCTGCGCCCGTATTTCCTTCATCCAGCGCTCCGCCATGGCGCTGTGAAGCTCCTCCCTTTTGTGGGTCAGGAAGTCGCTGCTGCGTTTTTCCCAGTAATGTACAATACGCTCTTTCCGCTCGTCATAGGGATTGACCACTTTTCCGTAGGCGATCATGGGACTGTCTCCCATCACCTGAAGACTTCCCGTCTGATAAAGGATCACGCCGCCAAACTCCGCTATGCTGATTTCTTTTATATTTCCCTGATAATCCCGGACCTCTCCCAGCTTTTCGCCTCTGTGGATCATATCTCCCGGCTTGCGGCACGGATACCAGAGGCCGTCTTGGGAAGCGTCCTGATAACAGACGTCCGTCACCTCCAGCGGATAATAAGTCCGGTAGTCTTTCTGTCCTCTGTAGATTCCAAGATGGCAGAGAATGTTCCGCACATCCCTTCTGGTAGAACGGACTTCCTCATTGTTCCATCCGCCCATACCGCCTCTTTCTATAAGAATGCTGGGAATTCCCTGAGACGCGGCGTAATTGTAGGCTCCGCCGGAAGCCACATCGGATTTCACCATATAAGGCACATCCACCTGTTCCGCCATCCTGCGGGACATGGCAGACACTTCTCTGTCCGCCCTGCCCGCATAATAAACGTAGGGCGTAAGCTGTTCATAATCGTCTCCGCTGTGAAGATCTATATAGTAATCCGCGGCCGGCAGCAATTCCTTCGCAGCCGTCCAGGCAAGTCTCTCTGTTTCCGTGCCGTCCTCTTTTCCGGGAAACACCCTGTTCAGATCTTTTTGATCCGCATAGCCGAGACTTCCGCCGCGCTTCTCAAAGGCAGTGCGGTTCATCACTTTTACAATGATCACCGTTCCCGTCACCTTCTCGATTTTTAATTTCTGAGAAAGCTCTATGGCCGCCTGGATTCCCACATATTCTCCGGAATGAACGCCCGCAGTGATAAGCATCGTCCTGCCCGATTGTTCTCCGTGAAGAACGGCGGCAGGCATGCGGAACTTTCCGCCGCCCAGCTCAAGGTATCCGCACCATCGCTGTCCCGGCTGTACCTCTATATTATTTAACCGGAATGTCTTATTATTTTCCATTTAAACTGTCTGCCTCTTCTTTCTGTAATATTTCTGTTTTTTCTTGAGACATGTTTTCAGACGCGTTTTTGTTTTCCCCGTCCATAAACTGCCGCCAGCACGCAAAAAATCAGGTACACAAAGATCGAAATCACTGACGCTTCAATCCCGAAATCTCCGCCCGAAACAAGAAAACTTTTATTTTTCAATACAAAATTAAACATGGAACTACTGTCCGCACCGTCTCCAATATGAAGAATCCCGCCAATAATGGCCATATTCCAGATGCCGTGGACAATAGCGCTGTTCCAGACGGAGTTGTCTGTGCAGGTAATCAATGAAAATAAAATCCCCACAATGCTTCCCGCGATCAAAAGCTGAATGGTACTGACAAAATCCAGGCGGTTTCCAATGATGTGAAGGGCCCCGAAAAGTACCGAAGGAACGATTACCGCGATCTTTTTTCCAAAACGTTCTTCCAGACAGCCCATCACAAGGCCACGGAAGATCATTTCCTCCACAATCCCTGTCGCCAGACCATAAAACGCCACTGCTCCGGTAATCATTGCAAGAGTAGTCGCTGTGTCAAATCTGTTGATTTCCCAATGACCGCCAAAAGCCAGAGATATCAGCAACACCAGAACAGGCATCAGGACAGCCGATAATACCCAGACCGGTTTTAAACGGAAACCGGGAATCCGCATTTTCTCTCTTGATATCTTCAAATATTTTCTGCAAAACAGATCCACGCCCAGGAATGCCAACACCACATATAAAATTCCCGCCAGAATATTGCATATTGCTCCGGGCAGCCCCGCGTTCAAAAATATTTCGCTGATACTGAAAGCCAGACTCTGCGCTATCGCCAAAATCACGATAGCCAGCAGAATCCCCAGAAGGGCTTTCAGCGCCGATATCCTGCTTTTTCTTTTTGTTTTCTGCATTTCTATGATCTCCATTCCGATTCGTTTTTTTCTCCGGACAGCAGAAATACCGGGGTGGAGCCGTTATTGGCAATTTCCTCTTCTGTCCAGACTTCCTTCCATACCGCTTCGTCACAGACCACATTCTGGAATCCTGCTTTTTTCATCGCCTCTATATCCCACTGTGGCCGTTTCAGCCTGCTTAACGGAACCTGTCTGGCGATATTTTCCATCCGCTCAATATCCGTTCCCTCGTAATAATCCTCGAATTCCTTTTCCTCCACCTGGCGGCGGTCCTGATCGTATCCGTCTCTTTTCTTTTCATCAAACAGATGGCCGTACCAGTCCGCGTCAAAATTATAGAGAACGCCCCCTTTTTTCAGCACACGGTACCACTCCCGGTATGCCGCTTCCGGATCCGGAAGATTCCAGGTAACGTTTCTGGTAACTACCGCGTCAAAGGAATCGTTATCCACATGAAGTTTCTGAACATCCTCTGTTTTCCACACAATTCCCCCGGCAAGCTCTCCTGCGTTGTGTTTCGCTTCCTTGAGCATTTCCTCAGTTGCATCCACCGCTGTTACCTGATACCCTGACTCCGCAAGAAGAATGGCAAAGAAGCCGGGACCTGTACCTGCGTCCAGTATTCTTATCTCCGAAGGCTTCCTGCCTGGAAATTTTTCTTCCAGTAAAGAAAGAAGCTTTCTTTTCCACATAATTCTTCTGGCGTCCGCCATCTCCTGCTGATTATATTCTGAATAGCCTTTCGCCCGTTCCGTCCAGTAGGAACGGATTTCCTCTCCAAGTTCATTGTTCTGTAATATCTTCATTGCTCTCCTCTGATATTCTCTCTTTTCTGCTGCGTTAATGTACAAGGGGCAACATGCTCCAAGCCGCGTAATTTTAACGATATTCATTATAAAAAAAAGAAATCCCCGGGGCAAGCCTCCCGGGGGGATAGTTTCACAACTCCAAAATATCATAATTGGGAGAACACATTCATCTCCACAAAAGTATTATCAGCGGATTTCCGGCTGGTTAAGAGCGGCGGCATGTTTACTTGTTCAGGAAATCAGCGGGAAGGATGGCTGGCACCACCGAACCAGCGAAGTCCTTGATGTTGCGGGTAAGGACGTAGCTTGCCCCGTTTCGCTCGGCCACGGCATCCACTACCGCGTCTTCAAAATCCGGCATAGCCCGCATGAGAGCGGTGTGTATGTCCATACCTTGCACATCGGCAAAGCTCACAATCTGGGCGAGCTGTTCAATCTGTTCCTTAGCCTGCTGTGCAGAGCCGAGGGCCTTGCGCAACATATAGAAAATGTCGGTGACGGCAGATGCAGAAATCAGACACTCGGCATCATCTTCAATGGCCTTACGCAACGCCCGGTAGGAATCTGCAAAAAAGGGTTCCCGCTTTTGCAGGATGTCCAAGATTACGTTTGTGTCGATCAGGATTTTCATTTTCCGGCCAGACGCTCCTCTCGTATGGTTTTCTCATCCATGGCGGAGTCTGCAGGGATAATCCCCACAAGGCTGTCCAGAACCGCCAGCTTATTGACGGTAGGGCTGGTAAGCCGGGCGATATTCTTGCCGTTCTTGGTAATGAATATGTCCTGCTTCTTGGCCATTTCCAGATATTTGCCGAGGTTGCTCTTGAACTCGGTCGCAGTTACAATCATAATATGCGCCTCCTTCATGGTTTACAGTATGTTCCTCTTCATCTTCATTATACAAAAATCGAACAAAATTGTCAATAAATCGCACAACATATTTTGTTCGATATTCGTATGGAGATGAAACATAAAACCATATGCAATTCGCACGACGCACAGCAAGCATAAGATATCGTTCGAAAAATTGTGTTTTCAAGAGGGTATATACCCCGTAATTTCAAAGAGAAAAGGTGGCGGGCAATCAGATTTTTAGCTAATTTTTATAAATTTGATCTCTGATAAACTCATACAGCTTTACCACCGCGTCCCCATGGATCTGCTCTCTCTGGCATTTCACCATTTTCTCAGCGGCCTCCGCGTCCCGCATCAGAGCGATTCCCTTTTCTGCCTGTCCTTTCACGGTATCGGCGGACCAGCTCATCCCGGCCCGGACAAAGAATTTACGGTTGACTGTCTCGCATCCCGGGATGGGCGCGGTATGGATCATGGGTACGCCGACAACCGCCGCCTCAGTGGATGTAAGGCCGCCCGGCTTTGTAAAGAGCACGTCGCAGGCTCTCAGGTATAAGGGCATCTGAGTGGTAAACCCAAGGATTTCCATTCTCTCTTCCCCGGAATATTTTTTCTTCAGCTTCTGTTCTGCCTTCTGATTGCTTCCGCAGACAACGATTATTCTTTCTTCCTCTGTCCTTGTAAGAAGTTCTTCTATCAGCTCGTCCAGGTCTCCGGCTCCCATACTGCCGCCTGCCGCCAGAAAATATTTTTCGTCCTGCTTCAGTCCCAGTTTTTTCCTGGCTTCTGCCCTGGATGTGTTTTTTCTGCAGGCTCTTGATACAGGAATACCGAAAGGAAGCAGCTTTTCCTCTGGGATCCCACGTTTCACACAGGATTTCCGCAGGGCTTCATGGGACATAACGTAATAGTCGCAGTCTGTTTCCTCCCAGAAAGGAATACAGGTATAGTCTGTCATAACCGCCACTGTAAGCGGCAGCTTCATTCCCTTTCTTTTCATGTAGGTAATGGTTTCCGCAGGATAAAGATGGGGCATCACCAGCACATCCACCGGATGCTCCTTCAAATATTGATCCAGATATTTCGCCATTCTTCCGTTAAGATAATAAACCGGGGATTTTTTCGCAAGTTTGCTGACTCCCATTCCCAGCTTATAAGCGGCACCAAACAGTCTGGGAGTCTTTTTTACAATCTGAACATAGCCGTCTCCCACCAATTTGGAAACGCCTTCTCCTGCCAGACAGAGATAATCAAGAACATAGGCTTCATCGCCTCTGTCCTGCATTTCTTCCGCAATGGCCCGGGCGGCGGAATTGTGGCCGCCTCCTGTATTACATGATAAAATCAGCGCCTTCATTCAAGCCTCCATTCTTCTCCCCGCCGGAAGGCCTCGTTTGCCTTCAGACAGTGCTTGTGAACTACGATTGCCGACATCAGGATACATCCCAGCAGAATTGTTCTGTGGGGTATTGTGAATATAGAAAGGACTGTGAACAGCAAAAAAGCATATACGCTTTTTCTTGTATTTGATTTTACAGGAAGCACAACCGCAAAAAGGAGATAGCATCCGATCAGAAGCAGCAGCGGATGACTCACCGGATACAGTCCGATCAGAACGCCGAAGGAAACAGCGATCGCTTTTCCCCCATGGCCTTTCCGGAAAATCGAATGTGCGTGTCCGAAAACAGGCGCCGCCATGACCAGTGCAAATTTCCAGGAATCCATCCCCAGCCTTCTGGCGCAGGCTGCCACCGGTATAAACCCCTTTCCGATATCCGCCAGAAGAACAAGTATTCCGCAGAGCATGCCTCCGCATACAAAAGCGTTGAAAGTTCCCGGATTCCCGTCCTCAGACTCTTTCTCCACATCTTTCCCGTACAGCAGCATTGGGATCAGTCTGCCAAAAAGGATACTTCCTGCCAGAAATCCCGCGACGATATAAAAATCATATCCATATTTCATCATTTCAAACAACTCCTGTGCAAATCAATTATATCCATGTATCCCGTTATTTTCTATATCTGCCACGTCAGTATAGTCAGATTATAACAGCAGGCTCCAGATACAGATGGTAGGCAGAGACAGCAGCGTGGAAAAAATCACCATCTTTGTGGCAAAAGCCGGTTCCATGTCGTATTTTTCCGCCAGGATACTTGTAGTGGCTCCGGCAGGCATTGCGGCCAGAAGAACACAGATTCCAAACGCAGTTCTGTCCAGCGGAAGAAAACGGCAGACAGCATAAACTGCCGCGGGTATGATGATCAGACGGTGAATCGTATATTTCACTACTGTTCTGTCCCAGAAGTCTCTTATATTGATATCCGCAAGTATCATCCCGATCACCATCATGGACATAGCGGTATTACAGTTTCCCACAGCAGTCACCATACCGTCCAGTCCCGGCGGAAGCTGGATGTCTGCAAGCATAAACATAATGCCCAGAATACAGGCCAGGATACAAGGATGGGTCAGGACTTTTTTTATCGTCTGTTTTTTGTCGCTGGTACCGGAAAAGACCGCCAGTCCGGAGGACCACATCATGATCCTCTGAGGGATCAGATAGATGCTTGCCAGCATAAGCCCCTCCGCTCCGTAAACGCCTTCTGCTATTGGATTTCCCAGAAAGCCCGCATTAGAGCATATCGTTCCGTATCTAAGACATTTCTGCCTTCCTTCCGGTTCCTTACAAAATGCTATTTTCCCATATATTACGCAAAATGCCTGGATAAATACAGAAATGATCAGAACTTCCAGATAAGATAAAAATCCATTTTCAGCTGGGCTGTCCAGAAAAGCCCGCAGAATGTTACAGGGCAGAATCACATAAATCACCATATCATTTATATTTTTCTGTCCCTGGGGACCTACTATATGAATTCTTTTTAAAACAAATCCCACCGCTACCAGAAGAAAAATCGTAATCTGCAGTGTAACAAGTGTCTCCATACTTTCCTTCTTTCCTCTTTTTCACATTCACAGTTTAGCACAACCGCCGAAGCAGTGCAACCAACAGCCTGCCTCCATGTGTTACAATATTTTTCTTGACGCTTCCCACATAGACATGCTACAATCATTTCATCCAAAACCTGGTGTGGATTTTTCTGGTCAGGCCACTTTTCGCCACACAACTGTCATACAGCAGTTGTGTGGCTTTTGTTTTGTCCGAAACGATATTTTCATTCTACTTTCCGGCCTGCTCCAAAACTGCAAAAAAAGAGCCGTATAACGGCTGAAAACGGAGGAATCAGATAAAAATGAACGAAACATTTATGAAAGAAAGACCGGTATTTCCATTAATCATGTCCATGGCGCTTCCCATGGTGATCTCCATGCTGGTCAATTCCCTTTACAATATCGTGGACAGCTACTTTGTCGCCAAGATCAGTGAAGACGCTATGACGGCTCTGTCTCTGGTCTATCCTGTCCAGAATTTCATTAACGCCGTCGCCATCGGTTTCGGCGTGGGAATCAACGCTCTGATCGCCTTTTATCTTGGGGCGGAAAATAAAAATGCCGCAGACGCCGCAGCTACCCGGGGCACTGTACTGACAGTTGTCCACGGAATCCTCATGACTGTAGGCTGTATTGCTTTTATGCCGCATTTTCTCCGCTTTTTTACTTCAGACGAAAACATCATCAGCCTGGGACTGCGCTACTCCAATATTGTTTTCGCCTTTTCCGTTATTATCACCCTTGATCTTTCCTTTGAAAAGATCTTTCAGGCTCTTGGAAAAATGAAAGTCACCATGATCGCCCTGATGTGTGGCTGTGTTACCAACATTATCCTGGATCCGGTAATGATCTTCGGTCTGGGGCCTTTCCCCGAAATGGGAATTGAGGGGGCCGCTCTTGCTACAGGAATCGGGCAGGTGGTAAACCTTGCCATCTATCTTGTTATCTATAAAGCCCGCCCTGTCAGTGTGCGCATCACCGGAAAATATCTGAAGCCGGATAAAGGAATCGATCTGCGTCTGTATTCCATAGGTATCCCAGCGGCTCTGAACCTGGCCCTGCCTTCCCTTCTCATCTCTGTACTGAACAGCCTGCTGGCTGCCTTCTCTCAGAGCTATGTAGTGATCCTGGGAATCTACTATAAGCTGCAGACCTTTCTGTATCTTCCGGCCAGCGGAATCGTTCAGGGAATGCGTCCAGTGATCGGCTACAATTACGGCGCGGGAGAATATAAGAGAGTCCGGAAAATCTATCTTGTCACTCTGGCCATGAGCAGTGTCATTATGATCGCCGGCACAATTATCTGCCTTGCCGTTCCCGGACAGCTCATAGGGCTCTTTACTGCCAATGAGACCACGGTCCAGGCGGGAAAAACAGCGCTCCGCATTATCAGCGCCGGATTCCTTGTCTCCGCAGTTTCTGTAACCTCTTCCGGCGCTCTGGAGGGACTGGGAAAGGGAACCGCTTCTCTGGTGATCTCTCTCTGCCGTTATGTGATCGTCATTCTTCCGGCCGCTTTCCTTTTAAGCAGGATATTCGGCGCTGCCGGAGTATGGAACGCATTCTGGATCGCAGAGGCGGTTACAGCCATAGTTTCCTTTATGATCAGCAGGAAGAAGGTTTATCTTTGATCTATTTCTCCGGCGGGTTATCCCTGCCGGGGATTTTTCAGGTATATTGCAATCTGAAAATACATATGCTATAATGCCGATAGGCTAAAAGATAGAAGTTATCCATGTCGGATAGCAGACGAAAACCCCAGAGGCTGCATCTCTGGGGTTTTCTATTTCCTTTTATCTTCATATTTCAGCGCTCCTATAGCCAAAGATTATCCTTGCGTACTGCTTTCAGCGGAATATAATATATCCGTCTTACTTCTCCTTTGAAAAAGCCGCTTTGTATATCTCTTCCTGCTCCGGCAGATGAGTCACAAAGCCTACGGGAATTTTATTGTCCGTGGCCTCTATGATCTTTTTTGCTCCTTCCGGGCCAAAAGCCCCGCAGAGCTCGATACAGCCGATCCCTTCCTCTTTATACAGTTCCCGGGCCGCTTCAGCTGCCTCCTGTATATTTGGAACGCCAATGATCCTGGCTGTTCCGTTGTGGATCACAGCCCTGTCCTTTTTACTGTCAAAGTTATTTCCCAAAATCAAAAACGCAAATTTCATCTGAACTTTCTCCTTAAAATATTATTCTAATCAAGAGACTTCAATTTCTCTACAGTATCGTACATAATGGACAGACATTTTTCAAATTCCTCTTTGGAAACTGTGTAGAAATCATCACCCGGATAACGGGCGTCAAAATAGAAATCTGTAAGATATGCCAGTCCCACTGTGTCCAGTTTTAACCCTGGATGCATATCGTTCAGTTTTGACGCTATTTTCTTCATATTATGTTTTCTGAGCAGATCCGACACATCCTCTTCCAGAACTGTCCGGTCCAGATATCCCTTTAGAAATTTTTCTGCCACTTGCTGACACTGTACCGCAAGCTGATTATAAAATGTATTTCCTGTTTTTAACACGGATTCCAGATACTGCAGATCATTTTCCGCTATATCAATATAAGTGTTCCTGATCATTCTACGACCTCCAGAAGCAATTTTTTATCTCTGCTGATTTCTCTTTGAAAAGTCTGGCTGCCAAATTCAGCATTTTCATAGGTATATACTACATCTGTCCGGATTCCCTCTATATCCTCGTCCAATGTCCAGCGAATCATTGCTGAAAGTGTCCGGTCAGTGATTCTTTTTTCCGTCAGTATCAAAAGATCCACGTCACTGGTGCTCCTGACTTCTCCTCTGGCGCAGCTTCCGAAAAGATATACTTTTTTCAGCCCTGGGATTCTGGCCTTTATCAGATAGTCCAGGTCATGAGTAATCTTATTCTGAAATCTTATCGGAAGATTTTCATATTCTTTTTTATATATTTTCACATGATCAGCCAAATTAATTTTCCTCCATCTGTCGTATTCGGCTTATTCCGACCGCTTTCCTATGATTCCAATGAGATTCATATATCTTCCGCCGTCTGCCCGAAGCATTTTCCGGTCTTCTGCGGCATAGGGATTGTCTGTACCCAGCCAGTCCTTCCATGCCTGAGAAAAACAGGACATTTCCCATATTCTGAGGTTGTCCAGCCCCTTCTCGAATTTCGGCCTCCACCATTCGATAGAATGCCACATTGCCAGAGCTTCCTCTTCCCAGTATGGCTTCATTTCCTCCGGAATGTTTTCATGTACTTCATATTTCATACCCGGAACGGCTATTGCCGCAATTCCGTCTTTTTTCAGCAGCGGACGCACTTTTTCCGGGAAAAAGGTATCGTTATTTCCTACATAATGATAGGCGTCCACACTGACCACCGCGTCAAAAAATTCTTCTGCAAAAGGCATATCCTGCGCATCTGCATGTATGGGAATTATCAGATCATCTACCCCGTTTTTCAGAAACCGCCTGTAATTATCTGTGGCGGATATCCAAAGATCCAGAGCAAATACCTGTACTCCATACTCCTTTGCCAGAAAAACGGAAGTCAGTCCGTTTCCGCAGCCCAGATCAAGAACTCTCATTCCGGATTTCAGCGGAACTTCATTCAAAAGCTCCTCCAGAATCATCATAGAGTTGGGGCCCATCATATTTTCCTTCAGAAAATTTTTGTCATACTTTTCTGTTTTATAAAAATTCATATTATCTGCCTTTCCTTCAGGGAGTGACCGCATATTTGATCACATGATCTTTCTTATTCTCAAACACGTCGTAGGCGTCCATGATCTCATCCATGCCGCACCTGTGCGTGATCAGAAATCCTGCGTCCAGTTTTCCGCAGGCCGTCAGATCCATGATCTCCTGACAGTAACTTCCATCCACTCCGCCGGTTTTAAACACCAGGTTCTTTCCGTACATATCCGGAAGAGGAAGCGTCTGCGGTTCCTCATACATTGCCACAATCACTACTACCGCGTTGGGACGGGCGATTTTCCACGCTGTCTGGAAGGTATCCTTTCCTCCCGCCACTTCAAAGACTGTATCCGCGCCTCTTCCGTCGGTCAGACTTTGTACCGCTTCTTCTATATTATCTCTGCCCGGCATAAGTATCACATCTGCCAGCCCTTTTTCCTTCGCAAGATTCAGCCTGTATTCGTCTGTATCTATCGCAATGATTCTGGCAGGTGTATACAGACGGGCGCAGAGCATCGTACATAAACCTGTGGGTCCCGCGCCGACAACAGCTACTGTATCCGCAGATTTTATCTCGCCGATTTTCGCGGCCCAGTACCCTGTTGACAGAATATCTCCATTGAATAACGCCTGCTCGTCCGTCACGGAATCAGGAATCAGTGTAAGGCCATTGTCTGCAAAAGGAATTCTGGCATACTCGGCCTGACCGCCGTCAATACGGCATCCCAAAGCCCATCCGCCATGTTCGTCCGTACAGTTATTCACAAACCCCCGTTTGCAGAAAAAACATTTTCCGCAGAATGTCTCCACATTCACCGCCACACGGTCGCCGGGTTTTACTTTCTTCACCGCGCTTCCGGTCTTCACCACTTCTCCCACAAATTCATGGCCCAGAATCGTTCCCGGCACGGCTCTCGGCACAGCCCCGTGTTTGATATGGATGTCGCTGGAACAGATCGTAGTCAGAGTTACCTTAACGATCGCGTCCTTTTCATCCATGATTTCCGGCACAGGACGTTCTTCAAGAACGATCTGCCCGTCTCCCTTATATACAACTGCTTTCATTCCATCCGCCGCCTCTCATAATTTTATATAGTTCTATTGTAGCATTAACAAAAGACAGATGCCATTACTTTTCCGGAGAGTTGCACATCTGATTTGCCATAAAATTTAATCGCCGGGATTTAAAATCTTCTTGACGCATTCTCCTGTGGCGTGCTACAATCATTCCATCCAAAACCTGGTGTGGATTTTTCTGGTTAAGCCACTTTTCGCCACACAACTGTCATCCGGCGGTTGTGTGGCTTTTCTTTTGTCCGAAGCGTTACTTCTCCCAGCGTACGCTCCGCTCTTTTAATTTCCGGCCTGTTCCAGAATTACAAAAAAGCCGCATTACAGCTGAAAACGGAGGCTCAGATAAAAATGAACGAAACCTTTATGAAAGAAAAACCTGTTTTTCCCCTGATCATGTCCATGGCGCTTCCCATGGTGATCTCCATGCTGGTAAATTCCCTCTATAATATTGTAGACAGCTACTTCGTGGCAAAGATCAGTGAAGACGCCATGACTGCCCTCTCTCTGGTCTATCCTGTCCAGAACTTTATCAATGCCGTTGCCATCGGTTTCGGCGTGGGGATTAACGCCCTGATCGCCTTTTATCTTGGCGCGGAAAATAACGAAGCCGCCAATGCCTCGGCTACCCGCGGGACTGTACTGTCAGTAATACACGGAGTCCTTATGACGGTGGGATGTATCGCGTTTATGCCTCATTTTCTCCGCTTTTTTACTCCAGATGTAAGCGTCATAAATCTGGGGCTGCGCTATTCCAATATCGTTTTTGCCTTTTCCGTGATCATTACCCTTAATCTGTCTTTTGAGAAGATCTTTCAGGCTCTTGGAAAAATGAAAGTCACCATGATCGCCCTGATGTGCGGCTGCCTTACCAACATCATCCTGGATCCGGTAATGATCTTCGGATTGGGGCCTTTCCCTGAAATGGGGATTGAAGGCGCGGCTCTTGCCACAGGAATCGGGCAGGTGGTAAATCTTGCCATCTATCTTGTTATTTATAAAGCCCATCCTCTCAGTGTACGTATCACTGGAAAATATCTGAAGCCGGACAAAGGGATCGATCTGCGTCTGTATTCCATCGGAATTCCCGCAGTTCTTAACCTGGCCCTGCCCTCCCTTCTCATCTCTGTGCTGAACAGCCTCCTGGCCGCGTTCTCCCAGAGCTATGTAGTCATCCTGGGAATCTACTATAAGCTGCAGACCTTTCTGTATCTTCCCGCCAGCGGGATCGTTCAGGGAATGCGTCCGGTGATCGGCTATAATTACGGCGCGGGAGAATACAGAAGAGTCCGGAAGATTTATCTTGTTACCCTGGCAATGAGCAGTGTCATTATGATCGCCGGCACAGTTATCTGCCTGGCAGTCCCCGGACAGCTCATAGGGCTCTTTACTGCCAGTGAAGCCACCGTACAGGCCGGACGGACGGCGCTTCGCATTATCAGCGCCGGATTCCTGGTATCCGCCGTATCCGTCACTTCCTCCGGCGCACTGGAGGGACTTGGAAAGGGAACCGCTTCTCTGGTGATCTCCCTGTGTCGTTATGTACTCATTATTCTTCCGGCCGCGTTTATACTGAGCCGCATTCTCGGCGCTTCCGGAGTATGGCACGCCTTCTGGATCGCGGAGGCGGTTACCGCTGTCGTGTCCTTCATGATCAGCAGGAAGAAAGTTTATCTGTAATTTTTCCGGGAATATTACAATCCCGAAATGCATATGCTATAATGCCAATAGGCTGAAAGACAGAAGTTATCCATGTCGGATAGCAGACGAAAACCCCAGAGGTTGCATCTCTGGGGTTTTCTGTTTCCTTTTTATCTCTTCCGGTACAGCCATATCAGCCAGAAAGCCATATCGCCGATCAGCAGTCCCACAAATGCCAGAAGAAACCAGCCCGGCAGATTTCTGACAGTCAGTGTATGCAGGATAAGGTATGTGAAAATAATCACTATGATCAGTTTCATGGTTTTGACCATATATTTCAGGGTGCGGTACACATGCTCCCTGTTTTTTTCTGTAACCTCAACTCCTGTATTCCAGAATTTTGGAAATCGTTCCGTCACAGTGATCAAAAGCCAGATCCCCCATGCTATGGCTATCAGAAAAAGAAGTTCTCCTTTTCCGCCCCAACGGTCGATCTCCCCCGCAAAATTATAATGCATCGGTATTTTATCCGGGATGGAAGACCAGCGGATGAATATATACAAAGAAACTCCAATCATCAGAACCAGGCTCAATATTTCCATAATAACGTCTGCCGCTGTCGGTTTTATCTTCATTATCTCAGCCCTCCTGTAATCACAAATAGGCTCTCCCTCATTAGCGATATTTTATGTCTCTTATTTTCTGCCAGAAAAGTCCGCAGCCGCTTTTATCCAATTCATGAACTCTTCGTCGATCTCCGAAATCTCTGAAATCAGAATATGATGCGTCCAGCGGTGAGGGTACGGCTCTGACACAATGTCGATCCTGGACGATTCTTCTTTATGATCCAATCCGAAGGTAACAACAATATAACTCTTTGGACAGTCTTTTTTCTTTCTCACTCTGGCAAAAGAAACGCAGGAAAACATGTGTCTGTTATAAAAAGAAATCTGTGTTTTCTGAACTTTGATTTCTACATCCGGCACAAGTTCTTCAACGCGCTTTTCAAATTTTTCATACAGCGGCAGAGCTTCCGGCTGTTTATCAAAAAACTGCAGTACTTTTTCATTCATCTTCTATACCTCCCGTCACCTCAAAACCCACTTTAAAATATAGCTACAGAAACACATACGACATCCCAAAGCCCATCCGCCGCCTCTCATAATTATATGTGCTTCTATTGTAGCATTAACGAAAGACAGATGCCATTACTTTTCCGGAGAGTTCTGCGTCTGCTGCGTTTGAAAAATTAATTGACGGAAAATCCTGGAAATAGTAAGATAGGTTTGACAGAAATTCATCAAGATAAATCGGGGCTGCCGGACTGGTATGCCCTTTTTTCATAAAATTCAATAAACTGGTTGTCAGAAAGGAGAATCTACATGAATCTGATTCAGGAAGCTCTGTCCCTTGGTTTTGCCAACGCGGCAGTTATTGATGTGAAAGACCTGGTCTTTGTACTGGAATACCGTAAATTCTGTGAGGAAAATCTCTGCGGTAACTATGGCCTTGTCCCCGCCTGCCCTCCCGCATGCGGTACGGCAGAGGAGATGCGGGAAAAGGCCCTCGCCTATAAAAAAGCTCTGGTGCTGCAGACGATCCTCACACAGTCCCAGGCAGATCCGGCTGTATTCAAAAAAGCCAAACATGAGCATAATATCCTTACGGAAAAAATGGCCGGCAGAATGGAAGCCGCAGGAACCGATGACCTGCTGATCATGAGCGCAGGTCCCTACAAGCGCCATTCCTGTATGTCTGCCTACGGAATAGACGCTCAGAAAATGGCGGACGCCGCAGGCATGGTCTGCTGGGCGGACGACGGAAATACCCGGTTCTTCAGCCAGATTCTTTTCTGAATCCTGATACATCCGGCGTCGGCATACATAATTTCCGGAATATTATTTATTTTGCCCTTGACAAATACCCTGTGAGGGTATATATTAAAAGCATCAAAATACCCCATAAGGGTATATCAAATGTACAGCAACATTATCTTTTATCATTAAATCTTAAAAATTCAGGGAGAAATGCTTATGGAAAATAATAATGTCTGTCCGGGCTGTCAGAAAAAAACCATGCGTTCCGAGGAAGAACGCAAAAAACTGATCAACCGCCTGAAGCGGGTGGAAGGCCAGATCCGCGGGATCATCGGTATGCTGGAGAACGACGCCTACTGTAATGATATTCTTATACAGTCTGCTGCCGTAAACGCGGCGGTAAACTCTTTTAACAAAGAACTTCTGGCAAGCCATATCCGTACCTGCGTGGCACGGGATATCCGCGAGGGAAAAGACGAAACCATCGACGAGCTGGTAACTACCCTGCAGAAACTGATGAAATAAGGAGGGATTTTTATGGAACAATATACAGTAACCGGGATGAGCTGCGCAGCCTGCAGCGCCCGGGTGGAAAAAGCCGTTTCCCATGTTCCGGGAGTTACTTCCTGTTCCGTCAGCCTTCTGACGAACTCCATGGGCGTGGAGGGAACCGCTTCTCCCCAGGAGATCATCGCCGCTGTGGAACAGGCGGGCTATGGCGCTTCCGTAAAAGGAGCGGCGAACGAAACATCCTCTTCTTCCGCAGCCGCCGAGGAGGCTCTGGCGGATCATGAGACGCCGGTTCTGAAGAGGCGCCTGATTGCATCCATCGGTTTTCTTATCGTACTGATGTATTTCTCCATGGGACATATGATGTGGAACTGGCCGCTGCCCGCCTGGTTCGAGAACAACCATATCGCAGTGGGGCTGGTACAGCTTCTGCTGGCCGCCATTGTGATGGTCATCAACCAGAAATTTTTTATCAGCGGTTTCAAATCTCTCTGGCACCGCGCTCCCAATATGGACACACTGGTTGCCATGGGATCCATGGCGTCCTTTGTCTGGAGCGTCTACGCGCTCTTCGCCATGACCGGAGCGCAGTTGGAGGGAAATTCAGACGCCGTGATGGAATATATGCATGAATTCTATTTTGAATCCGCGGCCATGATCCTGACGCTGATCACTGTAGGCAAGATGCTGGAGGCCCGCTCCAAGGGCAGGACCACAGACGCTCTGAAGAGTCTGATGAAACTCGCCCCCAAAACCGCCGTAGTCCTCAGGAACGGTCAGGAATCTACAGTTCCCATCGACCAGGTGCATAAAGGAGATATTTTTCTGGTGCGCCCCGGCGAAAATATTCCGGTTGACGGCGTGATCCTGGAGGGAACGACTGCAGTCAATGAATCCGCCCTTACAGGCGAAAGCATCCCTGTAGACAAAACGGAAGGCGATTCTGTCTCTGCGGCCACTGTCAATCAGTCCGGCTTCATTAAATGCGAGGCCACCCGTGTGGGCGAGGACACAACTCTTTCCCAGATCATCAAAATGGTCAGCGACGCGGCGGCCACCAAAGCGCCTATCGCCAAGATCGCGGACAGAGTGTCCGGCGTGTTTGTCCCCACAGTGATCATCATCGCCGTGATCACCACCATCGTCTGGCTTCTTACCGGACAGACTTTTGCTTTTGCCCTGGCAAGAGGAATCTCCGTGCTGGTAATAAGCTGTCCCTGCGCTCTTGGTCTTGCCACTCCTGTGGCGATCATGGTCGGCAACGGAATGGGCGCCAAAAGCGGAATCCTTTTCAAAACAGCCGTTTCTCTGGAAGAGGCCGGAAGGATCCAGATCGTCGCCCTCGATAAAACCGGCACCATTACCAGCGGACAGCCTGAAGTGACGGATATTCTTCCGGCAGAAGGCGTAACAGAGAATGAACTTCTCTCTTTTGCCCTTGCTCTGGAAAAGAAAAGCGAGCATCCTCTTGCAAAAGCCATTTTAAGCCATGCAGAGAAACTTGGCCTTGAGGCCTGTGAGGTAACGGGATTCCAGGCGCTTCCCGGCAACGGACTCTCCGCTGTCCTGGAAGGCAAAACACTTCTGGGCGGCAGTATGAAATTTATCGGCGGCCAGGTACCGGTTCCCGCCGGACTGAAAACAAAAGCAGAACAGCTTGCGGAAAACGGAAAGACGCCACTTCTCTTTGCCAGAGGCGGAAAACTTCTGGGTATCATAGCCGTGGCGGACGTTATTAAGGAAGACAGTCCCCGGGCAGTTCGGGAGCTTCAGAACATGGGTATCCGCGTCGTCATGCTCACCGGAGACAATGAGCGCACGGCAAAAGCCATCGGAGCCCAGGCCGGCGTGGACGAAGTGATTGCCGGCGTCCTGCCTGACGGTAAAGAAAGCGTAATCCGCTCCCTGAAAGAACAGGGACGCGTGGCTATGGTGGGAGACGGCATCAACGACGCTCCCGCCCTTACAAGAGCAGACATCGGAATCGCCATCGGGGCCGGAACAGATATCGCTATCGACGCGGCGGACGTTGTTCTTATGAAAAGTCAGCTAAGCGATGTTCCCGCGGCTATCCGGCTCAGCCGGGCGACGCTGAGAAACATCCACGAGAATCTGTTCTGGGCGTTCTTCTACAACGTGATCGGAATCCCTCTCGCCGCCGGCGTATGGATCCCCGTCTTTGGCTGGACACTGAATCCCATGTTCGGCGCGGCGGCAATGAGCCTGTCCAGCTTCTGCGTAGTCACAAACGCCCTGCGTCTGAATTTCTTTAAGATCCACGACGCCAGCCGGGATAAAAAAATCAAACCTGCCAGCCTGAAACCGCTGGCCGAAGCAAACGTAAACCAGGACGGCTCCTGCTCTGCCGCAGGTTCCTGTCCTTTAGAAAAGGAGGAAAATAATATGACAAAGACACTTACTGTAGAAGGAATGATGTGCCCTCACTGCGAGGCTCACGTAAAGAAAGCCCTCGAGGCCCTGGACGGCGTGGAGACCGCCACGGCAAGCCACGAAGCCGGAACCGCCGTAGTGACACTTTCCGGGGCTGTGGAGGACGACGTTTTGAAACAGGCGGTACAGGAAGCCGGATATACGGTAACAGGAATTCAATAATCTGTTCTTTTCATGTACCTCCAGATTTCGCCGGATTTTAAATTAAAATTTTATAAAAGTTTAACAAAATTTATAAAAGTTTTTTGTTTAGTATTTTTCTGGACAAATACACCGGAATCTGGTATGATGTCCACGGTTAAAAATGAATGAGCGGAAAGGCTTGTGACTGAAATATTTTTATCGTCAGGCAAGACCTATAGTCTGGGCGTTTATCTCTCGGATTATAGGTCTTTTTATATTTATCAGGAGGCTGCGGGAATGAAAATCAATAAAATACTGAATAATAATCTTGTTTTGTCCAGAAACGATAAGAATGAGGAGATCATTGTAAAAGGTCTGGGAATTGGTTTTCATGCAAAACGCGGCGATACCATCGACGAAACTCTGATTGAAAAAATTTTTTATCCGGAAAATCACCAGAACAGCGTCCAGATCCAGCAGTATCTTCTGTCCATACCCGAGGAATATCTGGATTTTGTACAGAAATATGTGGATCAGATCAGGAAGGATGAACCGGATCTGCATCTGAACAACAGCATATATCTTTCTCTGAGCGATCATCTTATGGGAACTGTGGACCGTTTCCGGAAGGGGATCAGCCTGAAAAACGTCCTTCTTCTGGATATACAGCAGCTTTACAAAAAGGAATACGAATACGGGCTGCATATGATCCGGGAGATCAGTCAGGCTTTCCAGGTGGATCTTCCGGTGGATGAGGCAGGTTTTATCGCCCTGCACTTTGTAAACGCAGAGGAAGGACAGCAGAATAACGACAGCTATCAGATCGCTATGATCGTCAATCAGGTTCAGGAAATCGTCAAAAATTATTTTTCCGAAATAACATTTAATGAATCAAGTCTTTATTATCAGAGATTTTTGACGCATTTAAAATATTTCGCCCAGCGATATCTTCACAAAGAGCTTCAGTATGACGAGGATGAAAACCTCTTTCAGCTCGTCCAGGAACAGTGCCGGGAGGCATACGGATGTGTGAAGCTTATTTATCTGATGATGGAAGAAAAATACCATTACGCCCTGAGCAAAGAGGAAATGACATATCTTTCCATTCATATTCAGACAAACGTGGACAAATCCCGGGCAGCCGCAAAAAAAGCGGAAAAATAAATCACATTAATCGTTTGTACTGGCTTGTGACCGATATGTACGGCCGGCATATTGGGCAAGACCTTTCAATAAAAAATATTATTTAAAGGAGAAAAGCCATGAAAAAAGATTATGCGCCATCGGCAAAGAAACTGGTTCAGGCATTGGGCGGCAAAGATAATATCACCCGCGTTTTCCACTGCATGACAAGACTGAGATTTTATGTAAAAGACAGAAGTAAGATCAATGAAGCGGATATCAAAAAGCTTCCTGAAATTTCCGGAGTAAACTGGCATCAGGATCAGTTCCAGGTCATTGCAGGAAACGAAGTAAACGAAATGTACGCCGAGCTTGTCAAAATGGGCGTTCCAAACGACGACTCTGATTCTTCTCAGAAAACGGCAGAAAAGAAGAGCGTCGGTTCCGCGATCATCGATTCCATTACCGGATGTATGACGCCGATGATCCCGGCTCTTACCGCCGCCGGTATGATCAAGGTGGTGCTTACCCTGCTTACCACCTTCCATCTTGTAAACGATACCTCCAGCACTTATCAGGTAATTAACTTTATCGGAGACGCGGCGTTCTACTTCATGCCGTTCCTGATCGCGGCAAACGCGGCGAAGGTGTTCAACGTAAACCAGTCTCTGGCTCTGATCATCGCAGGCGTGTTCTTACATCCGAATTTTACAGCCATGATCGCTTCCGGAGATCCGATTACATTTTTCTCCATCCCGGTGACTCCGACTACTTACAGTTACTCTGTAATCCCGGTTATCCTGATGGTATGGATCATGTCCTACATCGTAAAACTTGTGGACCGGATCACTCCCCGTATTGTAAAACTGATCCTGCATCCTACCCTGGTGATCCTGATCAGTGCTCCTATCGCGATCATCGCCGTAGGTCCTCTGGGCGGAATCATCGGCGACGGACTTGCCGTTGCTATCGACTTCCTGTCCGCTAAACTTGGATTTATCATTGTCGGTATCCTGGGCGCCGCATTCCCGTTCATTGTTATGACAGGTATGCACCATGCTCTCACACCTATCGGACTGAACGCTGTGGCGACAGGGGGAGACACTCTCATCTTCGTTTCCCAGGTATGCTCCAACGTGGCGCAGGGCGGCGCTTCTCTGGCAGTTGCGGTTAAATCCAAAGACCAGAACATGAAACAGCTCGCAAGTGCTTCCGGTATCTCCGCTCTTATGGGAATTACAGAGCCGGCGCTTTACGGTGTTACGCTGAAACTGAAACGTCCTGTAGTAGCCGCGGCTATTGCAGCGGGTATCGGCGGTATCGTAGGCGGACTTCTTCAGGTAACTCTTTATATTGCGCAGAACTGTCTGCTTGCAGTTCCCGCGTTCATCGGCGAAAAAGGAATGACCAATTTCTTCTACGGACTGCTGATGATCGCTGTTTCCTTTGTGGGCGCTTTTGTCCTCACCTTTATCTTCGGATTCAAGGATGAAATTGAAGAATCCACAGAAGAAACATCCGCGCCAAAAGCTGAAAAAACGGCGTCCGAAACAAAACCTCTGGTAGAAAAAATCCAGATCCTTTCTCCTGCCGACGGCACTGTAAAAGATATCACAGAAGTACCTGATCAGACGTTCGCTGACAAAGTTCTGGGCGACGGAGCTGCAGTTATTCCTGAAAACGGCAGAATTTACGCTCCCGCTGACGGAACCGTTGTAAATATTATGGATACCAAACACGGCATTATGTTCCAGACAGACCAGGGCGTTGAGCTTCTGATCCACATCGGTCTGGAAACTGTAAACCTGAAAGGCAAATACTTTACCTCTCATGTATCCAACGGCTCTTCTGTAAAAGCAGGGGATCTGCTTGTGGAATTCGATCTGGACGCCATCAAAAAAGAAGGCTACAATCCCATTACTCCGGTAGTCGTAACGAACGGCGATGATTATATCCGTTCCGTGAACATGGCGAAGTCCGGCGAAAAGGTGCAGCACGGCGACTGCCTTCTGACTATCGTCTGACCGCTGCGAAATATGTATACTGACAGGAGGGTTATCTATGCTTGAGAAAAAAATGCCTGAAAACTTTCTCTGGGGCGGCGCTACTGCCGCCAACCAGTATGAAGGGGGCTGGGATGAGGACGGAAGAGGCCCGTCTATTGCAGACATCCTCACCGGAGGCAGCGTGGATAAGGAACGCCGTCTCACTGTTCCCGCGCCGGTAGAAGGAGAATTTTATCCCAATCACGAAGCGACAGATTTCTATCATCACTATAAAGAGGATATCGCTCTTTTTGGTGAAATGGGCTTTAAGGTTTACCGTTTCTCGGTATCCTGGTCCAGAATCTTCCCCATGGGAGATGAAGAAACGCCCAATGAAAAGGGTCTGGAATTTTATGACAGGGTTATCGATGAGCTGGAGAAATACGGGATCGAGCCCCTGATCACCATTTCCCATTATGAGAATCCCCTTCACCTGTCTCTGGCTTACGGCGGGTGGAAAAACCGGAAACTCATTGACTTTTATCTGCGCTTTGCGAAGGTACTTTTTGAACGTTATAAGGGAAGAGTAAAATACTGGCTGACTTTCAATGAGATCAATATGCTCACGGAACCATTCGGAGCCGTATTCTGCGCAGGAATGCTGGATGAGGCGGACAATAACGAGGAAACCCGCTTCCAGGCAATGCATCACCAGCTTGTAGCCAGCGCCCTTGCCGTAAAAATGGCTCATGAGATCGATCCGGAAAACAAACTGGGCTGTATGTTGGCATATCACAACGGTTATCCTTATACATGCCATCCAAAGGACGTCTTCTTTGCCCAGCAGTACTGTCAGATCCACAACAACATTGCAGGAGACGTGCATGTCCGGGGAGCTTATCCGGGATTCGCCCATCGTTATTTTGCGGAACACGGCATCCGCCTGGAAATGCTTCCGGAAGATGCGGAAATCCTCAGAAACGGAACTGTGGATTTTGTAAGTATCAGCTACTATTCCAGCAACTGCGTCAGTCTCACCCAGGAAGGCGCGGAAACCACTCAGGGCAACGGCACCGTCAATATAAAGAATCCTTACCTGAAAGCTTCCGACTGGGGATGGCAGATCGACGCTCTGGGACTTCGTTATGTACTGAATCAGATTTACGACCGCTACCAGATCCCCATTATGATTGTGGAAAACGGACTGGGCGCTGTGGATGAGATCACACCGGACGGACAGATCCATGATGATTACCGTATTGACTATATGCGTCAGCACATCGAGGAAATGAAGGAAGCCGTCTGCGACGGTGTCGATCTGATAGGTTACACCTGCTGGGGATGTACAGATGTTGTCAGCGCTTCCACCGGAGAGGTGAAAAAGCGCTACGGGCTGATCTTCGTAGACAAATACGACGACGGTACAGGCGACATGTCCCGTAAACGCAAGGATTCCTTCTACTGGTACAAAAAAGTTATAGAAAGCAACGGAGAAATCCTGTAAAACTTTATTTCTGAATTCAAACCCGCCGGATAGAGCAAAATCTGGCGGGTTTTTCCGTCCAGTCAGTTGTTTCGTGATTGACTTTGTTCATATTTCTGATATATTGATTTTATGATACCAAAGAACTGGAACTGCGCTTTTTTTAGCGCATTGCCCTTTTTCATGCAAGCACCGGACAGTGAGGAGACAACATGGCTGAGAAAAAACATTCACGGGAACTGAAAGTAATTCATTATTATGGCAGACGGATATGGCGGGACGCCTCCAATCTGATGAAATGGCTTGTTCTTGCAATACTCACAGGCTGTCTTGCAGGCGGTGTCAGCAGCATTTTTGCCAGGGTTCTGAAAGCTGTCACCGACTACCGCATGGAAAACCCCTTTATCTTTTTCTGCCTTCCTCTGTCCGGTATCCTGATCGTCTTTCTATACCAGAAGATCGGGCGGGAGGACAGGGGCACCAATCAGGTACTTTCTTCAATTCGTTCCCAGGACGATGTTCCTCTGCGCTCCGCCCCTTTGATTTTTGTTTCCACAGCGCTTACTCATCTTACCGGCGGCTCCGCCGGGCGCGAAGGCGCGGCTATTCAGTTGGGCGGAAGCATCGGCAATCAGATCGGAAGATGGCTCAGGCTGGACGATGAAGACAAACATGTGATGGTTATGTGCGGTATGAGCGCGGCTTTTTCTGCAGTTTTCGGAACACCCATGGCGGCCGCTGTCTTTTCCATGGAAGTAGTCAGCGTGGGAGTCATGTACTACGCCGCGCTTCTTCCCTGTGTAATTTCCTCTCTGGTGGCGTCAAAATTTGCCGCCGTCCTGGAAATCGAGCCGGAAAACTTTAATGTACTTCAGATTCCTGAACTCTCTGTCATAACCGGGCTTAAGATGGCGGCTGTCGCCGTCTGCTGCGGCATTGTCAGCATATTCTTCTGCATGGCGCTCCACGGAATCAGCCAGCTATACGACCGTTATCTGAAAAACCTCTATCTCCGCGTTGCTGTTGCGGCCGTCGTGATCATCACAGTCACTCTTCTGCTTGGCACTGCGGATTATATGGGAGCGGGAAATGAGCTGATCCAGAGAGCCATTGAAGAGGGTAAAGCCCGTCCTCTGGATTTCTTCTGGAAGCTGGTTCTGACCGCGCTTACCATGCGTGCCGGATTCCGGGGCGGAGAGATTGTACCGTCTCTCTGTATCGGCGCTACTCTGGGGTGTGTCCTAGGTCAGGCTGTGGGGCTTTACGCGCCCTTAAGCGCGGCTGCCGGAATGGTCGCTCTCTTCTGCGGAGTTACAAACTGCCCTATTACCTCTATCCTCATAGCGTTTGAGCTTTTCGGCTTTGAAGGAGTGTCCTACTATCTCATCGCCATTTCCATAAGCTACGCTGTTTCCGGATATTATAGTCTTTATAAAGACCAGACGATCGTTTACTCAAAATACAAGGCAAAATACATCAACCGGCATACCCATCCCTGAAAGCTGAAATATTCTGCACAGATATTACAAAAATCATCTGGAAAATTATACATAAATTTGCTTGTAGAATGCCCATAATATGTTAAAATAGAAATATATTTTGGTAACTTTTCAGGGATCTGCCTCTCTTAAATCCGGAAAAGTTATCTATCTCGTAAAATATCAGGAGGAATCATATAATGCGCAAAACTAAGATAATTTGTACTTTGGGTCCGTCTACAGACAAAGAGGGAATCCTTGAGCAACTTGCCATTGAGGGCATGGACGTAGCAAGATTTAATTTCTCTCACGGTTCCCATGAAGAACAGAAGGGACGTCTTGACAGATTAATGGAAATCCGGAAACGTCTGAACAGACCTATCGCTGCGCTTCTTGATACAAAGGGCCCTGAGATCCGTATCCGCGAATTTGCAGAAGGAAAGGTGACCCTGACAGAAGGTCAGGAATTTACTCTGACCCCGGAAGAAATACAGGGAAATGAAAACATTGTGTCTGTTACCTACAAAGATCTGTACAAAGATGTGAAACCCGGCGACAGTATTCTTATAGACGACGGTCTGATCGGCATGGAAGTACAGAGTATCGAAGGACATGATATCCACTGTATCGTCAAAAACGGCGGCGTTGTTTCCAACAAAAAAGGCGTTAATCTTCCCGGCGTGGAAGTCAATATGCCTTTTATCAGCGAAAAGGACAGAGAAGATATCCTTTTCGGTATTGAGGAAGGCTTTGATTTCATCGCGGCATCCTTCACCAGAACTGCGGCGGACGTCAACGAAATCCGGAAAATCCTCAACGAAAACGGCGGCCGTGATCTGAACATTATTGCAAAAATCGAAAACCAGCAGGGCGTTGACAACATCGACAGCATTATTGAAGCTGCCGACGGCATCATGATCGCCCGCGGCGACATGGGTGTGGAAATCCCTCTGGAAGATGTTCCTGTGATCCAGAAAGAAATCATCAACAAAGTATACAACGCAGGCAAACAGGTTATCACCGCCACACAGATGCTTGATTCCATGATCAAAAATCCACGTCCCACCCGTGCGGAGACAACAGACGTTGCCAACGCAATTTATCAGGGTACAAGCGCCATCATGCTTTCCGGCGAGACGGCAGCCGGCAAATACCCTGTGGAAGCTCTCCGTACCATGGTAAAGATTGCCATCCGTACCGAAAGCGACGTTCCCTATAATCAGCAGTTCAGTATCCGCAACAAAGACCATGCCCCGGATATGACTACCGCCATTTCTCATGCAACCTGCATGACTGCCATTGATCTTGGCGCGAAGGCCATCATTACAGTCAGCCGTTCCGGCAATACCGCACGGATGGTTTCCAAATACCGTCCAGGCTGTATGATCGTAGGATGTTCACCGGAAGAGCATACCTGCAGACAGTTGAATATGTCCTGGGGAATCACCCCTGTTCTGATCAAGGAAGAATACAGCATGGAGATCCTTCTTCTCCACGCCACAGAAGCAGCCGAAAGAGCCGGCTATGTGGAGAAAGGAGACATCGTTGTCCTCACCGCAGGCGTTCCTCTTGGCCGCTCCGGTAACACCAATCTTCTGAAGACGACTATCGTCGGAGAATACTAAAATCCAGATACTGACGGAATGAATCAGGCCGCTACGCAGAGATGCGTGGCGGCCTTTGGTACAGTAAGCGTATCAAGGGGGATTTTTTGTATATGGAAAAACATGGAAGAACGGCGTATAATATAACTATTCATTACAGAATATCACAAGAAAGGAGTCATTCCATGAATACAAAGAAATTCACCAAGTGGCTGATTGGTGCATTCGCCCTTACTATGGCTGTCTTCCAGCCTGTAGGCACGCTCCCCGACAATTCACCGCTGAACACTGTCGTAACAGCGGAAGCTGCTTCCACACAACCGGGGAAAGTCACGTTAAGAGGCATCACAGCGGTAAGCAACAACCGCATCCGCATCAGCTGGAATAAAGCCAGCAACGCCACCCATTACCGCATCTATTACAAAGTACCGGGCGGCAGATGGAAGCTGATTAAAACCGTAGGTTCCAACGTAACCAGTTATACCCATGTATCTTCTGCGAAGTATCCAATTAAATGCGGTCAGAAGTACACATATACGGTTCGTGCCTATAACAGCAAATCCAGGCGAGCTGGAAGCTATAATGCGAAAGGTCTTACCACACGCACTGTTCCTTCTACCGTAGCTTTACGTTCTGCAAGACGCAATTCCAACAACTCTGTAACAGTCTCCTGGAACAAAGCTTACGGCGGCAACTATTACCGTGTATACCGTAAGACTCCCGGTTCCGGCTGGAAGCTCCTCGCAAACGTAAGGTCAACTTCTCTATCCTACACCGACAGGAATCCTGTAAAGGGAAAGACGAACATTTACACTGTAAGGATGTACAACAGTGCCACCAGGGCAGCCGGAAGATACAATACAAGCGGCGTATCGGTAAATATCGGCGGAACCGCTTCCGCTAAGACACCAGGCAAGCCTACACTGTCTAAGATTTCTTCTTCCGCTTATAATAAAATCACGATTAGCTGGAAGAAGGCCAGCAATGCTACACACTATCGTATTTACTACAAAGCGCCTGGCGGCAGATGGAAGCTGATTAAGACAGTAGGCGCAAACACCACATCTTACACACATACTTCTTCCAGCACGTATCCGATTACATGCGGTCAGAACTACACGTATACCGTAAGAGGTTACAACAGCTCCTCCAAGAAAGCAGGAAGCTATAACAGCAAA
This sequence comes from Candidatus Blautia intestinavium, assembly GCA_019113745.1. GTDB lineage: Bacteria > Bacillota > Clostridia > Lachnospirales > Lachnospiraceae > Blautia_A > Blautia_A intestinavium. The sequence goes on from DXGV01000051.1 coordinate 115,048, forward strand.
GGCCTGACCACCAAGACATTACCGTCCACCGTATCTTTACGTTACGCGAAACGCAGCGGCAACACCGTAACAGTCTCCTGGAACAAAGCTTACGGGGGTAATTATTACAGAGTATACCGTAGGACTGCCGGAACCAGTTGGAAGCTTCTTGCAAACGTAAAATCCTCTTCTTTATCCTATACAGATAAGAATCCTGTAAAAGGTCAGAAGAACATCT
>DXGV01000052.1 GCA_019113745.1 Candidatus Blautia intestinavium
AGAACCGCCGACAGGACCACCGTTCCCGCTGCACCTGCCAGGACCGCTCTCTTTCCCGGCCGATCCATTCCCAGTATACGGGACGCCAGGAAAAATCCCGCCGCCATACGCATGGTCCCGGTCAGGATCTCCGATATCAGAAAAAACGCATGGATCATATGTGACTCCCCCAGTACCGGTTGATCTCCTCCTTCACAGACTGCAGATGGGAACGGCTAACCGGCAGGACCGATCCGTCTTTCAGGACTGCCGTATTCCCCTTCACCTGCGCAATATGGATCAGATTGACGATGCATCCCCGGTCAATATAGATAAATTCCTCCGCGTCCAGTTCCTCATGAATCTGCGCCAGGGTCCGGCGCACTTTCGACACGCCTGCGGCGGTGACAATGGCCGCGTTTTTGCCGTCCCTTTCAATATAATAAATAGATTTATAAGGGATACGCTCCAGACGGCTGTTCGTCCGGATCGTATAGACCCGGTCCGCCTCCAGTTCCAGCAGCTTCACCGCGTCCAGAACCGCGGCGGGAAGCCTCCGGCCCAGATCATTCTTCGGGACATAGCGGAAAACGGACAGTTCATAGGCATCGATGGCATATTCTATATGGGATGTGATAAATATGATCTTCACATCCGGCAGATACGGGCGGATCTTTTCCGCGATCTCCATCCCGCCGGTCCCCGGCATCTCGATATCCAGCAGCAGAATATCATAAAAGAAACCGTCCTCCGTGATGTCGGAGAAAAGATTGTCGCTGCGCGTATATAGCGCCGTCTCATAGACCGTCCGGTTTTCACTTAAGATTTCACGGATCTTGTCCTGATGGAGACGCGCCGTATTTTCCTCATCATCACAGACTGCGATACGGATCATGATGTTTTCCTCCCGAGATTTTAAATAATTATACCCATATCCATTCACTTTTTTCAACATCAAAATCCAATACATAAAAATGTTCATCTGCACATAAAATAGGAATATCAAAGAATAAATTCATAATTGACTTTGATTATACCGGATCATATAATATTACTAAAAAATGTTTATTTGCACAAAAATAAGGAGTCATTATGGAAATTGAAAGAAATGCTTACCTTCAGCAGTTGATACAGAAAATAAATAACGGAATGATAAAAGTTATCACAGGGATACGCAGATGCGGGAAATCGTATTTGCTGTTCAATATATTTAAAGCATATCTGGTGAAGAATGGGGTAAAGGAAGATCATATTATTGAAATTGCCCTGGACGGCATCGAAAGCGAAGAATTAAGGGACCCAAAAACATGCTATCAGTATGTCAAAGGCGTGGTAAAGGACAGTGACACATACTATCTGATCCTGGATGAAATACAGTTCATGCCCCGGTTTGAGGAAGTACTAAATAGTCTGCTCCGCATAAAAAATCTGGACATTTATGTTACTGGAAGTAATTCCAGGCTTCTGTCCAGTGATATCGTAACAGAGTTTCGGGGAAGAGGGGACGAACTACGAGTTTATCCCCTCTCATTCTCAGAATTTTATTCTGTTTACGACGGAGACTTTGAAGATGCCTGGGATGAATATATGACCTATGGAGGGCTGCCGCAGATTGTCAGTTTTCGAACAGAACGTCAAAAAGCAGAATATTTAAAAAATATTTTTGCAAATGTCTATTTGAAAGATGTAATCGAAAGGAATAACATTCAAAACGCAGATGAACTGAATACCTTGGTTGATATTCTTGCTTCCGCTATTGGATGTCTGACAAATCCTACAAAGATTTCCAATACATTTGCAAGCGAGCGTCAGACACGTTATACCAACAAAACAATTTCCAGACATATTGATTATCTGGAAGAGGCGTTTCTGATCTCTAAAGCAAACAGGTATGACATTAAAGGACGAAAGTATATCGGAGCAAATTTAAAATATTATTTTACGGACGTAGGACTCAGAAATGCGCGGCTGAATTTCAGACAGCAGGAACCGACCCATCTGATGGAAAATATTGTTTACAACGAGCTGCTTATTCGAGGATACAATGTTGATGTAGGCATATTGGATATATTTTCAAATAATATGGATGGAAAAAGAGTTCGCAAACAGCTTGAGGTCGACTTTGTAGTCAATCAGGGAAGCCAAAGATACTATATTCAGGTTGCCTATGACATGACATCGAGAGAGAAACAGTCGCAGGAATTTCACTCTCTGCGTAGTATTCCCGATTCCTTTAAAAAATTAATCATTGTCGGCGGAACTTCAAAGCCCTGGAGAAACGAAGAAGGGTTTGTGATTATGGGAATGAAGTATTTTCTGCTGAATCGGAACAGTCTGGAATTCTGACCCCCCGCCGGAAAGCTTACCGGTTCCTGCGCGCCGATTCTGGATATCGCGCTTGACTGCGGTTATGAAAGCCAACGGGCATTTACCACCGCTTTCCGGGGCAGCCTTAATCGGTCTGGGTAAATGCTCTTGTACCATAAGGTGTCTTGCAAAAACTTAGATGTTAAGATACGTTGCTTGTGGCAACGGGCGATTCAGACTACAATAACGATAACGATAGAAAGAAAGGAGACTGTCCCTAATGCTCAATGAAAATATTAAAGCAATCAGAAAATCCAAAGGGCTTTCGCAGCAGGAGCTTGCCGTCAAGCTGAACGTCGTACGGCAAACCGTTTCTAAATGGGAACAAGGTTTGTCGGTTCCCGACTCTGATATGTTAATCTCCATATCGGAAGTGCTTGAAACACCTGTAAGCACGCTGCTGGGAGAAACTGTCATTGAAGCGGAAGTTGATAACTTAAAAGCCATTTCCGAGAAACTAGAGGTGATAAATTTGCAGCTGGCACAGAGAAAAACTACGAGAAGAAAAATCATTCTCTGGCTGCTTATATCATTATGCATAATTATAGTAATGATTTTTGCGGCCTTGGCAATATTAAATAGTCCTTATTTGGGCTGGGATTACAGCGACCCTGAAACCGCCGTTCTCGGAGTGGCTTTCCACTCGTTTGAATGGCTCTTTGTCAGGGTAGCGCCGATTATCTTTATCATTGCAGTCATTGGAATTTTCTTAACACGGAAGAAAGAATGAAACTTTGACAAACCGAAGGCTTTCTAAAAGGAATACAGAGGGGACGATTCAGTTCCCTCTGCATTTTTCCAGAATCCTGACCACTTCCAGAGTATTGTCCAGGTTCCTGTAACAGGTCTCATAATCTTTCTGCTCTACCAGGCGCGCCAGTTCCTGCACTTCATAGAACCATTGGTCGTCGTCCACCCTCACCGTCAGGTCCTCTGTCCCTTTCCGTACCAGACGCGCTTCCTGCAGATTGTTGCTGCAGGGAGTCACCCGGATATATCCCTGGTCTCCCATAATCTGCGCGCTGTTCTCGCACCAGGTATCTTTCGCTCCGGTACACTGACAGATCACATCTCCGTACCGCATTACGAGGATTCCATGGATATCGACGCCGTTTTCGTGGCGTCCCGCAAGATATTCTGCCTGATCCGGCCGCCCCAAAAGCCCCACAACGAAATGAATATTATATACATTGATATCCATTAAACTGCCGCCTGCGAATTCCGGGTTAAATATATTGGTAACTTCTCCGGCTTTCAGCTGGTCGTAACGGCTGGAATACTGGCAGAAAGTGCAGGAAATCATTTTCAGGTCTCCCACGTCCGCCATATGGCTGCGGATCCATGGATAATGCGGATGGTACAGCGTCGTGACCGCTTCAAACAGGAACAGATGCCGCTCCTTCGCCATACGGATCAGTTCCTCCGCTTCCGCAGCCGTGGGCGTAAACGGCTTCTCACAGATGACGTTTTTCCCATAGTCCAGCGCTTTCTTTACCTGCTCATAGTGGAGACTGTTGGGCGATGCCACATAGATAAAATCGATCGCCTCGTCCTGACACATGGCGTCCAGGTCTGTATACACTTTTTTCACTCCGAATTCATCTGCCAGCTTTCTCCCTGTCTCTTCTTTTCTGGAATACACCGCTTCGCAGCATACCCTTTCCGTGCGTTCTACACCTTTCAATATGTGCCGGACGATCACGCCGGTGCCGATAGTTCCGATTCTCATACCCGCTCTCCTTTTCTTTATTGCTTAGACATATCATACGTCTGTTCAGGAAAAATATCTATTACTTTCTGTTATTCACTCATTCTTTTCTGCGTTTGCTTGACATTCGGATTGTTTTTAATATAATAGTCCCTGCATCACGCAGATGCTGGAGGCCATCGATTATTTTAACAACTCAATGAAAAAATTCTGGAGGAGTCCAAATGAACCAATATAAAATATTTCTGAAATATGTAGCGCCCTCCGTGCTGGCTTTCGCCCTGTCCGGAGTCTACGCCATTGTGGACGGTTTTTTCGTAGGCCACAGCATAGGCGATACCGGCCTTTCCGCCATCAATATCGCGTTCCCCGTCGTATCTCTTATGCAGTCCGTGGGCACAGGCATCGGCATGGGCGGCGCGGTGCTGTGGACAGTCCGAAAAGAGACGGAAAATCCGGCCCGGGCCGGGAAATATATCCGCGCCACTCTGCTGCTTCTTCTCATCTCGAGCGCGCTCACCACAGCCTTCTTTTTCTTTCTGACCAAACCGGTCCTGCTGCTGTTCGGAGCCCAAGGCAATATCCTGACGCTGGGCAAAGACTATCTGGATGTGATCGTGCTGGGCGCCGTCTTTCAGATCCTGGCCACCGGCATCGTTCCATTTATACGGAATAACGGCAGTTCCTTTTTCGCGCTGGTCACCATGATGTCCGGTTTCCTGTCCAACATCCTGCTGGACTATCTGTTCGTATGGGTGTGGGATATGGGAACCGCCGGAGCGGCCCTCGCGACCGTACTGGGACAGGCTGTCACAACCGTACTGGCGTTTGCCTATCTGCTTTACAGCCGTCTGCCCGTCACCGGATCTCTGGCCGGTTTCGGCAAGATGGCCGGGAATATCTGGAAGATCGGCGTCGCTCCCTTTGGCCTGACACTTTCTCCCATGATCTCTCTTATGCTGA
>DXGV01000009.1 GCA_019113745.1 Candidatus Blautia intestinavium
CCCTTACCTGTTCTAAGACAGAAAGCAAAATGGGACAGATAACCGACCATGTGAAAAAATGGCAGGACATTTCCTTTGAGGATAAGCAGGCGGTTGTGGACGCTTTAATCAAAGTTATCAAGGTGGCAAACGGGAATATTGAAATCACATGGAAAATCTAAGGCGGTTATGACCGCTGTCATTTTTGAGGTAAATCTACTTCAATCTTCCCGTTTCGGGGAAGCCCTGCGCAGCGTTCAGGAACAGCTTGACGCTAAAAACTTCTATGCTTTTAATCCCAGCTTTGACTGCCCGTGTCAGGCGTCGTGCCAGAAAGACTGAAAATGCCCGGACAGCGTGTCTCCGACAGAACGGAGGAAATTAATTTCAGATAAACCTTGAAAAATCTGTTAAGCAGGTCTATAATACAAAAATAAAACATCGGGGAGCTTGTTGACAGGCTGAGAGGAAGGTGTGACCTTCGACCCATAACCTGATTTGGATAATGCCAACGTAGGGAAGTGTGTGAATGTGAAGTGATTTATGTACAGGAAGCAGCCGGATCAGGTCGCTTCCTGTATTTCGTTCCGGGAAATTCACGGACTGCTTTCCGGTATGATATGTGGATTTCTCTGGAAAAAGAACCGTTTCGCTGTGGACAGAATCCTTTGGCGGGGAGGAACCGTTCACATGCTTTCCAGAAGAAGATACGAGGAGGATGAATTATGATGAATCAGAGTAAAACACAGGAACATGCTGCAGCAGGAATTCAGACGCGAATCTCCACAAAAAAAATGGTACTTACAGCCATGCTGGCCTGTCTGGCCTATGTGCTGAATACTTTTGTATACTTTCCGGCGATGGCTCCCTTCCAGCATTTTGTAGATATGCTGGCGGCAGTATTGGTAGGGCCCTGGTACGGCTTTCTGGCAGCGCTGATCTGCGGGATACTGAGAATGCTCTCAGGCAGGACGATCCAGGCGGTGGCGGGCGCTGTCTTCGGACCGATCCTTGGGGGACTGATTTACAGAAAGACAAAAAATATCTGGCTTACCCTGGCAGGTGAAGTAGTTGGCACCGGATTTTTCGGGGCGATGGTATCTTATCCGCTGATGAAGATCTTTTATGGCCTGGATGCCCAGTCTCCTTTTTATTATATCCCCTTTTATACTCCGGCGGCCGTAGTAGGGGGAGCTATGGGGCTTTGCGTTCTGCTTATCTTTAGCCGTACGGGGCTTCTGGCGCGGATGCAGCATGAATTATCAGAATAAAGAAAGATAAGGAAGGGAAATTATATGAGATATCTGGGACAGATATTTGATCAGACCAGGAAAAAAGAACCTCTTGTACAGTGTATTACGAATTTTGTTACAGTGAATGACTGTGCGAATATGATCCTGGCGGCAGGAGGAACGCCTTCAATGTCTCATGTGGAAGCCGAGGCCGCCGAGGCGGTCAGGGCGGCGGACGCCCTGGTATGCAATATGGGAGCCATCGAAGATACCGGGGCAATGATCCTGGCCGGAAAGGAGGCCAACAGTCTGGGGATTCCGGTGATTCTGGATCCGGTGGCGGCAGGAGGGACAAGCCTCCGCCGGGAAACTGCAAAGAAGCTTTTGAAGGAAGTGCATTTTTCTGTGATACGGGGAAACGTATCAGAAATCAGGAGCCTGGCGGGGGAAAGTGTTACCGGGAAAGGCGTAGACGCCGCTGCCCTGGATGTTATCACAGATGAAAATCTGCCCCGTGCAGTTTCGCGTATCAGGCAGCTGGCGGAACAGACAGGCAGCGTTATAGCGGTTTCCGGGAAAACAGACGTGATCTCGGACGCCACCCGGACCGTGCTTATCAGAAACGGATGTGCCGCCATGTCACGGATCACAGGAAGCGGCTGTATGGTAACGGCGCTGATCGGCTGTTTCTGCGGAGCGGCGAAGGAGCTTCCGCTGGAAGCGGCGGTAACAGGAATGACAGTAATGGGAATAGCCGGGGAAGCGGCTGAAAAGAGAATGCTGAAAAACGGAACCGGAAACGCAACGTTCCGGAACGATCTGATAGACGCGGTATTTAATTTTACAGAAAAACAACTGATGGAGGATATGAAAATTGAAGTTTACAAAGGATGAGATCAGAAGAGCTATGCTGCTCTACGCGATCACAGACAGATCATGGCTGAAAGAAGGAGAGAGTCTTACAGATGTCTGCCGGGAAGTACTTGATAACGGAGCGACTTTTCTGCAGATAAGAGAAAAAGATCTGGATAAAGAAAATTTTGAAAAAGAGGCTGCGGAACTGAAAAAACTCTGCGAAAAATACAGGGTGCCTTTTGTGGTAAATGATAACGTACAGATCGCCCTTGATATTGACGCGGACGGCGTTCACGTAGGGCAGTCTGATATAAAAGGCAGGGACATCCGTTCTCTGATCGGGCCGGACAAAATTCTCGGCATATCGGCGGGAACGGCGGAGGAAGCCGTCGCTGCCGAAAAAGCGGGCGCCGACTATATCGGAGTAGGGGCAGTGTTCGGCACGAGTACAAAAAAAGACGCAAGAAACCTGAGTATAGAAAAACTGCGTGAAATCTGCGGGGCAGTTTCTATTCCAGCAGTAGCGATCGGAGGGATCAGCCGGGAAAACGTAAGTGAGCTGGATGGAAGCGGCGCTTCCGGAATCGCAGTGATCTCAGCTATTTTCGGCGCCGGAGAGCCGGGAAAAGCCACGGGAGAACTTTTAAAACTTGCAGAAGAAATGGTGAAAAACAATGGATAAAAAGTATGCGATCTTTGATATGGACGGCACTCTGGTGGATTCCATGCCTTATTGGAAGAAACTGGCGAAAGAATACCTGCAGTTAAAGGGGGTATGCAAAATTGAGCCGGAAGTGATGAAAAAAATAACGCCTATGACAATTCTGGAGTCCGCGGCATATTTTAAGGAAATTTACGGTTTTGCCTCCACTCCGGAGGAAATTGCCGGGGAAGTCAACGGCCTGATGGCAAGACATTATGAGGAGGATGTTCCTCTGAAAGAAGGAGTCCGGGAATATCTGGCAAAGCTGAAAAAAAGAAAAGTGCGGATGTGCGTGGCTTCCGCTACGGCGGAACATCTGATGGAAGCCTGTCTGAAACGCCTGGGAGTGCTGGAAGACTTCGAGTTTCTTCTTTCCTGCGAGACGGTAGGGGCGGGGAAACACAGTCCGGAGGTTTACCATGCGGCGGTGGAAAAGCTTGGCGCAAAGCCGGAGGACACGGCGGTTTATGAAGACGCCCTTCACGCAGTGGAGACTGCGAAAAAGGCAGGGTTTTACGTGGCGGCAGTCTATGATGACAATGGAAAAGATAACTGGGAAAAAATTTCTGAAACAGCAGATGAAACAATCATGAACTGGGAGGATGCATTATGAAGACTGTTTTGTCGATCGCGGGAAGCGATTCCAGCGGCGGAGCGGGGATCCAGGCGGATCTGAAGACCATGATCATGAACGGCGTTTATGGAATGACGGCTGTTACGGCGCTTACAGCCCAGAATACAAAAGGAGTGACAGGAATCCTGGAAGTGTCGCCGGATTTTCTGGAAAAACAGATAGACGCGGTATTTCAGGATATACGTCCCGATGCGGTAAAGATTGGAATGGTGCCTTCTGCTCCTTTGATGGAAACGATCGCGTACTGCCTGAAAAAATACCAGGCAGAAAACATCGTAGTGGATCCGGTAATGGTAGCTACAAGCGGTTCCGTGCTGATGGAGACAGAAGCGGCAGCCGCGCTGAAAAAATCCCTTCTTTCTGTAGCGGATCTTGCCACCCCGAATATTCCGGAGGCGGAGGCGCTTTCCGGAAGAAAGATCAAGACTTCAGAGGATATGGAGCAGGCGGCGAAAAAGATCAGTGAAGTATTCGGCTGCGGGGTGCTGTGTAAGGGAGGCCACAGTCTGAACGACGCAAGCGATTATCTTTTTTACCAGGGAAAAGGCCGGTGGTTCCGGGGCAGGAGGATCGATAATCCCAACACCCACGGGACCGGCTGTACTCTTTCCAGTGCGATCGCTTCCAGTCTGGCGAAGGGATATTCCATGGAGGAGGCTGTACAGAGGGCAAAAGAATATCTTTCAGGAGCCCTTGCGGCTATGCTGGATCTGGGCGCGGGAAGCGGCCCCATGGATCATGGATTCCTTTTAAAGGACTCAAACGCAGAGCGGCAGAAACCTGACATAACAATTGAAAAGCAGTGAGGATTCTGCTATAATAACTTCCTGAACAGAAACTGCCGATTATGCAGATGGTTCTGCATACAGATAGAAAGTTGCAGGTGACAGCCGTGGAAAAAGCAAGGCGGCAGAAAAAACCGCTTATACCGGCTCTTGGCCGGACAGAGAAGAAAAGAAAAAGCGATTATTACGATTACAATCTTGTGGCGATCATTATTTTTCTGACATGCTTCGGCCTTATCATGCTGTACAGCACAAGCTCTTATATGGCGGAAGTAGAAAACGGGGACAGCATGTTCTACTTTAAGAAGCAGGCCCTGATCAGTATTGTCTGTATCATTGCCGCTCTTGTCATTTCCCAGATTGATTACCACATCCTGACCCGTTTTGTAACGGTTCTTTATGTGGCCGCCATGGTTCTGATGATGCTTGTAAAGACTCCTCTGGGAATTGAGGCCAATGGAGCCCGCAGATGGCTGGGAGTGGGAGAAACGCTTCAGTTTCAGCCCTCGGAGATTGCCAAGATTGCCGTGATCGTCTGTATTCCTTATATGATCGTGCATATGGGGAAAAAAGTACAGACATTGAAAGCATGTATGATCCTTGCGGCTATGGGCGGAGGTCTGGCATTTGTGACTTACGTTTTTACAGAAAATATGAGTACGGCGATCATTATTTTCTGCATCACTGCGGGACTGATTTTTATTGCCCATCCAAAGGTAAAACCCTTCCTTATCATTGCCGGAGTGGCCGCTGTGGCGCTCATTATGTTTATCCTGTTTCTGAACGCTACAGTGGATCCGCTGGAGAATGAAAACTTCCGTATCCGCCGTATTCTTGTATGGCTTCATCCGGAGGATTTTGCGTCAGGTGCGGGATATCAGACGATCCAGGGGCTTTACGCCATTGGCTCGGGCGGTCTTCTGGGCCGGGGACTGGGCAACAGTATCCAGAAGCTGGGAAGCGTTCCGGAAGCCCAGAACGATATGATCTTTTCCATTGTATGTGAGGAACTGGGAATCCTGGGCGGCATTCTGGTGCTGTTAATGTTCGCGTATCTTTTGTACCGCCTGTTTTTTATCGCCCAGAATGCGCCGGATATGTTCGGTTCGCTGATGGTTACGGGAATTTTTATCCATATCGCCCTTCAGGTGATCTTTAACATTGCCGTTGTTGTGAATCTGATGCCGAACACGGGAGTTACGCTTCCCTTTATCAGCTACGGAGGAACTTCCATCATGTTTCTGATGGCGGAAATGGGTCTGGCGCTCAGCGTATCCAGACAGATCAAATTTCAGGACAGTTAGGCTGTTTTGCCGGAGGCGGCGTATGCCGGCAAAGACACAGGTACAAAATGGATGCCTGTTCCATAAAATAACAGAAAATCTATTGACAAATAGGATTACAAAATATATACTTTCCACATCAAAGTAGTGATGAAACGCATTTGATAAAGGAGAAGATAGCAATGTTAGAAGAAATGAAAAAACTGATCGCAGAACAGTTAAACTGTGAGGAAAGCGAAATTACTGCGGAAACTTCTTTCAAGGATGACCTGGGGGCTGATTCCCTTGACCTCTTTGAGCTGGTAATGGCTCTGGAGGATGAGTACAATGTTGAGATTCCTGCGGAAGAGCTTGCAGAGCTTGCGACAGTAGGCGATGTGATTGAATATCTGAAAGGCAGAGGCATCGAAGCATAATTGAGAAGAACTCCCTGAGGCAGAGATGTCTCAGGGAATTTTTATGATACCAGGGTCAAAAAGACAGAGGTCTATGCGACCCGCAAAAACATGAGAACGAAGCCCGACAGGGCGAAAAACAGGGAAAGGAAACCAGAAAATGACAAAGATCAGAACAAGATTTGCACCCAGTCCGACGGGAAGAATGCATGTTGGAAATCTGCGCACAGCACTGTACGCATATCTGATCGCCAAACATGAGGGCGGAGATTTTATTCTCAGGATTGAAGATACAGATCAGGAAAGATACATGGAAGGAGCGGTGGAGATTATTTACCGCACTCTGGAGAAGACCGGTCTGATCCATGACGAAGGCCCGGATAAGGACGGAGGAGTCGGTCCATATGTGCAGAGCCAGCGTCAGGCGTCCGGACTTTATCTGGAATACGCCAAAAAACTGATCGAACAGGGAGACGCCTATTACTGCTTCTGCGGACCGGAAGAACTGGAGTCTATGAAGCGCGTAGTAGCAGGCAAGGAAATTTCCATTTATGACAAACGCTGTCTTCATCTTCCAAAGGAAGAAGTGGAGAGACGGCTGGAGGCGGGAGAACCTCATGTTATCCGTTTTAACATGCCTGCGGAGGGAACAACTACATTCCATGACGTGATCTACGGAGATATTACCGTAAACAACGAAGAAATGGAGGATCTGATCCTGATCAAGTCAGACGGATATCCCACTTATAATTTTGCCAATGTAGTGGACGACCATCTGATGGGAATTACCCATGTGGTAAGAGGAAACGAGTATCTTTCCTCCGCTCCGAAATATAACCGCATTTATGAAGCTTTCGGCTGGGAGATTCCGGTATACGTACACTGCCCGCTGATAACAAATGAGGAACATCAGAAGCTGAGCAAGCGTTCCGGGCATTCCTCTTATGAGGATCTGGTGGATCAGGGATTTCTGACGGAAGCCATTGTGAATTTTGTGGCTCTTCTGGGATGGAGCCCCCAGGAGAACAGAGAGATTTATTCCCTTCCGGAACTGGTGGAGGCCTTTGACTATCATCACATCAGTAAGTCGCCGGCAGTGTTTGATATTACCAAGCTGCGCTGGATGAACGGGGAATACATTAAGAAAATGGATCCCGGCGCGTTTTATGAAAAAGCGCTTCCCTATATGAAGCAGGTACTGAAAAAGGAGTATGATTTCCACAAAATAGCGGCCATGGTCCAGACAAGGATCGAAGTATTTCCGGATATTCCGGCTCTCATTGACTTCTTTGAGGAAGTGCCGGAATACGACGTCTCCATGTATAAACATAAAAAAATGAAAACAACAGAGGAGACTTCCCTTGAAGTACTGAAGGAAGTGCTGCCTGTTCTGGAAGCCCAGGAAGACTACACAAACGATCCGCTGTATGCTTCTTTAAGCGGTTTTGTAAAAGAAAAGGGATACAAAAACGGCTATGTGATGTGGCCGCTCAGAACTGCCGTTTCCGGCAAACAGATGACTCCTGCCGGAGCTACGGAAATTATGGAAATCATCGGCAAAGAAGAGACTTTAAAACGTGTAAAGGCAGCTATCGAAAAGCTGAGCTGACGAGAAAACATATTTTATGAAGCGAAATCCATCTCAAAAACGGGCAATCGCCCACCTGTCAGGGCCCATGATGGTCCTGGCGGGCCCCGGTTCGGGGAAAACTTCCGTAATTGTTGAGAGAACTGCATATATGACAGGAGAAGGAAAAATACCGGCTTCTTCTGTGCTGGTCGTGACCTTTTCCAGAGCTGCGGCCGCAGAGATGAAAGAACGGTTTCTGGCCTTTACAGGGCAGCGCACTACCCAGGTGACTTTCGGAACTTTTCACGGTGTGTTTTACGGAATACTGAAGCAGGCATATGGACTGACTGCGGCCAATATTCTGTCGGAAGAGGAGAAATACGGCATTCTGAAAGAACTGGCGCTTACCTGTGGAGGAGAGCTGGCGGAGGAAGGAGATTTCCCGGAAGAAATCGCCAAAGAGATCAGTCTTGTAAAAGGAAACAGGATCTCCCTGGAGCATTACTATTCCTCCTGCTGTCCCGACGAGGTGTTCCGCCAGATCTTTCAGGGCTATCTGTCTGTCTGCCGGTCAAGAAGAAAGCTGGATTTTGACGATATGCTGCTGTACTGTTATGAACTTTTTGACAAGAGAAAGGATATTCTCGGCGCCTGGCAGCGCAAATTCCGGTATATTCTTGTAGACGAGTTTCAGGATATCAATCAGCTCCAGTACGATATTGTGCGGCTTCTGGCAAAACCGGAGGATAATCTGTTTATTGTGGGAGACGACGATCAGTCCATCTATCATTTCCGGGGAGCGCGGCCGGAGATCATGCTGAATTTTACAAAAGATTATCCAAAAGCCCGGCAGGTGGTGCTGGATGTGAATTACCGGTGCAGCGGAAAAATACTGTCCTCCGCCATGAAGGTGATCGGTCAGAATAAGACCAGATTTTCCAAAAAGCTTTCCACGCCAAACCCGGAGGGCGGGCCTTTGAGAGTCTGCCAGTTTGATAATCCAAGAGAAGAATATATGGCTGTGGCGGGAGAGCTGCGGGAGCGGACAGAAAAAGGGGAAAAACTGGAGGACACGGCCGTTCTTTTAAGAACCAACCAGGAAGCGGAAGGTCTGGTAGGCGCTTTTATGGAGAGACAGGTGCCGTTTACTATGAAAGAAAAACTCCCCAATATCTTTCATCACTGGATCTGCCGGAATATGCTGGCGTATATGCGTTTCGCAGCAGGGGACAGGAGCAGAAAAAACTTTCTGGAGATCATGAACCGGCCGAACCGCTATATTTCCCGGGATGCTCTGGAATTGGGAAGAGAAATATCTTTCGACAGGCTGAGAGAATTTTATAAAGAAAAAGACTGGATGTGCGACAGGCTGACGACTCTGGAGACGCATCTGAGGATACTGAAGGGACTGGCGCCATATGCCGCTATGAATTTTATACGGAAGGGAGTCGGGTATGAGGAATATCTGGAAGAGTATGCCCGATACCGGAAACTGAAACCGGAGGAGCTTACGGAAATCCTGGACCGGCTTATGGAAAGCGCCAGAGGCATGGACAGCCTGAAAGACTGGGAAGATTACATAGAGGACTATACGGAAAAGCTGGAAGAACAGGCGGCAAAACAGAAACAGGAACGGAACGGCGTCCTTATCTCCACTCTGCATGGAGTAAAAGGCCTGGAATATGATAAGGTTTATATCCTGAATGTAAATGAGGGGAGTATTCCCTACAAAAAAGCGGTGCTTCCGTCTGCGGTGGAGGAAGAGCGGAGGCTGTTCTATGTGGGGATGACAAGAGCGAAAAAAGATTTGACGCTGTGCTATGTAAAAAGACAATATGACAAAGAGCGGGAGCCCTCCCGTTTTTTAAAGGAGGCAGGAGTATGAACGCAGTAATTTATTATACCGAAATTCCCGAAGAATACGAAAATAAAAAGATGGAGCATATGTTCGGAGAAAAGCTGCTGGAAGAAGGATTAAAGAGAGAATACGGACTTAATCTGAAATTTGAGCCAAGGGCAAGGGGGGAACATGGAAAGCCCTTTTTCACATTGCAGCCCAAAATCCACTATAATATCAGCCATTCCGGAAAATATGTGGTATGCGTTTTCGCGGGAGAGGAAGTAGGGATCGATATTCAGAAGCATAAGGAAGTAAACTATAAGCATATGCTGGAGAGGATGGTTCCTTCCTGTATGACGGCGGAAATCCTGGAGTCGGAAGACCCTGTCAGGGCTTTTTTTACTCAGTGGGTATTGCGCGAGGCCTATATTAAATGGACGGGAGAGGGACTTTCCAGGGATCTGCGCGGTATTCCCATGGACAACGGCTCCTATCTTCTCCTTGATCTGGAGCCTGGATACAGCGGCGCTGTATGGTCCGCAGACCCGCTGGAACTTCGCTGGGAACATGTAAACGTGCAGCTTCCATAATTTTTGTACTAAATCAGGATTGTCCACATATATTAAGTGTAAAGAGAGGTGAGGACAATAGAGGCCAGCCAGATTCAGGATCTGTTTGCGGGAAACGTCAGGAAACTTCTGATAGAGGCGGATTTGGATTATGAAAAACTCTACGAAATACGGATGCGGGCGGGAAGGCCGCTGTTTCTGACCTATGACGGAGGAGAGTGTTTTCTGAGGGGAAGAGGCAGCAGGCCATACCTTGTGACAAGAGAAGATCTTCAGGAAACGCTGGAGTATGTCAGCGGATATTCTCTTTATGCTTATGAGGATGAAATACGGCAGGGATATATAAGCGTTCAGGGCGGCCACCGCGTAGGCGTGACAGGGAAGGTGATCCTGGATGGCGACAGGATACGGGGAATGAAATATATTTCCTGCATTAATCTGAGACTGGCTCATCAGATACCGGGCTGCGCGGATAAGGTAATGCCTTATATCAGAACAAAGGACTGGACAGCCCATACGCTGATCATTTCCCCGCCCCGCTGCGGAAAGACCACGCTTCTCAGGGATATTATCCGCCAGCTCAGCAATGGGAAGGAGGATATTCCCGGATTGACGGTAGGCGTGGTAGATGAAAGGAGCGAGCTTGCCGGATGCTATCAGGGAATCCCCCAGAACGACCTGGGAATGAGAACAGATATTCTGGACAGTTGTCCGAAAGCAGAGGGGATGCAGATGCTGATCCGGTCGATGTCCCCCTCAGTGGTAGCTGTTGATGAACTTGGAAAAGAGGAGGATTATAAGGCTGTGGAATCCGTGATCCACTGTGGATGTAAACTGATCGCCACTGCCCACGGAAATTCTGTGGAGGATGTGCTGCAGACGCCTTTTTTCAGTAAACTGAAAGAGACGGAGGTATTTGAACGTTACATCGTACTGGGGAAAAAGAAACGGGCCGGAGATGTTATGGGGATTTTTGACGGAAGGGGAGAACCATGCTGAAAAGCGCGGGGATCCTGCTGATCCTTCTGTCCGGAGCAGGGCTTGGATACAGTAAAAGCAGGGAGCTGACTTTCCGGGAAAAAAATCTCAGGATATTTCTTCAGATGCTGACTTTTCTGAAAGGAGAAATACGGTGCGGCAATCTGTCCCTTCCGGAAGCCTTCCGGGAAACTGCCGGAAAGCTCCCGGAAATGTACGGAGAACTTTTAAGGGAGATAGCCGGGAGGCTGAAACAGTCGCCGGGACATCCGCTGGGAGATATTTTCCGCCAGTGCTCCGGAAAAACACTGAGGGAACTTCCGCTTTCCAAAGAAGAGCTGGAACTGATCAGCTCGCTGGGAGGCAGGCTGGGTTATCTGGACAGGGAAATGCAGCTTAGACAGCTTGAGCTTTGTGAAGAAGAAACCCTGCGCCTTCTGGAGAATCTGAGAAAAGAGATGCCGGAAAAGAAAAAAATCTATCAAAGTCTGGGTATCATGGGCGGAATCCTTCTGGCAGTGCTGCTGTGGTAAACAGACTTGGAAAGGAGGAGAGAGTGGAAGTCGGTATCATTTTTAAAATAGCGGCGGTAGGAATCCTGGTTTCCATCCTCTCCCAGATCCTGAAGCACAGCGGCAGAGACGAGCAGGCATTTCTGGTAAGCCTTTCAGGGCTTTTGATCGTTTTGTTCTGGATAGTGCCCTATATTTACGATCTGTTTGAAAGTATCCAGAAATTGTTTGTTCTATAGGAAGAAAATAAAAGACGGAGGCGGCGGGATGGACATCATAAAAATTTCACTACTTGGAGTGTGCGGCGTAATGCTTGGTTTTTTCCTGAAAGGGAGCAGGCCGGAATACGCCGCTTTTGTGACTATGGGAATCGGCCTGATGATCCTGGGACTGGCTGTGGGAAAGCTGGAATATCTTTTTGAAGCCGTTGGCCGCCTGAAGGAAAGTCTGCCGCCGGACAGCGGCTATTTTTCTACTCTAGTAAAAATGGTAGGGATCACTTATATCGGACAGTTTTCAGCCGGAATCTGCAGGGACGCCGGTTATCAGGCTACGGCGGCCCAGATCGAGCTTTTCTGCAAGCTGTCCGTCATGGTCTTAAGTATTCCTATCCTGATGGCCCTGCTTGATACGATACAGGAATTCCTTGTATGAGAGCAGGTAAATGGATGAAAAGAGCAGCCGTGGGGGCCGCGCTTTTCTTTTTTTTCTTTGCGGGACCGGAATGCAAGACGGTTTTGGCAGGGACAGAAGGAGTCAAAACCCGGGAAGAGGATCAGTCAGAAGAACTTAAAAAGGAGCTGACGGCGGAACTGGACTTTTCAGAGATACAGAATATGCTGGACGAGATGCTGGGAGAAGACAGTTTTTCCTTTCAAAAGGCGTTTGAAAAGCTGCTGAATGGAGAAAACGGGATTTCAGAAGAGGCGGTGCGGGAATTTCTGCGCGGCCTTTTGTTTTCCGGTCTTGAACAGGAAAAAGCGCTTTTTATGAAGCTTATCCTGCTTATCCTTCTGGCTGCGGTGCTGGCAAATTTTGCTTCTGTTTTTGAAAGCGGACAGATTGGGGAGATCAGCTTTTATCTTGTATATCTTTTGATGTTTATGCTTCTGATGGATTCCTTTTCCGAAATAAGTCTCTCGCTTCAGAAAGTGGTGGCATGGATGGCGGAATTTATGCAAACTCTTGCGCCGGCCTATTTTATTACAGTTTCCGCGTCGTCAGGGGCGGCCACGGGAGCGGTTTTTTATGAAGGAGTCCTGCTTCTTGTGTGGCTGATCCAGTGGATACTTCTGACGCTGATCCTGCCGGGAACAAATCTGTATGTGCTTCTCCGGCTGGTCAATCATCTTTCCAGGGAAGAAATGCTGGGAAAACTGTCTGAGCTTCTGCTTACCGCTATAAGCTGGGGGCTGAAATCCATGCTGGGCATTGTGGCTGGCCTTCAGATCGTGAGAGGACTGATTTCTCCGGTAGTGGATTCTCTGAAACGGAGCCTGATCGGGAAAGCGGCCGGAGCCCTTCCCGGAGTGGGAAACGCAGTGAATATGGTGACGGAACTGGTAGTTACAAGCGCGGTGCTGGTAAGAAACTGCCTGGGGGTTATGATCCTTATCGCCTTTGTGCTTGCAGGAGCGGGACCGGTTGTTCATTACGGGCTTCTTTCTCTGGCATACCGTTTTCTGGCGGCTCTGGCGCAGCCGGTTTCAGATAAACGGATCGTGGGATGCCTGAGTACTATGGGAGAGGGATACGGACTTCTCCTGAAGATACTGTTTACGGCGGAGGTACTCTGTATGCTGACATTTTTAATCCTTATGGCAAGCCTGGGAGGACGGGGATGAGAGAAGAATTTTATCAGTGGACGAAAAATCTGGCGGTTTTTTACATTTTATTCACAGCGGTTCTGCATCTTGTCCCCGATAAAAAATATGAACGTTATATCCGGTCCTTTATGGGACTTCTTCTGATCTATATGCTTTGTACTCCGGTGGCGGCGGTTCTGGGAAAAAGCGCAGAGCTGCTTCAAAGCTTCAGCTCTAATTACCGGCAGGAAAAAAATCTTCTGGAACAGAAAGAATCGGAAGATCTTCAGGCTTTTTATCTTTATCAGGGCTATGAAAACGAACTTGAGGAAAAAATTATGGAAAGCCTGGATGGTACAGGCATAAAGATTGCGGACGCCGCCGTAAATATAGAAGGGGAGAGGGTATCCGTCACGATTTATGTCCGGGAAAAGCTGACAGAGGAAGGAGAGAGGGGGATTTACGATGAACTCAGAAAAAACTTCGGAATCGAAAAAGAGGACTGCCGGATACTGGCTGAGGGGAATGAAGAAACAACAGTGGGCGGTGATCCTTCTTCTGGGGCTTCTTCTGGCAGTGATAGCGGTTCCCGTATCGGAGACAGACAGCCGGACCAGGAGGAGTAACGGACAGGAGAAAACGGAAACGCGAACGGCTGAAAAAACTGATCTGGAGGCAAGACTGGAGGCTGTTCTGGAAAATGTGAAAGGAGTGGGAAGCGTTCAGGTGATGCTGATGACAGGACAGGATGAGGAGAGCTTTTATGGTTCGGGAAATACGGAGGTGACAGGCGTGCTGATCGCAGCCGAGGGAGCCGGTGATTCTGTGACAGTGCAGAATATTCAGGAGGCCGTAATGGCATTATTTCAGATCGAAGCCCATAAAATTAAAATAATGAAAATGAAATGAGGAGAGTAAAGTGAAAAAAATCATGAAAAAGAATCAGGTGATTATCACCTCCCTTGCGATCCTGATCGCCGTAGCCGGATATCTGAACTTCGCGGATGTGGATCTGGGATTCAAGGATAAGGAAACCAGCACAGACAGCAGCAGTATTCTGGAAGAAGTGGATTACGATCTGACAGATGAAACAGCCCTTCTGGATGAGAACGGGGCGGATGGCGCCGGGGAGGAGGAAGCAGATGAAACAGGAACTCCCGGGGAGGCCGTACTTACGGGAGCTTCTGACTTTGCCGCCCAGGCAAAAATTTCCAGGGAGCAGGTGAGATCCCAGAATAAAGCGGATCTTCAGGAAATCATCAATAGTACGGATATCGGCGACGACCAGAAGCAGGAGGCGGTCAACACTATGGTGGCAATGACGGAAACCTCGGAAAAAGAATCAGCGGCGGAGATGCTTCTGGAAGCAAAAGGCTTTGAAAATGTGGTGGTAAATCTTACAGGAGAAACGGCGGATATCGTAGTGCCGGACAGTGAGCTGGACGACGCCAGGAGAGCCCAGATCGAGGATATTGTAAAGAGAAAAACAGGGATCGCGGCGGAAAATATTGTGATCACGCCGTTAAATGAAGGGGAAGAAACGTCCGCGCAGGCGGAGGATGCGGGAACGGAAGAGACGGCGGCCGAAGGAGAAATCTATGAGGAGGCTGCGGATGAAGCCAAAGCGGCTGAGGAGACTTCCGGGGAGGCGGAAACAGACGGGGAGATTGTTTATGAGGATGAGGTTTCAGATTCCGAAGAAACTTCAGATGACTATGTGATCGAGACAGAGGGGATCTATGACTGAGAAATGAAGTTTTCAGGAAAGAGAAGGGAGAAAATTCCTTGACAGTGCGGCTTGGCTTATACTAGAATATCAAGTTGGAAAACTTATTGGAAATCAGATAGTATAGGAGGCCAAACGTGTCTAAGTATGCGAAAGAAATAGAAAAAAGAAGAACTTTTGCCATCATTTCCCACCCGGACGCAGGAAAGACTACTCTGACAGAGAAGTTCCTTCTCTATGGAGGCGCCATTAATCTGGCCGGAAGCGTAAAAGGAAAGGCGACTGCCCGTCATGCGGTGTCGGACTGGATGGAAATAGAAAAAGAGAGAGGTATCTCTGTCACCTCATCTGTGCTTCAGTTCCATTACGAGGGGTACTGTATCAATATTCTGGATACTCCGGGACATCAGGATTTCTCGGAGGATACCTACCGTACCCTGATGGCGGCGGACTCCGCCGTTATGGTCATCGACGCCAGCAAAGGCGTGGAGGCCCAGACCAGGAAGCTGTTTAAGGTCTGCGTCATGCGCCATATTCCGATTTTTACCTTTATCAACAAGCTGGACAGAGACGCCAACGATACTTTTGACCTTCTGGACGAAATAGAAAAGGAGCTGGGGATCGCTACCTGTCCGGTAAACTGGCCCATTGGATCAGGCAAGAAATTCCGCGGAGTTTACGACAGAAATACCAGGAAGGTGCTGATTTTCTCTGACACCCAGAAAGGTACGAAAGAAGGCCAGATTGAGGAAATCGCCATAGATGATCCACGTCTGAGTGAAATTGTGGATGAAGAACAGAGGGAGCAGCTTCTGGAGGAAATCGAGCTTCTGGACGGCGCAAGCGTGGATTTCGATCAGGAGCAGGTAAGCAGAGGAAATATGACTCCTGTATTTTTTGGCTCCGCTCTGACCAACTTCGGTGTGGAGACTTTTCTTGAGCATTTCCTGGCAATGACGACCTCTCCGCTTCCGCGTATGTCCGACGCAGGGGAGATCGATCCCATGTCGGATGATTTTTCTGCTTTTGTCTTTAAGATCCAGGCAAATATGAATAAGGCCCACCGCGACAGGATCGCTTTCATGCGGATCTGCTCCGGAAAATTTGACGCTTCCCAGGAGGTCTACCATGTGCAGGGCGATAAGAAGATGCGTCTTCTTCAGCCTCAGCAGATGATGGCGGAAAGCCGTCATGTAGTGGACGAGGCATATGCCGGAGATATTATCGGCGTTTTCGATCCGGGAATTTTTTCCATTGGAGACACCATCTGCGTTCCGGGAAAGAAGTTTGCCTTTGAGGGGATTCCCACTTTTGCGCCGGAGCATTTCGCGAGAGTGCGCCAGCTTGACACAATGAAGAGGAAGCAGTTTGTAAAGGGAATCAACCAGATCGCTCAGGAGGGCGCTATCCAGATCTTTCAGGAATTTAACACAGGTATGGAAGAGATCATTGTAGGAGTGGTAGGCGTCCTTCAGTTTGACGTGCTGAAATACCGTCTGGAAAATGAATACAATGTGGAGATCCGCCTGGAGAACCTGCCTTATGAACACATCAGATGGATCGCCAATAAAGACGAAGTAGACGTGGCGAAGATCACCGGAACCTCGGATATGAAAAAGGTGACGGATCTGAAGGGCAATCCGCTCCTGCTCTTTGTAAACGCATGGAGCGTAGGTATGACCGAAGACAGGAATCCGGATCTGGTGCTGACAGAATTCAGTAAATAAGCCTTTTATTTTTGCAGTGACTTTGATATAATAAGCATATTGAAAGAAATATCAGATTCGTGAATCCTTAGGAGGAGTGAAAATGGCAGAAAAGAGAACAACCTATAAGCTGCAGGATGTAGGCGGCATCGGTGAAGTGAAGATTGCGGACGAAGTTGTGACGATCATTGCGGCGCTTGCGGCTACTGATGTCGAGGGTGTTGCCTCCATGGGCGGAAATATCACCAATGAGCTGGTAAGCAAACTTGGAATGAAGAATTTGTCCAAGGGAGTGAAAGTCACAGTTCTGGAAGGTGTTTGTACTGTGGATCTGACGCTGAACATTGAATTTGGCAAAAACGTGCTGGACGTCAGCAAAAAGGTTCAGGAAAAAGTAAAAACATCCATTGAGAACATGACGGGCCTGGAGGTGGCGGATGTGAACATTCGTATTGCAGGCGTGGATATGGAGAATGAAAAAGGAAAGTAACCCTTTCCTTTTTTCTATATTAGGAGGAAACATGCGAAGAAGGGAACAGAGAGAACATATTTTTAAACTGCTCTTCATGACACAGTTTAATTCAGAGGGGGATATGCCGGAGCAGCTTTCCCTCTATTTTGAGGGCCTGGGAGAACTCTCCGGGGAAGACCAGGCTTCTATGCAGAAAAAATACGAAGGAATCCTGGAGCATCTGGACGAGATCGACGGGGAGCTGAACGAATACAGCCAGGGCTGGAAAACTTCCAGAATGAGCAGGGTAGACCTTACCGCGCTGCGGCTTGCCGTATATGAGATGAAATTTGACGAGGATATTCCCACAGGAGTGGCGATCAATGAGGCTGTGGAACTGGCCAAAAGGTTTGGCGGAGAAGATTCCGGATCTTTTGTAAACGGAATCCTCGGAAAAATCGCCAGCGGAAAGAAGGATTCCGGCGAGATCCATAAACCGCGCCGTCCTTCACATCAGGCGAAAATCATCATCCGTTCAAAGAAAAATACGCCGGATAAGGAATCAGAGGAAAGCAAGAACTGAATATGAAAACAATTTATTCCGTAGGCCAGGTAAACCGCTATGTAAAAAATATGTTTGTGCAGGATTTCGTTCTGAAAAAGATCTATGTCAAGGGTGAGGTTTCCAACTGTAAATATCATCCAAGCGGGCACATTTATTTTTCATTAAAGGATGAAACTGGCCTCCTTTCCTGTGTGATGTTCGCAGGACACCGCCGGGGACTCGCCTTTTCCATGAAGGACGGCGACAAGGTGGTAGTCGGGGGGACAGTAGATGTTTACGAAAGAGACGGCCGTTATCAGCTTTATGCCAGAGAGATAACTCTTGAGGGAGCGGGCGCGCTTTATGAACGTTTCCTGGCTCTGAAAACAGAACTGGAAGAGATGGGGATGTTCGCTCAGGAGTATAAGCAACCCATACCGAAATATATCAGACGGCTGGGAGTGGTGACGGCGCCCTCCGGTGCGGCGGTACAGGATATCCGCAACATTTCTTTAAGAAGGAATCCTTATCTGCAGATTATTCTTTATCCTGCCCTGGTGCAGGGCGAGGGGGCTGCGGACAGCATTGTCAAAGGAATCCATATGCTGGATCAGGCGGGAGTAGATGTGATCATAGTAGGCCGGGGCGGCGGTTCTATTGAAGATCTGTGGGCGTTTAACGAAGAAAAGGTGGCAAGGGCTGTTTTTGAGTGCAGAACTCCTGTAATTTCGGCTGTGGGGCATGAGACGGATTTTACTATAACAGATTTTGTTGCAGATCTGCGGGCTCCAACCCCCTCTGCGGCGGCGGAGCTTGCGGTAGATAATTTGAAGAACACACTGGAAACCATCTGGAATTACCGTGACAGGATGCGGCGGGGAATGAAGGGAAAGCTGGAGCTTTACGAGGCGAAACTGGGACAGTATCAGGTACGGCTCCAGTACCTGGGCCCGGAAAGCCGCCTGCGGGAAAACAGAGAGAGAATGCGTCTTCTGGAACAGGAGTTCAGAGACGCTATGGAGCAGAAGATTCAGCAATATAGACATGCGCTGGGGATTTATCTGGAACGGTATAAGGGGCTTTCTCCTCTTTCCAAGCTGAACCGGGGATATGCTTTTGTCTCAGATGAGGAGGGACGGGCCGTTACAAAAATTTCCCAGGCGTCTTCAGGCCAACGGCTTGAGATTTCTGTAACAGACGGGGTGATCGAAGCGGAGGTTTCCGGATGCAGGAAGGAAAACTGGAATATATGACAGATACAAACAGACAGGAAAAGGACGGGCAGGAAGAAATGACGCTGGACCAGGTATTTAAGGAGCTGGATATTCTGGCAGAAAGGCTGGAGGACAGCGCTACTTCCCTGGAAGATTCTTTTCGTTTTTATAAAAAAGGAATGGAGCTTTTGAAATACTGTAACGAAAAACTGGACACAGTAGAAAAAAAGATGCTCCAGATGGATGAAGATGGAACATTACGGGAATTTTAAGGAAGAACTGAATAAAAGAACAGAGAAGGCGGAGGAAGTTATCCGCCGCTGGCTTCCCAAAGAGGAAGGCTTTGCCAGGACTATGGCGGAGGCTATGAATTACAGCATGTGCGCAGGAGGAAAAAGACTGCGCCCTATTCTCCTTCTGGAAACCTGCCGCCTTTTCGGCGGGGATGAAAGGCTTGCGGAGCCTTTTATGGCGGCTATTGAAATGATCCATACCCATTCTTTGATCCATGACGATCTGCCGGCTATCGATAACGACGATTATCGGCGGGGCCGTCTCACTACTCATAAGGTTTATGGAGAGGCTATGGGAGTATTAAGCGGAGCCTGTCTTTTGAATTATGCCTATGAGACGATGTTCCGGGCCTTTGCCATGGCTCCGGGAGATGAACGCGTCGTCCGGGCAGTAGAGATCATGGCGAAAAAGACGGGAATTTACGGAATGCTGGGCGGACAGAGCGTTGATGTGGAAAATGACGGCAAACCCATAACAAAGGATATGCTGGACTATATCTACCAGCACAAAACATCCGCTCTTATCGAAGCATCCATGATGACGGGAGCGGTTCTGGCAGGAGCGGGCGAAGAGGAGATTGCCGCTGTAGAAGAGGCTGCCCTTAATATCGGGCTGGCTTTCCAGATCCGGGACGATATCCTTGACGTGACAGGAAGCAGCCAGGAGCTTGGAAAGCCTGTCCACAGCGATGAGAAAAACAACAAAGTTACTTATGTGACACTTTTCGGCGTAGAGGAAGCATCCCGGCAGGTGGCCGGACTTTCGGAAAAAGCCTTGTCGGTTCTTGCAGGACTAAACAAAAAAAATGAATTCCTGACGGCCCTGATTCAGGAAATGGTCAGCCGCAGGAAGTGAAAGAAGGACACGAAGGATGTTGGAAAAGATAAAAAAACCAAACGATATTCATAAGATCGCTCTGGCGGATTTTCCGGCTCTGGCTCAGGAGATCAGAGATTTCCTGATAGAATCTGTAAGCCGTACAGGAGGCCATCTTTCTTCAAATCTGGGAACGGTGGAACTGACTATGGCTCTTCACAACGTACTGGAACTTCCAAAGGACAAGATCATCTGGGACGTAGGGCATCAGGCATACACCCACAAAATCCTTACAGGAAGAAAGGACGGTTTTGAAAGACTCCGCATGGAGGGCGGAATGAGCGGTTTCCCAAAGAGAAAGGAAAGCGACTGCGATGCTTTTGATACAGGCCACAGTTCAAATTCCATTTCGGCCGGGCTGGGCTATGTAAGAGCGAGAGATCTCTCCGGGGAGGATTATTATGTGGTTTCTGTGATCGGGGACGGCGCCCTTACCGGAGGAATGGCTTATGAAGCTTTGAATAATGCGGCGGAGCTGAAAACAAACTTTATTATCATCCTCAATGACAACAATATGTCCATATCCAGAAACGTTGGAGGAATGTCTTCCTATTTAAGCGCTTTGCGGACAGCGGAGGCCTATACGGGAATGAAACTCAGTGTGACAAAGACGCTTAAAAAAGTTCCCAGAGTGGGAACCGCCCTGGTAGATACAGTACGGAAGACAAAGAGCAGTATCAAGCAGCTTATTATTCCGGGAATGTTGTTTGAAAATATGGGGCTTACCTATCTGGGTCCGGTGGACGGGCACAATATGCGCCAGATGATGAAGCTTTTCAATGAAGCAAAAAGAGTGGAAGGCCCGGTGATCGTCCATGTGCTTACCGAAAAAGGACGGGGATATCTGCCGGCAAGTCGGCATCCCGACCGCTTTCATGGAACGGGCCCCTTTGATATACAGACAGGGAAACAGCTTTCTTCAAAGAAAGGCCCCTCCTACACGGAGGTTTTTTCCAATACTATGAAAAAGATAGGCGGACAGCAGAAAAGGCTGGTTGGGATCACGGCGGCCATGCCGGAGGGAACAGGGCTGAAACAGTTCGGAAAGCTGTATCCGGAACGGTTCTTTGATGTTGGCATTGCGGAAGAACATGCGGTTACCTTTGCCGCCGGGCTGGCTCTGGGCGGGATGATACCTGTAGTAGCTATTTATTCTTCGTTTCTGCAGAGAGCGGTAGACCAGATTCTTCAGGACGTATGTATGCAGAACCTTCATGTGATCTTTGCCGTTGACAGAGCGGGACTGGTGGGGGCGGACGGAGAAACCCATCACGGATGCTTTGACCTGTCATATCTGACGATGATGCCGAATATGACGGTAATGGCGCCGAAAAATCAGTGGGAGCTGGAAAAAATGCTGGAATTTGCCGTTTCTGCCTCAGGCCCCTGCGCCATCCGCTACCCCAAAGGCTGCGCTTATCAGGGCCTGAAGGAATTTAACGCCCCCATTCAGTATGGAAAAAGCGAAATCCTTTACAGGGGAGAAAAGACGGCGATCCTTTCCGCAGGCAGTATGACCGCAGTCTGCGAAGAGGTTTATCATGCGCTTAAAGAACGGGGAGAAAATCCCACCTTTGTCAATGCAAGATTTGTAAAACCTCTGGATACCGTCCTTCTGGATGAGCTGGCAAAGGATCACCGCCTTTTTGTGACGGTGGAAGAAAATGTAAAAAACGGCGGATTCGGAGAGCATGTGGCGGCTTACATGGAAGCGTGCCATCCGGAAGCGAGAGTGCTTCCCATTGCGATCTGGAACCGGTTTGTGGAGCATGGAGAAATTGACAGCCTGCGGGCGAAGATCGGCCTGTCCGCGCCTGATATTCTCTGTGCCATCGAGGAGTACGAGGAACAGGAATGAAGAAACGACTGGATATTCTGATGACGGAGAGGGCGCTTGCGCCCTCCCGGGAAAAAGCGAAAGCATATATCATGTCCGGAAATGTTTATGTAAACGGACAAAAAGAAGAAAAAGCGGGAACTATGTTCCCGGAAACGGCGAATATTGAGATCCGGGGCAATACTCTTCCCTATGTGAGCAGAGGCGGCCTGAAACTGGAAAAAGCAATGAAAAACTTTGACGTGGCTCTGGAAGGAAAAATCTGCATGGACGTAGGCGCCTCCACAGGAGGATTCACTGACTGTATGCTCCAGAACGGGGCCGTCAGGGTATACTCTATCGACGTGGGATACGGCCAGCTTGACTGGAAACTGAGGAATGATCCCAGGGTTGTCTGTATGGAAAAAACAAATATCCGTTATGTTCTTCCGGAGCATCTGGAGAGTCCGGCGGATTTTTCTTCCATTGACGTATCGTTTATTTCTCTTACAAAGGTACTTCTTCCTGTAAGAAATCTTCTCACAGACGAGGGAGAGATCGTCTGTCTGATCAAGCCGCAGTTTGAGGCGGGCAGAGAAAAAGTCGGAAAAAAGGGAGTCGTGAGAGATCCCTCTGTACATCTGGAAGTAATCGAGAAAGTGATTTCCTATGCGGAGACTGTCGCCCTTGAACCCTGTCATCTTTCTTTTTCTCCGATCAAAGGACCGGAGGGCAATATCGAGTATCTTCTTCATCTGAAAAAACGCCCGGAAGGGGAGAAGATCGTTGCCCGGCTGGAGACTACGCCGGAGACAGTGGTGCGGGAAGCGCATGAGCAACTGGATTGAGGAAGACGGAGATGGACAAGTTTTATATTATCACAAATACAGCCAAAGATAAAAACCTGGAGATTACAGGAGAGATCGAGGCTTACCTGAAAAAACGCGGAAAACAGTGCAAAGTACAGCCGGCGGAGAGAAAACAGGAGGGAAGTTTCCATTATACCGACCCGGATATGATACCGGAGGGAACGCAGTGCATCCTTGTTCTGGGCGGCGACGGGACGCTCCTCCAGGCGGCCAGAGACGTAGTACATAGAGAAATCCCCATGCTGGGGATGAATCTTGGAACGCTGGGCTTTCTGGCTGAAGTAGATAAAAATTCTATCCGTTCAGCCCTGGATCAACTGATCAGTGACGATTACGAGATAGAAGACAGGATGATGCTCCTGGGAACTGTTTACCGGGGAGACCAGATGATCGGGAGAGATGTTGCGTTAAACGATATTGTGATCAGCCGGGAAGGATCTCTGAGGGTAGTCCGCTTTAATAATTATGTTAATAATGAATATTTGAATTCTTATAACGCCGACGGGATCATCATAGCGACGCCCACCGGCTCTACAGGCTACAGCCTTTCCTGCGGAGGCCCTATCGTGTCTCCCAATGCGGCAATGACTCTGATGACGCCTATCGCGCCCCATACCCTGAATACAAGAAGTATTATCTTCCCGGCTGAGGATGTGATCACAGTGGAGCTAGGGGAGGGCCGCCGTCAGGATACAGAAAAAGGCCTGGCGTCCTTTGACGGAGATACGGTAGTCCCCATGGTGACGGGGGACAGGATCGTCATTCAGAAGGCTTCTGTCAGCAGCAGGATCCTTAAGCTGAATCATTTAAGCTTTGTGGAGATCCTGCGCCAGAAAATGGGAAATAATTAGGAGGCTGGAGGTTATACTGTGAAGGTAGCGAGACACGAAAAAATAAAAGAACTGATCCAGAAATATGAAATCGATACCCAGGAGGAACTGGCGGCAAGGCTTAATGAAGCCGGTTTCCGTGTGACCCAGGCTACTGTTTCCAGAGACATCCGGGCGCTGAAAATGACAAAGGTGGCGGGAAGGGACGGAAAGTCCCACTACGCGATCCTGAAAGAGTTTCCGGAGGAGCTGGGAGACAAGTATACAAGAGTGCTTCACGACGCTCTGATGTCTATTGACCAGGGACAGAATATTATAGTGATCCATACAGTTCCGGGTATGGCCATGGGAGTGGCGGCTGCCCTGGACGCTCTGAAATGGGAGGAGATCCTGGGAAGCATCGCGGGAGACGATACAGTGATGTGCGCGGCAAGAAATACGGAGCAGGCCGCGTCTGCAGTCAGACGTCTGAAAAGTATTCTGCATTAACCACGGGCAAAAGGAGAAAAAATGTTACTTCATCTTCATGTGAAAAATCTTGCTCTGATCGAGGATATTGAAGTGGAATTCGGACCCGGGCTGAACATCCTGACCGGTGAGACCGGGGCGGGAAAGTCCATCCTTCTGGGTTCCATGCAACTGATCCTCGGGGGCAGGATCGCAAAAGATATGATACGGGCGGGAGCTTCCTATGCTTTGGTGGAGCTCCTGTTTCAGGTGGAAAATAAAACGGCCCGTGAAGCCCTCGAGGCTCTCGGGATTTATCCGGAGGACGGGCAGGTGCTTCTGTCCAGAAAAATCCTTAACGGACGCAGCATCAGCAAAATCAATGGAGAGACATGTACGGTGGGGCAGATGAAAGCCGCCGCTTCCTGCCTTCTGGATATTCACGGACAACACGAACACCAGTCTCTGCTTTATGCGGACAAACAGCTCGAGATCCTGGACGCTTATGGAAAAGAGAAGATCGACCCGGTGAAAGAAAAAGTAAAAGAGGCTTACAGCTCATACAGGAAATGTGTGAAGACACTGAAAGATCTGGACATTGACGAGGAACAGAGGAACCGGGAAAAAGCTTTTCTGGAATTTGAGCTGGGTGAAATCGAAAGCGCCCGGCTGATGCCGGGAGAGGATGAGGAGCTGGAAAAACAGTACAGAAAACTCAGCAACGGCAGACTGATCCTGGAAACTCTGCAGACAGTCCGTTCCCTGACGGGATACGACTCCGGACAGGGAGCGGGGGAATCCGTAGGCACGGCGGTAAAAGAGCTGTCCAGAGTGGCGGAATATGACCAGCAGCTTGAGACAATGGAAAATTCCATCCAGGAGATAGATTCTCTTTTGAATGATTTTAACAGGGAGCTTTCTTCCTATGTGGAGGAAATGACTTTTGACGACGAAGCCTTTTACGAAACAGAGAAGCGGCTGGACCTTCTGAACGGATTAAAGGCAAAATACGGAAGAACCATAGAAGATATACTGGCGTATCAGAAAAAACAGCAGAAAAAGCTGGAAGATCTTGAAAAATTTGAAGAACGTTTCCATGAAGCGCGGCAAAATCTGGAAAAGACCAGGAAAGAGCTTGAAAAGTATTCGTATGATTTATCTGAAATCCGGAAAGAATATAGCAGCGCTTTATCAGAAAAAATTCTGGAAGGCCTCCGGGATCTGAATTTTCTGGATGTGAAATTCCGTATCAGCTTCCAAAAGAAAAAAGAATTTACCGACAATGGGTATGATGATATCGAATATGAAATTTCGACGAATCCGGGAGAGGATGTGAAGCCTCTGGGAAAAATCGTTTCCGGCGGAGAGCTTTCCAGGATTATGCTGGCCCTGAAAGCGATCCTGGCGGACCGGGATCAGATAGAGACGCTGATCTTTGACGAGATAGACACCGGTATCAGCGGACGTACCGCTCAGAAAGTATCCGAAAAAATGGCGGTGATCGGGAAAAGCCATCAGGTTCTCTGCATCACTCACCTTCCGCAGATCGCGGCTATGGCGGATACGCATTTTGAGATTGAAAAACATCAGAAGGGAATGGAGACGATTACAGAGATCCATCCTCTTGAAGGAGAGGACTCTGTCCGCGAACTGGCAAGGCTTTTAGGAGGAGCGGAGATTACGGAGGCTGTATTCCAGAACGCGAAAGAAATGAAAGAATTGGCACAGGTACATAAAAATACAAGACTGAAATAAGTCTGTTCACCACATAATAAGAGAGGATGATCCAGGAGAGATGATCCTCTCTTTTTTCTTGAACTGATGATGAAAGGATGTGGCAGAATGGACATAAGAAGGAAATACCGAAGGTTTTTATTGTGGTGCCTTTGTCTGGACATACTGGCTATGTGCTGGCTGGGTTACCGCTATATGGACCGTAAGGTTCCTGATGAGATCCGTGTGTCAAAAGGCAGTGAGGATCAGGTGCAGAAGCTTCTTGATTCTTCGTTTCTGACTTTTGACGATGCGGTTGCCGTTTCCGGCGGGGGCGGTTATCTGCTTCCCTGCCGCCTTCTGGGGTTTATTCCTTTTAAAGAGATCAAAGTAACGCCCACGGACGGCTCCTCAGTGTTTGTCAGCGGAAATACAGTGGGAATCTACATGGAAACAGAAGGGGTGCTGATCATAGATACAGGAGAAATCACGTCTAAGGATGGGAAAACACAGGAGCCGGCAAAAAATATTGTAAAGCCGGGGGATTATATTGTAACTTTCAACCAGCAAAAGGTGTCAAATAAAAAAGAACTGATAGAAGATCTGGATCTTCTGGACGGTCAGGATGTTACGCTGGAGATCGTCCGCGACGGAGAAACGATCCCGGTGTCGCTGACTCCTGTCCAGGATACATCCGGAGAGTATAAACTGGGTATCTGGGTCAGGGACAATACACAGGGAATCGGAACGCTGACATTTGTAGACAGTCATGGGAACTACGGAGCCCTGGGGCATGGGATCAGCGATGTGGATACAGGGGATCTTCTGAATATCAGCACAGGGGCTTTGTACCAGGCGGAAATTCTTGGAATCCAGAAGGGAAGCAGCGGGAATCCCGGAGAGCTTGCGGGACTGATCCGTTATGAACCGGGAAGGATTCTGGGAAGTATTACAGGGAACAGTAAAAACGGGATTTATGGAAAAATTTCCGGTGGAGATGAAGCCATTTCACTGAGAAAAATGGAAGTCGCCTATAAACAGGAACTAAAGACAGGACCGGCGTCCGTTCTCTGCTGCGTGGACGGAGAAGTAAAAGAATATGAAGCTGAGATCACAAGGATCGATATGAACCATGAGGACACGAACAAAAGCTTTGTGATACAGGTGACGGATCCGGAACTTCTGGAGCTGACCGGAGGCATTGTCCAGGGAATGAGCGGCAGCCCTGTGATCCAGAACGGGAAATTTGCCGGAGCAGTTACTCACGTATTCGTTCAGGATTCTACAAGCGGCTACGGCATTTTTGCGGAGACGATGCTGGAAAATATGACGGATTAGCACAGAACTTTTGTAAAAATACGTCGCGCAGGATTTGTGGAATAAAAGCGGAAAATAAGGATAAGGCCAAAGCGGGACAGGAACGCTTCAAAACCGCTGTTTACAGCAGGTTGGGGAGCGGCCTGTTTCTTTCTGCGAAAAGTTATGGCGGAAAATGGAAAAATCTGCTGCGGGAAAAGAAAAAACAGGGGTGTAATTTCTCGAAAAATAAGAAATCGGGAGAGAAAACAATGTCCGAAAAGCTCGAAAGTGAACGAACGAAAATCCGGTATTTCAGCCACTTTCGGCTTGATTTCGCGCTTCTCTTTCTTCTATAATAACCTTGATGTGCAAGAGGAGAACGAACGGGCCCGTTATTTTGTACATAGCAGTCCGGGTGATTCGAGGGGCGCCCTGGGCCAATAATCTGACAAAAGTACCGAAGGTTCGGATTTAGAAGTTAGGAGGAGACTGGCCTCATGGAAAAATTAAATGTGGCGATTGCAGATGATAATGAGAAAATGCTGGAGATACTTGGTCGTATGATCGATGAGGATAAAGACCTGACACTGGTCGGTAAAGCGCACAATGGAGAAGAAATCTGTAGTATTATCCGTGAAAAAGAGCCGGATGTGGTGATCCTGGATATTATCATGCCGAAAATGGACGGCCTTACAGTAATGGAGAAGTTTAACCATGACCATACGGTGAAAAAAACGCCTTCTTTTATTGTCGTATCCGCTGTAGGACAGGAACGTATCACAGAAGACGCTTTTAACCTGGGAGCTGAATATTATATGCTGAAGCCCTTTGACAATCAGGTGCTTTTAAATAGAATCAAAAATCTGCGGCGTTCGGGAGAGAGAAGGAACAGAGAACCGATCCGTCAGGCTATAAAGGAAGATACGGCGGTTTACGGCGCTCATAATCTGGAAACCGATGTTACAAATGTGATCCATGAAATCGGCGTGCCGGCCCATATTAAGGGATATCAGTATCTCCGGGACGCGATCATTCTGTCGGTGAACGATATGGAAATGCTGAATTCTATTACAAAAATCCTGTATCCGACAATAGCGAAGAAGCATCAGACTTCTCCAAGCCGGGTAGAGAGAGCCATCCGCCATGCCATTGAGGTGGCATGGAGCCGGGGGAAGATGGACACCATAGACGCGCTTTTCGGATATACAGTCAGTACCGGAAAGGGAAAACCGACAAATTCAGAATTTATTGCCCTGATCGCTGATAAGATACGTCTGGAATACAAAAATCACTCTTTCCAATAAGATTGTTTTAGGTTATAATAAACACATGCAGAAGTTACCAAGGAGGGGTATTTACAGATGAAAAAGATATTATTCGCAACCTCAGAGGCAGTACCGTTTATTAAAACCGGAGGGCTGGCAGACGTAGCGGGGGCGCTGCCGAAATGCTTTGACAAGCGTTATTTTGATATTCGCGTCATTCTTCCGAAATACGCCTGCATGAAACAGGAATGGAAAGACAAGATGCAGTACATCACTCATTTCTATATGGATCTGGGATATAAGAACTGTTATGTCGGGATCATGCAGATGGAATATGACGGAATCCAGTTCTACTTTATCGACAATGAATACTATTTCAGCGGTCCGAAGCCTTATGACAGCGCGCCCTGGGATCTGGAGAAATTTGCTTTCTTCTCCAAAGCTGTGCTTTCTGTGCTTCCGGTGATCGGATTCCGTCCGGACATTATCCACTGCCATGACTGGCAGACAGGACTTGTACCGGTATATCTTCACGATACTTTCCAGCAGAATGAGTTTTTCTGGAATATAAAAACAATTATGACGATCCACAACCTGAAATTCCAGGGCGTATGGGATGTGAAGACAGTAAAGGCTATTACGGGACTTTCCGACTACTATTTTGCTCCGGATAAACTGGAAGCATACAAAGACGCCAACTTCCTGAAAGGAGGAATCGTCTTTGCAGACGCTGTGACTACAGTGAGCAAAACATATGCGGAGGAAATCAAAACCCCGTTCTACGGCGAACGTCTGGAAGGTCTTCTTCAGGCACGTTCCAACAGCCTGAGAGGAATCGTCAACGGAATTGACTACGACGTATTCAATCCGGAGACAGACCAGTACATCACCAAGACATATAACGCCAAGACTTTCCGCAAGGAAAAGGTAAAAAATAAACTCCAGCTTCAGAGAGATTTCGGGCTTAACGAAGATCCGAAAGCAATGCTTATCGGCATCGTTTCCCGTCTGACTGACCAGAAGGGATTTGACCTGATCGCCTATGTTATGGACGAATTGTGCCAGGATGCAGTGCAGATTATCGTGCTTGGAACAGGGGACGAGCGCTATGAAAACATGTTCCGTCACTTTGACTGGAAATATCATGGAAAAGTGTCCGCTCAGATTTATTATGACGAACCGCTGTCCCACAGGATCTATGCGGCGTCCGACGCTTTCCTGATGCCGTCGCTGTTCGAGCCCTGCGGCCTCAGCCAGCTTATGAGTCTCCGCTACGGCACGCTGCCTATCGTGCGCGAAACCGGCGGTCTGAAAGATACGGTGGAGCCATATAACGAATTCGAGGGAACAGGCACAGGATTCAGCTTCAGAAATTACAACGCTCATGAGATGCTGGCGACTATCAGGAATGCCGAGCGTGTATTCTATGACAACAAGCGGGAGTGGAACAAGATGGTGGATCGCGCCATGGCGGCGGATTTCTCCTGGAACAATTCCGCAAGGCAGTATGAGGAGATGTACAACTGGCTGATCGGTGAATGAATAGATTCCTGATTTTTTGAGATACTATCTATCATAAAAGAATGAGGAGGTAGTATCAATGACAGAAATATCGGAACTGGATTTACAGAATCTGCGGCATCTGATCGGAGGTTTTGATACCACACATTGTAAAATGCAGGATTATGCAGAAAAAACACAGGATATGGAAGTAAAACAGTTCTTCCAGAAGTCCGCGCAGTCTGCCCAGCAGACGAAGCAGCAGTTAATGCAGTTTTTACAGTAGGAGGTGTCAGATGATGAATGAAAAAACAATGGTCGCAGATACGCTGGCAGGGATCAACGGTGAACTGGTACGTTATGGCGAAATGATCCCTCAGACCGAAAATCCGCAGTTAAAACAGACGCTGAAACAGATCCGCAATCAGTGCGAAATGTCTCAGGAAGAGATTTACAACATTGCCCGGGCAAAGGGATATTACGTGCCTGCCGCCAGGGCCACAAGGGAAGAAGTGGATCATGTGCGTTCTATATTAAGCCAGGGCTGATAAAAAATGTAAAAAAAGAGCTTCTGCAGGGTACCTTCAGACAGGGCCGGCGCAGGAGCTCTTTTTCTGTATACTGACGCAGGCGTTCTCCGGCGGGGGAAAATTTTTGTCAGAGAGACTCCGGGAAGGAAGAAAGACGTCGAAATTTTTTGCTTGACATGCGGGGAAAAGTATAATAGCATGTAAGAAGAAAACACGAACATAGGTTTGGAAAAGCTTAGAAAATAAATAAAGGAGAAACAGTAATATGTTAAATGAAGACAAACAGAAAGCTCTGGACGCAGCGCTGAGCCATATCGAGAAGCAGTATGGGAAAGGATCTGTTATGAAGCTGGGGGAATCCGGAGCTCATATGCAGGTGGAAACAGTTCCTACAGGTTCTCTGGGACTGGATATCGCCCTTGGAGTAGGCGGTATTCCCAAGGGAAGAATTGTGGAAATCTATGGCCCGGAATCCAGCGGTAAGACCACAGTAGCTTTACATATGGTTGCGGAAGTGCAGAAGCGGGGCGGGATCGCCGGCTTTATCGACGCGGAACATGCGCTTGATCCGGTATATGCCAAGCATATAGGCGTGGATATAGACAATCTCTATATTTCCCAGCCGGATAATGGAGAGCAGGCGCTGGAGATCACAGAGACGATGGTGCGTTCCGGCGCGGTGGATATTGTGATCGTAGACTCTGTTGCGGCTCTTGTGCCAAAGGCGGAGATTGAAGGCGATATGGGAGACAGCCATGTGGGTCTTCACGCCCGGCTGATGTCCCAGGCCCTGCGGAAGCTTACTGCGGTGATCAGCAGATCCAACTGCGTGGTGATCTTTATCAACCAGCTCCGTGAGAAGGTAGGCGTTATGTTCGGAAATCCGGAAACCACTACAGGAGGCCGGGCTTTGAAATTTTATGCGTCTGTAAGGCTGGATGTAAGAAAAGGTGAAACCCTCAAACAGGGCGGAGATATCGTCGGAAGCCATACCAAGGTAAAGGTTGTCAAGAATAAGGTGGCGCCGCCTTTTAAACAGGCGGAATTCGATATTATGTTCGGAACGGGGATCTCCAGAGAAGGAGAAATCCTCGATCTTGCGGCAGACTGCTCCGTGGTAAATAAAAGCGGCGCCTGGTATTCCTATAATGGGGAGAAGATCGGGCAGGGACGCGAAAATGTGAAAATATACCTGAAGGATCATCCTGAAGTCTGCAGTGAAATTGAAAAAAAGGTGAGAATCCATTACCACCTGCTTCCGGAAGAGGAGGCGCAGGATGTATCCGCAGCCGAGCCGTTAAGCCGGGAAGAAACAGAACCCGAACAGCAGGAGACAGAGGAATCCTGATGAGGTGAAGCGATGACGACAGATTCAGACATCCGGGAAGAAAAGAGACAGGCCAGAAAAAAAGCGATGCGGCTGCTGGAGAGGATGGACCGTACGGAAAAAGGTCTGAGAGAAAAACTGACGCAGTCCGGTTTTTCCGCAGAGGCCGCGGAAGACGCGGTCGCCTGTATGAAGGAGTACGGATATATCAATGATCAGAGATATGCGGAAAATTATATCTTTTCCCGTATCCACGAAAAAAGCCGGCAGCGCATTTTCCAGGAATTATATCAGAAAGGCGTTGCCCGGGAAACTGCGGAAAAGTCCTGGGAGACAGTGTTTTCCCTGGAACAGCCGGATGAGAGGGAACTGCTCCGTTCCACTGTGGAGAAAAAATACATGTCGGGATCAGAGCTGGATGAAAAACAGATGCGCAGATTATACGGATATCTTGTGAGAAGAGGTTTCCGGTGGGAGGATATCTCCTCTGTTATGGAGGAACTGGAGATCAGAGTTTCAGCAGAAAATAATGATAATAAAAAGTATAGAAAAACTTGACAGAATTATCAAAAACAGCTAAACTTGTATTGTTGTAATTGTACAATGAAAACTAAATAAGGAGGTGCTCCTGTGGCAATCATAATTATTAGTGTAATTGTCGCTGTAGTGGTCGCACTGCTTATTGCGGTTCCAGTTACTTGCAAGGTTGCTGTTGACAACAAGGCAAAAAAAGACGCCGAAGTTGTGGGCACAGCAGAAGACAGAGCAAGAAGCATCATAGATGAAGCTTTAAAAACTGCTGAAACGAAGAAAAGAGAAGCTTTGTTGGAAGTAAAGGAAGAATCTCTCAGAACGAAAAACGAACTGGAGAAAGAAACCAAGGAACGCAGGAACGAACTGCAGAAATACGAGCGCCGCGTTTTATCAAAGGAGGAATCTGTAGATAAAAAAGCGGACGCAGTAGAAAAGCGTGAGGCTGAATGCACAGCAAAGGCTGCCGAGTTGCAGAAAAGAGAAAAGAAAGTAGAAGAACTTGAGCAAAAAGGAGTACAGGAACTGGAAAGAATTTCCGGTCTGACCTCCGAACAGGCAAAAGACGAGCTGCTGAAAACAGTAGAAGACGATGTGAAGGTGGACGTTGCGAGGCTTTACAAAGAGCTTGAGAGCCGCGCAAAAGAAGACGCCGACAAGAAAGCGAAGGAGTATGTAGTCAATGCGATCCAGAAATGTGCGGTAGATCATGTGGCTGAAACAACGATTTCTGTTGTCCAGCTTCCCAGCGATGAGATGAAGGGAAGGATCATCGGCCGTGAAGGACGTAATATCCGTACGCTGGAGACTCTGACAGGTGTGGATCTGATCATTGACGACACACCGGAAGCTGTGGTTCTGTCCGCTTTTGATCCTATCCGGCGTGAAGTGGCAAGAGTCGCTCTTGAAAAACTGATCGTTGACGGACGTATCCATCCGGCAAGAATCGAAGAGATGGTGGAGAAAGCGCAGAAAGAAGTAGAAGCGCAGATCCGCGAGGATGGAGAAAACGCCGCAATGGACGTTGGTGTTCATGGTATTCATCCGGAGCTTCTGAAACTGCTGGGACGTATGAAATTCCGTTCCAGTTACGGTCAGAACGCTCTGAAACATTCTATTGAGGTAGCGCAGCTTGCCGGGATTCTGGCAGGCGAAATCGGCGTAGACGTCCGGTTGGCGAAAAGAGCCGGTCTTCTTCATGATATAGGAAAATCTATCGACCATGAAGTAGAAGGATCGCATATCCAGATAGGAGTGGATCTCTGCAAGAAGTACAAGGAATCTCCTGTGGTGATCAATGCAGTCGCTTCTCACCATGGTGATGTGGAGCCGGAATCTCTTGTCGCATGTATCGTGCAGGCGGCAGACGCGATTTCCGCTGCGCGGCCAGGTGCGAGAAGAGAGACTCTGGAGACTTACACTAACCGTCTGCAGCAGTTGGAAGAGATCACAAACGAATTTAAAGGCGTTGACAAGTCTTTTGCTATTCAGGCAGGCAGGGAAATCCGTGTGATGGTAATCCCGGATCATGTATCGGATGCAGATATGGTCATTCTGGCAAGGGATATTGCGAAGCAGATTGAGGCGGAGCTGGAATATCCGGGTCAGATCAAGGTTAATGTCATTCGTGAGAGCCGGGCTGTGGACTATGCAAAATAGGTCGCGGACTGATTACGGGCCGAAGTTCATACATCAGTAAATAATATAAGAGCCGTGCGGAATATCCGCGCGGCTCTTTTGTATCCAAAAACGCCTTCTGATCAGAAGTGGAGAGCATCCGGATGCAGCGATAATGAGGATTATGGGAATATTTTTTCTGTCAGGCCCGTACATTGTACAGGGTGAGGGTATGAAAAAAAGACGGGAAATTTATAAAAGAAGAAAACTGCCGGCGGGAGGGATTTTTTTCGGAGGATTTCTTGTGGGGATTCTGCTTCCGAATATCCTTTGGAAAATGGAGTGGCGTCAGAAGACGGCGGCCTCTCTTTACCTGATCGGGGCTTTTGCAGAGAAAACAGCGTCAGGCCATGAGTATCTGGCGGAAGTACTGAAGATACGGGGAAGCCTTTATCTTCTTGCCGCCTTTTGCGGTATTTCTGTTTTTGGAGTTCCCCTGGCGGTGACAGGAATCCTGCTTACGGGATTTCAGACAGGAATCCTGCTGGCCATGTCAGTCCTTGAATTCGGGCTTCAGGGCGGCCTGATCGGGGCAGGGCTTTTGTTTCCCCAGTACCTGATCTATCTGCCATGTATCTTTTATCTGATGAACCAGGTGTACCGGCAGTCTATGGAAATCTGGCACAGCCGCGGACTGTTTCCGGAAAAAATTTCAGAGTATGCTGTCCGGCTGTTTCTGTGCGGTATCGTATATTTTGCGGGAATTCTTCTGGAAGCTTACTGCAATCCTGTAGTGGTCGAGGTTCTCATGAAAAGCCTGAAAATTTTTTGAAAAAACCAGTTTGATTTTTGACGAAAAAGCTGATATGATACAAGTGATTTTTAGTTCATGTACGTGGAAAAATACAAAACAATAAGAAAAGAGTATACAGGAAGTATAGAAATGAAAGAGCTTATGGAAGAGTTTATAGGATATTTGCATAGTAAAAAGAATGTTTCCTATAATACAGAGATTTCCTATCAGCGGGATTTAAAAAAGCTGGAAGAATATTTTGAGAAGAAAAAAATAGGCAGGTGGGAGGACGTAAGTGAGACAGATATCCAAAATTATCTGAGCAAAATGAGGGAAGAAAATTTTGCGTCGGCTACGATTTCGAGAAATATTGCCACAATCCGCGCCTTCTTTCAGTACCTGCTGAGGCAGGGGATCATTGCGGAAGATCCTTCAGAGAATCTGAAGCCGCCGAAAGTGGAAAAGAAGCTTCCGCAGACTCTGACAGTCCAGGAAGTGGACCGGCTTCTGGGGATGCCGGATCAGTCTACCGCGAAGGGGCTGAGAGACAGAGCGATGCTGGAGCTCCTTTATGCAACTGGAATGCGTGTGAGCGAGCTGATCCATCTTAAGATATCCGATCTGAATCTCCAGATGGGATATGTGATCTGCCACGACGCCAACAAGGAACGGATCATACCCATCGGCAATGTCAGCAGAGATATTCTCGCCACATATGTGGAAAAAGTAAGAGACTTTTTCTTGAAAAATAAAAAAGAGACAGCGCTGTTTACAAACTGCCAGGGGCGTGTCATGAGCCGTCAGGGGTTCTGGAAAATTCTGAAAGGATACGCGGCTGCGGCTGGTATCCAGTGCGACATTACGCCGCATACACTGCGTCATTCTTTTGCGGTACATATGCTCCAGAACGGCGCCGATGTAAAAAGCGTTCAGGAAATGCTGGGCCATTCGGATATTTCATCCACACAGATGTATCTGGGCTTCAATGTTGTGAAGATGCGGGACGTATATATGAAAGCGCATCCGAGAAGATAAAATCGGGAAAATAAGAATAAGAAGCATACGGCAGCGTAACGGGGAGAACGCCGCAGGCAAAGAATCCTGCCGGAAAAGCAGGATTCTGTTATGATATGTCAGCACATTTCTGCGATGGTATATAAGAGCTGCTCGGACTCTTCCCAGCCGAGACAGGCGTCCGTGATGGATTTTCCGTAAATCAGATTTCCGCAGATTTTCTGATTGCCAGGTTCGATATAGCTTTCGATCATCAGCCCCTTTACAAGCCTGTGAAGCTCCGGACTTACAAGACGGCTGTGAAGCACCTCTTTTGCGATACGAACCTGCTGTTTATACTGCTTGTTAGAATTGGAATGATTTGTATCTACGATCACAGCCGGATTCAGAAGATTCTTTTCCTGATATTTTTCCAGGAGAAGCTGAAGATCTTCATAATGATAATTGGGAATCGCTTCTCCGTGTTTGTTTACCGCTCCTCTTAAAATAGTATGGGCAAGAGGGTTCCCGGTTGTTTCGACTTCCCAGCTTCTGTAAATGAACCGGTGAGAAGCCTGGGCTGCAATGACAGAATTCAGCATAACGCTGAAATCTCCGCTGGTAGGATTTTTCATTCCGGCAGGCACATCCATACCGCTGACAGTAAGACGGTGCTGCTGATCTTCCACAGAACGGGCTCCTACGGCTACATAAGAGAGAAGGTCGGAGAGATACCGGTAATTTTCCGGATAAAGCATCTCGTCGGCGCAGGTAAATCCGCTTTCCTGGATAGCGCGGATATGCATTTTCCGGATCGCCACAAGGCCGGCCAGCATATTGGGTTTCTTTTCAGGGTCCGGCTGGTGGACCATACCTTTATATCCCTCCCCGGTAGTACGGGGTTTATTTGTGTAAACCCGCGGAATGATCAGAACTTTATCGGCAATTTTTTCCTGGACATTCCGGAGCCTGAGAAGATAGTCGCACACGGCGTCCTCATTATCCGCGGAGCATGGTCCGATGATGGCAAGGAATTTATCTGATTTTCCCGTAAAAACATCCCGGATTTCCTGATCCCGCGCTTCCTTCAGAGCTTGAATGGAAGAGTCGATGGGATATTGGTTGCGGATCTCTTCCGGTGTCGGCAGTTTCTTAATAAATGAAAATCCCATATTTTCCTCCTTACTGCCGCAGAATCCGGCAGTTTTTTCTTTTATAAAACATGTGTGGTCTGTACCATACCGGTTCATTATATACGATTCTGCAGATATTGTCGATAGAAAACATCCATGTTTACACAAAAAGCTCTCTCTACTCACAGTGATACAGTACGAAAATATGAAGAATGCTGATCAGGATTTCGCTGAAAAGGAGCCCGTACATATATCCGCGTATTCCCATAAGTGGAACGGCGAAAAGCACAAAGGAGATCCGAAGCAGGATCCCGGAGGCGCTGTGTAAAAGACAGACGCCCGTTTTTCCAAGACCGTGAAGAATACTGGTCAGGGCGGTATTCATATACAGAAAGGGACACATAAACGCCATGGTGCGGATATAAGTTCCGGCAGTCGGACTGTGAAAAAGAATTTTTCCCGCAAAGGGTCCCAGAAGGAGAAAGAAAAGGGCGCAGACGGTTCCGAGAAGAAGACAGCCCGTACAGGACTGCGCGGTGATCCGGCGGATCCGTTTCCGGCAGCCCAGAGCCTGCATTTGCGCGACAGAAGGCGTCAGCATTACAGACGCGGAATTGGTCAGGGCGGAAGGAAACAGAATAAAAGGAAGGGCCATGCCGGTAAAAACGCCGTAAATACTTAACGCTTCTGAAGAACTTAATCCGGATGCCTGCAGGCGCTGGGGGATCAGCACAACTTCAATGCTTCCAAGAAGAGTAAGAAGAAGCCGGTTTAATGTAAGAGGAACAGATGTGCAAAAGATTTCCCTGAGAATTTTCAGGGGGTTCTTGATCCTGAGAACAGAATCCCCGGTTCCGCTGAATTTTGTACCAATGATAAGAAGTCCTGCAAGAGCGGCGGCTACCTCACTGGCAAGAGCTCCTCCTGCCGCGACGGCTGCGGTAACAGGAATATTTTTCGATATGGAAACAAGATAGATCACATAGGAGGAGCATACCCGGACAAGCTGTTCCAAAAGCTGAAGAGCAGAGGGGATTTCCGCATGTTTTCCGGCAAAATAATAGCTGCTGATACATGAGTGCAGGGCGGACAGGGGAAAACTGAAAACAAGGATACGGAGAAGAGGGACGGTCTGAGGAGCCTTCAGAAGTTCTGCCGCGACGAAAGCAGAATTTTTGTATAAGATAACGGAAGCAGCCAGAGCAAGCAAAAAAGCAGAAGCTGTTCCCACGCAGAAAACGTCTTTTGCCTCCTTATCTTTCCCCAGCGCCATTCTGGAGGCGGCAAGCCTGGAAAGCGCTGTCTGTATACCGGAGGCGGTCAGAGCCATAACAAGGTTCTGAACTGGGAGTACAAGCTGGAAAAGCCCCATGCCCTGTGCACCAATGGAATGTGAGAGGAATATTCTATAAAAAAAGCCGATGATCCGGCTTATGATTCCTGTGCAGGTCAGAATAAAAGTTCCCCTGAAAAAGTTCTTTTTTGACATTTTGACATCCTGTGGTTTTTTTGTAAATATATGCATAAAATTACCTTGACAGAACGGCGAGTATCTGTTAAAGTAATCACATCAAATCCGACAAAAATACTCGGAATTAGAGGGGTGAGTAGATGAAGCTATCAACGAGAGCAAGATATGGTCTTCGGGCTCTGATCGATCTGGGACTGTACAGTGAGACAGATGCAGTCTCTATTCAGAGTATTGCGGGCAGACAGAATATTTCCGTCAGTTATCTGGAACAATTAATGGGAAAGCTGAAACGGGCGGGGCTGGTGGAGAGTACCAGAGGCGCCTGCGGCGGGTACCGGCTTGGACGGCCGGCGGAAGAAATTTCTGTAGGAGATATCCTGCGCGTCCTGGAGGGGAGCCTGGAAGCGGCTCAGTGTCCGGGAACTGCCGAAGAGCAGAGCTGTGAGACTCAGGATATCTGCGTGGCGAAGTATGTATGGAAGAGAATTAACGACAGCATCAACCAGGCGGTAGATACCCTGATGCTGAGTCAGTTGATAGAAGAAAGCCGGAAAAAACGGAAAGAAAGAAATAATTGCTGTAAAAGCAGGGAGGACAAAGAATAAAATGAAAAAAATGATATATCTGGATAATGCGGCTACAACAAAAACAGCTCCCGAGGTTGTTGAGGCAATGCTGCCTTACTTTTCAGAATTTTATGGAAATCCGTCCAGTATCTATGATCTGGCGGGGCAGAGCAAAGAGGCGGTAACGAAAGCCAGAGAGCAGATCGCAGGAGTACTTAAGGCAAAAAAAGAAGAGATTTATTTTACAGGAAGCGGCACGGAGGCGGACAACTGGGCTTTGAAGGCTGCCTTTGAAGCGTATAAAAATAAAGGAAACCATATTATTACCACAAAAATCGAGCATCACGCGATTCTTCACACCTGTGACTATCTGGAAAAGGAGAGAGGGGCAAAGATCACCTATCTGGATGTAGACGAAAACGGTATTATCCGGCTGGAGGATCTGGAAAAAGCTATCACGCCGGAGACGATTCTGATCTCCATAATGTTTGCAAATAATGAGATCGGCTCCGTACAGCCGGTTAAAGAGATTGGACTGATCGCTAAAGAACACGGCATCCTGTTCCACACAGACGCGGTGCAGGCGTTCTGCCAGCTTCCCATTGATGTGGATGAATGCAATATCGATATGCTCAGCTCCAGCGCTCATAAGATCAACGGCCCGAAAGGAGTAGGATTCCTTTATATCCGTAAAGGAGTGAAGATCCGTTCCTTCATACACGGCGGAGCCCAGGAGCGGAAACGCCGGGCGGGAACCGAGAACGTTCCGGGGATCGTAGGCTACGGCGCCGCGGCGAAGCGCGCTGCGGAAACAATGGAAGAGCGGACCGCAAAAGAGAGAGAGTTGAGAGACTATCTCATCAAACGGATCACAGAAGAAATTCCTTATGTAAAATTAAACGGAGATCCGGTGAAGAGACTTCCGAACAATGTCAACGTCAGCTTCCGTTTTGTAGAAGGGGAATCGCTTCTCCTGATGCTGGACGGCTGCGGGATCTGCGC
Organism: Candidatus Blautia intestinavium; assembly: GCA_019113745.1. Classification (GTDB taxonomy): domain Bacteria; phylum Bacillota; class Clostridia; order Lachnospirales; family Lachnospiraceae; genus Blautia_A; species Blautia_A intestinavium. Next base: position 39,654 of record DXGV01000009.1, read on the forward strand.
ATCCAGCGGTTCAGCCTGTACGTCAGGATCCCTGGATCCTTCCCATGTGCTTCTTGCCATCGGACTTCCCCATGAGATTGCCCATGGCTCTCTGAGACTGACGCTCAGCGAGGAGACAACAAGAGAAGACCTGGATTATACGGTGGAGAATCTGAAGGAGATTGTGCAGAATCTGAGGAATATGTCTCCGCTATATGAGGATTTTCTCAAACACAACGGCGCGGAGGGGAAAAATTAAGAGACTCCGTTTCATATTCCGAAGCGTCAGGACGAATGAAATCGTTTATAAATACAGACGAATAAAAAATCACACATATACAAATATCATAATCACAAATCAGGAGGAAACACATGTACAGTGAAAAAGTAATGGATCATTTTCAGCATCCGAGAAACGTAGGAGAAATTGAGAACGCCAGCGGCGTGGGAACAGTAGGAAACGCAAAGTGCGGCGATATTATGAGAATCTTTCTTGACATCGACGATGAGACGCATATTATCAAAGACTGCAAATTTAAGACCTTTGGCTGCGGAGCAGCCGTAGCTACCAGTAGCATGGCTACGGAGATGGTTATGGGAAAAACTATTGAAGAAGCCATGAAGGTGACGAACAAAGCGGTTATGGAGGCCCTTGACGGGCTTCCGCCGGTAAAGGTACACTGCTCTCTTCTGGCAGAGGAGGCGATCCACGCCGCCCTCTGGGATTATGCAGAGAAGCATCACATTGTGATCGAGGGCCTGTCAAAACCGAAATCAGATATTCACGAAGGAGAAGAGGATACAGAAGAAGATTACTAAAAAGAGGAATTTAATACAGACTTCTTTTGGGAAAGAAATGCGAGGTGAGAGCTTGACAGGGCTAACAGACGAACAGGTAAGTCAGCGAATAGAAGAGGGCAGGGTAAATGTTGACGAGAATCCGAATACCAGAACGTATAAGCAGATCATAAGAGAGAATACGCTGACATTTTTTAACTTTCTGAATCTGGTGCTTCTTATTCTTGTGCTCATGGTGGGATCTTACAGAAACGCTTTTTTTGTAATGATCATCGTGATCAATACGCTTATCGGAATCGCCCAGGAGATCAGGGCAAAGAAGACTATTGACAAGCTGGCGATTCTTACTGCAAGAAAATCCGTGGTGATCCGCGAGGGAAAGAAATGGACGGTTCCCACGGAAGAACTGGTTCTGGACGATATTGTCTGTCTGAAAAGCGGCGATCAGGTTCCGGCGGATGCAAAAATCCTGGAAGGAAGTATAGAAGTAAATGAATCCCTCCTTACCGGCGAGTCGGACAATCTTCCGAAATCCGAAGGGGACGAGCTGTTCTCCGGAAGTTTTGTAACTTCCGGAGAGGCCTGCTGTCAGATCATTCATGTAGGCAAAGATAATTACGCTTCCCAGATCACAAGCGAGGCCAAGGAATTTAAAAGACATAACTCGGAACTGAGAAATTCTCTGAACGCGATCCTGAAGGTCATCAGTATTATCATCGTACCTCTGGGCGCTCTGCTGTTTTATAAGCAGTTTTATATGGTGGGAAACAGTTTCCGGGATTCTGTGGTAAGCATGGTGGCAGGCGTGCTGGGAATGATCCCCGAGGGGCTGGTGCTTCTTACCAGCGTAGCGCTGACACTGGGCGCTCTGGTGCTTGCAAACCGGAAAACCCTGGTACAGGAGCTGTACTGTATTGAAACCCTTGCGAGAGTGGACACTCTTTGCCTGGACAAGACAGGAACGATCACAGAAGGAACCATGTGCGTGGAGTGCGTGGAGCCCTACCACCCGGAAAACAGTAAAAAAACGAAAGACGGTGAAGATACAGACGGTGAAGACGGCGGAGAAAACGCCGTGTCCCATAAAATGGAGGCGGAAAACGCCCCCGGGGACGATTTAACCGGTATAGAAAATATTGTCAGCAATCTCATGTATGTGCTCAAGGATCAGAACGCAACGGCGGACGCTCTGCGCAAACGTTTCCCTGCGAAAAAAGATATGGAGCTGGAGCATGTGATCCCTTTTTCCTCTGACAGAAAATACAGCGGCGCTGTATTTAACGACAGGGGGACATATCTTATCGGAGCTGTTCAGTTTATTTTTCCGGATGGAAACGGGGAGCTGGCTGAACATTGCAGCCAGTATGCCGAAGACGGACTGCGTGTCCTTGTGCTGGCCCACAGTCCTGAGATGGCAGAAGGAACGGAGCTTCCAAAAGGGCTGGAGCCTGTAGCGCTCCTTCTTCTTACGGATGTGATACGTGAAGAGGCACCGGATACTCTTAAATTTTTTGACAGTCAGGAAGTGGATCTGAAAGTGATCTCCGGAGACGATCCGGTAACAGTGGCGGCTATTGCGAGAAGAGCGGGACTGAAAAACGCGGACCGTTATATTGACGCAACGACTCTTCAGACAGAAGAAGATATCCAGAAGGCTGTGGAAGAATACAGCGTTTTCGGCCGTGTAACGCCCCAGCAGAAAAAAGAAATGGTTCTGGCTCTGAAATCCCAGGGACACACCGTAGCCATGACGGGAGACGGTGTAAACGACGTTCTGGCGCTGAAAGAGGCGGACTGCAGCATTGCCATGGCCCAGGGAAGCGACGCGGCGAAGAATATCGCCAACGTAGTGCTTCTGGACTCCAATTTCGCTTCCATGCCTCATATTGTCAATCAGGGGCGCCGGGTGGTAAACAATATCCGGACGGCGGCGTCCATGTTTCTGATCAAGACCATGTTTTCGGTTATGCTTTCCCTTCTGACAATCTTTTTTGGAGAGGCATATCCCTTTGAACCGATACAGATGTCTCTGATCAGCGCCTGCGCGGTGGGAATTCCTACCTTCCTTCTTGCCCAGGAGAACAATTATGAAAAAATTGACCATACGTTCCTCAGGCATGTCTTCCTGAACGCCTTTCCTGCGGCGATTACGATTACGTCCTGTGTATTCGCGGTCATGCTCGTCTGTCAGAATGTTTATCATTCCAATGATATGCTGAATACCGCCTGTGTTCTTGTAACGGGATGGAACTATATGGCCGCGCTGAAAACGGTATACGCGCCTTTAAACAGATACCGCAAGGTGATCATATACGGAATGCAGTTTATCTTTTTTGCTGCGGCGGTGATCCTTCAGGATCTTCTGTTCCTTGGTTCACTGGACTTCGGAATGATCATTCTGGTGTTTATTCTGATGACATTCGCTCCGGTACTGATCGATGTGATCACAGGATGGATCAAGGAGCTGTACGCAAGGTCGCTGGATCAGGAAACTCCGGGACCCATCGCTTCTTTCCTGAGCAGACTGCAGAATGGAAGACCGCTGTAGAATATATATAAAAAATCCCCGGCCTATTGTGGGCAGGGGATTTTTTGTGGGAATTTTTATTTATTTCTGACGGCAGAGCCAGTAGCAGCCGAAAGCCGGGATCTGTACGCCTCTGGCTTCCATTTTACGTCCGGAGATCAGATCAAGATACATGCCGTCTTCTTCGTTGATCCAGGCAACCTTGTCATATTCGCTGAAATTGTAGATACCGATGAATTTTTCGGTGTCATTTTCACGTACAAGGGCAAGAATGGAAGAATCCCAGGTATCCAGCGTACGGAGAGGCACATCGCTGTTGAATACGCTGTGTGAAGTACGGATATGTTCCAGTTTGTCCAGGACAGGGAAGAGTTTTCCCTGGACTGTATCGGGACGGTGACGGTTTTCCGCAAGATCCCACCGGAAGTCGCCTCTGTGGATATAACGGGAGTCGGCAGCCTTGTCAGGATCGTTTTTGTACGAATAATCATTCAGCATGCCGATTTCATCGCCGCTGTATACTACAGGAATCCCGGACTGAGAGAACATAAAGGCGTGAAGAGTGATATCATAGCGGATAGCCCGGTCTACGCCTTCTTCATTGCCCTCAAATCCAAAACGTTCAATTCCGCACAGGGAAGCGGTGGTTCCGCAAAGCCTTGCGTCCCCAAGACGCGGATCGTCATTGTACAACTCTCCTCTTGCAAAGGAATCCGGATATTTTCCTGTAAAGAAGTCGTTGAGGTATTTTTTGTGAGGAACCTCTTCGATTCCGAAGTTCCGGAGGAAGTCGTAATCCAGTCCCCAGCCGATGTCGTCATGACAACGGAGATAATTCTGGAATACATATTCCCTGGGAAGAGAGGCTACAATATCAAGCTGGCGGCGCAGAAGAGAAACATCTCTTGTAGCGACAGTATGCCAGGTGCTTGCCATGGTAGTCACATTGTAAAGCAGGTGACATTCTGGTTTTTCCACTGTTCCAAAGTAGGGAACAACTTTTTCCGGAGCCATAACGACTTCTCCAAGAAGAAGCACGCCCGGGCAGACGATCTCGCAGATCATCCTCATCATACGGACGATAGTGTGTACCTGAGGAAGATTGCGGCAGTTGGTGCCAAGCTGTTTCCAGATATAGGGAACGGCGTCAAGACGTACAATGTCCACTCCCTGATTAGCCAGATAAAGCATGTTAAAGATCATTTCATTCAGTACAATAGGATTGCGGTAGTTCAGATCCCACTGATACGGATAGAAGGTAGTCATTACATGTTTTTTGATATCATCCAGCCAGGTGAAGTTGCCCGGAGCCGTAGTCGGGAACACCTGCGGACATGTCTGTTCGTAAAGAGCGGGGATATCATAGCTGTCAAAGAAGAAATAACGGTCCTGATATTCCTTTTCCCCGGCGCGGGCACGCTTTGCCCATTCGTGATCTTCTGACGTATGGTTCATGACGAAATCCAGGCATACGCTGATTCCCCGTTTATGGCAGGCGGAAGTCACTTCAGCGAAATCCTCCATAGTTCCAAGCTCAGGCTGCACGGTGCGGAAGTCCGCAACTGCGTATCCGCCGTCGCTGCGTCCCTTGGGAGAAGAAAGGAGAGGCATTAAATGAAGATAATTTACATTGCATTCCTGGATATAATCAAGCTTTTCCTCAAGTCCTTTCAGGGTCTTGGAAAATGCGTTTACATACATCATCATTCCGGTGAGATCGTTGCGCTTATACCATTTTGGATCCTGCTCCCTTAAGATGTCTGATGTCTTGAGATCTTCATTTCTTGCGTTGTAGAATTTTTTCAGTTCGGCCAGAAGATCGTTCAGATGCATCATGACATAAGGATTATCCTGATACAGCTCGCAGTACAGCCATTTCAGCTCGTCGATATGGCGGTTGAGACGGGCCTCGTAAATAGCCTCGTCATCGCGGACAGGAGCAGCTTTTTTTGCTTCGACTTTTACAGGCTCAGTCTTTTTCGTCCCGACTTTCGCAGGTTCGGTCTTTTTAGTTTCGACTTTCACAGGCTCAGATTTCTTCGTCTCGACTTTCGCAGGTTCGGTCTTTTTAGTTTCGACTTTCACAGGTTCGGTCTTTTTCGTCTCGACCTTTACAGGCTCAGATTTCTTTGTTTCGACTTTCGCGGGTTCGGTCTTTTTTGTTTCGACTTTCGCGGGCTCAGTCTTTTTCGTCTCGACCTTTACAGGCTCAGATTTCTTCGTCTCAACCTTTGCGGGTTCAGTTTTCTTAGTTTCGACTTTCACAGGCTCGGTCTTTTTCGTTTCGACCTTTACAGGCTCAGATTTCTTCGTCTCAACCTTTACTGGTTCCGTCTTCTTTGTTTCGGCCTTAGCCGCCTCTGCTTTCGGCGCGCTCATGGTCTTCTTTTTTAATCTTTTACTAGCCATAAAATTCTCCTTCCGGTATATTTACGGAAATTATCCGCTATTTTCAGCTATAATGCAATTGAATTCCGCATACTTTTTTAGTATTCTTAACAGTAGAATGAAATATGTTTCATAGCATTATTCATATTAATCTTACAAGGGGGAGTGAAAAATGTCAAGTATCCGAGATGTAGCAAGAAAGGCAAATGTGGCTGCGTGTACCGTATCCAGAGTCCTGAACGGGACCGCCAATGTATCGCCGGAGACAAGAATGCGGATCGAACAGGCCATGAAGGAACTGAATTATATACCAAACGAGCTTGCCAGAGGTATGTTCAAGCAGAAGGCGGGAATTATAGCCATGCTTGTCCCGAGTATACGGCATCCTTATTTTTCTTCTCTTGCAAAATATATTGAGGACGCTCTTTACCAGAACGGATATAAACTGATGCTGTGCAGCACAGGAGACGACGTTGAACGGGAAAAGGAGTATCTGAAGATCCTTAAATCAAATATAGTGGACGGTGTGATCATGGGAACAAACAGCCAGGAGCCGGAAGCCTATGAGCATTTTGGAAAGCCGCTGGTCATGCTGGATTACTATGTAAGCGATAAAGTGCCTGTAGTGGTTTCTGATCATGCCCAGGGCGGTTTTCTGGCCGCGCAGGAGTTCATAAAAAGTGGATGTAAATATGTCCTTCATATTGGAAGCGAAGCCGAGACAGAAAGAGTACTTTCCTATGAGAGTCACCGGGTTCTCCAGAAAACTCTGGAGGAGAAAGGAATCCGTGCAAGAGAGCTGGACATTAAATGGAATACTTTTGATTACGACGGATATCTGGAGCTGTCAAAGCTGATTCTGGAAAAGTATCCGGAAATCGACGGGATCATGGCTGCCGATATGCCTGCCAGCGCTTTTCTGAAAGCGGCGGTTCAGATCGGAAAAAAGATTCCGGAAGACATCTGCGTAGTCTCTTATGACGGTACTTTTGTTTCAAATACGAATATTCTGGAGGTGACAACGATCCATCAGCCTATGGAAAAGATAGGGCACACCTCTGTGGAGGTCCTTCTGAAGCTGTTAAAAGGAGAAGAACTGGAAAAAACGTACATGAAATTCCCGGTGCAGATAAAACCGGGGCAGACCACAAGAGCACATCAGATAAATATTTGAAAAACAGATTGACACAGGGGGAAAGTATGCTATAATGAGCTTATAAAGAAATGAAACATGTTTCAACACTGCTTTATATATAACAGGAATAAAGGCCAATGAGAGATTGGTCTTATTTAAAAGCGTTAATGAAACATGTTTCAAGGGAAAAGGAGGAAAAGGAATGAAAAAATCCGCAAGGTACTTATGTCTGGCGGCTCTTACCGGAGCGGCGGCAATCTGTCTTACCGGCTGTGGGAAAGTAAAGAAAGACTACGACGTCTATTTCTTCAACCAGAAGTCAGAGATTGCAGAAAGCCTGGAAGAACTGACAGATAAGTACGAAGAAGAGACCGGCAAAAAAGTGAAGGTATTCACAGTGGGAACCACAGAAGGCTCAGAGACCATGCGTTCAGAGCTTAAATCAAAAGAATATCCCACATTATTCTCTTCAAACGCCATTGCCTTTGAGGAATGGAAATCTGCCGGATACGCGACCCCGGTGGAGGATATCCAGAATGAGGAGCTGAAAAGTCTTTATGAAAGTGTTCCGGAAGCACTGAGACTTCAGTTTGAGGGAGAAGGCAACTACGGTATTCCTTATAATATGGAAGGATACGGCCTGATCGTGGACGAACAGATGCTGAAGGAAGTCATGGGCGCCGAGGATCTGGAAGCGTTTACAGAAGATTATAAGGCGGCAAATTATGAGGAATTCCAGAATATGGTTATTGCGCTTGACGCCTTTATCAAAGACGGAACGGCGCAGACTTTTACACTGAACGGCACAGAATACACTACTGCGGATAAAAAGACGGAGCTTACAGAAAAGCTGAACGGCGTATTCGCAGTGGCAGGGGCGGAAAAATGGACCTACGGCAACCATTTTGGAAATTATCCGATCAGTACAGTTTACGAAAACGTATATGACGTAAGAGAATCAGATCCTGACAAGGCGGATCAACTGAAAACTCCCCTTGTAAAATCTCTCCAGGAGCTTGATTTCCTTACCAGATATACCGCAGGACCGGACGGAGCCATTGAGAGAGGCCCACAGTACATTAACTCTACAGTAAACGGCTACGACCAGGCGGTACAGACTTTTGCGGAAAGCAAAGCGATCTTCATTAAAAACGGCAACTGGATCTACACCAACGTAGCGAAGGTAGACCAGAATGTGGCGGACCGTCTTACCATGCTTCCTATGAAGGTGAACTTCAGCGACGAGGATATTTCGGTAGAAGGTCTTGATGTGGAGAAGATGAACCGTTCCATACCGGAATTTGTTTCCCAGTATTATATCATCAACGCCAAAGCCACCGACGAGGAAAAGAAAGAGGCAGAGGACTTCCTGTTATGGCTGAACACCTCTGAGACGGGACAGGATTATATTGTAAATAAATTTGCTTTCGTACCGTTTAACGCAGATGAGAGTACAGTCCTCGATAATCCGCTTTCCAATGCGCTGATCACTTACAAAGTGGCGGACGATCTTCTTGCCAATCCCTTTGACGCGGTGCCGTCAGCATGGGGAACCGAGTGCTATGGAAAGTATATCATGGAAGAACTGTTCACGAATCCGGATGAATGGAGCGGGGAAGAACTTGAAAAGATCGCGGATGAATGTATTGATTACTGGAAATCCGGAATGGAAGAATGGTAAAAAGGGGGTAGCGGTTTATGGAAAAGTATTATAAAAAGTGGTTCAAGGTTCTGAGCCTTCCGGCAGTCATACTGTTTGTGGTTGTGATCCTGCTGCCGTTCATCATGGGCGTAGCGTACTCCTTTACTGCGTGGAGAGGTTCCTACTTCAAAGGATCTGAACACTGGTACGGCGCGCTTGTGGGCCTGAAAAACTATATTAAAGTATTTCATTCTCAGAAATTTATCAGCGCTCTTATCTACACCATTAAGTTTACGCTTGTGGCTGTTATCGTAAAAAATGTGGTAAGTCTTGCTCTTGCGCTGATGGTGCGCCGTATTGGAAAAGGAATCTTCCGTACAGTATTTTTCTTCCCGAATCTTCTGGGAGGCCTGGCGATGGGATTTGTATGGAGTTTCATTTTCCAGAATGTGTTTTCTCTGATGCTGTTTTCCGAGGATTCGCCGATCCATATTCCGTTCCTGTGCAACATGCTCCAGGATCCGAACAAAGCGGTGTTCGCAATGGCTATCATGGCAACCTGGCAGACGGCCGGATATCTGATGCTGATCTATCTGAACGGACTGAACAATATCCCGGAGGATCTGTATGAGGCCGCGTCTATTGACGGCGCGACGCCGCTGCAGCAGTTCCGCCACATTACCGTGCCCATGCTGATGCCGGCGTTTACGATCGTATTCTTCCTGACACTTTCCAGCAGCTTCAAGATGCTGGACGAGAACCTGGCGCTGACAAACGGAGACTTCGGAACGAGAATGCTTTCTCTTCAGATCCTCCTGACAACAAGAGAGAATACGCCTCCGAACTATGGTATGGCACAGGCCCAGGCAGTTATCTTCTTTGTTCTGATCGCGGTTGTTTCTATCGCGCAGGTAATCATCACCAAGAGAAAGGAGATTGAGGCGTAATGAAAGACAGAATGAGTACAAACAAAAAAATAAAGCAGGGGATCATGTATGTGGTCCTGACGATTGTGGCAGTCTACACCCTGTTTCCGATCTACTTTTTATTTGTAAACTCTTTTAAAAGCCAGAAAGAAATCGTTGCATCACCGATCTCCCTTCCTTCAAGCTGGGATCTGACTTTCCTGAAGAATGCGGCGGAGCAGATCAAACTGGGGGAATCTGTGATCAACACTCTGGTGATCACAGTTGTGGCTGTGGCTCTTATTGTGCTGATCTCTTCCATGACCGCGTGGATGATGGTCCGCAATAAGACAAAAGGAAGCACCTTCCTTTTCCTGTGCTTTACGGCCGCAATGCTGATCCCGTTTCAGTCCGTTATGTATCCGCTGGTAAGTCTTATGGAAAATCTGGGGCTGAAGAATACCTTCGGACTGATCCTGATGTACGGCGGATTCGGACTGAGCATGACTGTATTCCTGTATCATGGATTTTTCAAAGGAGTGCCCCTTTCTCTGGAAGAGGCGGCGGTGATCGACGGAGCCAACATTTTCCAGTTGTTCTTTAAAGTGGTATTCCCGCTGGTAAAGCCCATCACAGCTACCGTAGTGATCACAAACGCCATGTGGATCTGGAACGACTATCTGCTTCCGTTTTTGATCATCGGAAACAACGACAGTAAAACGCTGACACTGAGTCTGTATTACGCAAAGAGTCTTTCCGGACAGTACGGAAATCCCTGGGAACTGATCTTCCCGGCAGTACTGATCTGTGTGATCCCGATTCTTGTAGTATTTATTTTCCTTCAGAAAAACATCATTGAAGGTATCGCGGCAGGCGCGGTAAAAGGCTGACGAGGAGGAGAAAAATGGAGAGAGTTTGGTGGAAAGAAGCCATTGGATACGAACTATACCCAAAAAGTTTTAAGGATACAAATGGAGACGGCATCGGGGATTTAAAAGGCATTATAGAGAAGCTTCCGTATTTGAAGGAACTGGGCATTGACCTCTTATGGATCTGTCCTTTTTATCTCTCTCCGATGCGGGACAACGGGTATGACGTGGAAGACTATTATGCCGTTGATCCTCAGTTTGGAAGTATGGAGGATATGGACGCGCTGCTTGCCAGGGCAGAAGAACTGGGGATCCGTGTGATTACCGACATGGTTCTGAATCATACATCCGACAGACACCGCTGGTTCCAGGAGGCGTTAAAAGATCCCAAAAGCAAATACAGAGACTATTATATTTTTAAAGAAAGCAAAGAAAGACCTTCCAACGCGCGGAGCTGCTTCGGCGGCTCCGTCTGGGAAAAGGTGGAAGGGGACGTCTGGTATTATCACACCTTTGACAAAACCCAGCCGGATCTGAACTGGGAATGTAAGGAACTCCGCCAGGAAATTTACAGGATTCTGAACTACTGGCTGGATAAAGGGGTGAGCGGCTTCCGTATGGACGCGATCACGTATATCAAAAAGGGAGACTCCCTGAAAGACGCCGAGCCCCAGGGGGAAGACGGTCTGCACGACGTGGCGGATATCGGGCTGAACCAGCCGGGTATCGGAGAGTTTTTGCTGGAAATGCGTAAGGAATGTATAGATGGGAGAGACGCCATGACGGTGGCGGAAGCTCCAGGCGTCCCTTATGACAAAATCGGGGAGTTTATTGGAGAAAACGGATACTTTTCCATGATCTTCGATTTCAGCTATGCGGATATCGATCTTGCCCCCGGCGGGAACTGGTATTATCAGGCGGACTGGACATTTCCTCAGTTAAAGAAACTGATCTTCCACAGCCAGTCAAGCGTACAGCGACAGGGCTGGGGAGCCATCTATCTGGAAAATCACGACCAGTCCCGTTCTCTGAACAAATATTTCCGGGACAAAGCGGCCCGCCCTTATGAAGTGCGGAAACGCTTTCTTCAAAGTACGGCTCTTGGCACGCTGCTGTTCGGGCTGCGGGGAACTGTTTTTCTTTATCAGGGAGAAGAACTCGGGATGACGAATTGCCCGTTTGCATCTATCGACGAGTTTGACGATCTGAACACGATCGATCAGTATTACAGAGCTTTAAAAGCGGGATGCGATGAAAAGAAGGCGCTGAAATTTGTGAACGACAGAAGCCGGGACAACAGCAGAACGCCCTATCCCTGGAGTTCTAAAAAGAACGGAGGATTTACTGAAGGCACGCCCTGGCTGAAGATGAATCCCGACTATCGGGAGAATAACGCGCAGCGCCAGCAAAAAGAAGAAGGATCCACTTTTAAATTTTATCAGAGGCTGATCCGTCTGCGTAAAGAAAAGGCAGACATTCTGGTTTATGGAACGATCGAGGAGATCCAGGTGGAAAACGGGCCGGTGATCGCCTTTTCCAGAAAAACAGAGTCAGGAAAGACGATCTCCATCTATATCAACATGGGAGAAGAAGAGGAAAAGCTCCCGGCAGAAGATGGAAAATGTCTGAGCTGCAATTACGGGGATATGATATTCAAAGAAAATACACTGATCCTGCGGCCTTACGAAGCGGTAATGATGGAGAAAACACAGGACTAAAATTGATTTCTCTTGTACTTATAAATCTGAAATGGTACGATATGATTAAAAATTTCAGAAGGGACATATGGTATGGAGAATATCAAAAATATACTTTTTATTAACGCATGTGCCAGACCGGAGTCAAGGACATTATTACTGGCAGGGGAAGTGCTGGGGCGGCTTTCCGGGGAGGTGACGGAACTTAAACTCTTTGAGGAGAGGCTTGCGCCGCTGGATTACGGCGTTCTTGAGAAAAGGACCGGTCTTATCGCGTCCGGAGAGTACCAGGATCCGCTTTTCAGATATGCCGGGCAGTTTGCCGGGGCGGATGAAATCGTTATCGCGGCGCCCTACTGGGATCTGTTCTTTCCTTCAATACTTAAAGTCTATCTGGAACATATCTGCATTACCGGGATTACCTTTCAGTATACGCCGGAAGGCATACCGGAAGGACTCTGCAGAGCGCGTCATATCATTTATGTGACTACTGCAGGCGGCCCTGTTTACCAGAATATGGGATTCGATTATGTAAAAGCGTTGTCCGATACCTTTTTCGGTATACATGAGCATGTCGCGTTTACCGTTCAGAATCTTGACGTGCAGGGGGCGGATAAAAACAGGATACTCCGGAAGGCGGCTGAAGAAATACGAAATTATAATTTTTAGGACAGATAAAGCAGACGGTATAAAAAAGCAGAGCTCCGGCCTTTCATAACGGCAGGAACTCTGCTTTTCGTTCTTTAAACACTGTATAATATCTGAATCCGCATTCTCTGAGGATATCCGCCGCTTTGTCAAAGCTGTGGGCGATATTATGGGGCGCGTGGGCGTCGGCTCCCACAGTGACGATCTCGCCTCCGAACTCCCGGTAACGCCGTATGATATCCGTACAGGGATTAGGTCCTCCCAGCCCGTAATGAAAACCGCCGGTGTTCAGCTCAATTCCCACATTCTTACTGATAAGTGCGCGGAGTATTTCGTCCAGGATATCCTGGTAACGTCTGTAGGTGTATTCACTGTTTTTGTTCGGGCCGTAACGGACAATGTAATCGATATGTCCGTACACATCCATCTCAGAAAAAAAGGTCAGATTTTCCAGAATGGATTCAAAATATTCCATATAGCAGTCAGATTCTTTACGTCCATGGAAAAATTCCGGATAATAGGGATCGGCTCCGTGTACAATATGAGAAGAGCCGATCACAAAGTCGAATGGATAAGCCTTTTCAAGTTCAGCGAAAAAATTCCCCAGATGCGGCTGAAGGCCCAGCTCAATGCCGAAGCGGATATCAAGCGCGCCGCGGTATTTTTCTTTAAGATCATTCAGGGTGTTCTGATATGAGGGAATATCAAGGGAAAAATCCGGCTGTTCCGGTTCCGGAACGACGGGATAGTCTGGATCCAGATGTTCGGTAAAACATATTCCCTTTAAGCCGAGGCTGACGGCCTTCAGGATCATATCCTCCATGAGCGTGCTGGAATCTGCGGAAAAAGAAGAATGCATATGGCAGTCCCACAGGATTTCATTTTTCATCGGCGGCGCCTCCTGTATAATTTCGTTAAAGAACGCGGATTTTTATCAGTTGTATACTTCTGGTTATGAAGACATTACGGAATGAGACTTCCGCAGTGCAGTTATTATATCATGGACAATGAAATCACGCCATATTTTTCTGTTTATATTCTTTCCCGGGGGAAGCCTATGTTTTACTAAATTTGTAATGTTTTTTCTAAAATAGTCTTGAATTTTCGTACCAGATTCGATACAATATGTTCAGGTTGGCAATTCTTTACCAAGATGAAGAATACCATAATTAACCATTTAATTCATAGGAGGAATTTATCATGGCAGTAAAAGTTGCAATTAATGGATTTGGCCGTATCGGTCGTCTGGCTTTCCGTCAGATGTTTGGAGCAGAGGGATTCGAAATCGTTGCTATCAACGACCTTACTTCCCCGAAAATGCTGGCTCACTTATTAAAATATGATTCAACTCAGGGAAGATACGCTCTGTGCGATAAAGTAGAAGCAGGCGAAGATTCCATTACTGTAGACGGCAAAGAAATTAAAATCTATGCAAAAGCTAACGCAGCAGAACTTCCGTGGGGAGAAATCGGCGTAGACGTAGTTCTGGAGTGCACCGGATTCTACACCTCCAAAGCTAAAGCTCAGGCTCATATCGATGCTGGCGCTAAACACGTTATCATCTCCGCACCGGCAGGAAACGATCTTCCTACTATCGTTTACAATGTAAACCATGAAGGTCTGACAAAAGAAGACAAGATTATTTCCGCAGCATCCTGTACAACAAACTGCCTTGCACCGATGGCTAAGGCTCTTAACGACTGCGCACCGATCAAATCCGGTATCATGTGTACAATCCACGCTTACACAGGCGATCAGATGACTCTGGACGGACCGCAGAGAAAAGGCGATCTGAGAAGATCCCGTGCAGCAGCAGTTAACATCGTTCCTAACAGCACAGGCGCTGCAAAAGCAATCGGCCTTGTTATTCCGGAACT
>DXGV01000010.1 GCA_019113745.1 Candidatus Blautia intestinavium
CCCAGTTCACGGAATGCTTCCAGAGCGCCTTCTGCCACTTCATCGCTTCCGAGCAGCATTGCTTCTGCCAAAGTCTTCTCATGGTATGCCTTGAGCGCCAGTTCATATCCGCTCTCCCGGCTTATCTCACCCAAATGAATAGTCTCCGGACGGTATTGATTCCGTGCCTTCAGAATTCCGGTCAGAGCAGCCAGCCTGTTTTCACCTATCCGGAATCCGTCACCTTCATAGATTCCGCCGATATAGCCGATTCCTGTATAACGTTTTCGGTCCAGCAGATAGGAAACCATCTGCTGCTGTCCGGCGTCAAAATCTACCTTCACCTGATCAAACTCATAACTGTACTGATTAGAATTGATAAATACAATTGCAAACGAAAGGGATCGAAGGAAAGCAAGTTCTTTCTCATCAAATTTGCCAAAGGCGATGACGCCGTCGACTTCCGCAGGTTCCCCGAACGCAAGACGCACGAAAGACACTTCGTAATCATCGGTCATCATCTGTACAATGCAGGCCAGACTGGACAATCGTACATTCGGCCTGTCCGGACGGATAATCCGCCAGTCGGCTACGCCAATCACCAGTTTCTTCTTCTGGGCAGACAGACGCCTTTGCCGCGGAGAAACGTAACCAAGCGAATGGGCTGCCTGGAAAATCCGCATGCGCACCTCTGCGCTTACAGAGATGCTGTCATCTTTATTCAGTACTCTGGAAACTGTAGTCGCAGATACCTGCGCAGCCTGTGCCACTTCTTTGATTGTTGCCATCAGATGTTCCTCCCCTTTCTGATAATCATTATATCCGGCATTTTATATCCGTCAATAACGTTTACTAAATTTTTACTAAAGTTTTACTCAAACATTACATGATCATAAAAAACCAGAGCCTTCTCATCTTTTGAGGAGGCTCCGGCTCTTCTATAATATCTGCTGTTCTATTTTGCATTTATGCTTTTTGTTCTTCTTGTCATATCCGATTCCTACCAGAAGAACCTTTTTTGCTTTTTTTCCTGTAAAACGAAGCGCATAATTTTTTTCTTTAATCTGGGCAAGCGCCTCCTCCGGGGAATGACCTACTTTTAATTCCAGGATAATACCTGTTTTTGCCGGTGGCAGTTCCGGATAAAAGATAAAATCCACAAATCCTTTTCCGGATTTTTCTTCACGTTCTACCCGGTAGATATCCCTTGCGGACAAATAAGCCAGATTCACCACTGCACTGAGCTCTGTCTCGTGGTTATAAGAAAGAATCGGAGATTCTATATCATGCGTCAGTTTCAGAATCCGCTCCATAGTATCGGTATCGCCGTCAAGTGTTGCACGGAGCATTTTCTCAGATTCCTTAGCCAGGCGGTAAACATATCCGAGAGAAGTTTCTTTCGTAATCATATCGGCAAACTGATCCATGAGTTCCTTATTGGGAATGGAAACCATACCGTTTTCATAGCTCAAAAATCCGTATACAACCATGGCAGACAAGATCTCTTCTTTTGTTTTTAACTCCTGAGATGTGGCGGCATATTCCCGGATTTTTGCCGGTATACTGTTTCCGGATACCATCAATGCAAGATCGTCTCTCACCGCGTCTACGTTGTTTCGTACGTAATAAAAAATCTCATCATAAGGTCCGAAGCTGGTCCAGTAATTTCCCAGATTGTTATTGGAGAGAGCCATGACTACAGAACGCGGATTATATAACCGCTCCCCCATCTTGGTATGATATCCGTCATACCATTTTTTCAGGCCGTCTCTTGTCACCTGTACCGGCTTCTCATTTTGATCCAGATAACGTTTGAAGAGCATATCTACTTCTTTGTCGGTAAATCCAAAATATTCTGAAAAACGCTCTTCCGACGCCAGGGTATATTCACTGAACATATTCAGTTCCGAACCGCTGGAATACTTTGTAATCGGCAGTATTCCCGTCATATAGGCAAGCAGTACATAGGGTTTGTCTTTCAGCAGATTGCGTAAAAATGTCAGATATTCCCGTTTGTCCTGTTCGCTGATAAAATTTTGATGGAATATATAATCCCATTCGTCCAAAACAAAGATAAAGCGGGCAGAATCATCTGCCGCATACAGTTCAAGCAGAATATCTGCCGCACTCTCCTCCTCCGAAATATCTGCTTTTGAATATTCCTTTTTTAGATCCTTTATCAGCCGCTTTTCAATCCGCTCTATATATTGCCTGTAGGAACTGCATTGACTGCTCATTTCATTAAACGATATATGAATAACTGAAAACTGGTTTCTGTATCGTTCATATTCATCAGATTCCGATATCTAAAGCGTTTGAAAGACGTCTTTTGCGTCCTGGGCTATGGAAAAGAAAGAAGCGATCATATTTGCCGCCACTGTCTTGCCGAATCTCCTCGGTCTCGTGATACAGATATGATTATTTCCAGTCCGTACCAACGGAAATAACTCTTCCAGCAGCCTGGTTTTGTCCACAAAGTATGGTTTTTCCGTTTCACCTTTGTATAATGTATACGCCGTTCTGCTGTTCAGATAAACGCCCATGGCTATCTCCTTCCCGCTTAACCGTTTAATTTTTCCAGTTCTTTTTTCAAATACTCATATCTCAGACGTTTCTCTTCTTTTGCGAAATGCACTTCCCGGAACTGTTCCGGATTTCCTTCATATACCAGTGCCTCGTCTCCGAACTGTTCGCTGGTCAGGTCGAAGCGGCAGTCGCCCACCACGTTATAGCAGTGAAAATTTCCTCCGGGACGGGGTACGCCATACACTTTGCCTCCAAAAATATCCTGTGCGAGAAAGGCTGTGATGGAGCATTGTCCCAGAGTCTTGTTTTCCGGCGTCCAGTTCTGCCTCATCCTTGGCGCACAGGTATCCGCGCACCAGATCTTTGACAGAGCATCATACAGATCACGGGGTGTATGGATTCCTTTATACTGTTCCGTAATTGCCGGGATGTCCGCCTGCTCCCAGCCCCAGAAGTTGTATTTCATATTTCCAAGTGTCCTCCTGCAAGTGGAATGTATCTTTCTAGATTATACCAGACTATATTTTACTTTACAATTATTATCCGGATTAGTTCTCCGGTCTCAGCGGGCCGTAAAAATAAGATGCCGTCGCGCCGCCGTCGATCAGGAAGTCCGCGCCCGTAATGAAAGCGCCTTTATCGCTCATCAGAAGTTTCGCCACATTTGACACTTCGTCAGCAGTGCCGGGGCGTCCCGCAGGGCATTTTGCAAACATATTCTTGTAAAAATCTCCGCGGGGACCATTGAACTCATCCAACGCCAGCGGAGTAACGATGATGCCGGGAGAAATAGAATTAATGCGGGCCCCTCTCTCCACTTTAAAAGACTGCTATTCTTTCGGCAGCGCCAGCGCCGCCAGCTGCTCCAGCACGCTTCCCGCCCCGCTTAAGGAGATGGAACCCACCCGGTCGCAGATGCGCTCTAGATACTCCAGCTCCTTCAGCCGGTAAAGCACCTTGTTTTCCTCCATCAGCTTCGCGGTATTCAAAAGGCTCCTGGTGGAAGCGACTTCCTCTCTGCGTGTGATCACGTTGGCCTGTGCTTTTTTCTCAGCTACAAGAACGGTATTCATGATGTCGCGAATCTCCCCGGGCAGAATGATATCCTTGATACCTGTGCTCAGGATCTCTACGCAGAATTCATCCTGGAGCTTTCGGATCTGTTCCAGCAGGAAACGGCTGATCTCTTCTTTCTGGGCCAGCAGTTCATCCAGCCGGTATCCTCCCACATACTCTCTTGCCAGCAGCTGGATCCGTGTGTACAGAAGACTTCCCACATTGTCGGTCTTCTGTACCAGCTCCAACGGATTCGTGATGCGGTAGCTGCACAGGATATTCAGACGGATGCCCACCTTATCGGAGGTCAGGATCTCCTGGCCGGAAATCTCCAGCTGCTGTACCTTCAGGCTGTACAGCTTCATAGTTACTTCATGGGCGTAGTTCCAGTAGAAATACGTGCCGGAAGCGAGCTGCTTTTCAAAACGTCCGTCTATGTACAAGAGTCCCGTTTCCCCTTCTCCGACCACAAGTCTCTTGTAAAGACGCGTCGGGATCAGATGACGGTACATGGCCGGAACCTGTGCCTCTGTAATCTCGGCGCCGGTTACATTGATCAGCCGGATCTCGTTCTTTTCGAACACATTCCAGTACAGCGCCTCGCCTTCGATGATGACCTGCTTATAGACGCCGTTTACCAGATGAAAACCGATACAGTCATCCGGGATCTGAACCCGTACTACACGGGACGCGAACTCCGGCTGTTCCATCAGGATTTCCACGGGCAGTCCCTGGGGATCCACTTTCCCGGTCATTTCTGTTATCTTAAGCTCTTCGCCAAACAAGCTCGAAATTCTGTATCTGCCTGCAAATAAGATTTTCTTCAGAACACCGTTTTTTAATAAATAACCACATTCCTGCGCCTTTATGATATACTTCATATTTTCTTCTCCTTTCATGGAAGCGCGTCGGGGCTTTCCCGCCCCGGAAACGGGGACAAAGCCTTCCGGGATTTCAGAAAAGGGAGGACTCTGCCGGCCGCGCAGCAAAGCTGTCTCTTTTCTTCCTCTCCGGTATCGGGCTTATGTGCTGCCTTTTCCGCAGGCCGGGTCTCTGAACGGGTTCTTCCCGCCAGTCCCCTGGGGAATGGCCCTGAACACATGACTTCCGTTGTTGTCGCAGCTTCCCGCTGCAAGGGTGACGGATTTGAACCGCCTGTGCCACTATAGACGATCGCTATAACCACTTAGCTACCTGTACTCCTACAGGGGAGGAGTCGAACCTCCGACAAATCGTTTCTCTCCGCCGTTTTCGGCATACCGTCGGCCTACCGGGCCGCGGCACCGCCCAGGCCATAGCCTGAAGCCCCTGGAAAAGAGCGGAATATATTTCCACCGGAATCGTTTGTTCCGGGAGAAACCATATTAACCTTTGACCACGCCGACCGTGCGGAGACGGCGGACCGGAACTACCAGATCCTTCTGATTTTCCATGACCTGGTCAATATCCTTGTACGCGAACCGGCTTTCTTCGGCCACATCCTTTTTATTTTTCTTTCCGAGCACGACTCCCTGATCTTTCAGATCCACCATCACTTCTTCGCAGGTAAACGCTTCCATGGCTCCTTTACGGGA
Source organism: Candidatus Blautia intestinavium (assembly GCA_019113745.1). Lineage (GTDB taxonomy): Bacteria > Bacillota > Clostridia > Lachnospirales > Lachnospiraceae > Blautia_A > Blautia_A intestinavium. The sequence continues at coordinate 5,136 of DXGV01000010.1, forward strand.
ATACGCACGGCCCGCTCCATGAGAGGATGAGCAGAAACTCTCCGGATTGCCAAGTCCCCGCACCACGTAGCTGTAAGAACCCATGGCGCCCGGGATCACCGTCAGTTCGTCTTTCCGGGCCCGTACGGCCCCTTTTCGGTGCACCCAGACATTTTCTCCATAATGATTTTCCAGTGCAGCATAATTATGGTGGCAGTTAATCTCTTCCTCATACTCCAGATTCAGGTCTGTGTAACGCCCGATCCATTTCTCCAGCACCGCCTTCACGGCCAGCATCATTTTTTCCCGGTTTTCCCGGGCAAATTCCATGGAAAGGTTCATCCAGTTCAAATACTGCCTTCCCTCCGGGGTATCCACCGGCAGAAACGCCAGCCGGTACTCGTCGGGGACCCGGCTGTACCAGCGGCTGTTCAGCTCTCTTGCTTTCTGGTGAAAATAATCACAGACCGTTTTTCCTAAATGGCGGCTGCCTGAATGGATCATCACAGACAGGAAGCCTTCCTCATCCTCCTGGAGTTCGATAAAATGGTTCCCGCCTCCCAGCGTTCCGATCTGAAAATATCCTGCCTCCAGCTGCCCCAGAAGTTCTCCGTCTTCTTCATACAGGGAAAACTCTTCCATCGCCTTATCCAGTGTATAGCAGGGCATTACCGTCTTATGATGGGCAAAGCCCACGGGGATATTGCGAAGAATATCTCCTACGATTCCCTGAACCAGATTTCCGCTGCCCGTCATAGTTTCTTTCAGAACTGATACCGGAATGCTGGTCTTTACATAAGCCATACCGCAGCCGATATCCACGCCGACCGCATTGGGGATCACCACATTTTTTGCGGCTATTACGCCTCCAATGGGCATTCCCTTTCCTGTGTGGGTGTCCGGCATCAGACAGACCCAGCCGTGGAGGAAAGGAAGTTCCGCCAGATGATGTGCCTGTTCCAGGCAGGAGGCCTCCAGATCCTTTTCGCTTTCCAGCCATATTTTGATGGGATAAGATCCCGTTTTACTTTCGATCGCAAACATGTTTTTTCTCCTTTCCTCTTGCTGATGACTTTATTATAGAGGCAATGATTTCCAGAATCATTTAAAAAAAGATGCGAGAGCTTGAGGAAACCTGTCCCATATATTATAATTTTTGTAACTGTTTTGTTTACTGCAAGGAGCTGCTGCATGGCCGAATTTCAGGAATTAATTAAAAGCTTTGACCGCATCCGCGATTATATGCGCCAGTTTTTCCTTTACGGGTTCAAGGTCCGGGGGGAATACGGAGAAAAGAGCGGGCGCACCTACGACAATGAGCGCCGCCGTATCGAAAACTATCTGTCAGGATACATTCATTCTGATTATACTTCCAAGGGAAAACAGGTCTCCATCCGCATGGACAGCAAACAGATTCTCAGCAATCCGCTCTATGCAGCCTGGAAGTCCAAAAGTTTCACAGACCGGGATCTGCTGCTGCACTTCTTTTTGCTGGATCTGCTCTCCGACGGAAGCCCGCGCACGGTGCCGGAACTCTGCGACGACATTTCTCTGCGCTATGGGGAGACCCTGGATGCTCAGATCATAAGGCTGAAATGCCGGGAATATGAGTCTCTGGGAATTCTTCGTTCTGAAAAAAGAGGAAAATCGCTTTCCTATCAGCTGGCTGAACCGCTTAATCTGGAAAAAGATACGCAGCTATGGAACGTCATACAGAATGCTGTAAAATTCAGCTCAGAGACAGCCCCTTTCGGGGTCGTGGGGAGCACGATTCTGGACCGGGAATTCCTCAGCAACGATCTGTTTTGCTGGAAACACTATTTTTGTGTACATACGTTGGAAGACGAGGTCCTGCTGACGATTCTTTCCGCCATGCGGGAACACCGTTTCCTTTCTTTTGAGAACCGCAGCAGCCGGTCCGGAAAATCTGTGCAGCTGACGGGCCTGCCTCTGCAGATCTTTGTGAGCGCGCAGACTGGAAGACGCTATCTCTGCGTCTACTTTCCTCCGAAGCGACGCTTCAACTGTCTCCGGCTGGACTGTATATTTAACCCAAGAGCGCTGGAAATCTGTCCAGAATATGAGTTACACAGGGAAAATCTCCGCCGGAACCTGCCTTACTGCTGGGGTGTTTCTTTCGGCGGCCGAAGCCGTATGGAGACCCTGTGCATGACCCTGTACATCGATGAAGCCGGCGAAGGCCACATCATCAACCGGCTCAGGAGGGAAAGACGCGGAGGCGAAGTTCAGCAGGTCCGGGAAAATGTATGGCTTTATATGGGAACTTTTTTCGATACGAATGAAATGCTGCCCTGGATCAAATCCTTTACCGGAAGGATCCTGGATCTTCAATGCAGCAATCAGGCCGTTCTGGATAAAGTAACCGCCGATCTGAAAGCGATGTATCAAATGTACGGAGAAGAGGAAAAAGATGAACGCAAAGAAAACAACGGCTGAAACTTTCACATTGTTTGAAGAAATATACGGCTCTTACTTTCAGGCAGTGCGGCGCATATTGGAGCAGTCTTTTCATACCCCGCTCACTTTGCAGGATATGTACCGCCTGGTCCGGGCCTGCGCTTTTGAAGAAAGCGCTTCTGTCATTGTCCCAAAACTTACGAAAGGACCCTGGTCTGCCCTGCTGAAAAAGGATGGGGAAAAAACATGGAAATCTGCGCTCCGGACCGCTTCCCTGAAAACGCCTCTGACTTCGCTTCAGAAATCCTGGCTGAAAGCCCTCTTAAACGACGTCCGCTTCCGGCTTTTTTTCACAGAGGAACAGTTGACGCGTCTTTCAGAAGAACTAAAAGAGATCCCTGCCCTGTACCGGCAGGAGGATTTCCGCTGCTTTGACCGGTATGCCGATGGAGACTCTTACGAAGATCCGGCTTACCGCACGGTTTTCCGGACGATTTTACAGGCCATAAGCAGCCGGAAGCCTCTGTTCACCGCTTACTCAGGGAAAAAAGGCAGACACATGACGATGGAAATACTGCCCTGCCGTCTTCAGTATTCGCAAAAGGACGATAAGTTCCGCCTGCTTGGCATATCCGTCCGTCATGGACGCATCGGGGCGCCCATGATCCTGAATCTTGCGCGTATAGAAGGCTGTCATTTATCCAGGAATCCGGTCCCTGCCGGTTTTGACTGGAATACACCTTTTTTATCCGAAAACAGACCGGAGCCGGTGCAGATCCGCATTGCAAACGAACGGAATGCTCTGGAACGGTGCATGCTTCATTTTGCCAATTATGAAAAACGGACGGTATATGACCCCGATACAGATACCTGGCTTTGTTCTCTCTACTAT
>DXGV01000053.1 GCA_019113745.1 Candidatus Blautia intestinavium
TTACTGTGTTATCCTCAATCGGCGTACGTCCAGTACGCCTCAATCGTCTGCCTTGTAAATCACTGAAATTCCTACGGTTGGAGTCTACGAGTCGAAAAGGTGATGATTTCTGCCCCCTTTCAGGCACTTGATCGACGCGTACAGGACGTACGCGGAGTGAAAGTAACGCAAAAGGGGCAGAAATCAGCCCTTTATCGACCGTATTGCCCCTTGTACATCGATGCTACGGTTAATGGCGTACTGGAGCTGCTGTATTAGTCCTCCATTGATAAAGTTACTGTCACATCGCCGCTGCCCAGCGCTTCTTCCCAGCCAGTGAGGTCATCGATATGACCAAGCCTTGTGTAGCTCCAGGAGTTGGAACCATAGAACATGACGATCTGATTTCCCTGATACAGCACAATATCCCCGGCATGGGTTGTGGTCTGGCTGTTGCTAGCAGGGAGGCTCTGGCCCAGCGGGCCCACCTTTTCAAAGCCGGCATAATCACTGAGCTGCAGGGTAACGGGGCCATTCTTCATCATCTGAACAAGAGCATCCACAGCGCTGTTGTTCTCCAAAGTGGCAGTAAAATCCTGACCGTTTACATTGACGTTCATTTTCATTTTGCTGTTTTCCTCCTCGAGTGATTCACTTTCCGTATTCTCCGTTTCCTGCGACGGCGCTGACAGTTCCTGCTCCGGCTTATCCGAAGAAGCCGCGCTGTTTTCCGGCTCCGGTGTTTTTGTCTGTTCCGGTTCTTCCGTTTCAGAGGGATGCGTGGATTCCAGTTCATCAGGCGGGATGGATTCTGATAATGCAGAAGTGTCCGGAGTATCACTTCGAACTGCCTCCTGATTTCCGCAGCCCGCCAGCAGTACGGATATGCTAAATAAAACAAATATCAGGAAAGAAATTTTTTTCTTCATCGTTTCACCGCTTTCTTAAAAGTTCTCTCTTTTAGAAAAGCAGCCGCAGAAACACAATCACCCCAAACAGGCAAAGTACGCTGCCAAAAATACGGTTCATCGTTCGGAGCTTAAATTTAGCCGCCTTTCTTTTAATAAATTGTGTTAAGGCCGAGAGAGTTCCCCACCAAAAATATGTCCCCAGGAATACGCCCAGCACCAACAGGCTGCCATCTCCCCATCCGCTTACTTCCGAAATACCGAAGTAAGAAAAGGCAAAAAGAAAAGTTAAAATGGCCGCCGGATTCGTTATACCAATGACAAAAGAAGTGAAAAAAAGTTTTATACCTCCCAGAGTTTCCTCATCAGGAGGAAGTCCTCCTTGGGGACGAATCAAAGATTTCAGGCCCATCGCTAAAACCAGCGTCCCGCCGAGAGCCGTAATTACCCCTTGCCAGCGGAGCAGGAAATCAGAGATAAGCGTTAGCCCAAAAGCTCCCACACAGGCATAGAAGCAATCTGCTACAGAAGATCCAAGTCCCGTCAGGAGACCGGCTCTCACTCCCAAACTCCATGTTACTCCTCCTGATAACAGACAAGGGAAGACTACACGGCCTTCCCTTAATCTGCTTATGCGCAAGCGCAGGCGGTATCGGCCCTCTGCTGTGTCTGCACGGTTCCGGTTCCTTCTTCAATATCTCGGATAATCTCGCTCACAGCCGGAACAGTGATCCGGCTGCCGTGGAGCGGGTTTTTGATGCTGATAACCGGCGTGGTGATCGTTGCTTCCACTTCGCTTCGTTCAAAAGCCAGGTCGCAGCCTTCCATTTCGCAGTTAATGAGCTTCAGCCCCTTACAGTAGCACAAGGGCTGTGTCCCAATAATTTTACAGTTTTCAAATGTTACATTCTCGCAGTACCAGGCCAGATACTCTCCCTTGACTACACTGTTTCGCACGGTGATGTTTTTCGCGTGCCAGAAGGCATCTTTAGTATCAAAGGTGCAGTTCTCGAACACCGAATTTTCGATGTACTGGAAGGAGTATTTGCCTTTCATCCGCACATTGCTAAAGTGCAGGTTGGCAGAACGCATCATGAAGTATTCGCTTTCGGCGTCGCAGTCCTCCATTTCGATATTGTGAACTGACCATCCGAACTCCGGAGAGATGATATCGCAGCCGCGCATTATAATGTCCGAACACTCGCGCAGGGCCTTTATCCCGTGAAGCTTCGTATTCACGATGGTAATATGATCGGAGTACCACAAAGCCGCCCGGCAAAGTTCCGTCATCTCAGAATCACGGATGACAAGGCCATGGTCATGCCAGAATGGATAACGCAGATTGAAGAAACTGTGTTCCACCTGCACGTTACTGCACTCCTTAAAGGCGCTCTCGCCGTCAGCGGGGCCGTCAAAGGAGCAATCCTTTACAAAAATATCGCGGCTGCCGTAAAGGGCACGCTCTGCGTCAAAAATCTGATTCTGAATCACTTTCATTAAGAAAACCTCCTTGTCTACAATTACTCTTTCTTTTTCTCCATCTGATAGATGAGATAGTCCAGGCAGTCGATCCGCCTTTCATCCCGATGGAGTTTCTCAAGCAAATGCTTTCTATGGACGGAGAGAAGTCTGAGCTGTTGTTCCTCACCCTCGCTGTCCTGAAGCGCCATAAACTTTTCTACCATTTCATCGGTACAACCGGCATCCTTCAAATTCTGTACGACGGTATAGGCATACGGATTTTCATTTTGAGCTAAAGACTGCTTTTTCTGCATCATCATTCACCATCACTGATCAGCACAAGCTGATTGCCCCATCCTTCCTGTACTGGATTGTTCTCTACAGTGGAAACAAACTCGTCCGTAGCGTCAAATGTGCCGATCAGAGTATATTCTTCGTTGATCTCGGCGTCATGATAGTAAAGCACAATGCGGTTTGGGTCGGAATAATAGACCTCTCCAGCATGAGCTTGTGTTACCACCACGCTGTTGTCCGGGATTTCGTACCGGCTGGGCACATCGTAATACTCCATCACATCCGATTCATCATAACTGTATACCGGCAGCTGCCAATCGCTTGTCCCTACATAACCGGTAATCGCCGCAGCGGTGGAGTTGTCCTCCAGGTGCATGGTAAAGGGCTCTCCATCTGCGCCAAAGCGTACTACCAACGCCGCCATGGCTGGAATCTGTTTTTCTTGTGCATCTTCACCGGTTTCGTCCTCCTGAGTAATAGAAGAAGACTGTTCCTCAATCTGCGCACTGGACGATGATTCGGAAGTTTCAGGAGACCCGCCGCAGCCGGTCATTGCAATGCTGAGTGCCAAAAGCAAACCGATTATAGAAACAAACTGCTTTTTCATTGTTTTCAACTCCTTATTGTTTTTGGGTCAGACTGTTTTCGCAGGTCAGATTAAAGGAAAGCGCCGTTGCAGACCTGCAATACCTGGCCTTTTACATGTCGGCCCATCTTGCTGGCCAGATACAGGCAGGCATAAGCCTGATCCATGGGGTCGCACTCCGGGCCGGGGAAGTAAACAAAATGGCCGCTGTATTTGAGCATTTCTGCACCGCCGGGCTGTTCACCCGCTTTATTCGCCAAATGCGCCGGCGTAACCGTAGCGCCAGGTGCTACCGCATTACAGCGGATGTTGGTATCAATCAGGCGCATAGCCACATTCTTCGTCAGCGTATTGAGCGCCCCTTTAGTCGAAGTGTAAGTGGCACCGCAGAAGGGACGGATGCCGTTGACAGAGGACACGTTGATGATTACGCCATCATTTTTAGGCAGGAAAATCTTCAGAGCTTCCCGGATATACCGCATAGGGCCGCCCAAATTGGTGTTCATCACATACATCATCCAGTCGTCATCGGTTTCATCGATCATTTTCTGTTCACCGATACCGGCGTTGTTGATAAGAATATCCACATCGCCAAATTCCTTCAGAGCAGTTTCAAATACCCGTTTGGTATCGTCGGTAGAGCAGACGTCGGCCACCACGCCGATCGCTTTCCCGCCTTTTGCCCGGATGCCGTCCACAACAGCGTCCAGTTTTTCCTGATGACGGGCGGTAATTACCACGGCTGCGCCTTCTTCCGCAAATAATTCTGCCATCGACTGGCCCATGCCATAGCTGGCCCCTGTAATGATGGCGACTTTATCCTTGAGCATCTGTGCTTCCATTTCAATCAACCTCTCTTCATTATCTTTTTGCATCTACAGTGTACTGCCGCAAAAATTAAATATCAAATACTTATGTTTTATTGTTTATTATAATTATTACTTATGTTATTCTGATATCAAACCCAAACCATACTAAATAGCAGGAGGCGATTTCGATGGAAATTCGGTTATTGGAATACTTTCTGGCAGTGGCAAGAGAACAGAATATCACCGCAGCGGCAGAGTCTTTGCACATCTCTCAGCCAGCTTTATCCACACAGCTCAAGGCGCTGGAAACGGAGCTTGGCAAGCAGCTCCTCATTCGCGGTGTAAAAGGCTCCCGAAAAGTCGTTTTGACGGAAGAAGGGATGATCCTGCGTAAGCGGGCGGAGGAAATGATTTCGCTGATGCGGCGCACAGAAGAAGAAATCACAGGCGTGGGCGAAACCATTGCCGGGAATGTTTTTATCGGAACCGGTGAAACGGAAACCGTTCGTTTGTTTGCACAGGTTGCCAAAAAATTGCAGCAAAAATATCCAGATATCCGGTATCACATCTCCAGCGGCAATGCGGAGCATGTTCTTGAATATCTGGATAAGGGACTCATTGATTTTGGACTGCTTTTTACAGAGATTGACTCACAGAAATATGAGGCCGTCCCGGTTCCTGTCAAAGATACCTGGGGTGTTTTAATGCGTAAGGATTCTCCGCTGGCAGAAAAAGAAAGTATCTGCCCGGATGATCTGTGGGATAAGCCGCTGATCGTATCTCACCAAAAGGGGGATGACGTATATCTGAATCAATGGCTTCAGCGGGAAGCGTCAGAATTGCATATTGTGGCTACTTACAACCTGCTTTTTAACGCTTCTTTATTAGTAAGTGAAGGGCTTGGATATGCTCTGGGTTTCGATAAGCTCATTAATACGCAGGGAAGCAACCTTTGCTTCCGCCCGCTTTCGCCCCGGTTGGAAGCACGGGGATTTATCGTCTGGAAGAAATATCAGGTGTTTTCCAGGGCTGCAAATATCTTTTTGCAGTATCTGCGGGAGTTGCTTGAAGCGAAAAAATAATTAATGCAATTTTTATCTTGCAAGATTATAATTATTTTGAAGGTCCTGACCGCACAGCTGCGGGATATGGAAGAAAAAGGAAGTCTGAAACCGATCCTGGATGCCATGCGGGCAAGGGGAGAGGGGTATAAGGCAAAAATATGATATGAATAAAAAAAGATACGCGCCATCATGACAGATGGAGACGTACATACGGAGGATTGTATGGCAGGACAACAGATTAAAGATATGACAAAAGGCCCGCCGGGCAGGCTGCTTATGATATTTGCGATCCCGCTGATGCTGGGTAATATCTGTCAGCAGCTGTATACAATGGTAGATACCATTGTTGTAGGACAGGTCGCCGGAGTCCAGGCTCTGGCAGCTCTGGGCGCGGTGGAATGGATCATGTGGATGGTTCTGGGAGTCTCTACGGGAGCTACGCAGGGGTTTTCCATACTGATCTCTCAACATTATGGAGCAAAGAAATGGGATCTGCTGAAAAGAACTGTGGCGCGCAGTTATATCCTGACAGCGGTGATTGCGGCTCTGCTGCTGACAGTAAGCCAGATATTCGCTCACTGGATACTGATATTTCTGAATACGCCGGACAACATCATCGGGATGTCTCTTCTGTATCTCCGTATCGTATTCTGCGGGATTCCGGTTGTGGCGGCCTATAATGTTTTCGCGGCGGTGCTGCGGGCACTGGGAAACAGCCGCACGCCGCTAATCGCCATGGTTATCGCGGCCTCTATTAACGTAGTGCTGGATATTCTTTTTGTGGCGGAGTTTCACTGGGGAGTGGCGGGAGCCGCCATTGCAACCGTGATTGCTCAGGCCTTTTCCGCATTGTACTGTTTCCTGGCGGTAAGAAAAATAGAAATCGTAAAAGTTACAAGAGAAGATTTCAGGAGAGTACCCGGACTGGACGGAAGACTTTTGAAGCTTGGCACGCCCGTTCTTTTTCAGGATGTGATCATTTCCGTAGGCGGACTGGTGGTGCAGTACGTTGTCAACGGGTACGGATTTCTTTTTGTCGCCGGTTTCACGGCTACCAACAAACTGTACGGAATCCTGGAAATGGCGGCGATCTCCTATGGTTATGCCATTGTCACTTATGTAGGGCAGAATCTCGGAGCAGGAGAGATCAAAAGGATAAAAAAAGGCGTTCACGCAGGCGCGGGGCTTGCGTTTCTTACATCAGCAGTGATTTCCTGTATCATGTTTGTTTTCGGAAAGCATATCCTGATGCTGTTTATTTCCGGTGATCCGGCAGAAACACAGCAGGTGCTGGCGATTGCCTGGAAATATCTCTCCATAATGGCTGCCTGCCTCTGTATTCTGTATTTTCTTTATGTATACAGATCGGCTCTGCAGGGACTTGGCAATACGATGATCCCCATGCTCAGCGGGGTGGCGGAGTTTTTTATCCGTATCGGCGTGGCTCTGCTGCTGCCTCTTGTTATGGGGACAGACGGGATTTTCTATGCCGAGATCGCCGCCTGGACTGGCGCGGCGGTACTGCTGGCAGTGAGTTATTATGCCGCTATACGAAAATATCGTCAGCTCTGAAGAGATAATAATAAAATTGTGAAATAACAATAAAAATTATGTGAAAACACTTGCATTTTATGGCGGATTTGACATAATAAAGATAGAAAATAAAGAAGGGAGTGACTGCCGATGGACATTCAGTTGTCGGATGAAGTCTCGCAGGCGTATCTTTCAGAGGTAGGAGATATCCTCCGTAATAAGGAGTTTTTATCACTTAGCCTCTATGAGCATCATCAGTGGACAACTCGTTTTATGCACAGTATTAATGTTTCTTATATATCATGGAAACTGGCCAGGAAGTTTGGCTGTGATGAAAAGGTAGCTGCAAGAGCCGGTCTTCTACATGATTTTTGTCCCTACGATTTTCATAAAAAAACGCCCACAGGAGAACATCAGGCGTTCTATCATCCCAAAGCAGCGGCTGAGAACAGCGAAAGAATATTTGAGATCAACGAGAAGGAAAGAGATGCGATTCTTTCACATATGTTTCCCCTGGGACCGATTCCTAAAAACAGAGAAGCATGGATCATCACCATGGCAGACAAAATATGTGCTACATTGGAGGGATGTCATATCGCGATCGCACTGGCCAGACGCAACCGCGTGGTCGTGATATCAGCTTCCATGTAAAGAAGATCCGCCGGAACCGATCTGGTTTTCCGGCGGATCTTCTTTACATGGAAGCGGCCGTCTCATAATTTCGCTGCGCGCTGCCATTCGGCGGCGTCTGTTTCTCCATTTTGTACGTCTTGCGGCAGCCCCGCTTTTTTTGCTATATCAGTAAAATCATCCGGCAGAGCCGCGGACAGAAATACTCTTTTCTGCGTGAAGGGATGGAAGAATTCCATTTTCCAGGCATGAAGGGCGGTTCTCTGAAAATTGTGCGGGACGGGCATATTCCGGTTGTCGCCGTACAGAGGATCTCCAAGGAGAGGATGCCCGGAAGCCGCCATGTGTACACGGATCTGGTGTGTCCGTCCCGTTTCCAGACGGAGCAGGACAAGAGACCAGTCAGGTGTACTGTAAAAGGTGCGATAGTGTGTGACGGCAGATTTAGGAGAAACTTTTCCGGTTGCATGAAAATCGTATGCAGCGGTTTTGAGAACCTGCATTTTTAACGGGTTACAGGGATCCGGCATCACGGGAAAAGAAATCGTATGCCAGCTTTTTTCCGTATCGACAGGAAGATATCCGGAAACCGCTGCAAGATACTGTTTCAGCAGTTTTCCCTCATTTCTTTGCTTCTGGAGCAATGAGGCGGCTGGCCGGTTTTTGGCAAAAAGAACAATACCGGAGGTTTCTTTGTCAAGGCGGCCGATGGAACGGCAGCAGAACTGCTGTCCATTTTGGGAAAAATACGAAAAAAGCTGATTGGAAAGGGTATCGTTATAGTGTTTTCCAGAAGGATGCACAGGAATCCCGGCAGGTTTATTTACTGCGATAAGATCAGAATCCTCATAAAGAACAGCGGGCATGATCATATCCGACGGTGGCGGAATCAGATGGGAAGAACCGGTATTTTCCTCCTCAAGACAGACAGTGATTATATCTCCGGGAGAAATTTCCTCTGTGCTGCGGCAGCGTATTCCATTTTTTAAAATCCCGTTTTCACTGAATTTTGCCCGGCTGATCTGACGGCGCGTGAGCCCGGCCTTTGCCCGGAGAAAATGCTCCACAGAACCGGTTTCTGTGGAGACGGAGAGTGTGAGATACTGTTTCATAAAATCGCCTCGTCCTTTATATGATAAAAACTTTTCTGTTCGTTCAAATTCGATCCCCGGCTCATAATCTTTGATCTCCAGATAATACAAGAGAGCCGGAAACGCATGAATTTCAGACGCTTCCGGCTCTTTAAGAGCAGGGGATGAGAGAATCGAACTCCCACCAAAGGTTTTGGAGACCCCTATCATACCATTTGACCAATCCCCTGTATAAACGTATTCCCGATGGAATACTTCCTTATTATACTCATAAGAGTACGTTTTGTCAAGCGGAGATGGAGGGATTTGAACCCTCGCGCCGGTTGCCCGGCCTACCGCATTTCGAGTGCGGACCCTTCAGCCACTTGGGTACATCTCCGTGTCAACAGTCTTTATTATATATGCTGGAAAAGGAAAGGTCAATTCTTTTTTTCTTTCTTGACAATTGACGTAAAAAGGAACCTATAATATGATATTATATGGAAAAGAACAGAAACAGCACAGGTAAATTTGTATTACTTTTCCGCGTACGCCATGTACGCGTTAGGGAGGATTTATGGATAATAAAAAGGACACGATCCTGAATGCGGCGAAAGCGCTGACGGAGAACTATAAAAAAGACGAATTATTTATGCCGAAAAACGGCAGAAGCCTGCCGAACCGGGCGGCAGTCATAGATCTGGTAAAGGATTTACGATCTGTCATTTTTCCCGGATATTTCTGCGCCGATACGGCGGCGGGAATATTCCCGGAGCAGTTCAGTACCTATTGCCTCAACGAATATTACGATCGTCTGAAGGAGCAGGTGGAGATCGCTCTTTTATATGCCCGTCCGGAAATGAGGCAGGAGGAGGCTGCGGAAATGTCAGAGAGTATCTGTATACATTTTATAGAGCGGCTTCCGGAGGTGCAGCAGAAGCTTTTAAAAGATGTGCAGGCAGGTTTTGACGGAGATCCTGCGGCAAAGAGCAAGGAGGAGATCATTTTTTCCTATCCGGGCGTATTTGCCATCTATGTATACCGGCTGGCACACATCCTGTACCAGAACAAGGTACCATTTATCCCCAGGATCATGACGGAGTACGCCCATGGAAAAACCGGGATCGATATTAATCCCGGGGCGGAGATCGGAGAGTATTTCTTTATTGATCACGGAACAGGCGTAGTAATCGGAGAGACTACGGAAATCGGCAATAATGTGAAGCTTTATCAGGGAGTTACCCTGGGTGCTCTGTCTACCAGACAGGGACAGCAGCTTGCAAATGTAAAGCGTCATCCCACGATACGGGATAATGTGACGATCTATTCCAATTCTTCTGTTCTCGGAGGAGAAACCGTTATCGGAGAAAATACGATCATCGGCGGAAATACCTTTATTACAGAATCCATTCCGGCAAACACAAAGGTCAGCGCAAAAAGCCCGGAGCTTGTGATCAAGAAACCCCGGAACAGTGTTTCTAAAACAGATGTCTGGGACTGGGAAAACTGAGAAAAATGGACATTTTTAGTTGCATTTTATTTCCGGCGGGTGTACACTATAATGTCCGGAATACATAGCGTTAATGTACAAAAGGATAATGTTGCCTCTTGTACATTGACGCAGAGATAAACGCAGCGTATCAGAAAATCATCGGCGTTTTACCGGAAGAAGTCTGTGAACTGCACTTGAAAAGGAGGAAACAGAATGTTAGCACTTGAGAACGTTAGCTGGACGGCAGCGGACGGTGAAGAAATATTAAGAAATATCAGCCTGGAAGTACCGGATGGAAAGATGACAGTGATCACCGGACCAAACGGCGGGGGGAAAACATCCCTGGCGAAGCTGATCGCAGGTCTTATAAATCCCACAGAGGGAAAAATCCTGCTGGATGGAACAGATATTACCGGATGGGATATGACAGAACGGGCGCGGCATGGAATCAGTTATGCTTTTCAGCAGCCGGTGCGCTTTAAGGGACTTACTGTACGCGATCTTCTGGAGACGTCTGCAGAAAAGAAACTGGACAGTGCGGAAGTATGCGGATATCTTGGAGAAGTAGGGCTCTGTGCGGAGGAATACATCGACAGGGTTGTGGACGACAGTCTTTCAGGAGGAGAAGGAAAACGAATTGAGATCGCCACGGTTCTGGCGAGAAAAAATGTAAAGCTGCGCGTCTTCGACGAGCCGGAAGCAGGTATCGACCTGTGGAGCTTTACGAATCTGATTGAAGTTTTTCAGAGACTGAAAAATAAAGGAGGAGAGGCCCTTCTGGTGATCTCTCATCAGGAGCGTATTCTGGAGATCGCGGACCGCATCGTTGTGGTGGACGACGGAAAAATCCGTATCGCAGGCGACCGTCAGGAGGTTCTTCCGCGTCTGCTGGCCCAGGAGAAGGCGGCCCGCTGCCCCAAGGAAGAGGAAAGGAGCTGTTCAAAATGAATAAAATAACAGAAGAAATTCTGAAACAGGTTTCCGACTGGAACGGAACTTTTAAAGGCGCGTATAATATACGGGAAGACGGCGGATGTGTGGGAAGGCAGTCCTCCGAGAATATAAAAATAGAATCCAAGGCGGACGGTTCCGGCCTGGAGATCCATATCAGCTCCAAGGCACAGAAGGAAACGGTATACATTCCGGCCTGTGTAACAAGGGGAAATGTAAACGATCTGGTATACAATGATTTTTATGTAGGCGAAGGCGCAGACGTGACGATCGTGGCAGGCTGCGGCGTGCACACAGATAATGAAGGGGAGGCTGAGCATGACGGCATCCACAGATTTTTCCTGGAAAGAGGCGCCCATGTTCTCTATAAAGAAAAGCATGTGGGGACAGGCACCGGGATCGGTCTGAAGAAGATCAATCCGGTAACGGACATGGAATTAAAAGAAGACGCGGTAATGGAGATGGATACGATCCAGATCGGCGGAGTAGATCTTACAAAGCGTTCCACAAAGGCGGTTCTGGGAGCCAGAGCGAAGCTTATCATCCATGAAAGAATCATGACAGACGGAGAAGAGCAGGCGTCTACGGATTTTGAAGTAGAGATGAACGGGGAGGACTCCGGAGTGGATCTTATCTCCCGTTCTGTGGCAAAGGACCACTCTTATCAGGAATACCATTCCAAGATCCGCGGAAACTGCCGCTGTACCGGACATTCTGAATGCGACGCGATCCTTATCGGAGAGGGTAAGGTAAATGCGGCTCCGGAGCTGTTTGCGGGAGACATCGACGCTTCATTGATCCATGAGGCCGCGATCGGCAAGATCGCCGGAGAGCAGATCGTAAAGCTCCGTACACTGGGGCTTACGGAAGAAGAGGCGGAGAAGAAGATCGTAGAAGGATTTCTGCGTTAAACTATTATATACAGACTGCGGGGGAAATGCGCTTCTCCCGCAGTATTGAAAACCCATAAGACACAATTCAAAAAATTAAAAAAATTTCAAAAAATCTGTTGACAAACGAAGCAAAGTGTTATATACTCATTATCGTTGTAGCGAACAGCACAGAACACAGCGATTTGCGGGTGTAGTTCAATGGTAGAACACCAGCCTTCCAAGCTGGATACGTGGGTTCGATTCCCATCACCCGCTCTTATGCGATAGTGGCGTAGTTGGTAACGCGCGACCTTGCCAAGGTCGAGACCGCGGGTTCGAGCCCCGTCTATCGCTCTCGTAAGCCAGGACAGATGTCCTGGCTGTTTTGTTATATAAGCCGTTTTTTAACGCGGAGCGAAATACAGGATTAAATTTATAAAGAAAAGGAGGAATCAAAATGCCGGTACCGACACCGCACATCCAGGCGAAGAAAGAGGAGATCGCCAGATCCGTATTAATGCCGGGAGATCCGCTGAGAGCGAAATATGTGGCGGAGAATTTTCTGGAGAATCCCCGGCTGGTTAATGAAGTAAGAAATGTTTATGCCTATACCGGAACCTATAAAGGAAAAGAGATCACGGTAATGGCCAGCGGAATGGGAATGCCTTCTATCGGAATTTATTCTTATGAGCTTTATAATTTTTATGATGTGGAAAATATCATAAGGATCGGGTCAGCCGGAGCTTATACAGAAAATCTGGCGGTCTATGACGTGGTGCTGGCGGACAGCGCATGGAGCGCTTCCAGCTACGCCAGAGTTCAGAACGGATGTGAAGAGGAAGTGCTGTACCCCTCTCCGGAGCTGAATGAAAAGATCCGCAGGGCTGCCGATATCGTAGGCGTGGGCTTAAAAGAGGCCAGGGTTCATTCTTCTGACGTATTTTATGCGGCGGATAATGTTGACGATTTCCGGGAAATTTACCGGAAGCATCAGTGCCAGTGTGTGGAAATGGAGAGTTTTGCGCTGTTCCATAACGCCAATGTATCCGGGAAAAAAGCGGCGTGTCTGCTGACGATCTCAGATTCCTTTGTAACACATGAGGAGTTGTCCGCTCTTGCCCGACAAGAGTCCTTTGAAAATATGATGAAGGTAGCTTTGGAAGCCTGTATTTTATAATTTACAGAAAAAAGGCAGTGCAGACGGTCCGTCTGTATGCCGGATTCGCGAAAAAAGAAGTATCTGCATCCTGTATAGAGGAAGAGATACTTCTTTTTTAGTGTACGCTTAAATTTCCGGGGATTTCTGCCTGTCGTTACGCTTCCTGGCTTTCCCGGTCTACAAGACCATAGAAGGTGAAAAGATAAAGGCCGCACAGCCCCACAAGACCATAGATAATCCTGGATATCCAGCTCATGCTTCCGAAAAGCAGAGAAACAAGATTCAGGTTGAAAAATCCGATCAGCCCCCAGTTTATCGCGCCGATCACGGCAATAGTTAAAGCAAAGTACTGTAAAAATTTATTTCCCATAAGTCACCATCCTTTCATGCCTTTATTATCCCAAACTCATAAAAAAATATTCGCAGCAAATTTTGAAAAATGCTGCGAATATAAAGTAGAATTCATAATTGGAAACAGGCCGTTGCCGGCAGGCTGTTTCAGTTAAGCTGCAAAATCTGAGTAGTGACGGTTCCTCCGCCCAGGCTGAAAGCTTCTCCTGCCTGAAGCGTAACGTCAGATTCATCGATCAGGGAGAATGCCTGACAGACGGTAACTGCCTGTCCGGGCTGGACTTCTGTCATAAACTGGTCGATGGCCTCATCATCTCCTTCCGGTATGGCGGCGCTTAAAACCTGGCCGTTCTGGTAAGCCTGAAGGCTTACGTCCACCATTGCGCTGGAGGGCGAAGTTCCATTGTTGCTGTAATCATAATATACCAGCAGACAGGAGGCTCCGGAATAATCTTTGCCGACCCGGTGCTGCTTATAATGGATCGTGAATTTTTCATTACTCATATCAATAGTGTCCCCGGAAGCAGCCTGAGGCGTCTGTGCAGAATCGCTGTTCTCGGCTTCTTGCGCTTCCTCAAGAGAACTTTCAATTTCTCCCTGTACATCTGTAAAGTTTGCGGACATCATCTTTGCTGTGTTCTCGTCAAGAGTGACGATTTTCCAGGTATCGCCGGCTTTGATAAGAGGATAGCTGATGTCAGTTTCCGCAAAGGTATCCTGGGCGGAAGCTGCTTTTTCTTCCAGAAGGGAGGCGAGTTTCTGCTGTGTTTCCTCCTCTGTGAGCGTTTCGCCTGAGAAAGCTGTGGAAACAATCTGTTTCAAAAATTCGGTGATCGTTTCCCTGTAGATATCCGATCCGTCGATATACTTCACATGCACGGTTACAGTTGCTGTTCCGTTCAGAATACTGAAGCTTGTTTTTTTGATGTCAAACTCCATTTTCTGATTGACGGCGCTGAAAAAATTTGTGTACGCGGCGTCCGTGATATCCGCGTTGTCAAGAACCGTCAGGTCGCTGTTCTGTAAAAGAGAAGACATCCCGTCAAAATCCATGGCTTTTACATCTTCCAGAAATTTCTTTACCGTATTGACCGGCTTCTGGCGCTGCCAGAAATAAAAGCCCGCTCCGGCCGCGATGACCAGGATAAGAACGATCAGAAAAATGATCAGCCCTTTTTTCTTTTTCTTCCTTTTCTTCAGCACAGGAAGAGGCGCTGTATGGCTGTTATCCGGACTGATCTCTGTGGAATCCGGCAATGGTTCTGTTTCAGAATAAATCTGCTTACTCATAACTCCTCCTTATTTCTGTTGTACAACTATAAAATACCAGTTTATTATAACAGAGGAGCCCTCTTGTTGACAAGTTGATTTCCATCTGCCTGAAAGTCCTGTTCTGAGCCTGCAACCGCAGATTACAGCCTGGAAATCCGCAATGGATAAAATGAAGAGGAATACCGGGGAAAATTTCCGGTACCCGCGTATGGATCAGAGCGGAAAAGAAACAAGAGAGATATAAATTCTGAAAATGATTGATAATATAGAAACGGGAGGCAGAAATATGGTAAAAAGATACAGACACTATTTCAGATCAGAAGCGGACGGGCTGAGGATTTCTGTTTTAAGCATCTGTCCGGATATGCCGCCGTACAGAGGAATTCTGCAGATCGTTCATGGAATGAGCGAATACAAAGAAAGATACGAGCCATTTATGGAATATATGGCGGAGAGAGGATATATGACGGTGATCCATGACCACAGAGGACATGGACAGAGCGTACGCTCAGGCGACGACCTGGGATATATGTACGGAGGAGGAGCGGAGGCTGTCCTGAAGGATATCGGAACAGTAAATGCTGAGATCAGGAAAAAATTTCCGGATCTGCCGCTGATACTTATGGGACACAGTATGGGATCTCTGGCCGTGAGAGCATTTGCCGCGGAACATGACGACTGTATGGATATGCTGATCGTCTGCGGATCTCCCAGCAATACAAAAGCGAGGATTCTGGGAACTGCACTGGCAAGAGTGGAGGGCGGCATTCTGGGCTTTCGTCATAGAAGCAGGTTGATTGAGCTTTTGTCCTTTGGGGGGTATGCGGTGAAATTCCGGAAAGAAAAAAACAGAAACGCGTGGATATGTTCAGATCCGGAAGTTTATCAGGAATATACAAAATCCGAGCTCTGCGGATTTACCTTTACGGACGACGGATATCTTGCTTTGTTCCAGCTTATGAAACGGGCTTATGATCTGTCGCAATGGAAATGTACGAATCCGAAGCTGCCTGTGCTGTTTATAAGCGGGGCGGAGGATCCCTGTATGGGAAATGTACGGAAGTTTGCAGCGTCTATCCAGAATATGAGAAAGGCCGGATACCGGGATGTAAAGGGAAAGCTGTACCGGGGGATGCGCCATGAAATCCTTAATGAAAAGGGAAAAGAGCAGGTCTATCATGATATTGCCGTTTATATCCGAAAGAAAAGACTTTGATGGAAGAATCTTCCTGTGCCCGGAATAAACCGTGATGTTTTCGCCTATACTAACGCTAGCATCGGTGTACAAGGGACCGTATTGTCCCCTTGTACACCGATGCTATGAATATTTGCGGAAAAGGAGAAAACATATGCAAAAATGGAAAATGGCTTTTGTCCTGGCCGCGGCCTGCGCTTTTTGTTTTACGGGCTGCGGCGCCGACAGGGACTGGAATGAAGAAAAAGGAGAACTGGTAAAAGCGGAAAAGAGTCCGGATTTCTTTGTCCTTGACCGGGAAGTAACTGATTGTTATAATGAATTTATTGTGAAAAAAGAAATTTAACCGGAGGAGAACAAATGAGAGCAAGCGGGGTTTTGATGCCTGTGTCCAGTATTCCTTCAGAGTTCGGGATAGGGTGTTTTTCCAGAGAGGCTTATGATTTTGTAGATCAACTTGCCGCAGCCGGACAGAGATACTGGCAGATACTTCCTATGGGGCCTACCGGATATGGAGACTCTCCCTATCAGTCCTGTTCCACTTTTGCGGGGAATCCATATTTTATTGACCTGAAAACATTGATAGAAGACGGGCTTTTGACTCAGGAAGAATGTGAATCCTGCGACTGGGGAGGAAGTCCCTGTTATGTGGATTATGAAAAGGTTTACCAGTCCAGATTCCTGCTTCTGCGAAAAGCATATGACAGAACCGATCTGAGAGGAAACAGGGAGTATAAGGAGTTTGTCAGGCAGCAGGGCCACTGGCTTTGGGATTATGCGCTTTTTATGGCTATAAAAGACGCCAGGGGAGGGAAAAGCTGGACAGAGTGGCCGAAGGAACTGCAGAACCATCAGTCGCACTCCGTAGAGCAGGCACGGACGGAGCTGAAAGATGAAATTAATTTTTACTGCTTTCAGCAGTACCTTTTCTCTGTACAGTGGATGAAACTGAAGGCATACGCCAATGAAAAAGGGGTGTACGTGATCGGGGATGTGCCGATTTATGTTGCTCCTGACAGTTCAGACGCCTGGGCAAATCCGGAGCTGTTCCAGTTTGATGAGAATTACAGCCCCAGGGCGGTAGCCGGATGTCCTCCGGACGCTTTTTCCGCAACGGGACAGTTGTGGGGAAACCCTCTTTACGACTGGAGAAAACATAAGGAAGAGGGATATTTGTGGTGGACCAGAAGAATGATCCGGTGCATGGAATTTTACGACGTAGTGAGAATCGATCATTTCCGGGGCTTTGACGAGTATTATTCAATCCCATATGGCGATAAAACGGCAGAGAAAGGCCATTGGGAAAAAGGACCCGGGCTGGAGCTGTTCCATGTTCTGAACAGCAGGATCGAATCCTTAAGAGTCATTGCGGAAGATCTTGGCTTTCTTACGGAAAGCGTTTTTAAAATGGTAAGGGAGAGCGGTTATCCCGGGATGAAAGTCCTTCAGTTTGCGTTTGACGAAAGCGAAAGCAGTTGTTACCTTCCATACAAATATGAAAAAAATTGTGTGGTATACACGGGAACGCATGATAATGAAACTACCAAAGGCTGGCTGGCCGGTCTGAACAGCCATGACAGTTCTTTTGTCAGGGCGTACACAGACTGCGACGGAAAAACTCCGGAGGAATGCGTATGGGGGCTGATCCGGGCGGCGCAGGCAAGCGTGGCGGATCTCTGCGTTATTCCGGTACAGGATTACCTCTGCCTTGGAAATGAAGCCAGGATGAACACGCCCTCTACTCTCGGAGATAACTGGAAATGGAGACTTGCGAAAGGACAGATCACGGAAGAACTTCTGAAACGGATCAGGAGCCTGACAGCTCTTTACGGCCGCCTTTAAACGGAAAGGCCGGCTGATCTGAAAAGAGCGAAATGTCGGGCGAAACTGACGGAGAAAGGAACAGATACATAGTCCGGGATCATAACACGGAGGATAAAAGGAGAGACAAATGGAAGATAAGAAAAAAGAGAAACTGGTACAGGAGGAAACCTCAGTACAGCCGGAAGAAAACAAAGAGGAAAAAGAAGAGCAGCAGGAGACATCCCAGGGCGGGCTTCCTGTGAGGAGCTGTATCCTGATGCTTCTGGCAGGTCTGTATCTCCTGTATACGGGATATAAACTTTGCCAGAATGTCCTCACTGGAGTAGAGGGAGGAAACTGGGGGTTTTTTGCCGCCGGCGTAGGATTTCTGATCGTAGGAGCCGTGATGCTTTTTATTGCGGGAAAAAATTACCTGAAAAGAGAGAAAGAGAAAAAAGAAGCGCGAGAGAAAGAAATCCAGAATAATCCTCTGCCGAAGGAGGCGCCAGAGGAAAGAAAGACCATGAGTATTGCGGAACGGGCAAGACTGGCCCAGAATCTTTCCGACAGCGGGGAAGAAGAACCGGAAGAGAGCCGGGAGAATACAGAAGAATAGAAGCAGAATGCTTCCCGGCAAAAGAACAGCAGAATAAAAACACCGCAGACGGCCATTTACGAACGTCTGCGGTGTTTTTTTAACCGGCGTGTCTTTCTGCGGGACTTTCCGGGAGAGCCGGGATTATGAAGGCTGGACCAGCAGAAAAGCTGGACAAGAAGAATGCCGACCAACGCGCCAAGGCTGTCGAAACCTACGTCCCGGATGCCGGGAGTCCTGCCGGAAACAAAGGACTGATGATATTCGTCAAGTCCGGCGAAGCCTACGCAGATGATCCCCGCCAGAATAAAGAGCCAGAAGCCTCTGATCCGGTATACATACAGCGGAAAAGAAATGGCGATGGCAAGGAGACAGTATTCTGTCATATGGGCGGCTTTCCGCACATAGTAGTGGATAGATTCCGCTTCATATGCCAGTTCATCGTAGCTTTTTCCCGTATTTAAAAGTTCATTTTTTGTTTCCACGATCTGATAGCTGATTTTGTAGCTTAATTCCCCGGACACCTCCCCTGTCTGGGCGGAAAATGAAAAAATAATGTACATCATCAGCAGCGCAGGAAGAAACGAAAGAGGTTTCAGTAAAGTAATTAAGATTTTCATGGGTATTAATATAGCATGTGGAAATTAAATTGTAAAGAGCCGGAAAAACAGAGCTTACGACAAAGCCCGAAAAACAGGGTAGTCATAAAAACAAAACCATGGTACAATAAGAAAAGTTGAACTCAAAAAGAACGTAAGACCTGAATTTTCCGGGTGAAAGGAGGCGCACATGAGCGCAGCAGATACCATTTTTATTAACATGTGCAGAGATATCATTGACAACGGAACCAGCACTGAGGGAGAAAAAGTGCGGCCTGTATGGGAGGACGGAACTCCGGCTTACACCATAAAAAAATTCGGCGTTGTGAACAGATACGATCTTCGGAAGGAATTTCCGGCGCTGACACTGAGAAAAACTGCTCTGAAAAGCGCCATGGATGAAATTTTGTGGATCTGGCAGAAAAAATCTAACAATATCCATGATCTTCACAGCCATATCTGGGACAGTTGGGCGGATGAAACAGGATCTATCGGAAAAGCCTACGGATATCAGATGCAGGTGAAACATCAGTATAAAGAGGGTATGATGGATCAGGTTGACAGGGTTCTGTATGATCTGAAAAATAATCCCTACAGCCGCCGTATCATGACAAATATTTATGTTCATCAGGACCTCCATGATATGCATCTTTATCCCTGCGCGTATTCCATGACCTTCAATGTAACAAAGGAACCCGGAAAAGATAAGCTTACTTTAAATGCTATTCTGAATCAGCGGTCTCAGGATATCCTGGCGGCGAACAACTGGAACGTATGCCAGTACTCGATTCTTCTGATGATGTTTGCCCAGGTGTGCGGCATGGAGGCGGGCGAGCTGGTTCATGTGATCTCCGACTGCCATATTTATGACAGACATGTCCCTATCGTTGAGGAACTGATCAAAAGAACGCCTTATCCGGCTCCTGTGGTAAAGCTGAATCCGGAGATTAAAGACTTCTATGATTTCACAACAGACGACCTGATCGTGGAAAATTATCAGACCTGGCCGCAGATCAAAAATATCCCGATAGCGATTTAAGGAGGAGAAAGCAAAATGAAGTTAATCGTGGCAGTAGATAAAAACTGGGGAATAGGAAAAGACAACAAGCTTCTTGTAAGTATCCCGGCGGATATGAAAATGTTCCGCCAGGAGACAACCGGAAAAGTGGTCGTCCTGGGAAGAAAAACTCTGGCCACTTTTCCGGGAGGCCTTCCCTTAAAAAACAGAACGAATATCATACTTACAGGAAATAAAGACTTCAAAGTGAAAGACGCGGTTATTGTACATTCTATTGAGGAGCTTCTGGAAGAAATAAAAAAATATCCCTCCGACGAGGTATACTGTATTGGAGGAGACAGTGTTTACAAACAGCTTCTGCCGTACTGCGACACAGCCATCGTGACGAAGATCGACTTTGCCTATGAGGCGGACCGCTATTTCCCCAATCTGGACGAGGCGTCTGAGTGGAAAATTACCGGAAGAAGCGAGGAACAGACATATTTCGACCTGGAATATGAGTATGTTACTTATGAGAGGCTGAGCTGAGGCAGGAACCCAGGAAATCAACTCCTTTTCGACTCGCAGGCTTCAACCGCAACGAAAATATCGTGACAGAGAAAAAGGATTTCATCCCGGAATATTCCGGAACGAAATCCTTTTTAAATATTTTTTTTCGATTCTTTATTTGATCTCCTGGATCCATCCTTCCGGAGCCTCGATGCGTCCCATCTGGATACCTGTCAGCGTATCGTAAAGCTTTCTGGTAACAGGTCCCATCTCGTCCATTCCGGAGGGGAAGCAGATTTCCTGACCGTGATTTACGATCTTTCCTACAGGGGAGATAACGGCGGCGGTTCCGCACAGGCCGCATTCCGCAAAATCTTTTACTTCGTCAAAGTAAACCTCGCGCTCCTCTACTTCAAGTCCGAGATAATGCTCCGCAACATAGATCAGAGAACGGCGGGTGATAGAAGGAAGAATGCTTCCCGACCTGGGAGTAACGACCTTATTGTCTTTTGTGATAAACAGGAAGTTGGCTCCGCCGGTTTCCTCAACCTTTGTCCTGGTAGCCGCGTCAAGGTACATATTTTCGTCATATCCGTTGCGGTGCGCTTCCATGATCGCATGCAGGCTCATGGCATAATTAAGACCTGCTTTGATGTGGCCGGTTCCATGGGGCGCGGCGCGGTCAAAATCGGATACACAGATAGTCAGAGGCTTGATGCCGCCTTTAAAGTAGGGGCCTACCGGCGTTGCGAATACACGGAACTGGTATTCGTCCGCAGGTTTTACTCCAATGACGGGATTGGAACCGAACATATAAGGACGGATATAGAGGGTGGCGCCGGAGCCGTAAGGCGGTACATAGGCCGCGTTGGCTTTTACGGTGTCGATCACAGCCTGTACGAAACGATCTTTGGGGAATACAGGCATTTCAAGCCTTTTCGCGGAATTTTCCATACGTTCTGCATTCAGGTCAGGGCGGAAAGTTACAATGCGTCCGTCTTCGGTTGTGTATGCTTTCATTCCTTCAAAGACAGTCTGCGCATACTGAAGAACGCCGGCACACTCGTTGATCACCACATTCGCGTCCTCGGTCAGACGGCCTTCATCCCAGGAGCCATCTTTAAAATCAGATACATAACGATAATCGGTCTGGACATATCCGAAGCCAAGATTACCCCAGTCAATGTTCTTTTTTTCCATAATTTTTTCCTCCTCGCATGGTAACTTGAATTCTTTTCATTTATCTTAGCACTTTTGTCCGGCGACTTCAACGAAAACTTGTATTTTACCTGTCGCTTAGGTATAATAAAACAGACAGAAAACCGGAAACAGGAGGGCAAGAATGTATCGGGAACATACAAAAGTCGTACAGATCGGAGACAGAAAAATCGGGGGAGGCAATCCGATCCTGATCCAGTCCATGACAAATACAAGGACAGACGATATTAATGCTACAGTGGCTCAGATTCTGGAGCTGGAGGCGGCAGGATGCGAGATCATCCGCTGCGCGGTTCCTGATATGGCCGCCGCCGAAGCGCTTACAGAGATAAAAAAGCAGATCCATATTCCTCTGGTGGCGGATATCCATTTTGATTACCGTCTCGCTATTGCGGCAATGGAACACGGCGCGGACAAGATCCGTATCAACCCGGGAAATATCGGAGGAAAAGAGAAGATCCAGGCTGTAGTAAACGTGGCGAAGGAGAGGCAGATACCCATCCGCGTGGGAGTGAACAGCGGCTCTCTGGAAAAAGATCTTGTGGAAAAATATGGAGGTGTTACCGCCGAAGGGCTGGTGGAGAGCGCTCTGGATAAGGTGAAGATTATTGAGGATATGGGATATGATAATCTGGTGATCAGTATTAAATCCTCAGATGTGCTGATGTGCGCAAAGGCACATGAGCTTATAGCAGAAAAAACGGACTATCCGCTCCATGTGGGGATCACTGAAGCAGGAACCTTGTATTCCGGAAACATCAAATCAGCGGTAGGCCTTGGTATCATTCTGTATCAGGGGATCGGCGATACTATCCGCGTTTCTCTGACAGGGGCTCCGCTGGAAGAAATAAAGTCCGCAAAAAGGATACTGAAAACACTGGGGCTTCGCAAAGGCGGCGTGGAAGTTGTTTCCTGCCCTACATGCGGACGTACAAGGATCGATCTGATCGGCCTTGCCAACCAGGTAGAATCTATGGTGCAGGATATTCCCCTTGATATCAAAGTGGCCGTTATGGGCTGCGTGGTAAACGGTCCGGGAGAAGCAAAGGAGGCCGATATCGGTATTGCCGGAGGCGTGGGCCTGGGACTTTTGATCAGGAAGGGCGAAATCATAAAAAAGGTGCCGGAAGACCAGCTTCTTGCCGCTTTAAGAGAAGAGCTTCTGCACTGGAACGAATAGAAAAGAGGAGAACGGGATGGAAAAGGACTTTTTTGACGTATTTCCAAACCTGAAAATAAATGATCAGCTTCATGATCTTCTGGACATGGTGTTTGTGACAAGAGTCTCCTGTAATCCGGATAAAACAAGGCTCTGGGTCTATATCAGCAGTGAAAGATGGATCCATAAGAAATATATTTTTGAATTGGAGCAGCAGATTGAAAGACAGTGTTTTCCCGGCATTTCCATACAGGTAAAGGTGATTGAAAAATTCCGCCTTTCCCGGCAGTATACGCCGGATAATTTCCTTGAAATTTATCGTTCCAGCATGGAACTGGAACTGAGAAACTATAATATGCTGGAATATAATCTGTTCAAACGTGCGCAGATTACCTTTACGGAAGGCGACGAGATGGAGCTTGTGCTTCCAGATTCCGTGATCGCCCGGGAAAAAAGCGGGATCCTGGTGGAATATCTTCACAAAGTATTCTGCGAGCGCTGCGGAATGGATCTTAAGATCGATCTTAAGTTCGCCGAGGCGAAAGAAAGCAAATACAGGAGAAACGCCGTCCTGCAGATCCGCCAGGAAGTGGAAAACGTGCTGAAGCATGCGAAGCTTGACGCTGAAGAGACGAAAAAGGACCCGGAGGAAGGACAGAAGACGGGAGAGAAAAAGCCGGCCCAGGGAAAAAGAGATCAGAAAACCTTCCAGAAAAAAGAACAGCATGGAGACTACCGCGGCAGCTTCCGCAGAGATTCCAATCCGGACGTGATATATGGAAGAGACTTTGAAGGAGAGACGGTCCCTCTGGAAGCAGTCACCGGAGAGATGGGAGAAGTTATCATCCGCGGGCAGGTTATGGATGTTGAGGCGAGAGAAATCCGGAATGAAAAGACGATCCTGATATTTCCCGTGACAGATTTTACAGATTCCATTGTAGTGAAAATGTTTCTCCGGAACGAACAGGTACCGGAGATCCGGGAGGAAATAAAAAAAGGCGCCTTTCTGAAGCTGAAAGGTGTCACCACTATCGACCGTTTTGACAGCGAGCTGACCATAGGTTCTGTGGCGGGGATCAAGAAGATCGCGGACTTTACCGGTACACGGATGGATACAAGCCCCCAGAAAAGGGTGGAACTCCACTGTCATACGAAAATGAGCGATATGGACGGCGTAACCGACGCCAAGGCTCTGGTAAAGAGAGCCTACGAGTGGGGACATAAAGCCATCGCCATTACCGACCACGGCGTAGTCCAGGCATTTCCGGAAGCGAACCACTGCTTTGACGCCTGGGGCGGCTGCGTTCCAAAGGATTCGGATTTTAAGGTGCTGTATGGTATGGAAGCCTATCTTGTGGACGACCTTAAGGGAATCGTTGCCAACAGCAGAGGGCAGTCCGTTGACGGGCGTTTCGTTGTCTTTGATATTGAGACAACAGGATTTTCCCCGCTGAGCTGCCAGATCATTGAGATCGGCGCTGTTCTTGTGGAAAACGGCGTGATCACAGACCGTTTTTCCACATTTGTAAATCCGAAAGTACCGATTCCCTACCGGATCGAGCAGCTTACCAGCATCAATGACTCTATGGTAATGGACGCGCCCGATATCCAGACAGTCCTGCCGGAGTTTAGGGAATTCTGCAAAGGGGCGGTAATGGTGGCCCATAATGCGGATTTTGATATGAGTTTTATTATTGAAAACTGCAGAAGGCAGGAGATCCCCCAGGATTTTACCTATGTAGATACTGTGGGAATGGCAAGGTTCCTTCTTCCTGCCCTGAACCGTTTTAAGCTGGACACTGTCGCCAAGGCGGTAGGAGTGCCCCTGGGCCATCATCACAGAGCCGTTGACGACGCGGCCTGTACGGCGGATATATTTGTAAAGTTTGTGGGAATGCTCAAGGAACGTGATATTTATGATCTGGACGCCCTTAACAAACAGGGAAGCGTATCTGTGGACACCATCAAGAAGCTGCCTACCTATCATGCAGTGATCTTTGCCAGAAACGAAACGGGGAGGATCAATCTTTATAAGCTTGTCAGTCAGTCCCATCTCAAATATTACAGAAGAAGGCCCAGAGTGCCGAAAAGTGTGTTTCTTGAGCACAGGGACGGGCTTCTGATCGGAAGCGCCTGTGAGGCGGGGGAACTGTATCAGGCTCTTCTGAGAAACGCTCCGGAGCAGGAGATCGCCCGGCTGGTGGATTTTTACGATTATCTTGAAATCCAGCCTCTGGGTAATAACGCGTTTATGATCGCTGATGAGAAAAACGACAGGGTAAATTCAAAAGAAGATCTGATAGAACTCAATAAAAAAATCGTAAGGCTGGGCGAACAGTTCCAAAAGCCCGTAGTGGCTACCTGCGACGTACATTTTATGGATCCCCAGGACGAGATCTACCGCAGGATCATTATGGCCGGAAACGGCTTTTCCGACGCGGATAACCAGGCTCCTCTGTATCTGAGGACTACAGAGGAGATGCTGGAGGAATTTGCCTATCTGGGAAGCGAGAAGGCTGAAGAAGTAGTGATCACCAACACCAATAAGATAGCGGACATGATCGAGAAGATCTCGCCGATCCATCCGGACAAGTTTCCGCCTGTTATTGAGAATTCAGACAGGGATTTAAAAGAAATGTGCTTTCAGAAAGCACATGAGATATACGGAGAGAAGCTTCCACAGATTGTTGAGGACAGGCTTAATAAGGAACTGAACTCTATTATCTCCAACGGATACGCGGTAATGTATATCATCGCCCAGAAGCTGGTGCATAAGTCAAACGAGGACGGGTATCTTGTGGGCTCCCGAGGCTCGGTAGGTTCTTCCCTGGCGGCCACTATGTCGGGGATCACAGAGGTAAATCCTCTGCCGCCCCATTATATCTGCCCGAAGTGCAAATACAGCGATTTTGATTCTCCGGAGGTAAAAAAATTCGGCGGTATGGCAGGGTGCGACATGCCAGACAAAAACTGCCCGCACTGCGGAACGAAAATGAAAAAAGAAGGTTTTGATATCCCATTCGAGACATTCCTCGGGTTCAAAGGAGATAAAGAGCCGGATATCGACCTTAATTTTTCCGGCGAGTACCAGGGAAACGCCCACAAATATACAGAGGTGATCTTTGGAAAAGGGCAGACGTTCAAGGCGGGAACCATAGGTACCCTGGCAGAAAAGACGGCCTTCGGCTATGTAAAGAATTATTTTGAAGAAAGAGGACAGCATAAAAGATACTGCGAGATCAACAGGATCGTCCAGGGCTGCACGGGGATACGGAGGACCACGGGACAGCATCCGGGAGGCATTATCGTTCTTCCCAAGGGGGAGGAGATCGAAAAGTTCACCCCTGTCCAGCATCCGGCCAACGACGAGAACAGCGATATCATTACGACGCATTTTGACTATCACTCCATTGACGGAAATCTTCTGAAGCTGGATATACTGGGGCACGATGATCCTACCATGATTCGTATGCTGGAAGATCTTACCGGGCTGGACGCGAAAGAGATCCCGCTGGACCAGAAGGACGTGATGTCCCTGTTTGCCGGGACCCAGGCTCTGGGGATCACGCCGGAGGATATCGGCGGCTGCAAGCTGGGCTGCCTGGGCGTGCCGGAGTTCGGTACAGATTTCGCCATGCAGATGCTTATAGATACAAAACCGAAATATTTTTCAGATCTTGTCCGGATTGCGGGGCTGGCTCATGGAACAGACGTATGGCTGGGAAACGCCCAGGTTTTGATCCAGGAGGGAAAAGCGACGATTTCGACCGCTATCTGTACCAGAGACGATATCATGATCTACCTTATCAGTATGGGGGTAGAAAGCAGCCTGGCGTTTACGATCATGGAGAGCGTCCGTAAGGGAAAGGGCCTTCGTGAAGAATGGGAGGCTACTATGCGGGAGCATAATGTTCCGGAGTGGTACATCTGGTCCTGCAAAAAGATCAAATACATGTTCCCCAAGGCTCATGCGGCGGCTTATGTTATGATGGCCTACAGGATCGCCTGGTTCAAGGTGTTCCGGCCGCTTGCCTATTATGCGGCGTTTTTCAGTATCCGTGCAACGGCGTTTTCCTATGAAACCATGTGTATGGGAAGAGACCGCCTGGAGTACTATCTTGCGGAGATCCGCAAGAAGGGGGACGCGGCTTCAAAAAAGGAGCAGGACTCCATCAGAGATATGAGAATCGTCCAGGAAATGTACGCAAGGGGATTTGAATTTATGCCGATCGATATTTACCGGGCAAAAGCAGACCGTTTCCAGATCATAGACGGTAAGCTGATGCCTTCTCTGAATTCCATTGAGGGAATGGGGGACAAAGCTGCGGAGGCGGTAGTGGAAGCCGCGAAAAACGGCAAATTCCTCTCAAAAGACGATTTCAGAGACAGAACAAAGGTCAGCAAAACAGTGATAGATCTTATGGACGATCTGGGACTGTTCGGAGATATTCCCCAGTCCAACCAGTTTTCACTTTTTGACGGGATCATTGCCTGAAAGAAAATTGCAGTTACCGTCCGGGGGTTACGGTATGCTAAGATAAAGGAGAAGGAATATGAGAAAAGAAGAACTGCGTTATCTGCAAAGGCTTGCAGAACTGTATCCTACTATAGGAAAGGCGTCCACAGAGATCATCAATCTTCAGTCTATCCTGAATCTCCCAAAAGGAACCGAACATTTTATGTCGGATCTTCACGGGGAATACGAGGCGTTTTCCCATGTGCTGCGCAACGGTTCAGGGGCTGTGAGAAAAAAGATCAACGACGTATTCGGCCATACCTTAAGCAACAGCGACAAGCGGGCCCTGGCTACTTTGATCTACTATCCAAGGGAGAAGATCCAGCTTGTGAAAAAGACGGAAGAGGATATGGAAAACTGGTATAAGATCACCTTATACCGGCTGATCGAAGTGTGCAAGACGACGGCGTCCAAGTATACGCGCTCCAAGGTACGCAAGGCTCTTCCTCCGGATTATGCCTATGTGATCGAAGAGCTGATCACGGAAAAAGCGGAGGTTCTGGATAAAGAAGCCTACTATAACGCCATTGTCAATACGATCATAGACATACGGAGGGCGGAGAATTTTATTATTGCCCTGGCGGAGCTGATCCAGCGCCTTGTTGTAGATCATCTTCATATTCTGGGGGATATTTACGACAGAGGGCCGGGTCCCCATTTTATTATGGAGCGCCTGTCGGAATATCATTCTCTTGATATCCAGTGGGGTAATCATGACGTTGTATGGATGGGAGCCGCGGCAGGACAGCCGGCCTGTATTGCGACGGTGATCCGAAACAGTATCCGCTACGGAAATCTGGATATTCTGGAGGACGGATACGGGATCAATATGATCCCTCTGGCTACCTTTGCCATGGAAGCTTACCGGGAGGATCCCTGCAGCGTCTTTGAGATCAAAGGCACCGCCAATTACAGTGTGACGGAGCAGGAACTGAGCAGAAAGATGCACAAGGCCATCGCGGTGATCCAGTTCAAGCTGGAAGGACAGCTTCTGAGGAAGCGCAGGGAATTTCATATGGAGGACCGCTGCCTTCTTCACAGGATCGATCCGGAAAAAGGAACCATTACTCTGCCGGACGGAAAAGAATATGCCCTCCTGGATTCAAGCTTTCCTACCGTGGACTGGAAGCATCCATATGAGCTGTCCCAGGGGGAAAAGGATGTTATGGACCGGCTGGAATCTGCTTTCCGCAACTGTGACAGGCTTCAGAAACATATCAGGCTTCTTCTGGATAAAGGGGGCTTATATAAAATTTATAACGGCAATCTTCTCTTTCACGGCTGCATTCCCCTGAATGAAGACGGAAGCCTCAAGGAAGTTCAGATCTATGGAAAAACCTGCAAAGGAAAGGAATTATACGACGTGCTGGAATCTTATGTGCGCCGGGCCTTTTATGCGGTGGATACGGAAGAACAGAAGCGGGGACGGGATATCCTGTGGTATATATGGGCGGCTCCCAATTCACCCTTATTTGGAAAAGATAAAATGACTACCTTTGAACGGTACTTTATCGCGGATGAGGAAACTCATAAGGAGAAAAAAGGGGCTTATTACCGTCTTCTGGAGAGAGAGGATGTAGTAGATTCCATGCTGCGGGAGTTTGGCCTGGATCCGGAAGAAAGCCACATTATCAACGGGCATGTTCCGGTCCATCAGGGCGAGGGAGAGAGCCCGGTGAAGTGCGGCGGCAAGGTGATCGTCATTGACGGCGGCTTCTGCAAGGCATACCAGAAAGTGACAGGAATCGCCGGATATACGCTGATCTATAACTCCTACGGCCTGCTTCTGGCAGCCCACGAGCCATTCACCTCCAAAGAGGCGGCGGTATCCAGAGAGATCGATATCGCGTCCAACCAGGTGGCGGTCCGGTACACTTCCAAGAGACGGCTGGTAGGAGATACGGACAACGGGAAAGCTCTCCGCGAAAGGATAGAGGAGCTGACCAGACTTCTGGACGCGTACAGAAAGGGCATTATTAAAGAGAAAAAATAGTCCTTTACTTCTAAGAAGCTGTTTTATATAATGTTGGGTGCAACGAATGTCAAAAACGGACTGTTTCCGCGGAGCCTCCGGAGTGCAGGACGCGAAGCCGTTGAAAAACGAAGAAGCGTATACTCACTTTCTTTGGTGAGAACGGCGGAGACAGTTACAGTGAATTTTACTGAACAGAATAAGGAGAGAACAGAACATGGGCGGAATATTTGGAGTGGCATCAAAATCCAGTTGTGTGCTGGACCTGTTTTTCGGAATTGACTATCATTCTCATTTGGGAACCAGAAGGGGCGGAATGGCCGTGTACGATCCCAAAAAAGGATTTGACAGAGCAATCCACAATATTGAGAATTCACCTTTCCGGACAAAGTTTGACAGAGACGTGTCAGAGCTTGAGGGGAATTTTGGAATCGGCTGTATTTCTGACAATGAACCGCAGCCGCTGCTGGTACGCTCCCATCTTGGAAATTTTGCCATTACTACCGTAGGAAAGATCAATAATATGGAAGAGCTGGTAGCGCATTCTTTCCAGAACGGATGCACGCATTTCCTTGAAATGAGCGGCGGCAACGTAAATCCAACAGAAATGGTAGCTTCCCTGATCAATCAGAAGGGAACCATGGTGGAGGGAATCCGTTATGCGCAGGAAATGATCGACGGTTCCATGACCATGCTGATCCTGACTCCAAAGGGACTGATCGCGGCCAGAGATCTTCTGGGAAGAACACCGTTGATCATCGGCAGAAAAGACGACGCCCATTGTGTCTCTTTTGAAAGCCATGCCTATATTAATCTGGGATATGAGGATGAAAAGGAACTGGGCCCCGGAGAGATCGTAGCGGTAACTCCCGAGGGGATCGAAACGCTCCAGAAGCCGGGAGAGAAGATGCGTATCTGTTCCTTCCTGTGGGTATACTATGGATATCCTACCTCCACTTATGAGGGCGTTAATGTGGAAGAAATGCGCTATAAATGCGGAGACATGCTGGCGCAGCGCGACTTTGGAGAAGTGGAACCGGACATTGTAGCCGGAGTTCCGGATTCCGGAATCGCCCATGCCATCGGCTATGCCAACCGTTCCGGAGTTCCTTTTGCAAGACCGTTTATCAAATATACGCCTACCTGGCCCCGTTCTTTTATGCCAACCCAGCAGAGCCAGCGTAATCTGATCGCCAGAATGAAACTGATCCCGGTTCATAAACTGATCAAAGGAAAGAGTCTCCTGATGATCGACGATTCTATAGTACGGGGAACCCAGCTTCGGGAGACTACAGAATTCCTGTATAATAACGGAGCAAAAGAAGTTCATATCCGGCCGGCATGTCCGCCGCTTTTGTACGGATGCAAATATCTGAACTTCTCACGCTCCAAATCAGAAATGGATCTGATCACCAGAAGAGTGATCGCGAAACGGGAGGGAGAGAATGTGGACGAAAAAGTCCTTGCAGACTATGCCAATCCGGATTCGGAAAACTATAAGGCAATGCTGGAAGAAATCCGCAAAGAATTAAATTTCACATCCCTGAAATACCATCGTCTGGACGACCTTACAGCATCTATTGATATCGAACCATGTAAACTCTGCACCTACTGCTGGAGCGGAAAAGAATAATGAGAAGAAGAGAAATACTGAAAACATTGCTGTGCGTACTGATCGCGATCTTTATCATGGTAGCCGCCGCCGCGCTTTTGCTGGCCGGTTTCCGGAAAAGCGCGGAAGAGGAACAGGAGAAGCAGAGAGCCCTGTCCGCCCTGGAAAATATTCCTACGGTAGCTCCTACAGCCGCCGCCACGGCAGCGCCCTCTCCGAGTCCTACTCCAAGACCTACGGCCACGCCGACTCCTGTTCCCACAGTAGTAGCCGCCTTTAATCCGGATGATTTCTGGGATTACTGGTACAGCACTGACGGAACAGCGTCGATCAACGTATGGGATATCAGCCTGGACAGCGTGTCTTTCAGTTTTTACCAGACAAACCGGAACCAGACGGAAGCGGTATCTGCAGACGTAACGGCGGAGGTGGCCGGAAACGCGGCGGGATTTTCTTTTACCGACTCCGCGGGGAATGCTGCTTCGGGGAATCTGACCTTTGACAACGGACAGCTTTATCTTCGTATTTCTACCAGCGAACCGGTATCCTCTGTATACCCTGATGTAAACTGCATTATGAGCAGAGAACAGGTGCAGCTTGCTTTGGATCCTACAGCTACGCCTACCCCGGCGGCGGAGACAGAAAATCCGGAGCAGACAAATACCCAGAGCGGAGAATACTTCTTCCCGGACAGCAACAGCCGTTATCTGACCGATGAAGATCTGGCTCCCTATTCCTACGACCAGTTGGAGCTGGCGAAGAATGAAATTTATGCGCGTCACGGGCGTCAGTTTGTCACCCAGAGGATTGCCGACTATTTCAACAGCAAATCCTGGTATGAGGGTACGGTGGATCCGGAAACCTTCGACGCGCAGCAGGATTCCATTTTTAATGAGTACGAGATCGCCAATATCCAGAAGATTGATGAACGGATGGCACAGATGGGGTAGGCTGCCGAGGGAAAGAACAGAAAAACTGCCAAACTATGGCGCTTATAACAAAATAATGAAGAAGAGACGCAGGAAATCCATGAAAAAGGCTCCGGCGTCTCTTTTGGTATAGAGGGTAAATTTTAGACAGGATGTTATTTCACAGGCGTCTTCCTGTCTGTCCTTCCTACCAGATAGTCGATGGTGGTGTCATAATAATCCGCCAGTTTGATCAGTATATCTACAGGGATACCCCGGGTTCCCGTTTCATAATGCGAATAAGACCTCTGGCTGATGTGAAGTACTTCGCTGATCTGTTTCTGGGTAAGGTCGGAGTCTATCCGTAAGTCCTCAATTCTCTGGTATTTCATGCCGTTTCCTCCTTTTTGGGAAAGTATAGAACTGAACAAAATGCACTATTGTGATTTGGAGCAAAATGGTCTATACTAAAAAAGAGAGCAATATTTCTGAAATAAATTTCTTATACGCCGCGTTACGGCGGAAATCGGAAATACCAAAAGGTATATCTTTAAAATCTCAATTTTCTGTTATTATCATTACCAAAATAAAAGAAAAACATTAGATCAGAATAAGAACAAAAGACCGGAGATCGGGACGGTTTTTTGCCAGAAAGGAGCAGTATGTTTGCAAGCGTATTGTCTGCTGTGATCCTGGGGATGGACGTTCATCTGATCCAGGTGGAAGCGGACGTCAGCAGCGGCCTGCCGTCTTTTACCATGGTGGGCTTTCCCTCCGCCCAGGTAAAAGAGGCGCAGGACCGGGTGAGGACGGCGTTCCGGAATAATGAGATCACCCTGCCGCCCAAAAGAATCACGGTAAATTTTGCCCCGGCGGATATTAAAAAAGAGGGAGCGGGTTTTGATCTTCCGGTAGCGGCGGCGGTCCTGGCGGCGGCGGGATTTTTAAGCCCTGGATTTTTAAAAGGAGCCATGCTGGCCGGGGAATTAAGCCTTAACGGGGAAGTCCATGCGATATCCGGGATCCTGCCTATGGTACTGAAGGCGAGAGAAGAAAAGTGCAGGTTTTGTCTGGTTCCTGTGGAAAACCTTGAAGAAGCCTGTCTGGTGCCGGATATGAAGATCATCGGAGTGAAAAATCTAAAAGAGATGATCCAATATCTGAAAGCTCCTGAGAGCTATGCTCCTCGGGAAGGACAGACGTCTGCCGCCGGAGAGGAAGAAGGGCCTGATTTCCGGGATATCAGAGGGCAGGAGAGTCTGAAACGGGCGGTAGAGATTGCCGTGAGCGGTTTCCATAATCTTCTGATGATCGGTCCTCCGGGAGCCGGCAAGACAATGACGGCAAGAAGGATTCCGGGGATCATGCCAAAGCTGAGTTATGAGGAAAGCCTGGAATTGACGAAGATATACAGTATCGCGGGTCTTCTGTCGCCGTCGGATCCTCTTATCCGCCACAGACCCTTCCGCAGCCCCCATCACACCAGCACGGCTGTAGCCCTGGCCGGAGGAGGCAGAAATCCAAGACCGGGAGAGATCACTCTGGCCCACCGGGGCGTTCTGTTTCTGGACGAGATGCCGGAATTTTCCAGACGGAGCCTGGAAATTTTAAGGCAGCCGTTGGAGGATAAGGTGATACGGATCTCCAGGATCAACGGAACTTATGAATTTCCGGCGGATTTTATCCTGTGCGCCGCGATGAACCCCTGTCCCTGCGGTTACTATCCGGATATGAACAGATGCCGGTGTACGGCGGGGCAGGTTTCTTCGTATCTGAACAAGATAAGTCAGCCCCTTCTGGACAGGCTGGATCTCTGCGCGGAAGCGGAGCCGACGGATTTTTCTCAGATGAGCGCGGGACCATTGGGAGAGACTTCTCAGAAAATACGAAAACGAGTGGAGCAGGTGCAGATGATACAGAGAAAGAGATATCAGAAGGAAAAGATTCAGTTTAACGGAGAGTTGACGGGAAGTCAGTTGGAAAAATACTGCGTCATGGAAAAGGATGCCAGAAATTTTCTGGAGAAGGCATTTACACATCTGGCCTTCAGCGCCAGAGCATATCACCGGATCCTGCGGGTGGCCAGGACGATCGCCGATATGGAGTTTTCCGAGACGATAAAGAAGGATCATATCGGAGAAGCCTTATCCTATCGCTCTTTTGAGAAAAAATATTGGAGCTGACAAAAGACAGTCATAAAAAAACAGAAAGAAGGGTACTTTTATATGGAAAGAAAACAGGAGGACGGGATCCGGTGCGTGGAAAAAAGTTCCCCGGAATATCCCGAGAAGTTAAAAAACTATAAGGATATGCCGGAAAGACTGTATGTGAAGGGAAGGCTTCCGGAAAACGACAGACCCTCGGCGGCTATTGTGGGAGCAAGGATGTGCAGTCCGTATGGGAGAATACAGGCTTTTCACTACGCGAAAGCTCTCAGCGGGGCGGGAGTGCAGATCATCAGCGGACTTGCCTGGGGAATCGATTCTGAGGGCCATAAAGGGGCGCTGGAGGGAGGAACTCCTACTTTTGCCGTTTTGGGAAACGGGACAGACGTCTGCTATCCCCGGAGAAATCAGGAACTATATCAGAGGATACTGCGGAAACAGGGAGGGATTTTCAGTGAATACCCTCCGGGCACTCAGCCGCGGAAATACTTTTTTCCGGCCAGGAACAGAATCATCAGCGCCCTGTCCGATCTGGTGCTGGTGGTGGAGGCGAAAGAAAAGAGCGGTTCCCTGATCACAGCTCAGTGGGCGCTGGAGCAGGGAAAGGCTGTTTTTGCCCTGCCAGGCCCGGTAAACGAGGCGTTAAGCCAGGGCTGCCACAGACTGATCTATGACGGCGCAGGGATCGCTTTATCGCCGGAAATCCTTCTTCAGGAGTTGGGTTTGAATTGTAAAAAGAAAATAAAATCCCCGCAAAAAAATGAGTTAGGACTTGCAAGTGATTTGAATTTGGTGTATAGTTGTCTCGATTTACGACCAAAATCCAGAGATTATCTCAGCCAGGAAACAGGGCTTCCGCCGGAAAAAACGGCGGGAATTCTGATGGAGCTGGAGATTATGGATCTGGTCAGAGAAATAGGAAGGCATTACTATATAAGGTCCCGAACCTGAGAAAGATAATGCCGTCTGTCGGAGTATTTTATTAGGTAGGAGATGTAGCATGGCGAAGTATCTGGTGATCGTGGAATCACCTGCAAAAGTAAAAACCATTAAAAAATTTCTGGGCAGCAATTATGAGGTGCAGGCTTCCAACGGACATGTAAGGGATTTTCCCAAAAGCCAGTTTGGAATTGACGTAGAACATGATTTTGAACCGAAATATATAACCATCCGGGGAAAAGGAGAGCTTCTTGCAGGGCTTAGAAAAGCGGCGAAAAAAGCCGACAAGATCTTTCTTGCAACGGACCCCGACCGGGAAGGGGAGGCGATTTCCTGGCATCTTATGCAGGCGCTGAAGGAAGATCCTTCCAAGATGAAAAGGATTACGTTTAACGAGATCACCAAGACGGCAGTAAAGAACTCTATCAAGCATCCGAGAGAACTGGACATGAATCTGGTAGACGCCCAGCAGGCCCGGAGAATGCTGGACCGTATGGTGGGATACAGCATCAGTCCTCTTTTGTGGGCAAAGGTAAAGAGGGGGTTAAGCGCCGGCCGCGTGCAGTCTGCCGCTCTTCGCATCATCTGTGACAGAGAGGATGAGATCAATTCCTTTATTCCGGAAGAATACTGGAGCCTTGACGGAGAATTTAAAGTAAAGGGTGAAAAGAAAGCTCTTCAGGCGAAATTCTACGGAACAGATAAAAAGATGCCGATCCATAATAAAAAGGAAATGGATGAAATCCTGGAAAAGCTGAATGAGGCAGAATATGAGATCGCGGAAGTGAAAAAAGGAGAGAGGACAAAAAACGCTCCTCTTCCGTTTACTACCAGTACTCTTCAGCAGGAGGCGGCCAAGACGCTGAATTTCTCCACACAGAAGACCATGCGTCTGGCACAGCAGCTCTATGAAGGAATCGACATCAAGGGAAACGGGACTGTCGGCGTGATCACATACCTTCGTACAGATTCCACCAGGATTTCAGAAGAAGCGGACGCGGCGGCAAGAGAATATATCGGCGAGCATTACGGAGACGCATATGTTTCCACCGTGGAAAAGCAGGCGAAAAAGGATCATAAGATCCAGGACGCTCATGAGGCGATCCGCCCCACGGATATTGCAAGGACTCCGGCCGCCCTTAAGGAATCCCTTTCCAGAGACCAGTTCCGCCTGTATCAGTTGATATGGAAGAGATTCGCCGCCAGCAGAATGGCGGCCGCACGCTATGAGACTACCTCGGTAAAAATTAAGGCAGGAGACTTTATGTTTACAGTCGCGGCTTCCAAAGTGGTCTTTGACGGATTTATGTCCGTTTATGTACAGGAGGAGGACAGTAAAAAGAGCAACGTGCTCAGCCAGAGCCTGGAAAAGGGAATGAAGCTGGAGCTTTTGGAACTGAAGCCGGAACAGCACTTTACACAGCCGCCGGCCCATTATACGGAGGCTTCTCTTGTAAAAACGCTGGAAGAGCAGGGAATCGGACGTCCGAGTACTTACGCGCCTACGATCACCACGATCATTAGCCGCCGTTACGTTTCAAAAGAGCAGAAGAACCTCTATGTCACAGAGCTGGGAGAGGTTGTGAATAATATCATGAAGCAGGCGTTCCCAAGCATTGTGGACGTACATTTTACCGCGATGATGGAAGGGCTTCTGGACTGTGTGGAGGCCGGTACCGTACAGTGGAAGACAGTGATCCGTAATTTCTATCCGGATCTTAAGAAAGATGTGGACGCGGCGGAAAAAGAGCTGGAAAAAGTAGATATCCAGGACGAGGTCACAGATGAGATCTGCGACGTCTGCGGGAGGAATATGGTAATCAAATACGGACCCCACGGAAGGTTTCTTGCCTGTCCGGGATTTCCGGAATGCCGGAACACAAAGCCCTATTATGAGAAGATCGGCGTGGCCTGCCCAAAATGCGGAAAGGATATTGTGCTGAAAAAGACCCAGAAGGGCCGGAAATACTACGGCTGTATCGATAATCCGGAATGTGATTTTATGTCCTGGCAGAAGCCTTCTGACAAAAAATGCCCGGTCTGCGGAAGCTATATGGTAGAAAAGGGAAACAAACTGGTATGCAGCGAAAAAACCTGCGGTTATGTGGAACAGAAGGATAAAGAGTCCGCCTGAAACTGCCTCCCTGACGAAAAAAGATTTATCATAATAATATTCGGAAAACAGAAATATTTTCAGAATAGGTGATTAAAATCTAAAAATTGTAAAAAAGTCTTGTATTTCTGAAAAAAAACGTGTACTATAAAAACAGCAGGATGTTTGCGGAGAAAACAAGATAAGAGAGAAAAGGAGGCCAAAATGAGCGTTCAGTTGTTAGACAAAACAAGAAAAATTAATAAACTTTTGCACAACAGCAGCTCCAGTAAAGTTGTATTTAATGATATCTGTCAGGTGTTAATGGAAACACTGAGTTCAAACATACTGGTGCTGAGTAAAAAGGGTAAGGTTTTAGGAGTAAGTTTGTGCCCGGGTGTCGTGGAAATAACTGAACTGATTGAGGATAAGGTTGGCGGACATGTAGATGCATTGTTGAATGAGCGGTTTTTGGGAGTCTTATCAACGAAAGAAAACGTGAATCTTCAGACTCTTGGGTTTGAGCACGTTGACAGCAGATGCCAGGGAATCATCAATCCCATTGATATCGCAGGGGAACGGCTTGGAACAGTATTTATGTATCGGGACGATAAGCCTTATGATATTGAGGATATTATTGTCAGCGAGTACGGCACTACAGTAGTAGGACTGGAAATGATGCGTGCCGTTCATGAGGAAAATGCGGAAGAAGACAGAAAACAGCAGGTTGTAAAGTCAGCGTTTAATACACTATCATTCTCTGAACTTGAAGCAATCATCCATATCTTTGACGAGCTGGACGGAGAAGAGGGAATTCTTGTAGCCAGCAAGATCGCTGACAGGGTGGGAATCACCAGATCTGTTATTGTCAATGCGCTTCGTAAATTTGAGAGCGCCGGGGTTATAGAATCCCGTTCTTCCGGTATGAAAGGAACCTATATCAAAGTATTGAACGAAGTGATCTTTGACGAGCTGGAGGAGATCAAGGCTCAAAGGAACAAAAAAGCTTAAAAGTGTGTGACGCGCCCTTCTCATTTGAGAGGGGCGTTTTTTGTGTGGGAATATGACAGCGGAATATAAGGAAAGATAGGAGTGAAGTCATACGGAGCCGACATGTTGATTTTGACGATTTTGCTCCGCCGCTTATATATACCGCAGGATCATAAACTCACTGCCGTTCAGACAAATGATCCTGCGGTACGCTATGCTCGCAAAATAATCAAAATCTGCCAAATACCGGTTCCGTTATGACTTTCACTAATGCTTTTAACTTCTGTACGCTCTGACATATTTCGCGGGA
This sequence comes from Candidatus Blautia intestinavium, assembly GCA_019113745.1. Classification (GTDB taxonomy): domain Bacteria; phylum Bacillota; class Clostridia; order Lachnospirales; family Lachnospiraceae; genus Blautia_A; species Blautia_A intestinavium. The sequence continues at coordinate 38,012 of DXGV01000053.1, forward strand.
AAACGCTGCTCTCAAAGTGCGTAAGGCCGTAAAACGTAAATAGAGGAAGTGATGAAGGCAGATAAGTAGATATGTAGATAAGGGGATAAGAGTGGGAACGGATGGCGAGGAGGGAGGGGGATGGATTAGCGGTGTTAAGATGATAAAATTTTGAGAAAATTATAAAAGTGAGAAAATAAGAGAAAATAGTAGTATATAAGAGAAAAACATATATTATGAGGGTATATATTGGGATGAAAAGAGTTGCAGAAAATCATCTAATTCAATAATATAAGGACAGTGATTAGCACTCGACTTAAATGAGTGCTAGTAAAAACTTTAGGCAACAAATAAAGGAGGAAATAGATCATGAAATTAGTACCATTAGGTGACAGAATCGTATTAAAACAGTTAGAAGCAGAAGAAACTACGAAATCCGGTATCGTTCTTCCAGGTCAGGCGCAGGAAAAGCCTCAGCAGGCTGAAGTTATCGCAGTAGGCCCCGGCGGAATGGTTGACGGCAAGGAAGTAAAAATGGAAGTTTCAGTAGGCGACAAGGTTATTTATTCCAAATATGCCGGTACAGAAGTAAAAATGGATGATACAGAATATATTATCGTAAAACAGAGCGACGTTCTGGCGATTGTTAAATAAAGAATACGGAGAAACACCGTGTGCCCGGTATCATAGGGATCCGGAACATGGAAACGATATCAAACAGTAGAAATCAGGAGGCATGACAATCATGGCAAAAGAAATTAAATTTGGCGCAGAAGCAAGAGCAGCGCTGGAAAGCGGCGTAAATCAGCTTGCAGATACAGTAAGAGTAACACTTGGACCGAAAGGAAGAAACGTAGTTCTTGATAAATCCTTTGGCGCTCCGCTGATCACTAACGACGGCGTTACCATCGCAAAGGAAATCGAGCTGGCAGATCCTTTTGAAAATATGGGCGCGCAGCTTATTAAAGAAGTTGCATCCAAGACAAACGATGTGGCAGGAGACGGTACTACAACAGCTACTGTTCTTGCCCAGGCTATGGTTCACGAAGGAATGAGAAACCTGGCGGCAGGCGCGAACCCCATCATTCTGAGAAAGGGTATGAAGAAAGCCACCGACAAGGCAGTAGAAGCTATTCAGGAAATGAGCCAGAAGATCAGCGGTAAGAAACAGATCGCAAACGTTGCGGCTATCTCCGCAAGCGACGAGCAGGTAGGCGAACTGGTTGCAGACGCTATGGAAAAAGTATCCAACGACGGCGTTATCACAGTAGAAGAATCCAAGACCATGCATACAGAGCTGGATCTGGTAGAAGGTATGCAGTTTGACCGTGGATATATTTCCGCTTACATGTCCACAGATATGGAGAAAATGGAAGCAAATCTGGAAGATCCGTATATCCTGATCACAGACAAAAAGATCAGTAATATCCAGGAGATCCTTCCGCTTCTGGAGCAGATCGTTCAGGCAGGCGCAAAACTTCTCATCATCGCAGAGGATGTAGAAGGCGAGGCTCTGACTACCCTTATTGTCAACAAATTGAGAGGAACCTTCCAGGTAGTTGCTGTTAAGGCACCTGGATACGGCGACAGAAGAAAAGAAATGCTTCAGGATATCGCTATCCTTACAGGCGGCCAGGTGATCTCTGAAGAACTTGGACTGGATCTGAAAGAAGCTACAATGGCACAGCTTGGACGCGCTAAATCTGTAAAAGTTGCAAAAGAATCCACCGTTATCGTAGACGGATGCGGAAACAAAGAAGATATCGCAAACCGTGTGGCTCAGATCCGCGGACAGATTGAAGAAACAAAATCTGACTTTGACAGAGAAAAATTACAGGAAAGACTTGCAAAACTGGCAGGCGGCGTAGCGGTTATCCGTGTGGGCGCAGCTACCGAAACAGAGATGAAAGAAGCGAAGCTCCGTCTTGAGGACGCTCTGGCAGCTACTAGAGCAGCCGTTGAGGAAGGTATCATCGCAGGCGGCGGATCTGCTTACATTCACGCTTCCAAGAAGGTTGCAGAGCTGGCAGCCACTCTGGAGGGTGATGAGAAGACAGGCGCCAATATCATTCTGAAAGCGCTGGAAGCTCCGCTGTTCCGTATTGCTGCAAACGCAGGTCTGGAAGGCTCTGTGATCATCAATAAAGTAAGAGAATCTGAACCTGGCATCGGCTTCGACGCTTTGAAAGAGCAGTATGTGAACATGGTAGGCGAAGGCATCCTTGATCCCGCGAAGGTTACAAGAAGCGCTCTGCAGAACGCTACAAGCGTTGCATCTACCTTGCTGACAACAGAATCTGTTGTTGCCAACATTAAAGAGGAGACTCCTGCAATGCCGGCCGGCGGCCAGGGTATGGGCATGATGTAATTCAATAAAAATAAGGAACCGGCGTCATAGACGCTGGTTCCTTTTTGTGTTACAATGGGAAAAAAGTAATGGTAAGGAGAGTGGGATATGAGTGATTTATATTCTGAATGTCTTGTAAAAAAAGAGCCGACAGCAAAAGACGCGGCAGTAAAGTACGGACTGATCGTTCTGATTGTCCTGTGCGCGGCGGCGGGGCTGTTCCTGCTTCCTATTTTTCTGATCGGAGCAGTCGCTCTGGGCATAGCGGCCTATTTTATTATTCCGGGAACCGATCTGGAATATGAATATCTGTTTGTGAACGGCGAACTTGATATTGACAAGATCATGGCAAAATCCAAAAGAAAGAAAGCCAAAACAGTGGATCTTACGGAAGCGGATCTGATCGCGCCTCTGGATTCCCACCGCCTGGATTACTATAATGGAAACAGCCAGATAAAGGTTTATGATTATTCCTCCGGCAATTCCGGCCATAAGAGATTCGCCGCGATCATCCGGGAAGAAGGACAGGCATGCAAACTTATTTTTGAACCGGATGAAATTATGGCAAATGCAATAAAAAAATCGGCTCCGGGCAAGGTTTTTTTGGATTGACACTTGATTGGTTTTTTGCTACACTATGGAACAAACTCAAAGTGAAATAAAAATTACATACAAGGGAGGAAATGCAATGGGTACTATTATCGGTGAAGGCATTACGTTTGACGACGTTCTGTTAGTTCCGGCGTATTCAAAGGTGATTCCGAATCAGGTAGACGTTACGACTTATTTGACAAAAAAGGTGAAGCTGAACATTCCGCTGATGAGCGCAGGAATGGATACCGTTACCGAACATCGTATGGCTATTGCCATGGCGAGACAGGGAGGAATCGGAATTATTCACAAAAACATGTCTATTGAAGCGCAGGCGGATGAGGTTGACAAGGTAAAACGTTCTGAAAACGGCGTTATCACAGATCCCTTTTTCTTATCTGCTGAACATACTCTGAAAGACGCCAATGACCTGATGGCAAAATATCGTATTTCCGGTGTGCCGATCACAGAAGGCAGAAAACTGGTCGGAATTATTACCAACCGAGATCTGAAATTCGAGACAGATTTCACAAGAAAAATCGGTGAATGTATGACCTCAGAGGGACTGATTACCGCAAAAGAAGGAATCACTCTGGAAGAGGCCAAGAAGATTCTTGCAAAATCCCGTAAAGAAAAATTACCCATTGTAGATGACGACTTTAACTTAAAAGGCCTGATCACCATTAAGGATATTGAGAAGCAGATCAAGTATCCTCTGGCTGCCAAAGATTCCCAGGGACGTCTCCTCTGCGGAGCTGCTGTAGGAATTACCGCGAATGTTCTGGCGCGCGTAGACGCTCTGGTGAAAGCCAATGTGGATGTTATTGTGATCGATTCTGCTCACGGCCATTCAGAGAACATTCAGAGAACTATCCGTGAGATTAAAGACGTTTATCCGGATCTTCAGGTGATCGCCGGAAACGTAGCTACAGGAGCTGCTACCAAGGCGCTGATCGAAGCTGGCGTAGACGCTGTAAAAGTAGGTATCGGACCCGGTTCCATCTGTACTACCCGTGTGGTTGCCGGAATCGGCGTACCGCAGATCACTGCAGTTATGGACTGTTATGAGGTAGCTAACCGCTATGGAATCCCGATCATTGCGGACGGCGGTATCAAATATTCCGGAGATATCACCAAGGCTATCGCAGCCGGGGCAGACGTCTGCATGATGGGAAGCATTTTTGCAGGATGTGATGAAAGCCCGGGAACATTTGAGCTGTATCAGGGCCGTAAATACAAGGTATATCGCGGTATGGGATCTATTGCGGCTATGGAAAACGGAAGTAAGGATCGTTATTTCCAGGAAAACGCCAAGAAACTTGTTCCGGAAGGAGTGGAAGGCCGTGTTGCCTATAAGGGCCATGTAGAAGATACAGTGTTCCAGCTTATGGGAGGACTTCGTTCCGGTATGGGATACTGCGGCGCGGAAAATATTGAAACTCTGAAGACCACCGGAAAATTTGTAAAGATTTCTGCAGCGGCACTGAGAGAATCTCATCCCCATGATATCCACATTACAAAGGAAGCGCCTAACTACAGCGTAGATGAATAAGAAAGTTTTTATTGTGAAATTTTCAGAGCATCAGGAGTGTCAGAAAGATTTCGCTCTTGAAAGTAAGATAAAAGTAGTATATTATGATAGTAACGACTGCATGACTGGCGGAAGTAGGAGTAACCTACAGGGAGTGCAGTAAGTGTGAGCCGACCGCCTGGGCAGCCTGGAAACAGACTACCCAGGCATTTTTTGTACCTGTCTTTATATTTATAAGAAAAGGAGAATGAATTATGGAAATGGTATCACTGGAGCAGGAGCTTAGAAACAACTCTTATCCTGGAAGGGGAATCGTCCTCGGCCGTTCCGCAAACGGAACCAAGGCCGTAGCCGCCTACTTTATCATGGGAAGAAGTGAAAACAGCAGGAACCGTATTTTCGTTACGGACGGCGAGGGAATCCGTACGGAAGCTTATGATCCGTCCAAGCTGACCGATCCCAGTCTGATTATTTACGCGCCGGTGCGTGTGCTGGGGAATAAGACCATCGTCACAAACGGAGATCAGACAGACACGATTTATGAGGGAATGGACAGACAGCTCACCTTTGAGCAGGCGCTGAGAAGCCGTGAATTTGAGCCGGACGCGCCGAACTATACGCCCAGGATCTCCGGGATCATGCACATAGAAAAAGGCAGCTACAGCTACGCCATGTCTATTCTGAAAAGCGACAACGGAAGGCCGGACGCCTGCCTGCGATATACTTTTGCCTATAAAAATCCGATAGCCGGAGAGGGCCGTTTCATCCATACCTATAAGGGAGACGGAAACCCGCTTCCAAGCTTTGAGGGAGAGCCGAAGCTGGTAAGCATTCCCGACGACATGAAAGAATTTACAGAGCTTCTCTGGAATAATCTTAATGAGGACAACAAGGTTTCCCTGTTTGTGCGTTATATTGATATCGCGACAGGAACATATGAAACCGCCATTGTAAACAAAAACCAGTAGTGTCAGTGTACAAAGGGCAACTGTATTGTCCTTTTGTACACTGGCGCTAACGCTGGACGCCAGAGACTGTATAACATAAAAATATAAGAGAACATTTCGGGAGGTTAAAAATGAAGGAATTACAGTTAAAATACGGATGCAACCCAAATCAGAAACCGTCCAGGATCTATATGGCGGACGGAAGCGAGCTTCCTATCAAGGTCCTTTCCGGAAAACCGGGATACATTAATTTTCTGGATGCTTTTAACGGCTGGCAGCTTGTAAGAGATCTGAAAAAAGCCACTGGCCTGGCTGCGGCTACATCTTTTAAGCATGTGTCTCCGGCGGGAGCGTCTGTGGGACTGCCGCTGACGGAAACCCTGGCAAAGATTTACTGGGTAGACGATATGGACTGGGAAGATTTTTCTCCTATAGCCTGCGCCTACGCAAGAGCAAGAGGGGCGGACCGTATGTCCTCCTTCGGAGATTTTATTTCCCTGTCCGACGTCTGCGACAGGGACACGGCTCTTCTCATTAAACGGGAAGTTTCCGACGGAGTGATCGCTCCGGGATATACGGAGGAAGCCCTGGAGATTCTGAAACAGAAGAAAAAAGGAAACTATAATATCATTGAGATCGATCCGGATTTTGTTCCCGCTCCCCTGGAGCATAAAGAAGTGTTTGGCGTAACGTTCGAACAGGGAAGGCAGGAGCTGGTGATCGACGACGCTCTGATCTCCAATATTGTCACAGAAAATAAAGAACTCAGCGAGGACGCAAAAAGAGATATGAAGATTTCTCTCATCGTTCTCAAATACACGCAGTCAAATTCCGTATGCTATGTAAAAGACGGACAGGCCATCGGCGTGGGAGCAGGCCAGCAGTCACGTGTTCACTGTACAAGACTGGCAGGTCAGAAGGCGGACAACTGGTTCCTCCGTCAATGCCCGAAGGTTCTGGATCTTCCCTTCAAAAAAGAAATCAGCCGCGCGGAGAGAGACAATGCCATCGACGTATATATCGGCGAGGAATATATGGATGTTCTGGCAGACGGCGCCTGGGAGAATATTTTTACGGAAAAACCGGAAGTATTTACCAGAGAAGAAAAACGGGAGTGGCTTGATAAGCTTACCGACGTTACCCTTGGTTCCGACGCGTTCTTCCCCTTCAGCGATAATATCGAAAGAGCTCATAAGAGCGGCGTAAAATATGTGGCTGAACCGGGCGGATCCGTCCGCGACGACGCAGTGATCGAAACCTGCAATAAATACGGAATGGTAATGGCATTTACCGGAATACGTCTCTTCCATCATTGATCCCCGGCTTTAGAAAGAGATAAGATAGAGAGATAAGATATCTCTCTGACGCAGGCGGGACACAGCGAAAGAAAAAAGCAGCCGTTCTCATGTGTGAAACACGTCTTCCCTGAACCGGAAAGATGCGCATACAGAGAGAATGGCTGTTTTTTTGCCTGCATGGAAAATGAATGCTGTGGGAATAGTATAGACTTGAACATAAAATGGTGAACAATATATTTTTTGAAAAAATAAAGAAACCAGAACGAATCGTCCTGGTTTCTTAGAGCGATAGACGGGGCTCGAACCCGCGGTCTCGACCTTGGCAAGGTCGCGCGTTACCAACTACGCCACTATCGCAAATCTGCTTCTGAAACTGTTTTCCTCAGTGACAAGACATACTATACCATAGAGAATTGCGCTTGTCAAATGTTTTTTTGAAAATTTTTAAAAAAATTATGAACAACTTATTTTCCAAACTAAGTTCTATCCTTTTAATCCTAAAATGTAGAAGTTACTTTGACAAAACGACAGATGGAAGTTACTTTGACAAAAAACCTTTACCTCCCCATCCCACTCTAGTATGATCTTATCA
>DXGV01000054.1 GCA_019113745.1 Candidatus Blautia intestinavium
GTGCCTGAAAGGGGCAGAAATCATCACCTTTTCGACTCGTAGACTCCAACCGTAGGAATTTCCGTGATTTACAAGGCAGACGATTGAGGCGTACTGGACGTACGCCGATTGAGGATAACACAGTAAATCACAGAAATTACACGGTTTGGAGCGTATTGCCCCTTGTACACCGATGCTAAATATTATGAATGCAAATGTTACAAGAGAGGAAGCCATGGCGCTTCTGAAAAAGTATAATCAGGAACCTTTTCATATCCAGCATGCGTTGACTGTAGAAGGCGTTATGAAATGGTTCGCCAGAGAGAATCAGGAGGACGAGGAATTTTGGGGGATTGCAGGTCTTCTTCATGATGTGGATTTTGAGAAATGGCCGGAGGAGCACTGCAAAAAGGCGCCGGAACTGCTGGCGGAGATAGGAGCCTCCAGAGAACTCGTCCATGCTGTATGCAGCCATGGATACGGAATCTGTTCTGATGTGGAACCTGAGCTCCTTATGGAAAAGATCCTGTTCGCCGCAGACGAGCTGACAGGTCTGATCTGGGCGGCGGCTCTGATGCGTCCATCCAAAAGTGTTATGGATATGGAAGTGAAAAGCATCAAGAAAAAGTTTAAGGACAAACGCTTTGCGGCGGGCTGTTCCCGGGAGATCATCCAGAGGGGAGCGGACATGCTGGGATGGGAGCTTTCCGAACTGTTTGAAAAAACTCTGGAAGCCATGCGCTCCTGCGAGGCGGACGTTAACGCCGCTATGGAACAGGAATAACTCCACAGAAAATCCCCGGCTCGCCGACCGGGGATTTTCTGTGGAACCTGCTTGTCCTTTCGGACAATCAGATCTTCTTACTCATGGGGCTTCTTTGATACCGGAAATATCCGGTTCCGCCATAAGAGAATAGTTGGTATAGTATACCACAAATCCTGGCTTGGCCCCTCCTGGTTTCTTTACATGTTTCTTCTGGATATAGTCGATCTCTACTTTGGGAGCGGTGCGTCCTTTGGAATAATAAGCGGCCAGTTTTCCCGCTTCCTCAAAGGTGCGGTCCGGAAGCTCTCCGTCAGGAGTCTTTACGATCACATGAGAACCGGCCATTTTTTTTGCATGAAACCACCAGTCGTTTCCTGTGGCTGTTTTAAAAGTCAGTTCGTCGTTCTGATAATTATTTTTTCCCACGAAAATATCATAACCGTCGCTGGAGATATAGTGAAGAGGCTTTGATTTCGCCTGCATTTTCTGACCTTTCCTGGAAAAAGAATGTTTTTTGATAAAGCCGTATTCCGTCAGCTCTTCTTTGATCTGACTTAGGTCGCTCTCGGCTCTGGCGATATCCAAAGCGTTGGAAATAGATTCCAGATGTTCGATCTCCGACTCTGTTTCCGCTAATTGCTCAATAAGCGCCTCTTCCGTCCGCTTCAGCTTGCCGTAACGGTCAAAATATTTCTTTGCGTTTTCCGACGGCGTCAGAGCAGGATCAAGGGGGACGGTGATCTCTTCATTTGTATAATAATTCAGGGCCTGAAAAGAACGGGCTCCTTCCTCAAGACCGTAGCCGTAGGTATTGATCAGTTCTCCATATATCTTATATTTATCCTTTTTGGCCGTATCCTTCATCTGTTTTTGCTGAAGAGCGTATTTCTTCCGGTTCCTTTCAAGAGCAGTCTGCACGATCCTGCGAAGATCAGAAGATTTCTGACGGATCCTGTTCAGGGTATCCCTTGAGGAATAATAGGTATCCAGCATGGCGGAAACGGTAGGAAATTCCTCGCTATGATACTCCGCGCCGAACTGAGTCAGAGGAAGAACGGCATATTCCACAGGTTCCTGTCCACGGTAAATGATATTCGGGGTAAAATCTCCTTCTTTTACCTGGTCTATCAGCCTCTTAAAAGTATGATAAAGATGGATGCAGGCAGTTTCGTTCAGGGAAAGAGCCGCGTCGCTTCCGTCGATAGACGCCCTGTAGCAGATTTCTTCTGAAATCAGCGGACTCAGTCCTGTCAGGGAAGTATAGAGAGCTTTGGAGATACTGCAGGGTTTTTTACATACTTTTTCTATAAATTCTTCCTCGCTGATGGTAAGAGGATCTGATTTCTCCTGGGTCTGCGGAAGAAAGTACTTCCTTCCGGGAAGCACTTCGCGGACAGAACTCATGTGGGAGGAGACGTGCTTGATACTGTCCAGAATATTTCTGTCTTCATCACAGAAAATAATGTTGCTGTGCTTTCCCATCAGCTCCAGTATCAGAATTTTTCTGCAGGGATCCCCCATCTCGTTTAGATGCTCCAGTTCAAATTCGATCGCTCTTTCCAGTCCCGGCTGGCGTATGCCGCTGATCCTTGCACTGCCGATATGCTTGCGCAGAAGCATGCAGAAATTTGGCGCGGTCAGAGGACCTGGTTTGTTTTTGTCTATAAAATAAATCAGTGGGAGTGAGGCGCTGGCAGAGAGAAGCAGCCTGCGCTGGCCATTTGCTCCCTTCGCAGTGATCACTAAAGCGTCCGGCTCCGGCTGGGCAATTTTGTTAAAGCGGCCTCCGTCCAGGTTCTGATGAAGCTCCTGAACCATCGCCGCAATGGTAATTCCGTCAAAAGCCATTTTATTTACTCCTTTTTTTGTAACAGTATAGCATGGAATAAAAAGAAGCGCAAAAAGAATCTGCGGGCGATTGTACGGAAAACCGTTCCCTGTTATAATGGAACAAACGCCGTTCCGTTTCAGAAAGGCAATAATCATAATCAGGAGAGAAAAGGAGCATACATCTAATGATCCACGAAAAAGTCATTATACAGGAAAAAACAGATCAGTCTGAGGAAGCGTACATGATCACATATTTCTGGGAAGAATCAAAAGAGCTTTATCCGGGGCAAAGGCGTCCGGTGATTCTTATCTGCCCCGGAGGCGCTTACCGGATGACTTCGGACAGAGAGGCGGAGGGGATCGCTCTTCGTTTTATGGCGGAGGGTTATCACACCGCCGTTTTAAGATACAGCACGGCTCCCGCCAGATATCCGGCGGCATTGTACCAGCTTGCAAATGCAGTGAGCATCCTGAAGGAAAAAAGTGATGACTGGCTGATCAAAAAAGACTCCGTGATCGTTATGGGATTTTCGGCAGGAGGACATCTGGCGGCTTCTTTAGGCGTGTTCTGGAACCGTCCGGAGCTTTTTGAAAAGCCGGAGCTGTCTCCGGAGCAGATCCGTCCCGCTGGAATGATCCTGTCCTATCCGGTGATCACTTCGGGAGAATATGGGCATCAGGAAAGCTTCAAAAATCTTCTCGGGGAGCGTTATGAAGAACTGAAAGATATGCTTTCACTGGAAAAACAGGTTTCCCCCGATACGCCGCGGACTTTCCTCTGGCATACCATGGAGGACGCCACAGTTCCTATGGAAAACTCTCTGCTGTTTTTGCAGGCGCTGCGGCACAACGGCGTCCCGGCAGAATATCATCTGTTTCCATATGGTAAGCACGGAGTGGGACTTGGAAACAGTCTGACGGCCGGCGAAGACGGAAGCGGGTTCGCACCCTGCGCAGACTGCTGGAGCATGCTTGCGGCAAAGTGGCTTTTGCGGGAGTTTCCCTGGTGGACGCCGGGAAGAGAATTTCGTTGACCATTCTGAGGATTCTGAGATTTTTGTAAAATTTGGGTAAAAAGAATTTGACTCCCCTTCTCTGATGCACTATAATAAATCTGTATGTACAAAAACAAGTAACTAAAGAGAGAAAGACCCATGATAAAGAGTATGACAGGCTTCGGTCACGCCGAGGCAGTGACAAAAGAACGGAAGATTACCGTAGAACTGAAATCAGTGAATCACAGATATCTTGATCTGAGCATTAAGATGCCCAGAAAGTTGAACGTATTTGAAGGCCAGATCCGGAATCTGATGAAGCACTACATGCAGCGCGGCAAAGTGGACGTGTTTATCACCTATGAAGATTATACAGCCGGGAACGTATCTGTGAAATATAACAGAGAGATCGCCGCGGAATATCTGAAATATCTAAAACAGATGGAGGAAGAGTTTTCTCTGGAAAACGACGTAAAAGTATCCGGTCTGTCCCGGTATCCGGAAGTCTTATCCATGGAAGAACAGTCCATCAATGAAGAAGAAACCTGGCATTCACTGGAAGGTCCTCTTCATGAGGCGTGCGGGAAGTTTGTAAAGACCAGGGAACGAGAAGGAGAAAACCTGAAAAACGATCTTCTGGTCAAACTGGACGGTCTGGAAAATATGGTGATAAAAGTACAGCAGCGTTCGCCGGAAGTTGTGCAAGCCTACCGGGAAAAGCTGGAGGCAAAAGTCCATGAGCTTTTGGAGGACGCGCAGATTGACGAAAGCAGGATCGCTGCGGAAGTCATTCTTTTTTCAGATAAGATCTGCAATGATGAGGAAACTGTCAGGCTGCTGAGCCATATCCGCGGAATGAAGAAGATTCTTATGGAAAAAGAAGGCGTCGGCCGGAAACTGGATTTTATGGCTCAGGAGATGAACCGGGAAGCCAATACAATTCTGTCAAAGTCCAGCGACCTGGAAGTATCGGATATTGCCATTGATCTTAAAACGGAAATTGAAAAGATCCGCGAGCAGATCCAGAATATAGAATAATGGAGGCATAAAACACCGGTGTCAAAATTGATCAATGTGGGATTTGGAAACGTGGTAAATTCTCAGAAAATCGTGGCTGTAGTAAGTCCTGACGCCGCGCCGGTGAAGCGAATGGTTCAGAGCGTCAAGGGAACCCGCTCGCTGATAGACGCTACTCAGGGCAGAAAGACGAAAGCGGTGATCGTTACTTCTGACGATTATCTGATCCTTTCCGCTTTGCAGCCTGAGACGATAGCAAAAAGATTTGCGGAAGCTTATGACTATGAAGACAGGGGAGAAGAACATGAGTAAAGGAATTCTTACAGTTGTATCAGGTTTTTCCGGAGCCGGCAAGGGAACGGTAATGAAACGCCTTCTGGAAAGCAGAGGCAATTATGCTCTTTCTATTTCTGTTACGACCAGAGAGCCCCGGGAGGGAGAAGCGGAGGGCCGGGAATATTTTTTCCGCACAAAGGAAGAAGTAGAAAAAATGATCCGGGAGGATCAGCTTCTGGAGTACGCGAAATATGTAGACCACTATTACGGAACTCCGAGAAAATATGTGGAGGACAGGCTGGCGGAAGGAAAGGACGTTATCCTGGAAATTGAAATTCAGGGAGCCCTTCAAATTAAAAAGAAGGTTCCGGAAGCGGTTCTTGTCTTTATCACGCCGCCCTCTATGGCGGAACTGGAAAGACGCCTTACAGAAAGAGGAACGGAAGTCCCGGAGGTAATTGCATCCAGACTTGCCAGAGCTTCTGTGGAGGCCGGGAGCATGGATAAATATGATTACGTTCTTGTCAATGATAAAGTTGAAGACTGCGTGGAAACCCTCCGCCAGCTTATATCAAGCGAACATCTCCGCTCACAGCGGAATATGGATTTTATCCGTAAAATTCAGGAAGAATCCCGTATATTCAAGAAAGGAGAATGATATATTATGATACATCCGTCATATTCAGAACTGATTCAGGCTATTAATAACAACGCAGAGGAAGACGACAATACCATGATGCTGAACAGCCGCTATTCCCTGGTACTGGCTACCAGCAAACGCGCCCGCCAGCTGATTGCAGGAGCAGAGCCGCTGGTAAAAGGCGCCGCCGGAAAGAAACCGCTTTCCGTTGCCATTGATGAATTTTACCAGGGAAAAGTGAAAATTGTTGCCGACACTCATCAGGAGGAAGAGGCGGCGCCGGCTCCGACAGAGGAGGCTTCTGCAGCACCAGAGACTTCTGCGGAAGAAAATGTTCAGGAGACTGCAAAAACAGAAGAATAATCATAAGTGCCAGGGCGCTGTACGATACAGAAGGTCAGAAGATTCATTTTTGTATTGTGCAGCACTTTGCATATATCAGGAGAATTTATGAACATACTATTTATTTCACTTGGATGTGATAAAAATCTGTCCGATTCTGAGGAGATGCTGGGACTTCTGACAGAAAGAGGGCATGACATTGTAAACAGCGAAGAGGAAGCGGACGCCATCGTTATCAATACCTGCTGTTTTATTCACGACGCAAAGGAAGAAAGTGTAGAAACCATCCTGGAGATGGCTGAGTATAAGAAATCCGGCTCCATAAAGGCTCTTATTGTCACCGGCTGTATGGCCCAGCGGTATAAAGAGGAGATCATCCAGGAGATTCCGGAGGTGGACGCTGTACTGGGTACCACCTCCTACGGCGATATCGTAAAAGCCCTGGATGAAGCGCTGAAAGGAAAAAGTTTTCAGGAATTCCGGGACGTCAATGAGCTTCCTGCGGTTTCTGTCAATAGAGTTCTCACCACCGGGGGACATTTCGGATATCTGAAGATCGCGGAGGGGTGCGATAAGCACTGCACCTACTGCATCATTCCTTCGCTCAGGGGACGGTTCCGCAGCGTTCCCGAGGAGCGGCTTGTACAGCAGGCAGAATATATGGCTTCACAGGGAGTAAAAGAGCTGATCCTTGTGGCACAGGAAACCACTGTATACGGAACAGATCTTTATGGAAAGAAAACGCTCCATCTTCTTCTGAAGAAGCTGTGCGGTATTAAGGGAATCCGCTGGATCCGTATTCTCTACTGTTATCCGGAGGAGATTTATGACGAGCTGATCCAGGTCATGAAGGAGGAGAAAAAAATCTGCCACTATCTGGATCTTCCCATCCAGCACGCCAGCGACCGCATTCTGAAAAGAATGGGAAGGCGCACCAGTAAAAAACAGCTTGTGGAGATCATCCGGAAGCTACGGAGGGAAATTCCCGATATCATTCTCCGGACCACTCTGATCACAGGATTCCCGGGTGAGACAGAGGAAGACCATCAGGAACTGATGGAATTTGTAGACGAGATGGAATTCGACAGGCTCGGCGTATTTACCTATTCCGCGGAAGAGGGGACCCCGGCCGCATCCATGGACGGACAGATACCGGAGGAGTTGAAGGAAGAGCGCAGAGACGAACTGATGGAGCTTCAGCAGGAGATTTCTCTGGAAAAGGGGAATGAGAGAATTGGGCAGGAGCTTCTGGTAATGATCGAAGGAAAAGTATCTGAAGAAAGCGCTTATATTGGACGGACATACGGCGACGCCCCCAATGTGGACGGCTATCTGTTCGTTCAGACAGGAGAGCTTCTGATGACAGGAGATTTTGCGAAGGTCCGCGTCACGGGAGCGATGGAATACGATTTGATAGGAGAGTTAGCTGATGAATACACCGAATAAACTGACTGTAGGAAGAATGATCATGGTTCCTTTCCTTGTCCTGTTTCTTTTGACTGGATGGGGCGGAGAGGCAAACCGCTATATATCTGTGGCTATTTTTGTAATCGCCAGTGTCACCGACTGGTTTGACGGGTATCTGGCAAGAAAGAATCATCTTGTAACGAATTTCGGCAAATTTATGGATCCCCTGGCAGACAAGCTTCTTGTATGCTCCGCTATGATCTGCCTGATCGAGCTGGAGCGCCTGCCCGCATGGATTGTTATTGTGATCATTGCCCGTGAATTCATTATCAGCGGGTTCCGTCTGATCGCCGCGGAAAACGGAATTGTGATCGCGGCAAATTACTGGGGAAAATTTAAGACGGTATCACAGATGATCATGATCATCCTTCTCCTGCTTGATCTGGGCGGGGCCTTTGATATTCTGGGAGAAATCTTTATCTGGCTGTCTCTTATTCTGACAGTGATCTCCCTGATCACCTATATCTGGCAGAACAGGTCTGTTCTTTCCATGCAGGAATAATATTGCTGCTGAACGTTCCGGACAGGGCAGATCTGACAGGAGTAAGACTACCGACATAGAGAAGGAGGACATGCAGATGACTGTAGAACTGATTTCAGTAGGAACAGAAATCCTGCTGGGAAATATTGTAAATACAAACAGCGCCTATCTGGCGGAAAAATGCGCGCAGCTTGGACTTTCCCTTTATTATCAGACAGTAGTCGGCGATAATGAAGAGCGTATGAGAGATACCATAAGAACGGCGCTGGGCCGTTCGGACATCGTTATCCTTACAGGCGGCCTGGGGCCTACAGAGGATGATCTTACGAAAGAAGTGACAGCGGAGGTAATGGGACTTCCTCTTAAAGAAGATCCCCACAGCCGGGAGTTGCTGGACGCTTATCTGCAGCAGTATCAGAAAAACGACGCGCAGCGAAGGATCACGGCAAATAATTATAAGCAGGCAATGGTGCCGGAAGGCGCTGTTGTACTGGACAATCACAATGGCACAGCTCCGGGTCTTATTATGGAAAAGGCCGGAAAGACAGCCATTCTGCTTCCCGGCCCTCCCGGAGAAATGAAGGCAATGTTTGAAGAATATGTATTTCCCTGGCTGCGCAGGAAACAGCCGGAAATGATATTCTCCCAGATGGTAAAAATCTGCTCCATCGGAGAAAGCCAGGTGGCGGAAGAGATTCAGGATCTTATTGAAGCTCAGACAAATCCGACAATCGCGCCCTATGCGAAAACAGGCGAAGTTCATCTCAGAGTCACCGCCCGGGGAAACAGCCAGAAGGAATGTGAGGAACTGATCCATCCTGTAGTCCGTGAACTGGAACGCCGCTTTGGAAAAAACATTTTTGCCGAGTCGGAGAATATGACTCTGGAAGAGGCGGTGACAGTTCTTTTGTGGGAACGCAATCTGACTCTTTCCACGGCGGAATCCTGTACAGGCGGAGCCATCGCGGCAAGAATTGTAAATGTGCCGGGGGCTTCGGAAGTACTGATGCAGGGAATGGTCACTTACAGCAACCGCGCGAAACAAAAAACGCTGGGTGTGAAAGAGGAAACTCTAAAGTTTCACGGCGCGGTATCCGAAGAGTGCGCCAGAGAAATGGCCCGGGGAGGCTGTTCCTTTGCAGGAACCGACGTCTGTCTTTCTGTTACCGGCATTGCGGGACCAGGCGGAGGAACCCCTCAAAAACCAGTGGGCACAGTTTTTATGGGATGCTGCGTAAAGGGAAAAACAGTAGTCAGGGAATACCATTTTATCGGCAGCAGAGCCCGGGTGCGAGAACAGACAGTGGCTCATGGCCTTGCGTTTCTCCGTTCCTGTATTCTGGAAAACGGTTAAAAACTTTAACGTATCATTTTCATAAGATTTACAATACGGTCAATCTTTGCTGTTTCTTCCGGAGATTTTCCCATTTTCAGTACCTCCAGCACTGCCGAAATTTCCTCAGAAGAAAAATTCAGTCCGTTGTTCTTTCCCTGTGCGGCTGCGTTCATCAGAAACGGAAGAAGGTCGGCGGGACTTTTCCCGCTGCCCTGCTCCGCAAGGCTCTGCAGCATTTCCAGTTTGTTTTTGTCCATGCCGGACAGTTTGGGATCGTTTTGCCAGTTGGTATCCATTTGAATCACCCTTTCTGCATACATTGATTTTCTGCTGCCTCTGGCAGCTTTTTCAATATGGAACATTCATTATTCGTTCATAATCTGGATCATCTGAATGATCGCAAGCATATTCGCAATCTGGTCTAACTGCTGCCGGTTTTTTCCGCTGCTGTATTTACGGATATCCTGGATCATGTCCATGGGATCAGCGGTTTCTGCCGCACATATCTGCATTTCTTGATTCGCCGGGGAAAAAAGAGAGAAGGTATTGATAAGCTCCTGTATTTTTGCATAGACAGACAGAATTCTCTGTCCGGCCGGCGGAAAGTAGGGAACAGCGGCCTTCAGCATCTGTGTCTGATCATTCGATACCATCTGATCCAGGGCCGTCTGTGAAAACATATCCTGTTCCATAAGTCAGAAACTCCTTTTTTATGAGTCTATGTTTTTGTTTTTATTATATTCCTGCTCCGGTTTCAGGTTCCAGACGGTTTCTCTCTTTTTGCCGGGATAGCGTCAGTGTACAAGGGGATAATACGGTTGCCCCTTGTACACTGACGCTATATTGTCTTAAAAAAATATTTTTCATATGATATAGAAAAAGAGAAGAAGCATAAAGGAGAAAAAATGGATTCGGAAAAAGAAAGGCTGATATTAGATGGAAATGCTTTTTATGAAATAGATCTTTCCTGTCTCAGAGAGAAAAAGGCAAAGGGAAATAAACCGGAAGGCAGATCTGATTCCGGAAAGACGGACGAAAATATAAAAAGAGAACGATAAGCGTATATCAGCGTCAGGATATGAGTATTTACAATAAACAGGGGGCTGCCTTTTGACAGTCCCCTGTTTTGCCGGAAGGAAAAAATATCAGCAGCCGCAGCTATTGTTTCCGCAGCAGCCTCCGCAGAGAAGCAGCAGGATGATAATGATCCAGCAGCAGTCTCCATTGTTTCCGCCATAGCCGAATCCGTTATTTCCGCAGCAGCACATCAGAATAATGAGCCAAAGGATACAGCTGCAGGAGCTTCCGCCGAAAGAACCGAAGCCTGAAGAATTGCCACATCCGCATCCACATCTTTCTTCACCGCACCCGCAGTTCGCAGCAGCTAAATCACTCATTGTAAAATCCTCCAGAAATTAGTTTACACTTCATACTATGCTTCCTGTATGTCCCCGGTTACAGAGGAGATTGCATTGACAGATAAGAGCCTGTTCTGTATACTCTCTTTATAAAAAGTCCGGAACGGAATGTTGGAAGGGAGAAAACGATATGCATCCGTATTTTGTTGTTCTGCTTGTGACTTTTGGGATTCTTTTTCTTATTTTTTTCTGGATTTTATACAACAGCAGAAAGCAGCGCAGGATCATCCTCAAAAAAATACGCAGGTTATACGGGCAGGTTCCGGAGCGGGAGTACTCTCCCGGGGACATCGAAGCAGTTTCTCACTATTTCCGGAGAAAAGCGGGAGAAGCTTTTTACATAGACGATATTACCTGGAACGATCTGGATATGGACAGGCTTTTTATGCTGATCAATCAGACGGTATCGTCCCCTGGAGAAGATGTTCTCTACTCCATGCTGCGGATTCCTCTGTTTGACAGAGCAAAAATAGAAGAAAGAGAAAAACTGATCTGTTTTTTTGCAGAAAATCACCAAAAACGGGAGAAAATGCAGCTTCTTCTTTCTTCTGTCGGAAAAACCTGGCACGGTTCCCTGTCAGATACGATCCTTGCTCTTGAGGAAGCTCCGCAGGTGAACACGGGACTGCACTGGGTAATGCTTGTCCTTCTTATCTTAAATCTTGCTGCGCTTCCTTTTGCTCCGGTGTACGGCTTCCTGTCATTTATCATCCTTGGCACTGTGAATATTGTATTTTATTATACCGGGAAGGACAGAATAAAAATTGAGGCATATCTGGACTGCTTTTCCAGTCTTTTAAAGATGCTTTCTCTGGCGGAAAAGACCGGGACGGTGGACTGGCCGGAGACAAAAGCACATATGGAAAAGATCCGTCAGGGAAGGCTGGCCTTTCATTCCATGAAAAAACGGGCTTTTTTTCTTACTGGAAAGAATAATGCCACAGGAGACCCGTCGCAGCTTCTGCTTGATTATCTGAGAATGGTCTTTCACTTGGATATTCTTGTTTATAATTCAATATTAAAGGATGTAAAGGGAAAAACAGGAGAGATCATAGAAATCCTGGATGCTTTTGGGGAGCTGGACGCTGTCATTTCCATTGCGTCTTTTCGGGAAATGATTCCCCTTTGGAGCCGCCCGGAATTTACAGAATGGGAAACGGGACATGTCCGGCTGCTGGTGGAAGATATGTATCATCCTCTCATTCAAACTCCGGTTGCCAATAGTATTCAAATGGGGAGGGGAATTCTGATAACGGGGTCCAATGCTTCAGGAAAGTCTACCTTTCTGAAAAATTTAGCGGTCAACAGTATCCTTGCGCAGACAGTTCTTACCTGTACCTGTGCTTCCTATCAGGCGCCGCTTTTGAAAGTTATGACATCCATGGCGCTCAGGGATGATCTCTCCGGAGGCGAAAGCTATTTTATTGTGGAGATCAAATCTCTGAAACGTATTTTGGATGAAAGTAAGAAAAAGGAGCCGTTTCTCTGCATCATCGACGAGGTACTGCGGGGAACCAATACCATTGAGCGGATCGCCGCTTCTTCCCAGATTCTGAGTGTCCTGGATCGTCCTTGGATACTTCCGGCAGCGGCTACCCACGACATTGAGCTTTCTTATATCCTTAGCAAAAAATATGAAAACTATCATTTTGAAGAGGAAATCCAGGATGACCAGGTGGTTTTCAATTATCTCCTGCAACGTGGAAAAGCTACTACAAGAAACGCCATCCGGCTTCTGGGAGTTCTGGGATACGATGACGGGATTGTGAAGGAGGCTGCTCGGGCGGCGGAGGATTTTGAAAAAACAGGCGTATGGAAAGCATAAAATATTATTGCAAATCTATATCTGCTGGCCTATAATGCTTATAGTTTTCTTTGTAAAGATAAAGGAGAAGGTTATGATGCCTATAGAGGGGATTTTTGACATACATTGCCATATCATTCCTTCCGTGGATGACGGAGCTGCTGATTTCCGGGAGGCGGAAGAACTGCTGCGTATGGAATACGCGCAGGGAGTACGCAGCATTATCGTAACTCCTCATTTCAGAATAGGTATGTTTGAAACATCCCAGGAACGAATAAAAAGACAGTTTTTGATTTTAAAAAAAGTGGCAGGCAGGATCAGCCATAACTTAAACCTTTACTTGGGATGTGAATTTCATGCCAATATGGAGATGATCGAGATGCTGCAAAGTGGGCGGGGAACGACTATGGCGGATTCTCGCTATATTCTGACAGAGTTCTCCCACGCAGCCCCGGCCTCTTACATTCGTGAAAGACTGTACTCCCTGATCTTGCATGGGTACATGCCGGTGGCGGCACATGTGGAACGGTATGAAGCGGCGCGCCGTCATATTGATTTTGTGGGAGAACTGATTGATATGGGAGCTTTGATACAGATGAACGCGGACAGTGTTATAGGGGCGGAGGGCTTCGGCGTCAGAAGATTCTGCCACAAGCTTCTAAAAAATGGCATGGTTCATTTTATAGGTTCCGACTGCCATGGGACTACGCGGCGCATCCCTAAAATCGGCATGGCGTACGATCATATTTTAAAAAAATTTGGAAGGAGCTGTGCGGAAGAGCTTTTTATCCGAAATCCACAGCGTATTTTAGAAAATGATTTTATGCAGATGTAAAAACGAAAAGATAAAAACAGAAAAGAGAGTGGGAAAATTATGAGAACAAAAAGACGAAAAGACGGATGGCCGGGTGCTATTATTTCTTTTATTGTATTTATAGCTGTCCTGGCTTTTACGGGATTGATACTGTATACAAATCTTTTGCCGGCAAAATATATTGGTTTTATTTTTCTGGGACTGATGATCTTTTTGATGGTGATCTATCTCCTTGTGAGAAGATCGCGCAGGCGCATACGATTTTGCATCGGCACCGGCCTTGCGGTTCTTTTGCTTGTGGCCTTGGGACTGGGAGGCTTTTATATCCATACAACGGTTTCCTCTCTTGACACGATCACAGGAGTTGAGAAGGACGTAGCGGAAATCAAGGTTTATGTGCTTCAGAATGATCCTGCACAGTCTATTATAGATGCAGCCGGCTATTCTTTCGGTATTCTTTCCAGCCTGGACAGAGGCAATACAGATGCCGCTCTGGCTCAGATATCCGAAGAGACAGGAAATACGATTTCTCCATCAGAGTACAATACCCTTACAGAGCTTGCAGACGGAATACTGAACGGCAATAGTCAGGCAGTTGTGCTCAACGGTGGATATATGGATGTCCTGGCACAGATGGACGGATATTCGGATTTTTCTTCAAAGGTTCGGGAAATTGCCGTATGTAGAGTTGAATCCAGTGTGGAAAGAGAAAATAGAGAGCCGTCTTCTAATACAGAAAATTCCGAGGTCCAGGAGGAAAAGGACAGTGTTTCTTCTGAAACAAGCGACAATGTGTATACTATCTATATCAGTGGAATCGACACAAGAGGAGAGATGACCTCCTCCAGCCTGAGCGATGTAAATATCATCCTTACGATCAATACAGAGACGAAGCAGGCGCTGATGGTCTCCACACCGAGAGATTACTATGTGCCGCTCTCCATTTCCAATGGAGAAAAAGATAAGCTGACCCATGCGGGGATTTACGGGGTAAATGTCAGCATGGATACCCTGGAAATGCTGTACGGTATTGATATCAATTACTACTTCCGGCTAAACTTCGGCGGTTTTATTAAAATTATCGACGCTCTGGGAGGCATCACCATCAACTCTGATTATGAGTTTGATTCCCAGAATGTAGCGGGTTATCATTTCAATAAAGGCGAAAATCATGTAAACGGAGAACAGGCGCTGGCGTTCTGCCGGGAAAGATATGCTTTTTCGGAAGGAGATCGCCAGAGAGGAAGAAATCAGATGGCTGTCGTACAGGGAGTGGTGGACAAGGCTACCTCTCCGGAGCTTCTGAAAAACTACCTGTCTGTGATGAACAGTCTGGAGGGATGTTTTGAGACGAATATTTCTTATGATACGATTGCGTCTCTTGTACGCGACCAGCTTGATGAAGGCGGAAGCTGGCAGGTGCTTTCTTACAGTGTAGACGGTACCGGAGACAACCAGAAACCGTATTCCATGAGTCAGACCGCATATGTAATGGTTCCGGATATGACGACAGTGGACAAGGCAAAGAGCCTGATGCAGAAAGTACGTGAAGGTATCATGCTTTCTGAGGCGGACGTATCCCGTCAGCAGCCAGCCGACAGCGCCTCCTGATTTTCTGCTTTAAGTTGTTAAAGCCAACAGGGAATAATCTTGACAAACGAAACGGCAGTTTGTATACTTGAAAAAGTAAAAGAGACGGCGATGAAGGGAAGAAGTAACTTAAAGGGAACACACAGAGAGCTGCCGGGCGGTGAGAGGCGCGTGGGAAACTTAAGTGAATACATCCCGGAGCTCCGCACTGAACGAAAGAAGTAGGCTGCGGCGGACTGGCACTCGTTATCGTGCTCAATGAGGCAGGGGAGTATCCTCTGTGAATTTAGGTGGTAACACGGGACCCGGTTCTCGTCCTAAAAGGACAGGAACCGGGCTTTTTTCATAGAAATAGAAAACTGTTTTAATGAAATGCAGGAGGAAATGACATGACAGTTTGGGAAGAACTGAAAGCCAGAGGGCTGATCGCCCAGGTAACAGACGAAGAAGAGATCAAAAAAATGGTAAATGAGGGGAAAGCCACCTTTTATATCGGCTTTGATCCTACTGCGGACAGCCTTCATGTAGGCCACTTCATGGCGCTCTGCCTGATGAAGCGTCTGCAGATGGCGGGGAACCGTCCCATCGCTCTTCTGGGCGGCGGAACAGGAATGATCGGCGACCCTTCCGGAAGAACAGATATGCGCCAGATGATGACGAAGGAGACTATTCAGCATAATATCGACTGCTTCAAAAAGCAGATGGAAAGATTCATCGATTTTTCCGACGGAAAGGCTCTGATGGTAAACAATGCCGACTGGCTTCTTGATCTGAATTATGTGGAGCTTTTAAGAGACGTGGGAGCCTGCTTCTCTGTAAACCGTATGCTGGCTGCGGAATGCTATAAGCAGAGAATGGAGAGAGGCTTAAGCTTCCTGGAATTCAACTACATGATCATGCAGAGCTACGATTTCTATATGTTATATCAGAAATACGGCTGCAGCATGCAATTCGGCGGGGACGACCAGTGGAGCAATATGCTGGGCGGCACAGAGCTGATCAGGAGAAAGCTTGGTAAAGATGCCTACGCGATGACTATTACCCTGCTTCTGAATTCTGAAGGCAAGAAAATGGGAAAAACCCAGTCCGGCGCCGTCTGGCTTGATCCAAATAAGACTTCTCCCTTTGATTTCTATCAGTACTGGAGAAATGTGGACGACGCCGACGTTATCAAATGTATGCGTCTTCTTACCTTCCTGCCTCTGGAGGAGATCGACGAGATGGAGAAATGGGAAGGCAGCCAGTTGAATAAGGCGAAAGAGATCCTTGCCTATGAGCTGACGAACCTTGTCCACGGTGAAGAAGAGGCGAAGAAAGCCCAGGAGGGCGCGCGGGCGCTTTTTGCGGGCGGCGCCGATACGGCCAACATGCCGTCTACAGAACTTACGGACGACGATTTCCAGGACGGATCTGTAGATCTTATTTCCATGCTGGTAAAGACAGGGCTTGTGCCTACCCGTTCCGAAGGACGCAGGGCAATCGAACAGGGCGGCGTTTCCATAGACGGTGAAAAGATCACAGATATCAGATATACTGTTTCAAAGGAGAGCATTCCGGAAAACGGCCTTGTTCTCAAACGCGGAAAAAAGAAATTTCATAAGATACTGACGAAATAGAATGGAGGACGAGATAATGAAAAAATATGGTGTGAATGAGCTTCGCCAGATGTTTCTGGATTTCATGGAGAGCAAAGGGCATCTGGTACACAAAAGCTATTCTCTGGTACCTCAGGGAGATAAGAGCCTTCTTTTGATCAATGCAGGTATGGCTCCCCTGAAACCATACTTTACAGGAGCGGAGATCCCTCCCAGAAAAAGAATGGCGACCTGCCAGAAATGTATCCGTACAGGCGATATTGAAAACGTCGGAAAAACCGCACGGCACGGAACCTTTTTTGAAATGCTGGGGAATTTTTCCTTTGGCGATTATTTTAAAAGAGAAGCCCTTACCTGGTCCTGGGAATTTCTTACAGAGGTAGTCGGACTGGATCCGGAACGTCTGTATCCTTCTGTTTATCTGGATGACGACGAAGCTTTTGATATCTGGAACAAAGAGATCGGGATTCCGGCGGAGAGGATCTTCCGTTTTGGCAAAGAGGATAATTTCTGGGAACACGGCGCAGGTCCCTGCGGCCCCTGTTCAGAAATTTATTATGACCGTGGTGAAAAATACGGCTGCGGAAAACCGGATTGTACAGTAGGCTGTGACTGCGACCGTTATATGGAAGTATGGAACGACGTGTTTACCCAGTTCGAGAACGACGGAAACGGAAACTATACAGAGCTGACGCAGAAGAACATAGATACCGGAATGGGTCTGGAACGTCTGGCAGTAGTTGTTCAGAACGTGGATTCCATTTTTGACGTGGATACCATCTGCTCTCTGCGCAACCTTGTAAGCAAAATCTCCGGGAAGGAATATGGAAAGGTTTACGATGATGACGTTTCCATCCGACTGATCACAGACCATATCCGTTCCGCCACATTTATGATCTCCGACGGTATTATGCCCACCAATGAGGGCAGAGGCTACGTGCTCCGCCGTCTGATCCGGCGCGCGGCCCGCCATGGACGTCTTCTTGGCATCCAGGGAACTTTCCTTGCAAAATTAAGCGAGGAAGTGATCAACGGCTCCAAGGACGGGTATCCGGAACTGGAAGATAAAAAAGAATTTATCTTTAAAGTACTTACAAACGAGGAGAATCAGTTTAATAAAACCATTGACCAGGGGCTTCGTATTCTTGCCGACATGGAAGAGGAGATGAAAGCATCCGGAACAAAAGAGCTTTCCTGTGCGGCCGCCTTCAAGCTTTACGATACCTACGGATTTCCTCTTGACCTTACAAAAGAGATTCTGGCGGAAAAGGGCTGCTGCGTAGATGAAGAAGGTTTCCGCAAAGCTATGGAAGAGCAGAGAGTAAAAGCCCGTACCGCAAGAGAAGTGACTAACTATATGGGCGCCGACGCTACCGTTTACGATCAGATCGATCCTTCCGTCACAACTGAATTTACAGGATATGACAGGCTTACAGACGAATCAGAGGTAACTGTACTTACTACGGAGGATGAAATTGTCTCTTCTCTGATGGAAGGCCAGAAGGGTACCGTTTTTGTAAAAGAAACTCCGTTTTACGCCACCATGGGCGGCCAGGAAGGCGATACCGGCGTGATCGAGACCTCAGACGGAAGATTTGTTGTGGAGGATACGATCAAGCTCCGCGGCGGCAAATTCGGACATGTGGGACATATGGAATCCGGCATGATCTCCACAGGCGATAAAGTAACTCTTACAGTCTCAGAGAGAGACCGCCGCGATACGGAAAAGAACCACAGCGCCACTCATCTTCTCCAGAAAGCGTTAAAAACTGTCCTTGGCTCTCACGTAGAACAGAAAGGTTCTCTTGTAACGCCGGACAGACTTCGTTTTGACTTTGCTCATTTCCAGGCAATGACAGAAGAAGAGCTGGAAAAAACAGAGGCGCTTGTAAATCAGGAGATCCAGGCCGCGCTTCCTGTAGTAACCGATATCATGGATATAGAGGACGCAAAAAAATCCGGCGCTATGGCTTTGTTTGGTGAAAAGTACGAACAGAAGGTACGTGTTGTGTCCATGGGAGACTTCTCAAAAGAACTCTGCGGAGGTACTCATGTAAAAAATACAAGTTCCATCATGCTCTTTAAGATCATTTCCGAACAGGGTATCGCAGCAGGAGTTCGCCGTATCGAGGCTTTGACAGGAAACGCAGTCCTTAAATATTACAAAAAAGAAGAGCAGATGCTGAAAGAAGCCGCAAAGGCTCTTAAGGCTCAGCCTGCCGAGCTGACAGAGAAAATTTTCCACCTTCAGTCCGAGGTAAAAACTCTTCAGAGCGAAAACGATTCTCTGAAGAATAAACTGGCCCAGGGCGCTTTGGGAGACGTTATGGACCAGGTGAAAGAAGTGAAAGGTATCAAGCTTCTTGCAGCAAAGGTAGAGGGCGTAGAACCCGGCGCGCTCCGCGATCTTGGCGATCAGTTAAAAGACAAGCTTGGCGAAGGCGTTGTCGTTCTGGCGGCAGTCAACGGCGGCAAGGTCAATCTTCTGGCAATGGCCACTGAGGCTGCTCAGAAAGCCGGCGCTCATGCAGGAAATCTTATCAAAGGAGTAGCCGCTATTGTTGGCGGCGGAGGCGGCGGCCGTCCGAATATGGCCCAGGCCGGCGGAAAAAATCCTGAAAAAGTTCAGGAGGCGGTAGACGCGGCGGCGAAAATTCTGGAGGGACAGCTCCACTGATGAATTCTGTGAAAAATTCTGTGAAAAAGTTTTTGCAAAATTAACCAAAAGCTGTTGACGAAAGCAGAGCCCATGATATATAATATAACTCGTGCAAGAAAAATACCCAGACAGTTGTATTTTAGCACAATCTACAACTGGAGGGAGGTTAGGTGTGAGTCTATGTCAAACGTTATCGTAAAAGAGAACGAGACTTTAGATAGCGCTCTTCGCAGATTCAAAAGAAGCTGCGCAAAAGCAGGTATCCAGCAGGAAATCCGCAAAAGAGAGCATTACGAGAAACCAAGCGTTCGTCGTAAGAAAAAATCTGAAGCCGCAAGAAAACGTAAATATAATTAATTGTGCACAAAAATCCCTGACAATACCGTCAGGGATTTTTAAGATACTACATTGTTACTTTATTAACAAAATAAAAATGATTTGTAAACAAAATGAAAATCAGCGCTGATATCCAGGGTTGAACGGAGAGAAAAAATGAATCTTATAATTATGCCCCTGAAAAAAATTGCAAAACTGTTGTTTAACCGGATTTTTTATGTGGCTCTTGCATTGCTTATACAGTTGGGATGGCTTTTTATTCTTGTATGGCAGCTGGCGGCATATTCCAAATATATTTCCTTCGGTATCACGGTAGTCAGTATCCTGTCTGTTTTATGGATCGTCAATAAGAGGATCAATCCCTCCTACAAGCTGGGATGGACGATGCTCATTATGGCGGTTCCGATCTTCGGACTGCTTTTATATATCCTTTTTGGAAAATCAAGAGTAGCCCAGGAAATCCAGGAACAGTACACACAGGTGAAACAGGAAAGCGTGCCGTATCTTACCCAGGAGAAAAAAGTTTTTGATAAGATCAAGGACAAAGATCCTTCTGCGGCGGCCCAGTCGAAATATATTTACCAGTATTCCGGTTTTCCTGTTTATGAAAATACAACCGCCGAATATTTCCAGGTAGGCGACGATATGTTTCCTGTACTGGTAAAAGAGCTGGAACAGGCGGAACACTATATCTATATTGAGTATTTCATCATCAATGACGGAGTAATGTGGAGGACCATTCTTGATATTCTGGAAAGAAAAGCGGCTGCCGGAGTAGACGTACGTCTGATCTATGATGGCTTCGGCTGCCTGACAACCCTTCCCCACCGCTATGACAGAACACTGCGCGAAAAAGGCATTCAGTGCAACGTCTTCAATCCTTTCCGCCCGGTGCTGAATATTGTGCAGAATAACCGGGATCACCGGAAAATCTGTGTGATCGACGGAAAGACCGGATTTACCGGAGGCATTAATCTGTCAGACGAATATATCAATCAGAAGGAGCGCTTCGGACACTGGAAGGATACGGCGGTTATGTTAAAAGGAGAGGCGGTATGGAGTATGACAGTTATGTTCCTCCATATGTGGAGCGTAGTCAACCGTACGCCCAATTCTCTGGAACATGAGCCCTATCTTCCGCATACTTACCATCCGGAACAGTTTGAAGGAAGCGGATACGTGCAGCCCTACAGCGATACGCCTCTGGACGGAGAGGTTCTGGGAGAAAACGTATATCTGAATATCATTAATCGCGCCAAAAAATACGTTTATATCTGTACGCCTTATCTGATCATCGACAATGAGATGATGACAGCTCTGTGTCTTGCGGCAAAAAGCGGGGTGGACGTAAGGATTATGACGCCGGGTGTACCGGATAAAAAAATGGTGTTCCTTCTGACACAGTCTTATTACGAGCAGCTTCTTGAGGCGGGAGTGCGTATCTATGAGTATCAGCCCGGTTTCCTTCACGCAAAATCTTTTGTGTGCGATGACGAGATTGCCGTGGTTGGTACGATCAATCTGGATTACCGCAGCCTGTATCTGCATTTTGAAAACGGTATCTGGATGTATAAAAACGAAGTAATACGGGATATTCTGCAGGATTTTGTGGAAACGCTGAATTACTGCGATCCGATCAGCATAGATTTCTGTAAAAACAGGAATATTTTTATACGGGGCTTTCAGAGCATCCTCCGCCTGTTTGCTCCAATGCTTTAAAGAAAAGTTATATTTTCCGCTTCCCGGCTTTATAATAGAGTAGAGTCTTCTTACCGGAGGAATTATATGGCAAGGAAACAGAAAAAGCTTCTGGTTATCTGTATTCTGCTGCTCTGTCTTCTTTTTCCGGGCGCTTCTGTTCTGGCTGCCGGGGAGCCTGCTCTTGAAGTGGCCGCTCCCAGTTATGTACTCATGGAGCCGGAGACGGGAGAAGTGATCTGCGGGAAAGAAATGGATACCAGAAGAAGTCCGGCAAGTATCACAAAAGTTATGACTCTTCTGCTGATTTTCGATCATCTTAAAGACGGCACGCTGGATCTTGCGGACACAGTAACAACCAGCGCTCACGCCAAATCCATGGGCGGCTCTCAGGTTTTTCTGGAAGAGGGAGAGAAGCAGTCGGTAGAAACAATGATCAAATGTATTGTGATTGCTTCCGGAAACGACGCCAGTGTTGCCATGGCGGAACATATTGCCGGCAGCGAGCAGGAATTTGTCAAAGAGATGAATGAGAGAGCCGCGGGACTTGGAATGAAAAACACACATTTTGAGGACTGCTGCGGGCTGACAGAGTCTGACAACCACTATACGACAGCTTACGATATCGCTCTTATGAGCAGGGAGCTGATCTGCCGTTATCCCCAGGTATTGGAATATTCCTCCATCTGGATGGAAAATATTACGCATGTAACCAGACAGGGGAGTAAGGAATTCGGGCTTACAAATACGAATAAGATGATCCGCACCTATGAGGGATGCGTGGGACTGAAGACAGGAAGCACCAGCAAAGCGAAATTCTGTCTTTCCGCCGTAGCTGAGAGAAAGGGGATTTCCCTGATTGCTGTAGTCATGGCGTCCCCGGATTCCAGAACAAGACAGAAAGACGCCGCGGCCCTTTTGGACTATGGATTTGCCAGGTGTTCTCTGTACACAGATGAAAATCCAGGCTCACTTCCCAACATGAAAGTAAAAAAAGGCGTAGCTTCAGAGGTTCCCCTGAAATATGAAGGCACTTTCCGGTATCTGGATACAGAAGGAAGGCCTGTGACCGATGTGACGAAGAAGAGGATTCTTCCTTCCGAAACGATGGCTCCGGTGAAAAAAGGCGAACAGGCAGGTGAACTGATCTATTACCGGGACGGACAGGAACTTGGAAAGCTTCGTATCCTTTACGGAGAAGACGTAGCAAAGGCCGGATATTCCCACTGCCTGAAAAAAGTTCTGGACGGTTTATGGCTGTAGCAGGAACCTTTTGACAAAAGCGGCGGGAGAGAGGTATAATAGCCACTGAATAACCAGCGGAATGCAAGTGTCTTGAGAGGGTAAGGTCTATGAAAGAAATTCGCACAGAAGATGCTGTGGGGCATATTTTATGCCACGATATCACACAGATCATTAAAGATAAAAAGAAAGGCGTCCTTTTTAAAAAAGGGCATATTGTACAGGAGGAAGATATCCCGGCCCTGCTTTCTGTGGGAAAGGAGCATCTCTTTGTCTGGGAAAAAAGAGAAGGCATCCTTCATGAAAACGAAGGCGCGCAGATCCTTTATAAAATCTGCGCCGGAAACAATATGCACGGCACAGACGTCAGCGAGGGCAAGATCGAAGTGATAGCCGACTGCGACGGACTGTTAAAAATACGCCGCGACGCTCTTATGAGGATTAACAGCCTGGGAGAAATGATGATTGCTTCCAGACATGGAGATTTTTCGGTAAAAAAGGGCGATAAAATCGCGGGAACAAGAATCATTCCTCTTGTGATCGAGAAGGAAAAAATGGACCGGGCAGAAGCGGAAGCGGGAAATGAGCCTGTTTTTTCCATTCTTCCTTTTAATGCAAAGAAAACGGGAATCGTAACCACCGGAAGCGAAGTCCGGAAAGGCCTTATAAAAGATACCTTTACTCCTGTGCTGAGGGATAAACTGGCCGAATATCCGGGCGAGGTCATCGGGCAGACTACTCCGGGCGACGACAGAAAGCAGATTACGGAAGATATTCTCCATTTTATTGAAATGGGCGCGGATATGGTGATCTGCAGCGGCGGCATGAGCGTAGACCCTGACGACAGGACGCCGGGAGCCATCAAAGATACAGGAGCAAGGATCGTTACCTATGGAGCCCCTGTGCTGCCGGGAGCTATGCTTCTTCTTGCGTACTATCAGAATGGAGAGAAGACAGTTCCTGTTCTTGGCCTTCCGGGGTGTGTCATGTATGCAAAACGGACGGTATTTGATCTTATCCTCCCAAGGCTTATGGCAGATGATCCTGTAAAGGCAGAAGAAATCGCCGCTCTGGGAGAGGGAGGGCTTTGCCTTAGCTGTTCTGTCTGTACTTTCCCCAACTGTGGATTCGGCAAGTAGTTTCTGCCTTTTTCCAAATAGCAAATTATAGAGGAAAAGTATGAAAACATTTAAAACTAAAAACTATTATATTCCCACAAAAAAGCTGAAAGGCAAACACTCTGTAAAGCTGGCCTTCCTCTCTGATCTCCACGGCCTGATGTTCGGAAAAGAAAACGAAGAACTGTTGCGCCGGATCATCCTCGGAGCGCCGGATGCGGTGCTGATCGGAGGCGATATGGCGTACAGCAGCAACGAGGATACTCTGGAGATGACAACCGGTTTTCTCTGCCGGCTGGCGGAAAAACTTCCGGTATATTATGCGCTGGGAAATCATGAAAGCCGTATGATGGCGGATCCTGAAATGCAGGAGAAATATTTCAAATTTGAAGATCTTCTTTCAGAAGCGGGAATCTGTTTTCTCCACAACCGGCACGTTTCCATGAAAATCCATGGAACAGATTTTGTATTCTACGGTCTGGAGCTTCCCATGGAATTTTACCGGAAACCCAAGCCTCCTTCTTTAAGTCTCAGGGAAATGGAGGCTTTGATCGGTCCTCCTTCCAAAGAGGGGATCCAGGTGCTTCTGGCCCACAATCCACGGTATGGAAACACATATTTTTCATGGGGAGCAGATTTGATCTTTTCCGGCCATTATCACGGAGGAGTCGTCCGCTTTACAGAAAACAGAGGGCTGATTTCTCCGCATTTTCAGCTTTTTCCCGGGTTTTGCTGCGGAGAGTACAGAAGAGGAAAAAGTCATATGATCGTCAGCGCCGGTCTCGGCGAACATACAATTCCTGTCCGTATCCATAATCCCAGGGAGCTTGTCTTCGCAGAATTGCTGACCGGGGAGTAAGACGGACAGAAATAGCGGGAAATTATGGAAATTATGGATGAATTATGGCTATAGATGTAAAAATTAATGTTTTTGAAGGCCCTCTGGATCTTCTTCTTCATCTGATCGAAAAAAATAAAATTGATATTTATGATATCCCTATTGTAGACATCACTGATCAGTACATGGAATATCTTCACAGTATGCCCTCGGAGGATCTGGGGGCCATGAGTGAATTTCTTGTAATGGCGGCGACCCTTCTGGACATTAAATGCAGAATGCTGCTTCCAAAAGAAAAAAATGAAGAAGGGGAAGAGGAGGATCCCAGGGAAGAGCTTGTACAGAAGCTTCTGGAATATAAAATGTATAAGTTTATGTCCTACGAGCTGAAAGACCGTATGGATGAAGCGGACGGGGTTTTTTACAAAAAACCTACGATTCCGGATGAAGTCCTGAAATACCGGGAACCGGTGGATCCAAAAGAGCTGCTCTCCTCAGTTACTCTGGAGCGTCTCAACAAAATCTACCAGTCCATACTGAAAAAACAGGAAGAAAAAATCGATCCCATCCGAAGCAAATTCGGAACTATTGAAAAAGAGGAAGTCAGCCTTTCCGATAAAATGGTGGAAATGAAATCCTATGCTTCCTCCCACCGCCGCTTCAGTTTCCGTCAGCTTCTTGAGGGCCAGCCTTCCAGAACACAGATCGTCGTAACGTTTCTGTCCATTCTGGAGCTGATGAAAATGGGATATATTCACGTAGAACAGGAGGCTTTGTTCGACGACATCCAGGTGGAAGTAACAACAGATCCGCAGACCTGGAAGCATCTTACAGAGTTTGCCGACGAATAAGCAGGAATGAGGGCTTAAATGGAAATAAAAAAAGCAGAGGCCGCGATAGAGGCAATTCTCTTTGCTATCGGCGAATCTGTGGAGCTTTCACAGATCGCGGAGGCGATCGGCCAGGATAAAGAAACTACACGAAAACTGATCCACCGTCTGATGGACAGCTATCAGGACGAAGGAAGAGGTATCCAGATCATTGAACTGGAACAATCCTACCAGATGTGCACCAAGAAGGAGTATTACGGCAATCTGATCCAGATCGCCATGCATCCCCAGAAGCCTGTGCTTACAGACGTTATGCTGGAAACGCTTTCAATCATTGCCTATAAACAGCCGGTAACAAAGGCTGAGATTGAAAAGATCCGGGGAGTAAAATGCGACCATGCCATAAACAAACTTGTTGAATACGATCTGGTACGGGAGCTTGGAAGGCTGGACGCTCCGGGCAGGCCGATCCTTTTCGGCACAACAGAGGAATTCCTGCGGACTTTCGGCGTTCAGGGCTTGGACGAGCTTCCGGTCCTGGATCCGGTTCAGATGGAGGATTTCAAAGCAGAAGCGGAAGAAGAGATCCAGTTGAAGCTGGACGTTTAAAAAGACGCCCGCATAAAATACGGCGGCTGACGAACCGCTTACAAATGACAGAAAGGATATGTAAAAAATGCCTACCACATATACGCATGATCTGTTTGGAAAAAAAATATACCGGCAGCTTCCTGACGAAATGAAAAAAGTGATACGGAAAAACGGAGATCTGTATCGGATAGGGCTCCACGGCCCGGATATCTTTTTTTACCATCTTATGAAACCGGCGGTAAACGGATCCGGAGTGGAAATGCACCACAATGCCGCCGCCCCGTTTTTCTTAAGGGGAATGAGCCTGGTAAGAGAAAGGGGAGACGAGAAGCTTCTGGCCTATCTTCTGGGCTTTGGATGTCACTATCTTCTTGACAGCGCCTGCCATCCCTATGTAGATGAAATGGCCGGGAAAAAAGTGATCTCACATACTCTTCTGGAAAAAGAGCTGGACAGAACCCTGATGCTGGAGACGAACCGTGATCCTCATCATTTTTATCCCTCTGACTGCATTGTTCCCAGGATTTCCTATGCCAGAGTGATCCACCGGGTATTTCCGCAGATAAAAATAAAAGATATTTTTTTCTCTCTCCGCATGATGAAGTTTCTTACAAATCTCATGGTATATGACAACCGTGGGAAACGGCGCTTTTTTCTGCGCATATTTACAGGAATCGGCGGTAAGAAGCTGTCTGCCTCCGCCATGGATCACTTTATGAGAAAGGATCCGGCTCCGGGAAGCGAAGAACCTGTTGGAAAGCTTCATAAACTTTTTGACCAGGCCGTGAAGGAATCCCCGGAATATCTCGAGGAACTGTATTTACTCTCGAAAGAAGAGCTTCCTCTGTCCTCCCGCTGGTATCACACCTATAACGGCTGAAAAACAGACAAGACAGAAAACCGCAGGGAATAAACCGGACAGGTCCGCATAAAATAGTCCTATAGAACCAGAAAGAGGTGGACTATGAAATTCAAACGGACCGCGGTAATAATCCTGCTGGCATCTGTCTTTTTTTGCAGATATACGACAGTACCTGCTGAAAATTTTGACCATATAAAACAGCTCGTGCCCGGGACGTCCCGGGAAAACAGTGAAGACCAGATACATATGGAAAATACCGTTCCGGAAGAACACGGAAGTCCTGGAAACCTGTACGCCCTGTCCGCTGTTCTTATGGACGGGGATTCCGGAAGAATCCTTTACGAAAAAGACGGGGAAACACCCCGTGCGAATGCAAGTACCACAAAAGTGCTGACCTGTATACTGGCTCTGGAGAACGGAGCTGGAGACGACTATGTAACTGTTTCTAAAAGAGCGGCTTCCCAGCCGGACGTCCAGTTGAATATAGAAGAAGGAGAGCAGTACTATCTGGAAGATCTCCTTTATTCCCTGATGCTCCAGAGCCATAACGATACGGCGGTTGCCATTGCGGAACATATCGGCGGATCTGTGGAGGGCTTTGCCAGAATGATGAATGAAAAGGCGGAGGAAATCGGCTGTACGGACACCCATTTTGTGACTCCCAACGGACTGGACGCCGAAGACGAAGGAGGAACCCATCATACTACGGCGGAAGACCTGGCGCTGATCATGCGCTATGCCATAAAAAGCCCCACTTTTCTGAAAATCACCCAGACAAGAGAGTATACTTTTTCAGATCTCGCCAAAAAACGCACGTTCACAGTCCGCAACGCAAACACTTTTTTTGATATGACAGAAGGCGTTCTGTCAGGAAAAACCGGATTTACAGGGGACGCCGGCTACTGTTATGTATGTGCCTGCCAAAAGAACGGAAAAACATTTATCGTCTCGCTGCTGGGCTGCGGATGGCCGAACAATAAAAACTATAAATGGAAAGATACCATGACGCTTTTGGATTACGGAGATCAGAATTATGAGTACAGGACATTTTTCCGGGAGCCAAAGCTCCCTGAATTCCCGGTGGAAAACGGGGTTCCGGACACAAAAAGCGCAGAGCAAAAAGCCTTCGTTCATGGTATTGTGGCAGCTTCGGACAACGCCGGAAAACAAAAACTGCTTCTTCGAAACGATGAAAAAATCGAATGTAAAGTAACCGTGAAAGAAAAACTTACAGCTCCCGTAAAAAAGGGTGATGAGATAGGCAGAATCACTTTTCTTTTAAACGGCGGAACCGTTGCCTCCTATCCCGTAACAGCAGACCGCACAGTAGAAAAAATATCCTACCTCTGGTGCGTGGATCAGGTATTCCACAATTTTTTTCATGGATAACGTTTTCACAGCGCAGCTCATATACCGGGGCCGCGCTGTGTTTTTTGACAGGGGAGTTAAATTTTTAACAAAAATCTGGAAATCTATTGAAAAAAAAATGAAAAAAGGTTACAATTATAATCGGCTGAAATTTTGTTTATCATTAAATTTTTATAAAATGGAGGGCAAAAGAGAATGAGTAATGCAACACAAAGCTTAGCAGGCACAAGAATTACTTCTTTGCTTGATGCGAACAGTTTTGTTGAAATCGGAAAAAGCGTGACCGCAAGATCCACAGACTTCAACATGACTGAAAAGAAAGCGCCTTCAGACGGTGTGATCACCGGCTACGGCGTGATCGATGGGAATCTGGTGTATGTATACAGCCAGGATGTTTCTGTTCTGAACGGAACTGTTGGCGAAATGCATGCGAAAAAGATTTCTTCCCTTTATGATCTTGCAATGAAGACAGGCGCTCCGGTGATCGGGCTGATCGACTGTGCCGGAATGAGACTCCAGGAAGCAACAGACGCTCTGGAAGCTTTCGGTTCCATTTACCTGAAACAGACTCTGGCATCCGGGATGATCCCCCAGATCACAGCGGTGTTCGGAACCTGCGGAGGCGGTATGGCCATTATTCCCGCACTGACAGACTTTACGTTTATGGAAGAGAAAAAAGGAAAAATGTTCGTCAATACCCCCAATGCTCTGGAGGGCAATCATGTAGAAAAATGTGATACTTCAGCCGCTTCTTTCCAGAGTGAGGAGACAGGACTTATTGACCGGACAGGTTCTGAAAGCGAGATCCTCGGATGGATCCGTCAGCTTATCGGCTTCCTTCCTTCCAATTTTGAAGATAACGATTCCTATGACGAGTGCACAGACGATCTGAACCGTGTATGCGGCGATATCGCAGCCTGCGCAGGCGATACAGTTCTTGCTCTGTCAAGAATCGCGGACAATAATATTTTCTTTGAGACAGGCTCCGCCTATGGAAAAGACGTTGTAACCGGTTTTCTTCGCCTGAACGGCGCCACCGTCGGAGCTGTGGCAAACAGACAGGAAATTTACGGCGAAGACGGAACGAAGACAGAAGAGTTCGACGGAACTCTGTCTGCAAGAGGCGCGAGAAAAGCCGCCGGCTTCGTGAAATTCTGCGACGCCTTTGATATCCCTGTTCTTACTCTTACGAATGTGACAGGCTTCAAGGCAACTGTCTGCAATGAAAAAATGATGGCGAAATCTGTAGGCGAACTTGTTCATGCCTTTGCCGACGCAACCGTTCCGAAGGTGAACGTAATTATCGGAAAAGCTTACGGAACCGCCTATGTCGCCATGAACAGCAAGGCTATCGGAGCAGATTATGTATATGCCTGGGATAATGCGGAAATCGGCATGATGGACGCGTCCCTTGCGGCGAAGATCATGTATCCCGGCGAAGAGGCTTCCGTTCTTAATGAAAAGGCGGCGGAATACAGAGAACTCCAGTCAGGAGTTGGATCCGCAGCGGCCAGAGGCTATGTGGATACGGTGATCGCGCCGGAGGAAACAAGAAAATATGTGATCGGGGCCTTTGAGATGCTGTTCACAAAAAGAGAAGACCGTCCGTCCAAGAAACACAGCGCGGTCTGAAAGAGGTGAGCATATGAATCAGATGTTTAAAAAAGTGTCTTCTGTCTGTGCGGCTCTTGTCTGCGCCGCGTCGCTGACAGTATCCGGCGCATCGTTTGTAATGGCTGCTGAAATGGACGATGCAGTAGAAAGCCAGCTCATCATGGTAGCGGAAGGCCTTACAGATGCGATCATCCCCTTAAGCGATGAAGAGATTGAATCTTATCTGGAAGGCGGCGACGAGTTTACTGTAAACGCCATGAACGCCTGGAATGATGTAAAGGATAAAGTAGGAGAGCTGAAGGAAACCGGCGAAACGCAGGTGGAGGTTTCCGGCGATCAGTACACAGCCACAGTTCCTGTGGAATTTGAAAAAGAAGACGCGGAATTCGTTTATGTATTCGATGATCTCAGCACCATGTCGCCGTCTTCTGTAAGCGTAAATATTCAGTATTCTCTGGCGACTACGCTGAAAAACGCCGCACTGAACACTGTAATGGGACTTGGCACTGTATTTGTTGTACTTGCAGTTCTGATCTTCCTGATCTCTCTGTTTAAGTATATTCCGGGTTCCGCGGCAGCCAAGAAAAAAGAAGAGCCCGCGGCGGCGCCTGCAAAAGCGCCTGCTCCTGCTCCGGTACCGGTGCAGACCCCGGCCTATGACGATAAGGAACTGGCGGCTGTGATAGCGGCAGCCATAGCAGCGTCTGAGGGAACGTCCCCCGACGGCTTTGTAGTACGTTCTATCCGCAAAATCAACCGAAAAAGAAGGTAAAGACAATAGGAGGATCTTAAAATGAAAAGTTATACAATTACCGTTAATGGAACCGCATACGAAGTTACTGTAGAAGAAAAAGGCGCTGTAAGCGCACCTGCAGCCGCACCTGTTCCGGCTCCGGCAGCTCCCGCACCTGCAGCGGCGCCCGCTCCGGCACCTGCACCTGCTCCTGCTCCGGCAGCTCCCGCCGGCGGTACCGGCGCTGTAAAAGTGACGGCATCTGTTCCCGGCAAAGTCGTTAAGATCGTAGCAGAGCCCGGACAGGCTCTGAAACCCGGTGACAGCATTGTCATCCTGGAATCCATGAAAATGGAGATCCCGATCGTTGCTCCTCAGGAAGGCACCCTGGCAAGCATCGATACAACAGAAGGCGCATCCGTAGAAAACGGAGATATCCTGGCAACAATGAACTAGGACGGGAGGTATTCAAATGTCGTATATTACAGAAACCCTGTCCAACCTGATTCATCAGACTGCGTTTTTTAATCTGACCTGGGGCAACTATCTGATGATCGCGGTGGCATGTGTATTCTTATTCCTTGCCATTAAAAAGGGATTTGAACCGCTTCTTCTGGTTCCTATCGCTTTTGGTATGCTCCTGGTAAATATTTATCCGGACATCATGGCAGATCCGGCCGACACTTCAAACGGTGTGGGAGGACTTCTTCACTACTTCTATCTGCTGGACGAGTGGAGTATTCTTCCGTCACTGATCTTCATGGGCGTCGGAGCCATGACGGATTTCGGACCTCTGATCGCAAATCCCAAGAGTTTCCTTATGGGAGCGGCCGCACAGCTTGGTATTTATGTGGCATACTTCCTGGCAATCTTCCTGGGATTCAACGACAAAGCGGCGGCAGCTATTTCCATTATCGGAGGAGCCGACGGCCCCACCTCTATTTTCCTCGCAGGAAAGCTTGGACAGTCTGCTTTGATGGGACCCATTGCGGTGGCGGCATATTCCTATATGTCTCTGGTACCCATTATCCAGCCGCCTATTATGAAACTGTGTACTACAGAAAAGGAACGCAAGATCAAAATGGAGCAGCTTCGTCCGGTAAGCAAACTGGAAAAGATTCTGTTCCCTATCGTGATCACTATTGTTATATGCCTGATCCTTCCTACGGTAGCTCCGCTGGTTGGTATGCTGATGCTCGGAAATCTGTTCCGTGAATCCGGCGTAGTAAAACAGCTTACAGAAACCGCGTCCAATGCGATGATGTATATCGTTGTAATTCTTCTGGGTACATCTGTAGGCGCTTCTACAAGTGCAGAGGCATTTTTGAATCTTGATACTCTGAAAATCGTATTCCTTGGTCTGGTTGCGTTTGCATTCGGTACCTTCGGCGGAGTTATGCTGGGCAAGCTGATGTGCAAGCTGTCCGGAGGCAAGATCAACCCGCTGATCGGTTCCGCAGGCGTATCCGCTGTGCCGATGGCCGCCCGTGTATCTCAGAAAGTGGGAGCGGAAGCAGATCCTACCAACTTCCTTCTGATGCATGCTATGGGACCAAACGTAGCAGGCGTTATCGGAACCGCTGTGGCAGCCGGTACCTTCATGGCAATATTCGGCGTAATGTAAAATAAGGAGAATAAACAATGGCAGAATTAGAGAAAAAACCTGTAAAAATTGTGGAAACTGTTCTGCGTGACGCGCATCAGTCTCTGATCGCTACAAGACTCAGCACAGAACAGATGCTTCCTATCGTTGATAAAATGGACAAGGTCGGTTATCATGCCGTAGAATGCTGGGGCGGCGCCACTTTCGACGCTTCCCTCCGTTTTCTGAAAGAGGATCCGTGGGAAAGACTCCGCAAATTCCGTGACGGCTTTAAAAACACCAAACTTCAGATGCTTTTCCGTGGACAGAATATCCTCGGATACCGTCCTTATGCCGACGACGTGGTAGAATATTTTGTTCAGAAGTCTGTCGCAAACGGAATTGATATTATCCGTATTTTCGACTGTCTGAACGATATGCGCAACCTGAAGACAGCCGTAAAGGCGGCCAATAAGGAAAAAGCCCATGCGCAGGTAGCGCTTTCCTATACTCTGGGAGACGCTTATACCCTGGAATACTGGACAAACATCGCAAAAGAGATCGAAGAGATGGGCGCGGATTCTATCTGCATCAAGGATATGGCCGGACTTCTTCTTCCTTATCAGGCGACAGAACTTGTAGGCGCTCTTAAAGATGCTGTCAAGATCCCCATCGATCTGCATACGCACTATACGTCCGGCGTGGCTTCCATGACTTACCTGAAAGCTGTCGAAGCCGGCGTGGACATTATCGACACCGCTATTTCTCCGTTCGCCCTGGGTACATCCCAGCCTGCAACAGAGGTTATGGTAGAAACATTTAAGGGAACTCCTTATGACACAGGATTTGACCAGAATCTTCTGGCAGAGATCGCGGACTACTTCCGTCCGATCCGCGACGAGGCTCTTGACAGCGGCCTTCTGAATCCGAAGAACCTGGGCGTCAATATCAAGACTCTTCTGTACCAGGTACCAGGCGGAATGCTTTCCAACCTGACTTCCCAGTTAAAGGAACAGCATGCGGAAGATAAGTTCTATGAAGTTCTGGAAGAAGTTCCGAGAGTACGTAAAGATCTGGGCGAGCCGCCGCTTGTAACTCCTTCTTCCCAGATTGTTGGAACACAGGCCGTATTTAACGTTCTTATGGGCGAGAGATACAAGATGGTCACAAAAGAAACGAAGGATATCTTAAGCGGAAAATACGGCGCTACCGTAAAACCGTTTAATCCGGAAGTACAGAAAAAATGTATCGGCGATACCAAACCGATCACCTGCCGTCCGGCAGATCTTCTGGACAACGAGCTGGATAAGCTTGAAAAAGAAGTGGCTCCTTATAAAGAGCAGGACGAGGACGTTCTGTCCTACGCGCTGTTCCCGCAGGTTGCCATGGATTTCTTCAAATATCGTCAGGCCCAGGAAAAAAAGGTGGACGAGACAGCGGCAGACACTAAAAACGGAGCTTATCCGGTATAAACAGGAAATTCTTCCCCGCGCCGTAATTAAAACGGCAGACAGAGGATCTACAATGAAAAATAACAGGCCCGTCAGATTTTCTGGCGGGCTTGCTTTCCAGAAAGGGTACAGATGAACAGAGTTTTAATTGTGGGCGGCGGGGCGGCCGGTATGTTTGCCGCCGCCGCGGCAGCCATGAAGGGATGCGACGTTTTTCTTTTCGAGAAAAATGAAAAACTTGGAAAAAAGCTGTATATTACCGGGAAAGGAAGATGCAATGTGACAAATAACTGCGGCCCGGAGGAGCTTCTGGCCGGAGTAGTGCGCAATCCCAAATTTCTTTACAGCGCTTTTTATACATTCGGAAGCAGAGAGATGATGGATTTTCTGGAACAGGCGGGCGTTCCCTTAAAAACAGAACGGGGAAACCGTGTTTTTCCGGTTTCCGATCACTCATCAGACGTGATCCGGGCGCTGGAACGCCAGATGAAAAAATACGGCGTTCATATCCACCTTAACAGCAAGGTAGAAAAAGTAGTCTGCGAAGAGGAAAAAGTTTCCGGCATCTGTCTGGAAAACGGGACCTTTTATCCGGGCGACGCCGTACTTGTGGCCACCGGAGGACTTTCTTATCCTTCTACAGGCTCCACCGGAGACGGTTACATTTTTGCCAGAGAATACGGGCATAAGGTTACGGAGCTTTCTCCCTCTCTTGTTCCTCTTCATACGGAAGAAGAGTATATCCCCAGACTGAAGGGACTCTCCTTAAAAAATGTACGTCTGACTATAAAAAAGGACAAAAAGGTTCTGTTTGAGGATTTTGGAGAAATGATGTTCACACATTTCGGAGTGACAGGTCCTCTGATTCTTTCCGCAAGCGCCCGCATCGGTCAGACTCTGCAAAAAGAAGGAAAGCTGAAAGCATATCTCGACCTGAAACCCGCGCTGACAGAAGAACAGCTTGACGCCCGTATTTTAAGAGAATTTGAGGCTGGAAAAAACAAACAGTTTAAAAATGTCATCGGTGTCCTTTTCCCTTCTTCTCTGACTCCTGTTATGCTGGAACTGGGAGGGATCCCCGGAGAAAAGACCATTCATGAGATATCCAGGGAGGAACGTCTTCGTTTCGGCGCTCTCATAAAGGCTTTTCCTTTTACCGTTACCGGACTGGGGGAATTTAAGGAAGCCGTGATCACAAGAGGCGGCGTAGCAGTAAAAGAGATCAATCCCGCTACTATGGAATCGAAAAAAATCCAGGGGCTTTATTTTATCGGAGAAGTACTGGATCTGGACGCTGTAACCGGAGGCTATAACCTACAGATCGCCTGGTCTACGGCATATCTGGCGGCGATGGCTGTAAGTACAGTATAAAACAGGAGGAAATTACAGATGATCTATAATATCGCCATTGACGGGCCGGCAGGAGCAGGAAAAAGCACCATTGCCAGAAGAGTGGCCCGGGAACTTTCTTTTGTCTATGTGGATACGGGGGCAATGTACCGCGCCATGGCTCTCTATCTTCTCCGGCAGAAAGTAAACAGAGAAGATCCCGCTGAAATAGAAAGGGTCTGCCAGGGAGCGGAAATATCTATTGAATACAAAGACGGAGAGCAGATTGTTCTTCTGAATGGAGAAAATGTAAACGCCTTTCTCAGAACAGAAGAGGTAGGCAATATGGCTTCTGTCAGTTCCGCCAATCCGGAGGTGAGGAAACGTCTGCTGGACCTTCAGCGGAAGCTGGCAAAAAGCATGAGCGTAGTCATGGACGGACGGGATATCGGAACAACGATCCTGCCGGAAGCAGATGTAAAGATCTTTCTTACCGCCAGCCCTTTAACAAGGGCCAGAAGGCGCTGCCTGGAGCTGGAGGAAAAAGGAGTCTTCTGTGATCTTGCTCAGATACAAAAGGATATCGAAGAGAGGGACAGACGGGATATGAACCGGGAGATCTCTCCTCTGAAAAAAGCCGAAGACGCTGTGCTGGTGGATTCCTCCGATATGACTATTGACGAGGTGGTAAAAAATATTTTACAGATATACCGGGAAAAAGTGATAAACTCAAAAAAGAGGGCAGAATAATGAAGGTAAAGGTGGCGGAAACGGCCGGATTTTGTTTCGGCGTAAAGCGCGCGGTAGACAAAGTTTACCAGTTGATCGGGGAAGGCGTTTCCCCAATTTATACGCTTGGACCGATCATCCATAATGAAGAAGTGGTGTCGGATCTGGCGAAAAAAGGCGTCAGAGTAATCTCCGAAGCGGATCTGGACCATATTGAGGGAGGCACTGTTGTGATCCGCTCTCACGGCGTAGGCCGGGCAGTTTATGAGAAGCTGGAGGCAGCCGGGCTTTCCTATGTGGATGTGACCTGTCCTTTTGTTCTGAAGATCCACCGTATTGTGGAGAGAGAAAGCAGGGCGGGGAAACATATCGTCATTTTCGGAGATCCCAGCCATCCGGAAGTCCGGGGAATCTGCGGATGGTGCGAAGGAAATCACACGGTGCTGAAAAGCAGCGAAGAGGCGGAGAATTTTTCTCCGGAACCGGGAAAAGCACTCTGTATCGTCTCCCAGACGACATTTAATTACAACAAATTTAAAGAATTAGTTGAAATTCTCAGGAAAAAGAGGTATGATAATAATGTTTTAAATATTAGCAATATTTTAAACACTATTTGTAATGCTACCGAAGAACGGCAGAAAGAAGCAAAAACCATAGCCGGAGAGGTAGACACTATGCTGGTCATCGGAGGCAGGCATAGTTCCAATACTCAAAAGCTGTTTGAAATATGTAAAGAGGAATGTGGAAATACTTACTATATACAAACACCTGTAGACTTGGATTCTGAAATGTTCCATCGCAGTAGTTATGTA
Source organism: Candidatus Blautia intestinavium (assembly GCA_019113745.1). Lineage (GTDB taxonomy): Bacteria > Bacillota > Clostridia > Lachnospirales > Lachnospiraceae > Blautia_A > Blautia_A intestinavium. The sequence goes on from DXGV01000054.1 coordinate 36,143, forward strand.
GGTATTACAGCAGGGGCGTCCACCCCAAAGAAAATTATTGAGGAGGTTCAAGAACATGTCAGAATTAAGTTTTGAACAGATGCTGGAAGATTCCGTAAAAACTATCAGAAATGGAGAGATCGTACAGGGTACTGTCATCGATGTAAAAGACGATGAGATTATCCTGAATATCGGTTATAAAGCAGACGGTATTATTACCAAGAGCGAATATACCAACGACAGCTCCCTTGTACTGTCCGACGCAGTTCATGTAGGCGATACAATGGAAGCAAAGGTTCTGAAAGTAAACGACGGCGAAGGACAGGTGATCCTGACTTACAAGAGACTTGCGGCAGAAAAAGGCAATAAGCGTCTGGAAGAGGCCTTTGAATCCCAGGAGGTTCTGAAAGCGCCGGTTACTCAGGTGCTCGACGGCGGACTTTGCGTAAATGTGGAAGAAGCAAGAGTGTTCATTCCTGCCAGCCTTGTATCTGATACTTACGAAAGAGATCTGTCCAAATATGCAGGTCAGGAAATTGAATTTGTAATCACAGAATTTAACCCGAGAAGACGCCGTATCATCGGTAACCGCAAGCAGCTTCTTCTTGCGGAGAAGGCTCAGAAACAGAAAGAGCTTATGGAGAGAATCCATCCTGGAGACGTTGTGACAGGCGTTGTAAAGAATGTGACAGATTTCGGCGCTTTCATCGATCTGGGCGGAGCAGACGGACTGCTTCATATTTCCGAAATGTCCTGGGGCAGAGTGGAAAATCCGAAAAAAGTCTTTAACGTAGGCGATGAAGTAAAAGTCCTGATCAAAGAGATCAACGGCGATAAGATCGCTCTTTCCCTGAAATTCCCGGAGGAGAATCCGTGGCTGACAGCGGCAGAGAAATTTGCCGTAGGTAATGTGGTCGAAGGAAAGGTTGCTCGTATGACAGATTTCGGCGCTTTCGTTGAACTGGCGCCGGGAATCGACGCTCTGCTTCATGTTTCTCAGATTTCCAGAGAACACGTAGCGAAACCTTCCGATGTTCTTTCCATCGGTCAGGTGATCCGTGCCAAAGTTGTTGATTTCAACGGCGAAGATAAGAAGATCAGTCTGAGCATGAAAGCCCTGGAAAGCCCGGCGGCAGCTCCTGCTGAGAATGCTTCTGAAGAAGCAGAAGAAACTGCAGAAGAATAATCTCAGTTTTTCTGTCCAAAGTTTTCGTAAATTATTTGAGACACAGGAATCCGTTTCCTGTGTCTCTTTTTGTTTCGTTTCACTTCTTTGTTTCAAGCTGCGCAAGAAGGCAGGGCAGAGAATGCCGCAGATACTGAAGCTGTTTGTCTTTATTGTCCAGGAATTCTTTACTGCAGGGAAACCAGGTATAGCTAGTGGAGGCAGTGGCCGGAACACGAAGGCTTTTGTCCATATACTGACTGAGAACTTTCGGTACAGCCGTATCCTCCCCGGGAAGATAATCGTAATCCTTAAAGTTTTTGTAATACTGACGGAGCTTTCCGTTTTTTAAGCCGGTAAGAAATTTTGCCGTATTTCCGGAAGCGGTAAGATAGAACTCTTTGTTTCCGACGGAAACTGCTGCCGGAAGAAGAAAGGGAAGAGACAGCGTAAGCAAAAGCTGCCCGTCCTGAACAGAAACTTCTGAGGGCTCATAATTTCCCTCCAGAAGCGATTTGTAGCCCAGCATGGAAAAAACCGCGCCAAGGCCGAGAAGATCCTCTCTGTTATGTCCCAGCACAATTTCCGCCGGTTTTGGATCTTTTGATTTTATATACTTCCTATACAGGCGGACGCACATTCCTCCGTCGCAGAAATTCCGGCTTTCCATTCCGAGAAAAGCTTCCAGATCCGGCTGTTTCATACGGGAAAGCTTCAAAAGATTTTTACAGGGTTTCAGTTCTTGATAAAGATCAAGAGAAGAAAGTCCCTGAAAAGGAGACGCGTATCCCAAAGAGCGGTATTTTTCTTCCAGATAAGGCTGATCAAATCGGTTTCCGTTATATTGTATCGTACAGGTTTTATCTTTTAAATAATCAAAAAATTCACAAAGTATCAAAGCCTCCTCTTTGGAATCTTCCGCCATCCACTGCTGAAGATACCATTGGCTGTTTTCATACGTTACCGCGCCAATGAGATATAAAAAAGTGGAATATCGTGATAATCCGGTAGTTTCAATATCATAAAAAACCGGCCGGAAAACCTCGGATCCCACAGTGGTTTTCGACAAATTTTTAACAGTGTCAAAGTCCGGAAAGCCTTGTAAAATCGGCATTTTTTTAACAATCATAAGTTACCTCAATTCTTATTTGATTGTATTTAATTATACACAAAATTTTGCAAAATGGGTAGTGAATTTTTTCATAAAAAGAGTTATAGTATTAAGAAAGAAAGTTATTTGCAGAGATGGAGGAAAGATATATTTCATGTGGTCGATGACAATAAACGGTGTCGATGTCTATCATATTATAAGCTGGTTTTTTATATATAGTTTTCTTGGCTGGGCATGGGAAACCATGTATGTTTCACTGAAAGAAGGCGAATATGTCAACCGCGGCTTTATCAACGGACCGCTGTGTACAATCTACGGATTTGGAGCAGTAGCCGTTTACCTGATCCTTAAGCCTCTGGAACAGTACCTGATTCTACTGTTTCTCGGAGGAATTGTCGTGGCTACGGCTCTGGAATATTTCACGGCGGTTCTCATGGAAATGCTTTTTCATACTTCGTGGTGGGATTACAGTGATAAAAAGTTTAACTTTCAGGGAAGGATCTGTCTCGGAGCTTCTATCGGATGGGGGATTTTTACAGTGATCCTGTTCCGCGTTCTTCATCCCGTGGTGGAAAGACTGGTAGATTTATATCCTGTCTATGTGGGCGAGATCTGTATCTGTATTATTTCAGTGGCCTATCTCTGCGATTTCTGCTATTCCGCGTCAGCCGCTTTCCACCTGAAAGACCGGATTCCACAGTGGGAACAGCAGATGGAAAAGAAGCAGGTGGAGCTTATGCTGAAATTTAACGACAGGCTGAATTCCCTGGATCTGCCCAGAGGGTTTTCTTTTGATAATATGAAAGACCGGATGGAAGATCTGGAATTTATCCGTTCCATGAACGAAAGACGGCAGGCTATTCTGGAGGACATTTCCACCGAACTGAAATCCTACAGAAAGAATCTTACCGACAGGATAGGACATAATACCAGGCGTTTTTTCAGAGCATATCCCCATTTGAACCGTGGATATCGCCTGCGTCATAAAACAGATAAAAAACATAAGCGTTCCTAAGGCTTATGATAAAGGAGGAAATACATATGGGAAAGCTTACCTTTAAGGGTGGAATCCATCCTTATGACGGCAAGGATCTGTCCAAAAACAGTCCAATCGAGAAATATCTCCCCAGGGGCGAGATGGTGTATCCGCTGTCGCAGCATATCGGGGCCCCTTCGGTTCCCTGCGTGAAAAAAGGAGATCACGTTCTTGCCGGACAGAAAATCGCGGAAGCAGGAGGATTTGTCTCCGTACCTCTTCACGCTTCTGTTTCCGGTACAGTAAAAGGGATTGAAAAGCGTCTGACCGCCACTGGAACCATGTCAGATTCTATCATCATAGAAAACGACCAGCAGTATACAGAACAGGAATTTTACAGCGCCGAACTGTCCTCTCTGTCAAAAGAGGAAATATTGTCCCGTATCCGCGAGGGCGGAGTCGTAGGAATGGGCGGCGCCGGATTTCCCACTCATGTAAAGCTTGCCCCGAAGGATCCGGAAAAGATCGAATACATACTGGTAAACGGAGCGGAGTGCGAGCCGTATCTCACCAGCGATTACAGAAGGATGCTGGAAGAACCTGAAAAGGTGATCTCCGGTCTGGAAGTGATCCTCCGTCTTTTCGATAAAGCGAAGGGATACATCTGTATTGAAGACAATAAACCGGATTGTATCGAAAAAATGCGCGCTCTTGTAAAAGACCGTCCCAGGATAGAGGTAAAGGAGCTTTTGACAAAGTATCCCCAGGGGGGCGAGCGTACGCTGATCTACGCAGTAACAGGGCGGGAGATCAATTCTTCCATGCTTCCCGCAGATGTAGGCTGTATTGTGGACAATGTTGAGACAGTTACAGATATTTATCAGGCCGTTGTGGCCGGACGCCCGGTTATGAGCCGTATCGTTACTGTAACAGGAAACGCCGTGGCAAACCCTAAGAATTTTTCCGTGCTTACAGGAACCTGTATGCAGGAGCTTGTAGACGCTGCGGGAGGATTGAAGGATGATACGGCGAAAGTCGTTTCCGGAGGTCCTATGATGGGATTCGCCATGTATGATCTGAACGTACCCTGCGTAAAAACCACCTCCGCCTTCCTTTGTCTGGAACGCGACCAGGTATCAGAGGCAAAGATGACGGCCTGCATCAACTGCGGCCGGTGCGTGCGCGTCTGTCCGGGACATGTGCTCCCCGCCCGTCTTGCCACTCTGGCTGAACGGGGGGATATGACCGGCTTTGAGAAAATGGACGGTATGGAATGCTGTGAATGTGGATGCTGCAGTTATGTCTGTCCCGCTAAAAGGCCGCTGACCCAGAGTATAAAATCTATGCGGAAAATGGTTCTGGCCAGCCGCAGAAAGAAATAGAGGGGAGAGTAAAAATGGAACGAAAGCTGAATGTATCATCAAATCCACATATCAGAGACTGCATGACAACAGAAAGAATCATGCAGCTTGTTGTAATTGCCCTTTTGCCGTCCACACTTTTCGGCATCTGGAATTTCGGTTTTCACGCTTTCCTGGTGATAGCGGCAACCGTACTTTCCAGTGTGATATTTGAATGGCTCTATGATCGTTTTATGCATAAACCGAACACCGTGGGAGATTTCAGCGCAGTTGTCACAGGTCTTCTCCTGGCGCTGAACATGCCGCCTCAGATTCCTCTTTGGATGCCTGTTCTGGGCAGCGCTTTCGCGATCATTGTTGTAAAACAGTTATTCGGCGGGCTGGGACAGAACTTCATGAATCCGGCTCTTGGCGCAAGATGCTTCCTGATGATCTCTTTTGCGTCGCAGATGACAGATTTCTCTGTATCGGACAACTTCCGGGGCGTAGTGGATACCGTTACCGGAGCCACACCTCTGGCAGCGCTGAAAGCCCAGGGATTTATAGAGGGAAGCTCTGTTCCGGTAAAAAATCTGTTCCTCGGAAACATCCAGGGAACCATTGGAGAAACCTCCGCGCTGGCCATCCTGATCGGCGCTGTGATCCTTCTGGTATTTAAGGTGATCGATCTTAAGATCCCTCTGACATATATCGGCAGTTTCACTGTTTTTGTAATCTGTTATATGTTTGCCACAGGAATGGGCTTTGACGGTAATTATCTTCTGAGCCACCTGTTCGGCGGCGGGCTGATGCTTGGAGCCTGGTTTATGGCTACGGACTATGTGACGTCTCCGATCACTCCGAAGGGACAGATCGTATATGGCTGCTGTCTTGGCGTCATAACTGCTGTTTTCCGTCTTTTAGGAGGATCGGCCGAGGGAGTTTCCTACGCGATCATATTCTGCAACCTTCTGGTTCCGCTGATCGAACGCGCGACGAAACCGACGGCATTTGGAAAAGGAGGGAAAAAAGCATGAACTCTATTGTAAAAGACACCCTTTCTATTACGGTTATTACGCTAGTGGCCGGGCTGGCTCTCGGAATAGTGCAGGACATTACCGCAGGTCCCATCGCGCAGCAGCAGGAGAAAGCCAAACAGGAAGCTTATCAGGCAGTCTTTGAGGATGCCGACAGCTTTGAGACGTTTCTCCCTGATGAAACGAAACAGGCGGTGGATCTTGTAACTTATCTTGACGAAAATGGGTATGACGCGCAGACAGTTGACGAAATCATGACCGCTAAGGACGCTTCCGGCGGGACGTTGGGATATGCCTTCACGATCACGAGTTCGGAAGGATACGGTGGAGATATTCAGTTCGCCATGGGCGTGCAGAATGACGGAACACTGAACGGCATTTCCATTCTCTCCATAGAGGAAACCGCCGGACTGGGAATGAAGGCGGATACAGATGAATTCAAAGACCAGTTTAAAGACAAAAAAGTTGAAAAGTTTACATACACGAAAAACGGCGCTGCCGCAGATGATGAAATTGACGCGATCAGCGGCGCCACAATTACGACAAACGCTATGACAAATGGAATCAACGCCGGACTCTGTGCGTTCCGGTATGTGGAAGGAGGAGCACAATGAAAGCAAATACACCTGCAGAACGTCTGGTAAACGGCATTATCAAAGAAAATCCAACCTTCGTACTGATGCTTGGAATGTGTCCTACTCTGGCAATTACGACCTCAGCCACAAACGGGATCGGAATGGGACTTACAACGACGGCCGTCCTTGCCGCCTCCAATCTGATGATTTCTCTTCTGCGGAAATTTATTCCGGACGGCGTCCGTATGCCTGCCTTCATCGTTGTGGTAGCCTCTTTCGTTACCATCGTGCAGATGCTCCTGGAGGGCTTTCTTCCAAGCCTCTATGCGTCTCTGGGACTTTACATACCTCTGATCGTTGTAAACTGTATTATTCTCGGACGGGCGGAGGCTTACGCTTCCAAAAATCCGCCGATCCCCTCTCTCTTTGACGGGATCGGAATGGGACTTGGATTTACTCTCAGCATTACCTGTATCGGGGCGGTCCGGGAACTTATCGGAGCGGGACAGCTTTTCGGCCATCAGATCCTGCCTCTGGCGGACGCCGCGTCCGGCAAGATCGGCTACGAGCCCATTACGATCTTTGTACTGGCGCCCGGCGCCTTCTTCGTACTGGCGGCGCTTTCCGCTCTGCAGAATAAATTCAGGATCGGGGCTGCCAGAAGAGGAATCGATCCCAGCAATCCCGAGAAGTGCGGCGGCGCCTGCGCGTCCTGCGGAAATACTATGTGCAGGGGAGGTAAACAGAAATGAAAGAATTACTGCTGATCATCGTCAGCTCAGCCATTGTCAATAATGTCGTGCTCAGCCAGTTCCTTGGTCTTTGTCCTTTCCTGGGAGTCTCAAAAAAAATAGAGACTGCGGCCGGAATGGGCGGCGCGATCATATTTGTTATCACTCTTTCTTCTTTTGTGACAAGTGTGATCTACCGTTTTATCCTTGTGCCTACAAATATGGAATATCTTCAGACGATCGTCTTCATTTTGATCATCGCGGCTCTTGTCCAGTTTGTGGAGATGTTCCTGAAAAAAGCAATCCCATCTCTTTATCAGGCGCTGGGCGTATATCTGCCTCTGATCACGACTAACTGTGCCGTTCTCGGCGTTGCTCTCATCAATGTGCAGAATGATTATAATATCCTGGAAGGAACTGTAAACGGATTTGCCATTGCAGCAGGCTTTACTCTTTCCATCATCGTTATGGCGGGTATCCGTGAGAAGATTGAATACAATGATATCCCGGAGGCGTTTAAAGGTTTCCCAACAGTCCTTCTGACAGCAGGGCTTATGGCAATCGCCTTCTGTGGATTCTCAGGACTGATATAAGGAGGCGGGATTATGAATATTGAAGCAATTATTGTGGCAACCGTAGTCGTTGCGGCTGTAGGTCTCTTTATCGGTATCTTTCTTGGAGTCGCCGGAAAAAAATTCGCAGTAGAAACAGATGAGCGTGAGATCGCCATCCGGGAAGCGCTGCCGGGAAATAACTGCGGCGGATGCGGATATCCGGGCTGCGACGGACTGGCCGCGGCTATCGCGAAAGGAGAAGCCCCGGTGAACAAATGTCCGGTAGGCGGAAACGAAACAGGAAAGATCATTGCCGGCATCATGGGGCAGGAGGCTGTGGAAACCGTCCGCAGGACAGCCTTTGTAAAATGTACCGGAACATGTGACAAAACAAAAGAAAATTATATTTACACAGGTACCGAGGACTGCGAAATGATGCCTTTTGTGCCCGGCGGCGGAGCAAAAGCCTGTGTATACGGCTGTCTTGGCTTTGGAAGCTGCGTTAAGGCATGTTCCTTTGACGCGATCCATATCATCAGCGGTGTTGCCGTTGTAGATAAAGAGGCATGCAGAGCCTGCGGAAAATGTGTGGAAAAATGTCCCCGTCATTTGATCGAGCTGATCCCCTATACACAGTCTGTAATGGTAGGCTGCAGTTCACAGGATAAGGGAAAGGCTGTAACTTCTTCCTGTGAGACAGGCTGTATCGGCTGCAAAAAATGCGAAAAGACATGTCCGAACGGCGCCATTACCGTAGAAAATTTCTGCGCCCATATTGATTATGAGAAGTGCACTAACTGCGGCGCCTGCAGGGAAGTCTGTCCGCGGAAGGTAATTTTATAAGGGTCGCTCGTATGTACAGAGGGCAGCTCCGGCGGATGGATCGTCCGTCCGGGGCTGTCTTTCGTATTTGCGTTTTTATCCGGTGTATGTTATGATTGTGATGCTAAAAAACTGATTTGGCTGAATTCAGATAGAAAAACAGGAGCTTTCATTAATTATGATCTCATTTATACGGGGAAAAATCGTGGATTCCTCTGAAACTTCTCTGATTCTCGAAAATGGGGGAATCGGATATGAAATATTTATGACCGGCGCATCTATGGAAAAAGCTCTCCGGGAGAAAGAGGAAATAAAAATACATACCTATTTTCATATCCGGGAAGACGCCATGCAGCTTTACGGCTTTCTGACAAAGGACGATCTGCAGATATTCCGTCTGCTTCTCGGGGTAAACGGCATCGGTCCCAAAGCCGCCCTCGGCATTCTGGCCGCGCTTTCTGCGGACGAGCTTCGTTTTGCGGTACTGTCAGATGATGTAAAGACGATATCCCGGGCTCCGGGAATCGGCAAAAAGACGGCGCAGAAACTGATCCTGGAGCTGAAAGACAAGCTTAAGCTTGAGGACGCTTTTGAGGCGAAGCTTTCTCATGTAGAAGCGGATGCGGACGCGGAGGCTTCTTCCTTTGACGGAAGCAAAGAAGCGGTGGAGGCGCTGGTCGCCCTTGGATACAGCAGTACGGAGGCGCTTCGGGCAGTCCGAAAGGTGACAGACGTATCTCCGGACGATGTTGAGGGAATCCTGAAGGCAGCTCTCAAAAATCTGTAGGAGTAATTTATGGAAAAAAGAGTGATCACTACCGATGTCACAGAAGAGGATTTTCCTTTAGAGGGGAGTCTCAGACCTCAGACCCTGGATGAATACATCGGTCAGGAAAAGACAAAAAATACATTAAAAATATACATAGAAGCGGCAAAGCAGCGGCATGACCCTCTGGATCACGTTCTCTTTTACGGTCCTCCGGGACTGGGAAAAACAACTCTGTCCGGGATCATCGCCAATGAGATGGGGGTGCATATGAAGGTAACCTCCGGTCCGGCTATTGAGAAACCGGGGGAAATGGCGGCTATTCTGAATAATCTTCAGGAGGGAGATATTCTTTTTGTAGATGAAATACACAGGCTTAACCGCCAAGTAGAGGAAGTTCTGTATCCCGCAATGGAAGATTTTGCCATTGATATCATGATCGGAAAGGGAGCTTCCGCCCGTTCTATACGGCTGGATCTGCCGCGTTTTACTCTTGTGGGGGCCACCACCAGGGCAGGTCTTCTGTCCGCGCCTCTGCGGGACCGTTTTGGCGTAATGCATCATCTTGAATTTTACAACCAGAAGGAACTGGAGACTATTATCCTCCGTTCCGCACAGGTTCTGGAAGTGGAGATCGACAGACGCGGGGCGCAGGAAATCGCCAAACGTTCCCGGGGGACGCCGCGGCTTGCCAACCGTCTCCTGAAACGTGTACGGGATTTTGCCCAGGTAAAATATGATGGAAAAATCACTTATGACGTGGCTGTTTTCGCCCTGAATCTTCTGGAGGTCGATCAGTACGGCCTTGACAAAACCGACCGGAAGATCCTGAAAACCCTGATCGTAAACTTTCAGGGAGGGCCTGTAGGACTTGAGACTCTGGCGGCTGCTATCGGGGAAGATACCGGAACGCTGGAGGAAGTGTATGAACCGTATCTTCTGCAGAACGGGTTCCTGAACCGTACTCCCCGGGGCAGGATGGCTTCGCCCCTGGCGTACAGTCATCTGGGCTTTGAGAAGAATTCCTAAAAAATTCTATACTTTTCTACAAAATTCGATTATAATAAAAAGAAGACGACTATTTTACTGCGGCCCTTATATGAAAAACGGGCGCGGAAAATATACAGAAACACAGGAGGCTTTTTATGGCAGTCAAGAATACAGCGCAGGTAGTGATCGGCGGAAAGATCATCACTTTGGGCGGCTATGAGTCTGAAGAATATTTTCAGAAGGTAGCATCCTATATGAACAATAAAATTGCGGAATTAAGTGAAATGCCCGGGTATTCCAGGCAGCCTATGGAAACCAAACATACGCTGCTCAGTCTGAATATAACAGACGATTATTTCAAGGCAAAAAAACAGGCCGAAATTTTTGAACAGGATCTTCAGCAGAAAGATCAGGAAATGTATGAACTGAAGCATGAACTGATTTCTCTGCGCATGAAAATTGAAGAGGCAGAGAAAAAACAGCAGGAAGCTGTTCAGCAGCGTAACGTTCTGGAAGGAAAAGTGAAAGAGCTGGAACAGGAAGTGGATTCGCTGTTAAAGTAGGGAAGCGAAGGGGATTGCTCAGGTGGTAGTCCCCTTTATCTGTTGAGACAAAAAGAGAGGGATTATGAAAAATAAAAGAAAACCGGAGCTTCTGGCCCCCGCCGGTTCCTACGAAGCTTTTGAAGCCGCTCTCGGCGCAGGAGCCGACGCCGTTTATGTGGGAGGACCCGATTTCGGAGCCAGGGCATATGCGAAGAATTTTACCCAGGAAGAATTGATTTCCGCTATACGTACTGCACACATCCACGGAAAAAAACTTTATCTTACTGTGAACACACTTCTGAAGAACCGGGAACTTAAGGAGCGCCTATACCGATCTCTTGTTCCCTGTTATGAGGAGGGACTGGACGCGGTGATCGTACAGGATTTTGGCGTGCTGCGTTTTATCCGCCGGACATTTCCGGATCTTCCTGTTCACGCCAGCACCCAGATGGCTGTTACCGGACCGATGGGTATGCGCTTTCTTGAAAAACTTGGAGTAACCCGTGTGGTTCCTGCCAGAGAGCTTAGTCTTGAGGAGCTTTCCGCCATGCATCAGGCCAGTCCTATTGAGATCGAGTCGTTTGTTCACGGCGCGCTGTGCTACAGTATTTCCGGACAATGTCTTATGAGCAGCATCCTGGGCGGACGAAGCGGAAACCGGGGACGGTGCGCCCAGCCCTGCCGCCTTCCCTATGGTGTAAGAGATGAAAATAACCGGTGGGTAAAATGGAAAAATATCTGCCCTTTAAGCCTGAAAGATATCTGTACTCTGGATCTTCTTCCGGAAATACTGGACGCCGGCGTTATTTCCCTGAAGATCGAGGGACGGATGAAGCAGCCGGAATATACGGCCGGAGTTACGGGGATGTATCGAAAATATCTGGATATACTGGAAGATAACAGGGAAGCCTTTAAAGTTTCCGACGACGACAGAAAATATCTTCTTGATATTTTCAGCCGGGGAGGATCCTGCCAGGGATATTACCGGCAGCAGAACGGGCCGTCTATGATGGCTTTTTCCAATCAAAAGAAAACCGGAAATGTTTCTTCCGAGTTAAAAAAAAGAAAAGAAAAAATTTACGGGAATTTAACCCTTTTTGCCGGACACCCTGCTATACTGGAATTATCTTATAAGGCCCATGAAGGTTTCCGGGGAGAAAGAAGAGATGCCATCGGACAAAATGTCGGTGAAATCTCCGTTTCTGTATCCGCAGGAGAAGTACAGCCTGCCAGAGAACGTCCATTGGAAGAATCCCGGATCCGCCGGCAGATGGAAAAACTTGGAAATACGGAGTTTGAATGGGAACGTCTGGACATTCATATGGACAGCAATATTTTTATCCCTGTCGGAACTCTCAACGAGCTCCGCAGGAATGCCTTTTCCATCCTGGAAGAGAAGATACAGGCAGAATACCAAAGAAAACAGCCGGGGCTTCCTTCCTATGCTCCGGAAGAGACACGGACTCTGCATCCGGAAAATCTTCAGAAATTTTATGTTTCCTGCGAGACTTTGGAACAGGCGGCCGCCCTTGGCGCCAGCCGTTTTCTTACAGGGCTGTATCTTCCTATTCCTGCAATGAAGGACTGTATGGAAGAGGGACTGTACAGGGATAAAGAGCTGTATCTTTCTACTCCTTATGTGACAAGAGGAAAAGTTCCGGAAGAATTTCTGGCCCAGGCTGAAACCTGGCTGGACATGGGTATGAAAGGTTTTCTTGTACGGAATCTGGAATCTTACGGAGCGCTGAAGGAGCGGGGCCTGGAGAAAAAATGCGTAATTGATTTTCCTTTATATACCTGGAATAACGAGGCCGTCGCGTTTTGGGATGATGAAGGCGTTCTGCGGACAACTATGCCTGTGGAGCTGAACGAAAAGGAACTCCGGCACCGGAACAATTCCCGCAGTGAATTTCTGGTTTACGGATACCTGCCTCTGATGCAGTCGGCACAGTGCGTCAGAAAAAATCTTTTTCGATGCGACAAAAAAGAAAGCTATATGATCCTGAAAGACCGTTATGACAAGGAATTTTCCTCTGTCTGCGTCTGCGACCCGTGGAAAACGGGAAATACAAAAGAAAAACAATATTGTTATAATATTCTTTATAACAGCCTTCCATACGGGCTTCTGAAAGAACATCAGCAGGTAGAGAAACTGGGGGCCAAAGCCCTGCGTCTGATGTTTACTGTGGAACCTGCAAGGGAAGCCGTAAAAATTCTGGAGGAATTTGTCGGCGTATATCTTTACGGAAAAACGCCGTCTGAAAGAGTTTTTACGAAAGGACATTTTAAAAGAGGAGCCGAATAGGCATATGATCAATGTAATTGTTGAATTATCAAAATATCTTATTTTAACACTGATGATCATTTACACTTTTCACTGCTTTTATACAGTGCGCCGGCAGGACGAAGAAGAAAAGAATGATCTGCTGAGACAGCAGCTTATTTTGATCTTCTTTATGGATTTTACCGCGTTTCTTGTAATCTACCTGAAAACCTTTGATTTTCAGGTAATCCTGTTTTATATTGAAACGCTGGTATTTTTTGCGGCGGTTCAGATCCTGTACCGTGTTTTTTATAAAAAAGCGTCTCTTCTGCTTTTAAACAACATGTGCATGCTTCTGAGCATTGGATTCATCATGTTATGCCGCCTTGACATTGATACTGCTACAAGGCAGCTTCTGATCGCTTCCGCGGCCAGCGGGATCGCCCTGATCATTCCGGTGATCATACGAAAGCTGAAATTCCTGCGCAGGCTTACCTGGCTTTATGCCGGGCTTGGAGTTCTGCTTCTTGCGGCAGTGTTCCTTCTTGCGCAGACCAGTTACGGAGCGAAGCTGTCCCTTATGGGAATCCAGCCTTCCGAGGCCATAAAGATCACTTTTGTATTTTTTATGGCTTCGCTTTTGTCCAGAGACACCAGCTTCCGTGCAGTGGTAAAAGCTACTGTAGTTGCGGCGCTCCATGTGGGAATACTGGTTCTTTCCCGCGATCTTGGAAGTGCGGTGATATTCTTTGCGGCTTATCTTATCATGGTTTATGTGGCCACGAAAAATGTGGGATATCTTGGGCTGGGTCTTGCCGGAGGAAGCGGGGCGGCTGTCGTCGCCTATTATCTGTTCGGACATGTCCGTCAGAGAGTAAGCGCATGGAAAGATCCCATGGCGGTTTACCAGAACGAGGGATACCAGATCGTACAGTCTCTTTTTGCCATCGGAACAGGCGGCTGGTTTGGAATGGGCTTATGCCAGGGATCGCCCGAAGCCATCCCTGTAGTTAAAAATGATTTTATTTTCAGCGCTATCTGCGAAGAACTGGGCGGGATTTTTGCAATTTGCCTGATTCTCGTCTGTATGAGTTTCTTTCTGATGATCGTGAATATTGCGCTCAGGATCAAAAATCCGTTTTATAAGCTGATCGCCCTGGGCTTAGGCGCCGAGTACGCCTTTCAGGTATTTCTGACCATCGGAGGCGCTACAAAGTTTATCCCGATGACAGGAGTCACCCTTCCTCTTGTCAGCTATGGAGGAAGTTCCGTGATGAGTACGATACTGATGCTGGCTATTATCCAGGGACTGTATATTTTAAGAGAAGATGAGGACGAAGAATTTGAGAGACGAAGAAAAGAAGCTTTACAGCGAATCAGGGCCAGAGAGGAAGCGCGCAGATCAGAAGAGATTTAAACGGCGGCGGTCAAGAAACAGAGAATATACTTTTGTGTCCGCTTTCTTTGTCGTTATATTTCTTGGACTGATCGGATATCTGATTTATTTTGACGCAGCGGAAAGCGAAACTTTTATCAACAGCCCGTACAATACGAGACAGGATACCTTTTCAGACCGCGTTGTGCGCGGACAGATTGTCTCTTCAGACGGAGAGGTTCTTGCCAGAACAGACGTCTATGACGACGGATCTGAAGAAAGGGTATATCCTTATTCTAACATTTTTGCCCATGTGATCGGATACGACACCAACGGAAAAAGCGGATTGGAATCAGAAGCGAATTTCCAGCTTCTTACTTCCCATGAGTTTTTCCTTAACCAGATGAAAAATGAATTTTTAGGCGAAAAGAATATGGGAGATACTGTGGTGTCTACCTTAAGAGCAGATCTGCAGACAGTTGCGTACAACGCTTTGGGAGACAGAAAAGGAGCTGTAGTAGCCCTGGAGCCGTCAACAGGCAAAATTTTTGTAATGGTCAGCAAGCCGGATTTTGATCCCAATACTCTTGCGGAAAACTGGGACTGGCTTGTAAGCGACGAGACGAACAGCAGTCTTTTGAACCGGGCCACCATGGGACAGTATCCGCCGGGCTCCACCTTTAAAATTGTTATGGCGCTGGATTATTACCGCCGGCATGGAAGCTTTGACGGATACAGTTATCTCTGTCAGGGAAGCGTGACGCTGGAAGACCATACCATTCAGTGTTATAACGGAACTGTTCACGGACAGGAAGATTTTTATTCCGCCTTCGCCAATTCCTGTAACTGCGCCTTTGCGGAAATGGGAACAGAGCTGGGAGGCTCCTCAATCCTGAAAACAAGCGAGGATCTGCTCTTTAATAAAAACCTTCCTCTGGATTCCTACCGGAAAAGCTCGTTTACCCTGAATGGAAAATCGGGGACTCCTCTGATCATGCAAACGTCTATCGGACAGGGAAACACTCTGGCTTCGCCTATGCATATGGCTCTGATCACAAGCGCTATTGCCAACGGAGGTGTTCTCATGCAGCCTTATCTTATCGACCAGGTTGTAAACAACACCGGAGATGTTGTAAGCACTACGGAGCCTGAAGCATATAAAAGGCTTATGACAAACAATGAAGCCGCTATGCTCGGTAAACTGATGGAAGGCGTTGTGGAGCATGGAACCGCCACGTCCCTTTACGGACAGGGCTACACTGCCGCCGGAAAAACAGGATCCGCCGAATATGACGAGTACGGGTCAAGCCATTCCTGGTTTGTAGGATATTCCAATGTGGATGATCCCGATATTGTCGTAGCTATCATCGTAGAGGGCGGCGGAACCGGAAGCGAAGCTGCCGTACCGATCGCTTCACAGTTGTTCAACGCTTATTATTACGGATAAGCGGGAACACCTGAAGTAACGGTTGCCAGCTTGCACAAAAAGAGTTATACTGTATTCAGTTCAGATTAATTCACACGCATTACAGGAGGAACGTGCATTATGATAGAAGCAACGAGCTGTGGCGGTGTGGTAATTTATCGTGGGAAGATACTGGCATTATATAAGTCTTACAAAAATCGATATGAAGGCTGGGTATTGCCAAAGGGAACTGTGGAAAAAGGAGAGACCCACATACAGACCGCATTGCGGGAAGTCAGGGAGGAGGCGGATGTGAAGGCATCCATCGTAAAATATATTGGAAAAAGCCATTATAATTTCACGGTTCCGGAGGATATGGTCACAAAGGAAGTACATTGGTATCTGATGACGGCTGATAATTATCATAGCAGGCCCCAAAGGGAAGAGTTCTTTGTAGATTCCGGGTATTATAAATTTCATGAGATTTATCATCTTCTCCGTTTTTCCAACGAAAAGCAGATCGTGGAGAAGGCGTATCAGGAATATCTGGAAATGAGAAGCCAGGGACTTTGGGGCCGGCAGCGCAGGGATTGATTCCTGAATGACTGAAGGACTGCGTTTTTTGCGCAGTCCTGTTTAGATTTATCCAAAAAAGGGAATCCTTTTATTAGCATCCCTCAGAAGAAGGAGCAGTGACACAAAATGCTGAAATGGCATAAAAATTGTTTTGTTGGAAAGAATGTCCAAAACCTGGAACGTATTCAGGAGAAACTGGAAAACAGACGGCCGGTTCCCGGAATCTATCTTCTTGTTCTTTCGGAAAACCCCCGGAATATCATGGAACTGTTTCCCGCAGTTACCTTGCTCCAGCGTACCGCCGCCGGTCTTTGTCCTGAAATTATCGGCATTGCCTGCGGGAAGGAAGAGGCGGTATCTCTTGTAGAAGAGATTATCAGAAAGGTATATAAAGAGACAGGGGATGTTCAGGTAAAAGAATATTTGAAAAACAGGTGAAAGCATGTTACATATTTTATGGATGCTTATAAAAATCATATTGATCCTTCTGGGAATTATTCTTGGGCTTGCCGTTCTTTGTCTCTGCCTTCTTCTGTTCTGTCCGGTAAGATACAAAATCCGGGCTTTAAAGACGCAGGACGATCCAGGCAATACAGAGGCTCAGATCAAAATAAACTGGTTGTTCGGGGGCGTCAGCTTCAGTTATTTCATAAGCAGAACACAAAAAGTTCCCAGTCTCCGATTATTTGGTATTCCGGTCCTCACACTTGTAAAAAAAAGGAAGACGCACGGAAAAAAAGGAAAAGCAGAAAAGAAAAGCACCGGAACTGTTTCTGAAAAAAACATCCCGCAGGAGAAAAGAGAAGAGCAAAACCGCGTCCGCCAAAAGCCGGCAACCGTCCAGAGTCAGGAAACAGCCCGGAGGGAATCCCAGAAAGAAAAAACAGAGGATACAGAAAAAAGAAAGAATAAAGGGCTGCTTTTTCTGGAAAAACTAAAAGGACTCCGGACGTCATTTGCAAATATTCTTCATACATTAAAAAGAATTTCATTAACAATGGAAAACATTTATGATAAAATAAATTACTGGAAACAGTTTATGGAGAATCCGCGGGTACAGGCCGGTTTTACGCTTGCAAAGCAGGAACTGTTAAGGCTTTTCAGACACATTTTCCCAAAGAAGATAAAGGGCCGCGTCTCCTTTGGAAGCGAAGATCCTTCTGTAACAGGAGCCGTTCTTGCCGTGTTGGGGATCACCGTTCCCCTGCATCAGAACAGGGTGGCCGTCCAGCCTGTTTTTGAGAACAGAAACCTGCTGGAAGGAAATATAAGTCTCCAGGGAAGAGTCTACGGAATCCTCCCTCTTATGATTTTTATAAAGCTATATTTTGACAAAAATATAAAATATATCGTCTACCGATGGAAGAACAAGGAGGTTTGATCATGGCAAACGAAAACAATTTTAAGGATACGGTAAATTCTCTCTTTAAAGGACTGGATGCCTTTATTTCAGCAAAGACCGTTGTAGGAGAGGCAATTCATGTAGGGGATACGATTATTCTTCCTCTGGTGGATGTAACTTTCGGCGTGGGCGCGGGAGCTTTTGAAGGCGAAAAGAAAAATAACGGAGCCGGCGGAATGACAGGAAAGATGACTCCCAGCGCTGTTCTTGTGATCCAGAACGGCACAACAAAGCTGGTAAATATCAAAAACCAGGATGGTCTTACGAAAGTACTGGATATGGTTCCGGACTTTGTAGACAGATTTGCTTCCGGTTTTGGAAAAGATTCGAGCCTGTGAAGAAAAGTCTGTAAATAAGATTCTTCTATGATAAGATTGGGCGAAAGGCTTAAAAACAAGTTTTTCGCCCTTGTTTTATATATACCATCTGGCTGATGGCATGTCAATAACAGGCGGCTTT
>DXGV01000011.1 GCA_019113745.1 Candidatus Blautia intestinavium
ATAATCTGTCGGATTTGGTCTTTTGCTACTGCCATAAATAAACTCCTTTTCGATAAGAATTGTCATATCTATAATTCTTACCAAAAAGGAGCCATTTTTTACCAAAGCCACAAAGTTTTTTACACTACCTCGTGAAGCGATCATAGACTGTACTACATGTTTACTACTTTTTAATTTGTTTTCCGGAATTTTATATTGAACAAGTAAAACACATACCTCTCTTTCTGTTTTTTATTTATGCCTGTAATAAAACACCGCCACCTGGGTTCTGTCTCTGAGTCCCAGTTTACTTAAGATAGAACTCAGGTAATTGCGGACGGTTCCCTCGCTGAGAAAAAGCCGGGAGGCGATCTCTTTATTGCTCATCCCCTCCGCGATCAGCCGGATGACATCCTGTTCCCGGGGGCTGATGTCATACTCTTCATAAGAAAAATCTGTCTTGTCTTCTGTATCTGATTGTATGTACCCCGGTATTTTCGACATGATCTCATTTCCAAAAACACTCTGTCCGGTACAAACGGCCCGGATGGAGGGAAGAAGGCTGTTGTAATCCTGCTTCAGAAGGTAGCCTTTTGCCCCAAGTTTCAGAGCTTTTACAATATACTCATCATCTGAGAATGTGGTAAGAAGCAGGATCCTGGCGTCAGGAAATTCTTTCAGTACAGCGGCGGAAGCATCCAGTCCGTTCATTTCTTTCATCCGGATATCCATAAGAAGCACGTCCGGCCGGAACTTTCGATACAGTTCCAGCGCCTCACGTCCATCGGAGCCCGTGGCGGAGACGGTTATATCTTCATTTATTTCCAGAATGGTTTTCAGCGCTTCGCTGACAAAAATATCGTC
This sequence comes from Candidatus Blautia intestinavium, assembly GCA_019113745.1. Taxonomy (GTDB): domain Bacteria; phylum Bacillota; class Clostridia; order Lachnospirales; family Lachnospiraceae; genus Blautia_A; species Blautia_A intestinavium. The sequence continues at coordinate 844 of DXGV01000011.1, forward strand.
GTCAATAATTATAATTTTCATAAAGAAAGCTCCTGTTCTTTCGGTATGGTGATAAAAAGATGAAAGCCTTTTTCTGAGCGGATCTGCAGAGTTCCATGTAAAGACGCCAGACGGTCGCGCATATTGGAAAGTCCGATCCCGCCGGAGGAAGCGCCGCCGCCGTTTCCGTTGTCCTCTATACTGAACTGATAGAAAGCCGGGTGTTCCCGGATCGTGACAGACGCAAGGGACGCCCCGCTGTGTCTTGCAATATTGGACAGGCCCTCTTTCAGAATACTGAGGATGCAGTATTTGACCTCTCGTGGAATATCAAGTCCCATATCGTAGGTCAGAGATACCGGACAAAAGGAAAAATCTTTTACAAGAGATTCCGCGGATTCCTTCAGATTGACAGACTCGTCGTGAAGATCGTGAACGCTGGTGCGGATACTTGTCATTGCCTGATCCAGAGATCTGTTCAGATTCTCAAGTATAGGAGCCACAGCTTCTGACTGATTGACTGTTTTTGCCGCTCCTACCATAAGGATAGAACGGGAGAGAAGGTGTCCTACATTATCGTGGATTTCTCTTGCGATGCGGTTTCTCTCTCTGAGAGTAGCGGCATATATTTCATAATCCTGTTTTTCCATAAGTGCCCTGTTTTTTTCTGTGAGAAGGAGACTGTTTTCCGTACTGTCGTCACGTAGCTTGCGGATATTCTGTTCCAAAAGATCGGCCGCTTCGGTCCGGTGTTCCAGAAAAAAAGCGGTCAGAAGCATCAGGAGGCTCCAGGCAGAAAAGAAGAACGGTCTGTCAGAGTAGCGGCACAGGCTGACTCCATAAAAGATAAGGCCGAAAATCAGAGCCGGACGGCTATGCTCCCGCAGCAAGATATAGACTGCCGCAGAGGAAAAACAGCAAAAAGCGGGAAGAAAAACGGCAGACCCCAGAAAGAGCAGGCAAAGGGCACAGTGAAGACGGCGCGATTCTGTAAAATAGCCGAGACAGCAGAGAATCACGCCGAAAAGGAAAGCCATTATAAACGTATATTCCGGTTCCCTGTCAAACAGGAAAAGAAAACCGGACAGAAGCAGCAGGCTCATATCCTGGAGAGAACGCATGGAAAATCTCCTTTCCGACAGCGGGCAGTTTCAGACGATTATTAAGCGCGGTAAAACCGTAAAAAGCGGTGTCTGTCTGAATTCAGTATAGTATAAATTCTTTTACAGCGCAAATGACATTTGTCACGGAAGAATATGACAGGCAACACTACCGCCGGAGAAAAAAATAAGCTATGCTGTATCATACAGATACTATGAGGGCGTCGGAAAATCGACAGTCCAGGAAGACAGTTCTGGAAGGCCGGACAGGAGGAAAAGAGATATGATCAAGACTGTGGATCACGCCGGGGCAGAGGGCCTCGTGCACATAGAAAATCTGGTAAAAAGGTACGGCTCTTTTGTGGCTTTGGATCATCTGAATCTGGATGTAAAGGAAGGAGAGATTTTCGGCCTGCTGGGGCCCAACGGCTCAGGGAAGACCACGGCGATCAACTGTATGCTGGCTCTTCTGAAATATGATAAAGGGATGATCCGGATCTTTGGACAGGAGATGGCTCCTGACAATTATCTGGTAAAAAAGGACATGGGGATCGTACTTCAGAATGTGGCGGTATTTGACGAACTGACAGTGTATGAAAACATAGATTATTTCTGCGGGCTTTATGTGAAAAACAAAATAAGAAGAAAAGAGATGGTGGACGAGGCGATTCGTTTCGTGGGGCTGGAAGAGCATAGAAAAATGAGACCGCGGAAACTTTCCGGCGGACTTTTAAGAAGGCTGAATATTGCCTGCGGGATCGCGCACAGACCGAAACTTATCTTTATGGACGAGCCTACGGTGGCGGTGGATCCCCAGAGCAGAAACAGAATACTGGAAGGGATCATGGAACTGAACCGCCAGGGTTCCACGATTATTTATACCTCCCATTATATGGAGGAGGTAGAACAGATATGTACAAGGATTGCGATCATGGATCATGGAAGATGCATTGCGTCAGGGACGAAGGAGCAGCTTACAGGTATGATCAAAACAGGGGAAAAGATAACGATAGAGGGCGTTGCCCTGGATGAGGAACTGCTACAGAAGATCCGTGGACTTCCACATGTTTTTCAGGCGGATTATAAAAACGGGATCCTGAGACTTCAGTGTACGGAGGCAAAACATAATCTTGTGAGAGTCCTGCACTGTCTGGAAGAACAGGAAATCCATTTCGGAAGAGTATTTTCCGAACAGCCGACCCTGAACGATGTGTTCCTTCATATAACGGGAACACAGCTCAGGGACTGAGGAGGGAGAGGCTATGTTTCATCTGGTCAAATACAGTATCATATGGAAGGTGAAAAACTTTAATATCTTTTTCTGGCCTTTTATTTTCCCCATTATTCTGGGAACTCTGTTTTATATTGCCTTCGGAAATGTGAAAGAGGCGGATTTCGAGACAATCCCGGCGGCGGTGGTGGAAGAAACAAAAGACAGCCGGGTATTCCTGGAATTCCTGGAAGAACTGCAGAAGAACGGTACGATTCAGGTGGAAAGAATGGAGGCCCGGGAAGCAGAGCAGGCGCTGAAAGAGCAGAAGATAGAGGGTATTCTGTATGCAGCGGACACACCTTATCTTAAGGTGAACAAAAACGGACTGTCTCAGAGTGTTCTTCAGAGTATCCTGGAAAGTTATTTTAACGGAAAAAAGACAATAGAAAATGTGATGAAGAACAGCCCGGAGAAATTAGGGACGGCGTTGGAGAGAATGGCTGATCACCAGAATATGGTGCGGCAGGTATCTCTTGGAGGAAGCACTACGGATGGAAACGCCTCTTATTTCTATGCCCTGGTGGCGACAGCCTGTCTTTACGGGTGCTTTATCGGCCAGGGATCGGCCAGATGGCTTCAGGCCAACTTAAGTCCCCTGGCGGCAAGACAGTGCGCTTCTTCCATGAACAGGACAGCCATGATCCTGACGGAACTGCTTTCTTCCTTTCTGCTGCATTTTCTGAATGTAGCCGTATTGCTGGCATATCTGCGCTGGGTGCTGGGATTGGACTTTCAGGGACGGCTGTCGGAAATGCTGCTGGTGATCCTGACAGGATGCGTTATGGGGGTTTCTCTGGGAATATTAGTGCTCAGCATCGGCAAGTGGCAGGAAAAGATAAAAATCGGGATCATGCTGGGGATCACTATGACTGCGGGATTCCTGGCAGGACTTATGTTCGCCCAGATGAAGTATATCGTGGATCAGTATGCTCCGGTCATCAATCGTTTCAATCCGGCTGCCCTGATCGCGGACGCATTCTACTGTATCAATGTATACGACGATCCGTCACGGTATGCCCGGGATCTGTTCACGTTGTCCGTTATGTCCGCAGCAATGCTGGCAATATCGGTTCTTGTCGTCAGGAGGGTACGATATGACAGTATTTAGAGGATATATAAAGGTGATAAAAAGCAACAGGCTGATGATCTGTTTTTATCTGGCGATATTCTTTGCGTTCAGTATCTTATTCCAGACTACGGCAAAAAGTGCGGATACAGAAATGTATCAGATGCGGGGAGTCAGGATAGGCGTTATCAATAACGACGACGGGGCGCTGGCGGAAGCGCTGGTGAGATATCTGAGCGGTATACACCAGGTAACAGAGCTTGACGACGAGATTTCTGTGCTTCAGGAAAAACTGTATTACAGGGCGGCGGACTATATCGTGCGGATACCGGAAGATTTTTATGAAAAGTGTATCTCCGAAGGAAAAGAACTGGAGGTAACGATGATACCCGGTTCCTATACCGGGATCTATGTGGATCAGCAGATAAACAGTTTCCTGAATAACGCGGCAGTGTATCAGAAGGCCGGTTTTACAGAAGAAGAAACGGCAGACGCTATGAAAAACAGAGAAAATGTCCGTGTGGAGCTGGCGGATGACAAAAGCGCGGCAGGAGACAATAAAGACTATATTTATTATTTCCGCTACATGCCGTATCTTTATCTGGCAGTATTCGGTTTCGTTCTGGGAGATATTCTGTGGAGCTTCCAGAAAAAGGAACTGAACAGAAGAATGATGGCTTCGCCTGTTCCGATCCGCAGGCAGAAACTGGAAGGTATGCTGTGTATGATTCTTTTTGGGATCGGGATATGGGCTTTTCTGATCCTGGGGGCGGCGGTATGTTATGGGAAGAGCTGGGCGGGAAGCGGGAACGCCGGATATTATATTTTGAACACCCTGGCCCTTTTGTTCTGCACCCTTTCTGTGGCTTTTCTGGCAGGAACCATTTCGCCGAACAGAGACGCGCTGACCGGGATCATAAACATACTTTCTCTTGGTATGTGTTTTCTGGGAGGAACCTTTGTATCTCTTGATGTGATGAGCGGCAGTATTAAAAAAATCAGTCAGTTTCTCCCTGTATACTGGTACGAAAAAGCCAATGATATTCTGACGGATTTTTCCATGATGACAGAAACAGCCAGGAACCAGGTGCTTCAGGCGGTAGGAATCCAGATCGTATTCGGGGTGGCTTTCTTCTGCCTGGCCGTCACGGCGGCCCGATATAAACAGACAGAGTGGTGAAGGAGTGTGAGATGGACTGTGCTGTATGGAAAAACAGAATTTTACCAGAAAGTATTGACATTCCCGGTATAGAGAATTAATATAATTATAGCTAAGGAAACGTATAATATCCATGCTTAAAAGTGAAAACCCCGGAGTGCCAGCTCCGGGGTTTTCTTTTGGGTTAGCTGTCTTTATCGTTTCGATCTAACCACTTGCGTATGTAGTAGCCAGCTACATTTGCCATAATCGAAACAAGGAAGCGTATAATATGGTCCATGCTTTCACCTCCTTTCTGCTGGAGGTGCGACAGCAAATTTATCATATCATACAGTTTCATTATTGCCTATATCCTCCCTTACATTTTTCATCTTTTGGCATGTGTTTCCCGGGAGGAACCTTTGTATCTTTTGATGTGATGAGCAACGGTATGAAAAAATCGGTCAGTTTCTCCCTGTATACTGGTACGAAAAAGCCAACGGTTTTCCTCTGTCTGGCCGTCACGGCGGCCCGATATAAACAGACGGACAGGTGAAGGAATGCGCGACGGTCTGCGTTACATCGAAAATGGCAAATAGATTTTCCGGTATATCTTGACGGCGGGGACGAATGTCAGTAATATTAAAGAAAAAAGGATCCAAATGCAGTTTAGTTGAAAGCGGCGGTCTAAAGCGGAAATCAACGGCTGTTTCGGAGGAAACGGCAGGAGAGACGGATACCGGTTGCCGCAGACAGGGCAAAAGGAGGAAACCATCATGGAAAGACATGCGTTTGCAATGAAAATCAAAAAGGGACAGATGAATACATACCGCAGGAAACTGGGAGAGATCTGGCCGGAATTGACGGCACTGCTTGACAGGAATGAAATCACCAATTTCAGTATCTGGAATGCGGAGGATCTGATCTTCGGATATTATGAAAATAAAGACGGGATGAAGTTCAGCGCGGAAGATGAGGCGGTAAAGAAAGACATTACAGAGAAAATTCAGGATACTTTTACCTGGATCTCCACGCCCGGACAGGATATGCGCCTGATGTATCATAACTTCGGAATCGTAAGAGAGAATAAGGAGCTGATCCGTCACAGAGTATTTATGACAAAACTGAAAGACGGTTGCGAGGAAGAATATAAAGCCCGCCACGACGGTCTGATAGAACAGAGAGGCGGGGCGACAGATCCCGGCCCTGACAGTAACTTCAGCATCTGGAATGCAGGAGGATATATCTTCGGCTATGACGAAATTGATACCACCATGGAAGTGGAAGAAACGGTAGAGTCAAGAGAGGCCACTGTTTCCTGGGAAATGCGCCAGCTTGAGATCATGGACTGGATCACAAATGATGTTGACTGGATGACAGGAGACGTCCATGCGGATGTGAAACGTCTGGCATGGCATAATTGATATAATGAAGATAAATTGCGGCTCCATGGCAGGAGAAGATTTCCCTGCCATGGAGCCGCAACTTTTATGCGATAAGACCGAAGGACGGCCGTTGTGCTTGCACAAGTGAGTACCCGACAGGCAATGGACGCCGAACGGCAGTGCCGTAAGTTGCCTGCGGTATCGGTCAGACTGTATGGGGAAAGCTCCTTCCCATCCGGTTATTATTCCGGCTGTGTATGAAGATGTTTCCTTTCCTGTACACGGACCTCTCCTGAGTCCAGTGCGGCGATGGTTCCATCCTCATACCGGACGATCAGCCGGCAGTCCTCGTCAATATCCAGAGCAGCCGCTTTTTTTGTTCCTTCCGGAAGAAGGACAAGAATTTCCCTCCCGATAAGGAAACTGCGTTCCCGGTAATCTTCTTTATAGAAATGGTTTTCCGGAGACTGGCAAAGCGCCATAAAACAGTTGAGAAAGGCGGCGGCCAGCCTGTTTTTGCCGTCGTCTATAGCTTCTGAAAAAACGGCTCCGGCCCTATCCTTCAGTTCATCCGGAAAACCGCCCCGGGGAGAGTAAACATTGATCCCGATGCCAAGGATCACATAATCCAGAAAACCGTCCTCCAGAGCAACAGAAGCTTCTGTGAGGATGCCGCTTACCTTTTTTCCATCCATATAGATATCGTTGACCCATTTGATCAGGGGCTTTTTGTCAGAGAGAGATTCTATGGCATGGCAGGCGGCCACAGCCGCCATGACGGTATACTTTTTTGCCTTCTGCGCCGGACAGCGGGAAGGGCGGAGAAGAAGACTCATATAAAGACCTGTGTCCGGCGGAGAATAAAAGCTCCGTCCGGTCCGTCCTCTGCCGTTTGTCTGGGAACCTGCGATGAGCACACAGCCTTCCGGAGCTCCGGCAGCGGCTTCTTCCCGAAGGAGAGCGTTGGTGGAAGCAGCGGCGGGAAGAACGGTCAGTTTTATTTGTGAGCAGGCAGACTCCAGATATTTCTGAATGCCCTGGACAGAAAGAATGTCCGTATCGGCGGCAAGACAATACCCTTTGTTCTGAACGGCATGAATTTTGTAGCCTTCCTTTCTCAGGCTGTTGACGGCCTTCCATACGGCGGTCCTGGAAACGGACAGCTTTTCCGCGATTTCTTCTCCGGAAAAATAGACGCCTTTATTTTTTTCAAAGAGAGTGAGGAGCTTTTCCTTTGTTTTCATCTGATATCCGCCTTTCTCCCGGATGATCCGGGCAGATCTGTCTGACACCCAAGCAGATCTTTTTGACTGTGTCCGGGTTCCTGCCGGGCCGTTTCCTGTTTTGTCAGGGCAGGATAAACCTTCCCCATATATTTCTGAAAAATATCGTGGATCAGGGAATAGGTCAGCTTTGCCATGTGCTCCGGCGTTTCCTGGGCAGGGGAAGAAAGCCATGATCTGATCATGCCGACACATCCGTTCAGAACAAAAGCGTAGGCGTGCGCGGCATCGGTGCCGCTGTTCAGCGAGTCCGCAGAAACAGGCGCAAGAATTCTGGCTGCCAGAAGGTTTTCTACCTTTTCTACAAAAGCCATGTCGCCCTTCGGTCCGAGAAAAGCCAGAAACAGCTCTTTGTTGCTGTCCAGGATAGAAAAGAAACGGGCGATAAAATTAATAACGCTGTCCCGGTCACTGTGATCGATAGGACAGACCTCCATTACCTGAACAATCTCCTCCATGACTTCTTCCTCTATTTTCTGGAGCATCTGATAAATATCCGTATAATGAAGATAAAAGGTGGAGCGGTTGATATCTACCTCATCTACAAGTTCTTTTACGGTGATCTCGTTGATGCTTTTCTCCTGCATCAGCCGGGCCAGGCCGCGGCGAAGCTGCGCCTTTGTCTTTCTGATCCTCCGGTCAACTTTTTCTGCCATAATTTCCTCCTGAAAAATACAGTCTGTTCAACAGACTTCTCTTATTTTGTCTATTACTGGATAAAACCCTGCGTTTTTGCGGCTTGTATTTTTTCTTATGGATAGTATAATACATCCCAAAACAAAAAACAACATAATGTCTATTAATAGAAGTATGTTATAAGAATTCTGCTGTCTTTTGAACTGCAGAAAACAGGAGAGGAATACAGATATGCTGAAAAACGAATGGAAAAGTCTTTTAAAAAATAAGATTCTGCTGATAGTGATCGCGGCGGTAATTCTGATCCCTGTGATTTACGCAGGACTGTTTCTGAAATCCATGTGGGACCCATACGGAAATCTGGACAAACTTCCCGTGGCGGTAGTCAATCTTGATAAGAAGGCGGATTATGAAGGAACGACGCTGGATATAGGGAGGGAAATGACAGAAGCCCTGAAAGAAAACGATTCCCTGGATTTTTATTTTGTGGACAGTGCAGAGGCCAGCCGGGGACTTGCCAACGGAACTTATTATATGGTCATTACCATTCCAGAGGATTTTTCTTCCAATGCGGCGACACTTATGGACGCCCATCCGAAGAAAATGGAACTTCTCTGCGAAACAAATCCGGGAACGAATTATATTGCCTCTAAGATGGGAGAGAGCGCTCTGATAAAAATCCGGGATGAGATCGCAGGCGAGGTGACGGAGACTTACACAGAAGCGGTGTTCCGCCAGATCGCGGAAGCCGGAACTGGAATGCAGGAGGCGGCGGACGGAGCCGGAGAACTGAAAGACGGAATCCGGAAGGCAGGTCAGGGAAATGCGGCGGTCACCGCTAATCTGAAGAAGCTGGCGGACAGTGTTCTGACATTTCAAAATGGAGCAGAAACTCTTGAAAAGGGTCTGAAAGAATATACAGCAGGAGTGTCACAGGTGAACGATGGAGCGAAAACCCTGAATAACGGTACAGCTTCTCTCACTGCAAAGATCCCGGAACTGACAGGAGGGGTCAATAGCTTAAATGAAGGCGTGAAGCAATATACAGACGGCGCGGCAAAGCTGAACGCGAACTCCGCGCAGCTTCTGGCCGGAGCAGAAAGTCTGAAATCAGGATCCGTAGATCTGACAGAGGGCCTGGATGCGCTGAAAGAAGGCGCAGCGCAGTACATAAGCGGCGCAAACACTCTCGCCGATGGAATAACACAGTATCTTGCGGGAACCGGGCAGCTTTCTGAAGGGGCAGAGAAATTATCGGCGCTGGAAAACCTGGGACAGGTGTCGGACGGGATCACAGAGTTGAATGACGCTGTTTCCCGGGGAGAAAATTCTTTGACAGCGGGAACAGAAAATCTGGAAGCCGGACTGGGACAGCTTTATGAAAAAGTAAAAGCTGTGTCGGAGAGCTCTTCCGCCCAGGCGCTGGGACAGTTTGCATCCGGTATTGCCAGGGCAAAGGCAGACATGGAAAATGCGGGAAAGGGAATAGAGGGCGCAGAAAGCGGAATATCGGCGGCTTCTCTGGAGATCAGCCAGGCAGCGGACAGTATAAGCGGCGGCGCAGAGGAGATATCATCAGCCGCCGGTATGCTTCAGGGTGCTCTTGAACCTGTTTCCGAAGGTTTCAGCACTGCGGCGGGAATAACGGAACAGTGCGCCGCAGACGCAAACGGCCGGATCGAGGAGGCGAACCGTCAGATTGCCGCGGCAAACGCACAGATCGCACAAGACCAGTCGGTTATGGCGAACGCGGCGGCAGCACTGGCGTCGCTTCAGGCCGGAGCAGATGAAAACGGAAATATTCCTGCGGCCGGACTGGACGTGGTGACGGCTATGCTGGGAGCTTCTCCAAACAGCGCAGAGGGAGTGGAAGGAATAGACGCAGGGGCTTACACTTCGCAGATAAATGAAACAGCAGCTTCGGTATCCTCGCAGGCTGCTCAGATACAGTCGTCTTTAAACAGCGCGGCGGATCAGATGAATCAGACAGCCGACGGATTAAAGGCAAAAGCGGAAACTTTGAAAGGCAGAGCGTCGGAAACAGAAAACGGGGCGGAGACTATCCGCGCCGAAGCTGAAAAACTGGAGGCGGCTGCGGGCTCTGTTCCGGATATTCCGGCGGATGCTCTGGCGGAGATCACCAGCGCGGTAAAAGCCCTTTATGACGGAGCAGGAGCAGTAAATCAGGGGGCAGAGGCGGTTTCCGGCGGGCTTTGTGCTCTGGAGTCCGCAACAGAAGCATTTCCAGACGCAGCTCAGGGAATTCAAAAGCTGAGCGAAGGCATTCAGGCGGTAACGGAGAAAAACAGCGTTCTTGAGGAAGGAGCAGAAAATCTTAAGGCTGCGGGAAGCGAAGTCCTTTCCGGAGTCAGCCGTCTTTCTTCCGGCGGAAAGACTTTGGGCGAAGGGATAAATACATTAAGCGAAGGAATTGCCGCCTACACAGAGGGAGCGGCGGAACTGGACAGAAACGGCGCTCCTCTCAGAGAAGGAAGCGAAAAGCTTGCGGAAGGGGCAAAGATGCTGACAGAGGGAGCCGGCCAGCTTTCCCAGGGAACGGCTGCTCTTTATGCCGGAACTTCCAGACTGGAGGGCAGCAGCCAGGCCCTGAACAGCGGAGCCTCAAAGCTGTCTGAAGGATCAGGACAGATTCATGACGGAGCGGGACAGCTTTACGAGGGATCAAAGGAACTTGGAAGGGGTATAAAAGAACTGGGCAAAGGCTCGGAAACATTGCAGTCCAGTCTGGGAAAGGGAGCCGGGCAGATCAGGGAGAAAAAGGCAGACGAGAGCATGACGGAGATGTTTGCCTCTCCGGTACAGGAAAAAGAAACCAAGATGACGGCAGTGGAAAATAACGGTCACGCCATGGCGCCTTATATGATGTCCGTGGGCCTCTGGGTGGGCAGTCTGGCCTTCTGCCTGATGTATCCGCTGACAGAATATAAAGGAAAACTGAAATCCGGTACGGCATGGTGGGCATCCAAAGCTTCCGTGCTGTATCCGGTGGCCCTGCTTCAGGGAATCCTTTTGATCGTGCTTCTTCATTTTATCGACGGATTTACTCCGGCGGAGATGACAAAGACCGTCCTTTTTGCCTGCCTTGCCTCGGCTGCCTTTACCTCGATCATGTACTTCTTTAACGTTGCTCTTGGAAAGGTCGGAAGTTTCCTGATGCTGATTTTTATGGTAGTGCAGCTTGCAGGTTCCGCAGGCACTTATCCGGTAGAAATCTCTCCCTCTTTTGTATCGAAGATCCATAGGTATCTTCCCTTCACCTATACGGTAGACGCGTTCCGCAGCACTATCGCAGGAGGAGAAAGCATATGGAAATCTGTTCTTGTTCTGGCAGTAATTACCGTATTCTTCACCGGGCTGACGATTCTTCAGTTTCAGTTTATGGCAAGAGAAAAGAAGAAGGGCAAAAAGATTCTTCTGGACTGGCTGGAAGAAAGAGGCGTGGCATAAGAAAGGGAGGGGCTCATCCGAGCCCCTCCCCTGTGCGGATCGCTTCTTATAATACTAAAGACGGAGCGGCATAAACTCGCGCGCCCAGTTCGTTGTCCAGCATATAAAGGCTCTTCGGATCATCGCCGAAAAGCTCAAAACGCTTGATAAGGTTGTCGGCGTTATTTTCCTCTTCGCCCTGTTCCTTAACAAACCAGTCAAGGAACTGCATGGTGCGGAAGTCCTTTACAGAGTATGCCGCGTCGTAGATATTGTGGATCAGAGAGGTTACATACTGCTCATGCTTTAAGGTTTCTTCAAGGACGGTCTTTGCGTCCGTAAGAGCAACGTCCGGTTTGTCTACGGCGTCAAGCACGATTTTCTCACCATTGTTCTGCATATACTGGATAAACAGCATGGCATGATCCCGTTCTTCCTGAGCCTGAACTTTAAACCAGTTGCCGAAGCCGTCCAGACCCTGGTCATAATAATAATTGGAAAAGTCCAGATACAGATACGCGGAGTAGAATTCTTTGTTGATCTGGTTGTTTAAAAGTTCCGATACTTTTTTATCTAACATAATGTGTCCTCCTTGTGATTCCGCCTATTCCTTTCTGTACGGAGAGCGGATAGGCCAGTCTCCTGTGCTGTCTGTATTTTACACCTAACTTTCGGACACGTAAATACTTTGGGACAAAAAGCACCGTCTTATTTTGTATCTGTTATCGGGAAGACTCTGTTTCCTGCGTTTCCCGGCGTTCCAGCCAGGAATCCGCAAGCTGGTAGCCTATGGTGTAGCTGATCAGTATAATAGCGGCGGACAGAAATACTGCCAGCCAGATTTTTTGACGCTGGCTCATGGAAACCTCCTGTGTTTTTCTTGCGGCGGAAAAAGATATCTGATAAAGTATATCTTAAAAGGGATTTTTTCCATCTGACGTCAAATTATGCGGCGTCTGTGGAAAATAACGAAGGAGATTTAACAAATTCCTCACAATTTTCCCACAAAGTCAACACAAATTTTTCCTATACTCTGAGCATAAAAAGAAAACAGAGATTTCCAAGGAGGGGATTTTTCATGGAAGATATGAATACACAGTTAAATAACATGAACCAGAATAATAATGATGATAAAGAGAATAAGAAAAAAGGCAGAGTGAAACGTGCAGTGAAAAGAGGTACGGGAATCGCTATCTGCGCGGTACTTGCCGGAGGACTTGCGGCAGGAGCTTATGAAGGCGTAAACCGTCTGACAGGATGGAATGAAAGAGATGTGGTAGCTGCAACGAAGGAAGATAATAAAGCGGAGCTTCTTCAGACTAAGAGCGACAAAGATTCATCCGGCAGCAAGGAAGAAAGCAGTTCCGACTCCGGAACAGAAGCAAAAGGAAGCCTTGACGTTTCCGATATTGCGGAAGAAGCAATGAAATTTGTCGTTTCCATTACTACAAAGTCAGTGGAAGAAGTGCAGAACTATTATGGATACTTCGGTTTTGGCAACGGCTTTACCACCCAGCAGGAGGTTGAGGGAAGCGGTTCCGGAATCATTGTAGGAAAGAATGACGACGAGCTTCTGATCGCAACGAACTATCATGTGATCGAGGGTGCGGATAATGTATCTGTTACCTGTGTGGACGGAGAAGTATATGAAGCATCTGTAAAGGGCTATGATGCGGATCGGGATCTTGCAGTTGTATCCGTTGCCCTTGACGATATTTCCGATGACACAATGGACGCCATCACTATTGCTCCTATCGGAAGCTCTGATGATCTGAAGATCGGCGAGCAGGTCATCGCTATCGGAAATGCTCTTGGATACGGACAGTCTGTTACAACCGGTATCGTCAGCGCAAAGAACCGTCAGTTGGATGATAACGGCCAGGCGGAGGAAGACTCTGACGGAGTGAATCTGATCCAGACCGATGCGGCGATCAACCCCGGCAACAGCGGCGGAGCTCTTCTGAATATGGATGGAGAAGTAGTAGGCATCAACTCCGCAAAGCTTGCGTCTACAGAAGTAGAAGGAATGGGTTATGCTATTGCGATCTCCGACGTATCTGATATTCTGGAAGATCTGATGAACGAAACGCCGAGAGATATTGTGGAAAATCACGGAGTATTATCCATCACAGGAAGCTCCGTCAGCGAGGAAGGCCAGGCCTACGGTATTCCGGAAGGTGTATTTGTAAGAGATGTGACAAAAGACGGAGCTGCAGATAAGGCCGGAATTAAAGCAAACAATGTCATTACAGAGTTTGACGGCAAGAGAGTCCGCAGCATCGAGTCCTTGATAGAGCTTCTTCAGTATTATGAACCAGGCGAAGAAGTTGAAGTAACGCTTCAGGTAATGGACGGCGACGGATATAAAGAAAAGACTGTAACGGTAACGCTTGACGAGGATACCAGCGAAGATACGGATGACAGTGAAGACAGCCAGGATTCTTCCGATGAGGAAAGTATCCTCCGCGACTGGGAAAACGGAAATGAAGACAGCATGGATTATGAAGAATTCTTTGGAATGTGGTAATAAATAAAAGCTTTTTACAGATCTGCCATGAAAATTTTATACCTGCAATAAGAAAAAACGTCTGCTCCTCTGGCAGCCCCGGGAATTTACCGGGAGGCCGGAAGGGGCGGACGTTTTTTGTGAGAAGCTGGACTGAAATCCGGCGATAAAATCCTGTTCCTTCAAAAGCAGAATGGAGAGATTGTTATAAGCAACGCCTCTGCTGCGGCCATTCGAAAAGCGCAGGACGCCTTTACCGGGGCTGCTGAAGCCTTGGGCGTATCCAGCGAGGATGATATTCAGGCGCTTGTAGACGAAGCGCGTTACGGAAAGGAACGGTAAAATGTGGATATTGGTAGCATGACCGTCGTACAGTTTCTCGAAAGCGAAGGCGTGGAGGATTGACCTCTGCGCTTTTTCTCCTGGGAAAGGTATTATTCTTGTCAGAAATGGCGGTAAACGTTTTGGTAAATCTTTACAAACCCGCTACAACGTTTCTGATTCCGCAAGCACCCCTGAGCGGAGAAGATCTGTCAGGAGGTTTCGGGCCTCTTTGTTGATCTGCTCCTGGGGGACTTTTTCGTTATGGGCTTCATTGACAAAACCGAACATCCCGAAGCAGACGAATCCGGCGATTTTTTTCGGAGAATACTTCAGACGGAGCCTTTTTCTAATATGGAGCGTGTGCATTTCCACTGTGTCCAGGATAATACTGTACATTCTGGAAGCCAGATAAGGATTCTTCTCAGGGTCGGTGTGCTGAAAAAAATCAAACTGGTCGTAATAAACCTGCAGGATGCTGTCCAGCATGTTCACGTATCCGGCGGTAAGCCTGCCGGAAGGATTGTTTTTTTCCTGACGCCTGTAATAATCTTCCGTTCCGATCTTCAGCATATCATTAAAGATCTCGTCAACAAGAGCATATTTATCGCTGTAATGGGAGTAAAAAGTAATACGGCTGACCTCAGCTTTCCGGCACAGCTCTGTAATGGAAATATGCTCGAAGTCTTCTTTTTCCAGCATATCTGTCAGCGCTTTTTTCAGGCTTCGCTTTGTTTTGACAATCCGTTTATCCTCCATTTAACTGACACTTTCCCTTCTTTGTATAAATAACTTACATTTTTAGCTTTTTGTTCATTGTGATTTGGCCGCTGTTTTGCTATAATTTTAACACGTGTTATAATAATGGTCAATTTATACTTTGGAGGTATATCATGCCTAAAATTGCGGTTATAGCGGACAGCAACTGCGGAATCATGCCGTCGGAGGAGGAGAAATACGGACTCCATATCCTTCCCATGCCCGTGATCATCGACGGCAAAACATATTGTGAAGGAACAGATATCTCTTTGGAGGAATTTTATCGGCGTCAAAGCCAGGGAGCTGTGATCTCTACATCCCAGCCGTCTCCGGGCGATGTTACCGCCATGTGGGACAGACTTCTGGAAACTCATGATGAGATTGTTTTTATTCCAATGTCTTCCGGACTGAGCAGTACCTGCCAGACGTCTCTTCTTCTGGCTGCTGAGGAACCCTATAAAGGAAAAGTTTTTGTGGTGGACGATCACAGGATCTCAGTTACCCAGGCAGTGGCGGCTCTGGAAGCCAGAAATCTTGCAGAGGCCGGAAAGAGCGCTGCAGAGATCAAAGAAATTCTGGAAAAGGAGGCAATGGACGCCACGATTTATATCGCGGTGGATACTCTGGAGTATCTGAAAAAGGGCGGACGGATCACTGCCGCAGCAGCAGCTCTGGGTACTGTTCTCAGGGTAAAGCCGGTTCTTACTATTCAGGGTGAAAAGCTGGAATCTTATGCAAAAGCCCGGGGAATGAAGTCGGCTTTTCAGACTATGCTGGACGCGCTGAAGCACGACGTGTCTACCCGTCTTGCTCCTCTGCGACGGGAGGGAAAGCTGAAGATCGGTCTTGCGAACACAGCGATGGAGGCGGATAAGCTGGAAGCCTTCAAAAAAGAGCTTGCGGAAAATTTTCCGGATATGGAAATGGTTTATTTTCCGCTTACCGCCAGTATAGGGACTCATGTAGGTCCCGGAGGACTTGGGATCGGAGCTGTGCGCAGCGATCAAGTAGACCGGACGGACAAATAAATACAGAAGCAAAAGGAGAGCGCAGCCGGATAAAACGGCCGCGCTCCTTTTGTCCGTAGTGATTTTATCTACAGAAAGTTCCGTCTGCGAATGCGATCGGACAGACGTGCAATCAGAATGCCATATTGAAACAATATCCCCGGTCTGTTATACTTATGCACAGGACAAACGCCGGAAATGTGGACAAACTTTCCGGTTCAGAACAGAAGATGTGGAAAAACAGGAAACAGGGAGACGCACATGAAGAGAAAAAAATTAATCATAGACTGTGATCCCGGAGTGGACGACGCTCTGATGCTGGCCTATGCCGCCGCGCACAGGGATGCTTTTGAAATATTAGGCGTGACTACAGTAAGCGGCAACCAGGATATTGAAAAAGTAACCAGGAATGCCCTTGATCTTACGTCTTTCTATGGAATGGATGTTCCGGTGGCAAGAGGCATGGGGACGCCTCTTGTAAAGGAACCCCAGTATGCGCCGGAGACTCACGGAGAGAGCGGTCTTGGATCCTGTACGCTTCCCTTATCCTTCAGGGAAGCGGAAAAGGAGCCTGCGGTTGTCTTTATATACCGGACGCTTTCCGGACTTCCGGAGGGAGAAAAAGCGACGCTGGTGGCTACAGGGCCGCTGACAAATGTTGCCGTACTTCTCAGGCTTTTTCCGGAAATAAAAAAGAAGATAGAGGAAATCCTTTTTATGGGCGGTTCTCTCTGCGGAGGAAATGTTACCCCGGCGGCGGAGTTTAATTTTTATGCTGATCCCGAGGCGGCGAGGATTGTTCTCCATGCTGGAATTCCTCTCGTTATGTGCGGGCTTGATGTGACGGAACAATGTACTCTTACAAGAGGTCAGATTCTCAAGCTCTGTCAGTCCGGTTATCCGGTAGCAAGAGCCTGCGGCGATATGATGGGCTTCTCCCTGGAAAATACTTCGGAGAAGTACAGGGGAGAAACCAGCGTTCATGATGTGGTTCCTCTGATGTATCTGCTCTCTCCGGAAATTTTCAGCGGAACGCCTCAGATCCTGGATGTGGACTGTTCCGACGGTCCGGCCAGAGGCGCGGTGCTGGGAGGCTTCCGGTGGTGGAGAAATGAAGAGAGCGAGGCTAATGTGTTTGCTCTGACAGGGGCGGACCGGGAGAAATTTCAGGAGAGCCTGATCAGCGCCCTGTATAATGAAACATGATGAAGAAAGAAGCTGTTTATGGATTACATAGTATTTGACCTGGAATGGAATCAGAGTCCCGAGGGGAAAAAGGGTTCAGATAAAAAACTTCCCTTTGAGATCATTGAAATCGGTGCGGTAAAAATGAATAGCGAGAGAGAAGTAACAGGGAATTTTCACCAGATCATCCGGCCCGAGGTATATAACTGGATCCATGACAATATCCATGAGGTCATCCACATGGACTATAAGGATCTTCTGGATGGCGTGCCCTTTTCCCAGGCAGCCGGAGAATTTCTGGAATGGTGCGGAACAGATTATATTTTCTGTACCTGGGGAAATCAGGATCTGACAGAATTCCAGAGAAATCTGAAATATTATGATATGCTCCGCCTTCTGCCCGGACCGGTGCGTTATTATGATGTGCAGAAGCTTTTCAGTTGGTTCCATGAGCAGAGAAAGCTTCGCCGCAGCCTGGAATACGCGGTGGAGACCTTTGGAATTCCCAAGGATAAATGCTTCCACAGAGCCGGAGAGGATGCAGAATACACGGCGCAGATATTCCGTAAACTGGATAAAGAGGAGATCCTGCCTTACTTTTCTGTAGACGTATACCAGAATCCTCAAAAAAGAAAAGATGAAATCCATATTTCCTATCCGGCTTACGATAAATATATTTCCAGGGAATTTGAAGATAAAGAGAAAATTATGAAAGACCGCGAGGTTGCCAGTACCCGTTGTCCCCGGTGCCATCTTCCCGCAAAGCGGAAGATCCGGTGGTTCGTCAACAATTCAAAATCATACGAGAGCGTTTCCCTGTGCCAGGAGCACGGGTTTGTAAAGGGAAAGATACGCGTCAGAAAAACAGACGGTGGCCGCTATTACGCGGTGAAGACCCTGAAAAACGTAGGGGAAGAAAAAGCGGAGGAAATCCGCAGAAAAAGGGATTCCCTCCGCAAAAAAAGAAAAATGAAAATTTCAGAAGAGAAGATCTGAAAACAATGTTTTCTGATAATGTCTGGCAGTTCCTACCTGGTGGCCGTTGAAAACGTAAGTGGTCTCCAGAAGCGGGAGCCCTGCCGGATTTTTTTTGATCTTCCTGCTGGAAGAAAGCCGGTCCACATTGATGCCGTTTGGAAGAGTGACGGAAGGCATTTTCAGAGAATAAAAGAGAACCGAATTCCGGTAATCCTTCCGGATATACTTTTCCGCGGGCAGATAGGAGGCAGAAATATCTTCAGCGCCTGAACGGACTGCCTGCCGGGTAAAGTTATTAAAGCCGTAGTCCAGAAGCGCGGCGGTATCTGAGTAGGCTCCGTTTACAGACTGCATTACCACGGCAACCAGATACAGGTTTCCCCTGCGGGCGTAAGTCACAAGCGTATTTCCGGCAGCCTCCGTGTAGCCTGTTTTTCCCCCAAGGACGCCGTCGTATGCGTACTGCTGTCCTTCCATCATTTTGTGATGATTCAGAAGATACCGGGTTTCCCCGAACTTGTTGGTAGGCGGGATCTCATAATATCCTCTGGTAACGTAACGGCGGAAGGTGGGATTATAAAAAGCTGCCCGGGCAATCTTCGCCATGTCGGCGGCAGTGGTATAATGCATCTCGTCCGGAAGCCCGTGAGGATTATTAAAATGAGTATTGGTACATCCAAGCTGTCTTGCCTTCTGGTTCATCAGTTCCACAAACTTTTTTACAGAGCCGGAGGTGTTTTCGGCGAGGGCCAGTGTCATCTCATTGGCCGACTGGAGCATAACGGCCATCAATGCCTGTTCCATGGTGAATTCTTCCCCTGTATCCGCATAGATACTGGAACTGTCGCTGACGCTGATACCGTAAGCGGCGCTTTCAGACATGACGATTTTTCCGTTCATATCCAGATGCTCACAGGCCAGAAGAGCTGTCATGATCTTTGTAATACTGGCGGGATACTGGGCTTTGTCCGCGTTTTTTGAGTACAGGACTGCGCCTGTAGTCATATCCATCAAAATAGCGGATTCACCTTCAATCTTCGGACCGGCAGGCCATTCCTTAATGCTGTCGGTGTCCGGCGCCTGATTATAATACTGCGTATGAGGATTCGGCGTAGGAGTGGCGGTTACGACAGGCGCGCCCTGATAGGAGCCCTCCTCGGCGGCCTGCGCGGAGGAAGGAAGGGCAAAGACCATAACCGCTGCCATAAATCCACAGAGTGTCTTTTTTATAAAATGATTTCTGTATTTTTTCATAAGCATAGCCTTTCCTGCTTTTTATCAGTTTATTATATCATACTATATTTCTGTTACAAGGCTGTATTTTCCACGAAATGCGGGAAAAACCCTTGACATATGGTTTTTTGACACCGTATAATGAAAAAGCACATGTAATATGTAAAGACTGTGATGGAGACAGTATGTCGGAAGAGGTTCCGCAGAGTCCCGACCGTGTAGGATATGGAACTTTATGGAACACAGGCAGAAGTACGAACGCTTCAGAGAGCCGGGGACAGGTGGAAGCCCGGCGCAAGTAGTCCCGGCAGAAGATCACTCCGGAGTCTCTTTCCTGAACCTTAAGAAGTAGGGGAAGACGGTTCTCCCGCCGTTAGAGGGGACATGTATCGGCGTATTATGCCCGTACAGTGTAACAGGTGGTGCGAATGTATATACAGCCTTCGTCCTTTTACAGGACGGGGGCTTTTATTTATACCAGGGTCAAAAGACCGGATATTCACTTGTGCTTGCACAAAGGTGAATATCCGGTCTTGGGACCCGCCAAAATATGAGGAAGAAGCGGGGCAGGGGTCCTGCGAATTCCGAATATTTTGCAGAATTGCGAGAGCACGGAGTGCGGAGCAATTTGGATGGTATATTATTTTTAAAAGCCCCGGACAGCGGATGTACATCTGCGTAAGCTCGCTTACGCAGATGCACAGACATTGGACGGGCTGACCCGTATGAGCCAGTAGGACGCCAGGCCGGATTGCGAATACGGGAAGGAGCGCGAGAGTGCGGAGCACGGAGCGATCCACAGCTTTCATGACAATGAGAAAAAGGAGGAGTTTACTTTGTATCAGAAGGTAGATACGAATCTGAATTTTGTTGACCGTGAAAAAAAGGTCGAACAGTTCTGGAAAGAAAACCATATTTTTGAGAAAAGTATGGAGAACCGCAAAGAAGGCGAAACCTACACTTTCTACGACGGACCGCCCACGGCCAACGGCAAACCCCATATCGGCCATGTGCTGACCCGTGTTATCAAGGATATGATCCCCAGATACCGTACCATGAAGGGATATATGGTTCCCCGTAAGGCGGGCTGGGATACCCACGGACTGCCGGTGGAACTGGAAGTGGAGAAGAAGCTTGGCCTGGACGGTAAGGAGCAGATCGAGGCTTACGGAATGGAGCCCTTCATCAAAGAATGTAAGGAAAGCGTCTGGAAATATAAGGGCATGTGGGAGGACTTTTCTTCCACAGTAGGTTTCTGGGCGGATATGGAACATCCTTATGTTACCTATGACGACAACTATATTGAGTCCGAGTGGTGGGCTTTAAAGGAGATCTGGAACAAAGGCCTTCTTTATAAAGGATTTAAGATCGTTCCCTACTGTCCCCGCTGCGGAACCCCGCTTTCCGCGCAGGAGGTTTCTCAGGGATACAAGACGGTAAAAGAGCGTTCCGCCATCGTCCGCTTCAAGGTGAAGGACGAGGACGCCTATTTCCTGGCATGGACCACAACGCCCTGGACCCTTCCCTCCAACGTAGGTCTCTGCGTCAATCCGGACGAGACATACTGCAAGGTAAAGGCTGCGGACGGATACACCTACTATATGGCGGAAGCCCTTCTTGACAAGGTGCTGGGCAAGCTGGCAAAGGAAGAAGGAGAAAAGGCGTACGAAGTTCTGGAAACCTATAAGGGTACAGATCTGGAATATAAGGAATACGAGCCTCTGTTCAAATGCGCGGGAGAGGCTGCGGCGAAGCAGAAAAAGAAAGGTTTCTTCGTACTCTGCGACGGCTATGTTACCATGAGCGACGGTACCGGAATCGTACACATCGCCCCGGCGTTCGGTGAGGACGATAACCGCGTGGGACAGAAATACGGCCTGCCTTTCGTACAGTTCGTGGACGGACAGGGCAATATGACCGCCGAGACAGACTACGCCGGCGTGTTTGTAAAGAAAGCGGATCCCATGATCCTTAAAGACCTGGATAAAGAGGGCAAGCTTTTTGAAGCGCCGAAATTCGAGCATGATTATCCCCACTGCTGGAGATGCGATACTCCTCTTATCTACTACGCGAGAGAATCCTGGTTCATCAAGATGACCGCGGTGAAAGAGGACCTGATCCGCAACAACAACACTATCAACTGGATCCCGGAGAGCATCGGCAAGGGCCGCTTCGGCGACTGGCTGGAGAACGTTCAGGACTGGGGTATCTCCCGTAACCGTTACTGGGGAACTCCCTTAAATATCTGGCAGTGCGAGTGCGGACACATGCACTCCATCGGAAGCCGTCAGGAGCTCTATGAGATGAGCGGCGACGAGAAAGCGAAGACAGTGGAGCTTCACCGTCCCTATATCGACGAGATCACCATTAAGTGTCCGGAATGCGGCAAAACCATGCACCGTGTGCCGGAAGTGATCGACTGCTGGTTTGACTCCGGCGCGATGCCTTTCGCGCAGCATCATTATCCTTTTGAGAACAAAGATCTCTTCGAGCAGCAGTTCCCGGCGGATTTCATCTCCGAGGCGGTGGACCAGACAAGAGGATGGTTCTACTCCCTGCTGGCGGAATCCACCCTGCTCTTTAACAAGGCTCCCTATAAGAACGTTATCGTTCTGGGTCATGTGCAGGATGAGAACGGCCAGAAAATGAGTAAATCCAAAGGAAACGCGGTAGATCCCTTCGAGGCGCTGGAGAAATACGGCGCGGACGCTATCCGCTGGTATTTCTACGTGAACAGCGCGCCCTGGCTGCCGAACCGCTTCCACGGCAAGGCCGTTGTGGAAGGACAGCGCAAGTTCATGAGCACACTGTGGAACACCTATGCATTCTTCGTACTTTACGCGAATATTGACAATTTCGACGCGACAAAATATACTTTAGATTACAGCAGTCTTCCGGTCATGGACAAATGGCTCTTAAGCAAGCTGAACTCCGTGGTGAAGGCTGTGGACGACCATCTGGCGAACTACCGGATCCCGGAGAGCGCGAGAGCCCTTCAGGAATTCGTGGATGAGATGAGTAACTGGTATGTAAGAAGAAGCCGCGAGCGCTTCTGGGCAAAGGGAATGGAGCAGGATAAGATCAACGCCTACATGACTCTTTATACCGCCCTTGTGACGATCTCCAAGGCGGCCGCGCCCATGATCCCGTTTATGACGGAGGATATTTACCAGAACCTTGTACGGAGCATCGACAAAACCGCTCCGGAGAGCATCCATCTGTGCGATTATCCGGAAGTGAAAGAAGAATGGATCGACAGAGAACTGGAAGACGATATGGAAGAAGTTCTGAAGATCGTGGTTCTGGGCCGCGCGGCAAGAAATACAGCCAACATCAAGAACCGCCAGCCTATCGGCACCATGTTCGTCAAGACTGACAAAGAGGTGGGACAGTTCTATGTGGATATCATTGCAGATGAGCTGAATGTAAAAGAAGTAAAATTTGCCAAAGATGTGGAATCCTTTATTTCCTACAGCTTCAAACCTCAGCTGCGCACCGTGGGACCGAAATACGGAAAACTCCTGAACGGTATCCGCACGGCGCTTTCGGAGATCAACGGAATCCAGGCCATGAAGGAACTGAGAGACACAGGACTCCTTACCCTGGATATCGACGGAAACAAAGTGGAGCTTACGGAAGAGGATCTTCTCATCGAGACAGCCCAGACGGAGGGCTACGTGACAGAGAGCGATGGAGAGACATCAGTTGTTCTTGACACGAACCTGACGCCGGAGCTGATCGAGGAGGGCTTTGTCCGCGAGATCATCAGCAAGATCCAGACTATGAGAAAAGAAGCCGGATTCGAGGTAATGGACAAGATCCGCGTTTCCGCAAAAGATAATGAGCATATTATGAACATTATGAAAGACCATAAAGAAGAGATCATGTCTGAGGTACTGGCAGATGAAATGAATCTGGGCGAAACAGACGGCTACGTGAAAGAATGGAATATCAACAAAGAGAATGTAGTCTTTGGCGTGACCAGACTGTAGGAGGAGAAAAATATGATTAATAAGCAGTTCAAGAAGGAAGCTTTCAAGGAAAGCGTAAAAGAAAATGTAAAATTCCTTTACCGCAAAACGCTGGAAGAAGCTACACAGGAGCAGATCTTCCAGGCAGTCAGCTATACGGTGAAGGACGTCATCATTGACAACTGGCTTGAATCACAGAACGCATTTAAGGAACAGGATCCCAAAATCGTATATTATATGTCCATGGAATTTCTTATGGGCCGCGCTCTGGGCAACAACCTTCTCAACCTTACCGCTTACGATGAGGTAAAGGAAGCTCTGGAAGAGCTTGGCCTGGATCTGAACGTGATCGAGGATCAGGAGCCGGATCCGGCGCTTGGAAACGGAGGACTGGGACGTCTTGCAGCCTGTTTCCTGGATTCTCTGGCAACATTGAACTACTGTGCTTACGGATGTGGCATCCGCTATCATTACGGTATGTTCAAGCAGGAGATCAGAGACGGATTCCAGGTGGAAGTGCCGGATAACTGGCTGAAAAACGGCTATCCTTTTGAACTGCGCCGTCCGGAATACGCCAAGGAAGTACACTTCGGCGGATATGTGCGCGTAGAATATGATCCAGCTACAGGCTCAAACCGTTTTATCCATGAGGGATACCAGGCGGTAAAGGCGATTCCATACGATATGCCGATCCTGGGATATAACAATGATATCGTAAACACCCTTCGTATCTGGGACGCGGAGCCTATCGTAGACTTCGGTCTGGACTCTTTCGATAAGGGTGATTATAAGAAGGCAGTGGAGCAGGAGAACCTTGCCCGCAATATCGTAGAGGTGCTTTACCCCAACGACAACCATATGGCAGGTAAGGAGCTGCGTCTGAAACAGCAGTACTTCTTCGTATCCGCAAGCCTCCAGGCAGCCATTGCCAAATACAAAAAACAGCACAGCGACATCAGGAAACTCTATGAGAAGGCAGTTTTCCAGATGAACGATACCCATCCTACCGTTGCAGTAGCAGAGCTGATGCGTATCCTTATGGATGAGGAAGGCCTTGGATGGGACGAGGCATGGGACGTTACCACCAAATGCGTGGCGTACACCAACCATACCATTATGTCCGAAGCTCTGGAAAAATGGCCTATCGAGCTGTTCTCCAGACTGCTTCCCCGTGTGTACCAGATCATCGAGGAGATCAACCGCCGCTTCATCATCGAAGTGCAGGCGAAATATCCGGGCAACTACGAGAAGATCAAGAAAATGGCTATCATCTATGACGGCCAGGTGAAGATGGCCCATCTTGCCATTGTTGCAGGTTTCTCTGTAAACGGTGTGGCACAGCTTCATACAGAGATTCTGAAGAATCAGGAGCTGAAGGACTTCTATGAGATGATGCCGGAGAAATTCAACAACAAGACAAACGGCATTACCCAGAGACGGTTCCTTCTTCACGGAAACCAGCTTCTGGCGAAATGGGTAACAGACCACATCGGTCCGGACTGGATCACAGATCTCTCTCAGATCAGCAAGCTTAAACTGTATGTGGACGACGAGAGAGCCCAGCAGGAATTTATGAACATCAAGTTCCAGAACAAGCAGCGCCTTGCGAAATATATCCTGGAGCACAACGGTGTGGAGGTGGATCCTCATTCCATCTTCGACGTACAGGTTAAGAGACTTCACGAGTACAAACGCCAGCTTCTGAATATCCTGCATGTGATCTATCTGTACGATAAGCTGAAGAGAAATCCGGGCATGGAGTTCTATCCCAGAACCTTTATCTTCGGAGCGAAAGCTTCCGCAGGATACGCCCGCGCGAAGAAGATCATCAAACTGATCAACTCCGTGGCTGATGTTGTGAACAACGACAAGTCCATCGACAACAAGCTGAAAGTAGTATTTATCGAGAACTACCGCGTATCCAATGCGGAGATGATCTTTGCGGCGGCAGACGTTTCCGAGCAGATTTCTACTGCAAGTAAAGAGGCGTCCGGTACAGGTAACATGAAGTTCATGCTCAACGGCGCGCCCACACTGGGAACCATGGACGGCGCGAACGTGGAGATCGTGGAAGAGGTAGGAGCAGAAAACGCTTTCATCTTCGGTCTCAGCGCTGACGAAGTTATCAACTACGAGAATAACGGCGGCTATGATCCTCATGTGATCTACAACACAGACGGCGAGATCCGTCAGGTTCTCATGGAGCTGATCAATGGAACATTCTCCAGCGATACAGAACTGTTCCGTGATATTTACGATTCTCTTCTGTATACTAAGGGATTTGACAAAGCCGACCAGTACTTTACTCTGGCTGATTTCCGTTCCTATGCGGAAGCGCAGGAGCGTGTGGAAGCCGCATACAGAGACGAGAAGCGCTGGGCGAGAATGGCTATGATGAATACCGCATGCAGCGGAAAGTTCTCTTCCGACAGAACTATCGAGGAGTATGTAAAGGACATCTGGCATCTCGACAAGGTTTATATTAAATAAAAAGAAATTATATATGATATGAAGCAGTAAATAAGCCGCAATTAAGAAGCGCCAGTTCCGGCAAGTTCCGGTTCTGACGCTTTTTAATCTATTACAATCTGAAATCTGGTTTCCGATCCGGTTCTGACAGTCCGCTCAGAGGAATAAAATATGGAGAACGCAATGACGGCGGAGAGTTTCTGATGACATATTTGTGGGGCGGAATGATCCTGGTGGGGATTATTTACGGAGCTTTTACAGGAAATCTTAAGGAAGTGTCAGAGGCGGTCGTTTCCTCATCCGGGGAGGCGGTAAGCCTCTGTATTTCCATGGCGGGGATCACAGCCGTGTGGACAGGTATCATGAAGATTGCGGAGAATACAGGACTGGTGGCGGGAATCGCAGGAAAAATGCGGCCTCTGATCCGATTTTTGTTTCCGCGGATAGATCCTGACTCCAGAGCGGGCAGATTTATCTGCTTAAATTTTCTTTCAAACTGCCTGGGGCTATCATGGGCCAGTACAAGCTCGGGACTGATCGCTGTCAGAGAACTGGCGGATCTGGAGGAAAAGCGAAGAAAAACAGGAGCCGGAGGACAGAAAAAAGGAATTGCAAGCAATGAAATGTGTACTTTCCTGATCATTAATGTGTCTTCTCTGCAGTTGATCCCCGTAAATATGATCGCTTACCGCACCCAGTACGGCAGCGTGAATCCAACTGCTATCGTGGGCCCCGCGCTCCTGGCTACGGCAGTGAGCACCGGGGCAGCCGTTATTTTCTGCCGGATCGCGGACAGAAAGGAGAGACAGTTGTGAAAATGATTTCATTTCTTTCCAGTATGCTGATCCCTCTTATATTGTTTTATGTAATAGGCTACGGGCTTTTGGTAAAAAGAGACGTTTATCATGATTTTCTGGAAGGAGCCGGGGACGGACTGAAAATCGTAAAGAATCTGATTCCCACACTGATCGGGCTGATGACAGGCGTAGGCGTCTTAAGGGCTTCCGGTTTTCTGGATTTTCTGGGAAATGTTCTTGGAAAAGTGACGTCCGCCGCGGGGATTTCTCCGGAGATCGTGCCGCTGGCTCTTGTGCGGCTGTTTTCTTCCAGCGCGGCGTCCGGACTTCTTCTGGATATATTCAAGGAATTTGGAACAGATTCCCTGACAGGATTCACAGCCAGCCTGATCCTGAGCTCCACAGAGAGCGTATTTTACTGTATGAGTGTTTACTTTGGTTCCGTGGGGGTACAGAAGACAAGGTATACTCTGGCGGGGGCCCTTACGGCCACCCTTGCCGGGATAGCGGCGTCTGTCTGGCTGGCAAGGTATCTGCTGTGATATCCCTGCCTACACAAGAGACTGGTTTTTCTTTATGGTTTCCTGAATGATATTCCGGGTGTAGGTTCCCAGATGCTTCTGGGCGTCTCTGTCCAGGTCTTTTACATAAACCGGGGCGCAGTATTCGATCACCACATGACATGGTTTTACCTTCGGAAAATGCGCCTCAAAAATTTCCGCCGTATTGTTCATTGCAATGGGAACAATGGGGCATCCGGTCTTACTGGCGATCTTAAAGCTTCCTTCATGAAAGGGAAGAAGTTCAGATTCATCCTGATTTTTATTTCTGGTGCCTTCCGGAAAGATGCAGATAGAAATTCCCGACTTGATTTTTTCAATGGCGGTAAGGATAGTCTTTAATCCCTGTTTGATATCTTTGCGGTCAAGAAACAGACAGTGAAGATATTTCATCCAGTTGGAGAGGAGAGGGTACCGTTCCATCTCTTTTTTGGCAATGTAGCCGGTACGCCGCACGCAGCGGGTATAAGTCAGAAGAATGTCAAAATAGCTCCGGTGGTTGCCGATATAGAGCACAGGAGTGTCTTTCGGGACATTCTCCTCTCCGATAACAGTGATCCTGGTTCCGGCGATCTTCAGAATAAATCTGAATAGGCCCTGGATGAGACGCAGGGAACTGACGTCCTTTTTTATGGGGGCAAATTTTCCAATGATCCATTCTGCCAGAAGAATAGGAATGGACAGGATCAGAAATCCTACTACTGTAATTACGATCAATATAAAACGTATCATTTCCATTACCTCTTTGTAAGTTTTATCTCAAAAGCGGCGCGGCCTTCCTGGAAAGATGCGCCAAAGCCGGTGTAGACTGACGCTACAGAACAATTATACTCATTTTGGAAAATACTTGCAATAAATCTTTTTTCTTCCACATAGAATACATACTGAGGAACAGACTGGGGTGGCATTTTATGAAAAAAGCAGCCTTCCTGCTCTGGATTGTTGCGGCTCTTCTGGCGTTAAGCGGATGCCGCGCAATACGCATTGAGGAGGCGGAGAGGACGCCTCTTAAATATACAGTGATGGACAGCGCCGGGATTCCGGAGGAAGCGGCTGCCTTGATCGAAGAAAAGAAGGCTGCGGAATTCCAGATGGTCTATCAGAGCGGGGAAGATATGTATCTGATCAAAGGCTATGGAAGACAGATGAGCGGAGGCTACAGCATACAGGTGACAGACCTCTCCGCATCGTCCACGGCGGTCTTTTTTGAGACGAAACTCATCGGGCCTTCAAAAAGCAGCCAGAGCGGCGAGCCTTCTTACCCGTATATTGTAGTAAAAACAGAGTACCGGGAAGAACCGGTGCAGTTTCAGTAAATGACCAGGAGGAAAGCAAAGTGGAATTAAGAAAAGAAGATATTCAGATGCTCCGTATAAAAAACAGGGCGGCCAGTCAGGTTACTTTTGATATGGATTATAATGTGCCGGACGCGAAGCCTGACATCGGAAGAATGATCCAGAATAAAGGGGACGTGACAATGGAAGAAGTACGTCTTAACGACGGCCACGCCTTTCTCAGAGGAAACCTGAACGTAGATCTTCTCTATGTTGGCGAGGAGGAAGGCAGGGTGTACAGTCTGTCCGCCAGACTCCCCATTGAAGAAACGCTGAACCTGGAGGGAATCGTAAGCGGGGATAAGCTCTGCCTGAAATGGGAGATCGAGGATCTGAGCCTTTATCTGATACATTCCAGAAAACTGAACATTAAGGCGGTAGTGACTTTCTACGCGGTGGTGGATGAACTGAACGGAGTCCGTCTTCCCGCGGCTCTGGACGATGAGTCCATATCGGTAAAAAAGAAAACAATGCGGCTTTTGAGTCTTGCCGTACATAAAAAAGATACGCTCCGGAAAAAAGAGGAGATCACGCTGGCGTCCAATAAACCTAATATTGCGGAACTTCTGTGGCATACAACTGAGGTAAGAGGCCTGGATCTGCGGCCGGAGGACGGCATGATAAGAGCGAAAGGAGAGCTGTTTGTTTTCGTCATGTACACAGGAGACGACGAAACTGGTTCCCTTCAGTGGCTGGAGTACTCTGTTCCCTTTACCGGAGAGGTGGAATGTGGAGGCTGTACTGCAGAAATGATCCCCAATATGGAGTATTCTGTTATCCATCAGTCTGTGGAGGTAAAGCCGGACGCCGACGGAGAAGAGAGGCTGCTCATAGCGGATGTAGTGCTGGAGCTTGATATGAAACTGTATCAGGAGGAAGACCATGAGGTGATCCTGGATGTTTATTCTCCTTTCTGTCAGTGTATTCCCCAGGGAAAGAAGGAAACGCTTGAAAGCCTTCTGATCAGGAACTTCTCCAAATGCCGTCTGTCCGACAGGATCGGCGTAAAGGAAACCCAGGGGAAAATACTTCAGATCTGTCATGGACAGGGCAGAGTGAAGGTGGATAAAACAACTGTTGTAGAGAACGGCGTCCAGGTGGAAGGAATCGTACATATGAGGATCCTTTATATCATCGGGAACGACGATATGCCGTTTTATTCCATGGAAACAATCCTTCCCTTTACACATACCGTAGAGGCAAGAGGGATATCGAAAGACAGCGTATACCATCTTCATGCGGATCTGGAACAGATGGCGACCACCATGGTGGACAGCAATGAGATTGAAGTAAAAGCCACCGTAAGCCTGAACGTGCTTGTGATAAGCTGTACAGAGGAAATGATCATTGATAAGGTAGAAGTTCAGCCTCTTGATAAGGAAAAGGTACGCAGCATGCCGGGAATCACCGTTTATATGGTAAAATCCGGAGATACGCTCTGGGATATCGCAAAAAAATTTTATACGACAGTGGAAGAAATCTGCGTCAGAAACGATCTGGAAAACGGGGAGATCGAACAGGGACAGCCGCTACTGCTGATAAAAAAAGTAGAGGAATGAGAAAAGCAGGAGAAAGGTTATTGAAATTCCGCGGAGAATCATTTAGAATATAAAAAGAAATTGTATACAAAGTACAGGAAACCGTATACAAAAAACACAGATGCTAAAAAACGAAAGAACAGGGGAGAAGCTTATGCGGCTGAGAGCAATGGCAAAAATCAATCTGGGACTTGATGTGATCCGAAAAAGAGAGGACGGATATCATGAAGTGCGTATGATCATGCAGACCATACGGATGTACGATACACTTGATATACGCAGAAAACAGGCTCCGGGGATCTCTCTGACGGTAAATCTGCCTTATATTCCCTGTGATGAAAGAAATCTGGTATATAAAGCCGCCAAACTTCTTATGGAGGAATTTCAGATACAGGAAGGCATAAGCATGAAACTGACAAAAGCGATTCCTGTAGCGGCAGGCATGGCAGGAGGAAGCTCGGACGCCGCCGCCGCCCTGGTAGGCGTGAACCGTCTTTTCCGTCTGGGGCTCAATCAGAAAGAGCTGATGGAGCGGGCGGTCAAGATCGGAGCCGACGTGCCTTACTGTGTGATGAGAGGAACGGCTCTGGCAGAAGGGATCGGGGAAAAGCTTACGCCTCTCTCTCCGCTCCCCAACTGTTATGTGCTGGTGGGAAAACCGGGGATCAGCGTCTCCACAAAGACAGCTTACGAAAATCTGAAGCTTGATGAGATCAATAAGCATCCGGACATTGACGGTATGATCCGGGACATCCAAAAAGGCGATCTGCATTCCATGACGGAAAAAATGGAGAATGTATTTGAACCCGGAATCATTGAAAAATATCCGGTGATCCAGGAAATCAAGGATTTTATGGAAGCGCGGGGAGCAATGAAGGCGATGATGAGCGGAAGCGGTCCTACGGTGTTTGGAATCTTTGAGGATAAAAGAAAGCTTTTTGCTGCGGCGGACGCTCTGAAAAAAAGCGCTCTGGCGAAGACCGTGTTTGCCGCCAGGATCTACAACCCCAGGGGAGGTACAGAAGATGAATGATTTTTCCGTTGACATGAACGAATATCTGCCGCTGCGCGACGTGGTGTTTAATACTTTGAGAAAAGCCATACTCAAGGGAGAACTCAGGCCGGGAGAAAGGCTGATGGAGATCGCTCTTGCGGAACGGCTGGGAGTCAGCAGGACTCCGGTCCGGGAAGCCATGCGCAAGCTGGAACTGGAGGGCCTGGTGGTCATGATCCCAAGAAGAGGCGCTCAGGTGGCGAATATTACAGAGAAGGATCTTAACGATGTGCTGGAAGTGAGGATCGCCCTGGAGAATCTTTCTATCCAGAAAGCCTGCTCCTGTATGACGGAGGAACAACTGGAAAAGCTCTGGGAGGCCGCCCGTAAATTTGAGAGTATGACGGAGGACGGGAATCTGGTGAAGCTGGCGGAGGCGGATGTGGACTTTCACGAGGTGATCTACCGCTCGTCTGATAACCGGCGCTTAAACCAGGTGCTGAATAATCTCCGGGAACAGATCTACCGCTATCGTGTGGAGTATCTCAAGGATGAAGATACACGGAAGATCCTTGTAAAGGAGCATGAAGAGATTTACCGCGCCATTAAAGAAAGAGATGTAAAAAGAGCCCAGGAAATTTCCTACCGCCATATCGAAAACCAGAGGGAAGCGATCATACGCTCCATCAGGGAGGAAGCGGCGAATCAGGAAAAAAACGGAAAACGTAAATAAAAATATATAAGCTGGTTATGATAAGAGAGATAGAAGATGTCTCTCTTTTTTTATGGTTCAGGTGATGAAAAATGGAAAAAACAAAAATTTCTTCAAACCTCAGAGAAAATGAAGCTTATATCCGAAAAAGATGCAAAAACTGCGCCGATATCCTGATCCGCCCCATGCGGCTGGGAGACGGTCCCAGGGTGGACTGCCTGATGGTGTATATTGAAGTTGCGGTTTCCAATATGATGCTGGATGATTCCGCCATTGGAAAAATGGTAAATCATTTCTGGGAGATATCTCCGGAGCAGATCCAGGAGTTTATAAGAAACAACAGTCTGGGAATCGCGGACGTGAAAAAACTGCCGGATATGGAGGCGGCCTTTGGAGCGCTTCTCGCGGGAAACGCTGTATTCTTTATGGACGGCTGCGATCAGGCGATGAAAATTTCCAGCAAAGGATACCCGAATATGGGGGTGTCGGGAGCGGAGACAGAAAAGGTTCTGAGAGGATCCAGAGAAGGTTTTTCCGACGCGGTGAAAGTCAATTCCGCGCTGGTGCGCAAGCGGATACGGGATACCAGACTGAAAGTAGAGGAAAGGACCGTGGGCGTCCGTTCCCAGACAATGATCCAGATTCTGTATATTGAAGATCTGGTACGGGACGATCTGCTGGAAGAGATAAAAAACCGCCTGGAAGAGTATGAGATCGACGGAATACTGGACAGCGGGATGCTGGAACAACTGACAGAAGAAACCTGGTATTCTCCCTTTCCTCAGTATCAGACCACTGAACGTCCCGACAGGGCGGCGCAGGAACTTCTGAATGGGAAAATCGTGGTAATCTGCGACAATTCACCCTACGCTCTGATACTTCCCAGCTCTTTTAACGGGTTCATGGAAAGCAGCGAGGACTGGTATCATCATTTTGAGATGGCGTCCTTTCTCAGAATTCTGAGATATCTGGCGTTAATGACGGCGACTCTTCTGCCCGGCCTTTATCTGGCGGTGATACGGTTCCATACGCAGATCCTGCCTGCCAATCTGATCCTTTCCTTTGCGGAGGCAAGAGAAGGAGTGCCGTTTTCCAGTGTGGCGGAGCTTATTTTTCTGGAACTGGCCTTTGAGCTGATACGGGAGGCAGGCGTCAGGATACCCGGATCTCTGGGAAGCACCATAGGAATTGTGGGAGGGCTGATCGTGGGACAGGCGGCTGTCACCGCCAACCTGGTAAGCCCTATTGTAGTGATGATCGTAGCCCTTACGGCTCTGGGAGGAATGGCGCTGCCAAATGAAGAATTTGCTTCCGCCTTCCGTCTTCTGAAATATGTGTTTCTGTTCCTGGGCGGATATCTGGGAATCTTCGGGATCGTTCTGGGAATTTATATGACGGTGGCCCATCTGGCGGGGCTTTTGAGCTTCGGGATGCCGTATCTGATGCCTTTTGTAAAAAAAGAAGAGGCAGGAGGCACCGGAGAAGGAATCCTGCGCCTGCCTTTCCGAAAAAGAAAAAAACGTCCTGTTTACGCCAGACAGGAAGAAAAGTTAAGGCTGAGAAGGAGGGAAGAGCATTGAGATTTGCGGAGAATAACAGAATTTCCCACAGACAGCTTTACCGCCAGATGATCCTCGCCTTTCTTGCGCCTTTCCTTCTCTGCCTGCCGGGAAAAGAGGGGCTTCTGGGAAAATCAGGCATTGTGGGAATTTTCCTGGCTCTGGCTGTTCTGGCCCTGTATGCTCTCTTACTTTTACGGATGGCGCCATGGTATTCGGATCTGGTGAAATCGCTGGGAGCTGTTTCAGGAAGAGGGGCGGGACTGTTTTTTCTTGTATACGTGATCCTTACAGGAGCTTACCTTGCCAGACTGATGGCGGATCTGATACCTGCCGTTCTCGTCACCGGCATCCCGGGAAGTGTGATCTCTCTTCTGGCTGTAGCTGTGTGCAGCTTCGGAACCTGCAGGGGAATGCAGAGAAGAGGAAGAATGGCCGAGGTGTCGGGAGGAATTCTTTTATGGGGGATCGTGCTGATGATGGTCCTCTGTCTGGGGCAGGGAAGAATGGACTATCTGAAAGAAATGGCGGAAAATTCCACAGTACAGGGGAAAACGGTGATAGACGGCTGCTACAGATTTTTCTGCGCTTCCTCAGGTCTGGGCCTTCTTCCTTTCAGTCTGAAAGACGTGGAAAGAAGGGGAAAGGCGGGAAAAACACTGATATTCGGGATCGTAACGCTGGGCGGGATACTTATAGGGACGCTGCTTTTGCTGCCGGCAGTTCTGGGATGGGCGAGGCTTAAGGAAGAAACCTGGCCGGTGATCCCTCTTATGGCGGGAGCGGATCTTCCCGGAAACGTCCTGGCAAGATTTGATGTGCTCTGGATGGGATTTCTGCTGTACAGTCTGCTTTTTGCCGTGGGAAGTATTTTTCATTACGGCCATCAGATCGCTCTCCGGGCTCATATGGGAACGGGACGCTGGTGGCTTCCGGCGGCCGTGTTTCTTATGTCAGTAACAGAATTTGGAGGAAAACAGATCCGGGATTATTATGGATTTTATCTCTCTTTCATTTTTGTCCCCGGGCTTGTGATTCTGCAGATTTATATGGCCTTTCGGGGAAATATGAAAAGAAGGAGAAGGACGGCGGCCGCTCTGCTTCTTATCACTCTTCTGGGACTGACAGGCTGCGCGGCCATTGAACCGGAAAAAAGGATGTATCCTTTGGCGCTGGGCGTGGATGCGTCTGAACAGGGTTTTTCCATGACGTATGGGATGCCGGATCTTCCCCAGGCCACAGGGCAGGAGAAGCCGGAAGAGAATGGAAGTATTCCCGTGCTGTCCATATTAGGAAAAGACTTCCGGGAGATCGGAGAGATTTATGACCGTTCCCAGGAAAAGTATCTTGATATCAGTCATATCCAGGTGATCCTTCTGGGAAACAGGCTGATAGAAAGCGGAAGATGGAGTGATCTTTTTTCTTATTTGAAGGAAGAACCGTTTATGGGAGAAAACGTATATCTTTTCCGTACAGAGGATCCGGAGGCTGTTTTATCCTGGGACAGTAAAGGAAGTTCTGTGGGGGCGTATCTTACCGGACTTCTGGAAAACCGCCTTCCTGGGCAGCAGAAGAGCGGAGTGACTCTGCGGCAGGCATATCACCAGTGGTATCAGGACGGGACGCTTGTCAGCCTGCCTTTGATCGTTTTCGAAGAAGAAGGGATCCAGGTCTATCTTGAGGAGAAAGAGTAGATCAGTTTCTTCCGGTTTGTCAGATAGTAGACCGCGCCCAGAGCGTCCGCCAGAAACCAGCCGACAGGTACAGACCACCAGATTCCCAGAGTACCGATAAAAGGCACTGCGGAAAGAGCATAGGCCAGGGCGACCCGGACTCCCAGGGAAACAATGGTGAGAACCACAGACATTCCCGGTTTTCCAAGAGCCCGGTACAGTCCGTAAAACAGAAACAAAAGGCCGATCATATAGTAAAATGCGCCCTCAATATGCAGATACCGGACTCCTTCCGCGATCACGGCAGTTTCCCCTTTGTCGATAAAAAGTGTCATCAAAGGTTCTGCAAGCAGAAAAACAAGAAGAGAAAGCAGAGCTCCAAAGGCCACAGACACCGCAACGGCCGTACGGATTCCCTTCCGTATCCGTTCCCATTGTCTGGCGCCGAAATTCTGCGCAGTAAAAATAGAAAACGCATTTCCGAAATCCTGTACGGGAAGATAGGCGAAAGCGTCTATTTTTACTGCGGCGGCAAAGGCCGCCATAACGGTTGTCCCATAGCTGTTCACAAGTCCCTGAACTGCCAGGATACCCAGGTTCATAATGGACTGCTGGAGACAGGTCAGGGCGGAAAAACTGGTGATTTCCTTCATGCGGCTCATACGCAGCCGGATATGTTTTTCTTTTTTCAGAAGCCGGGGAAATTTTATTTTCGTATAAAGAGCAATCCCGATTCCGGATACATACTGAGAGATCACAGTAGCCTCCGCGGCGCCTGCCACACCGCGGTGCAGCCCGGCTACAAACCAGAGATCCAGCACAATATTCAATCCGGCGGAAACTGCCAGGAATATAAGCGGAACCACAGAGTTTCCAAGAGACCGGAGCAGAGAGGCGAAAAAATTATAAAGAAAGATTCCCGCCAGGCCGGCAAAGATCACAGTCAGGTATTCCCGCATTAAACCTGTCAGCTCCCCGGGAGTGCGCAGAAACCATATGATCCAGTCGGTTCCCGCAAAAACGATCACGTTTAAAAAGACAGTAACAGCGCCCAGCAGAACGAAGGAGGCCAGAATCCCCTCCTTTAATCCGGCGCGGTCTTTCTCGCCGTAGCGGATAGAAAAAACAGTTCCGCTTCCCATGGCCAGGCCGAGAAGGACGGAAGTGAGAAAAGTCATCAGAGAAAAAGAAGAACCCACCGCAGCCAGAGCGTCCGCCCCGAGAAATCGCCCTACGATCATTGTATCCGCAATATTGTAGCACTGCTGCAGAAGATCTCCCAGGATCATGGGAACCGCGAAGCGGAGCATTGTTTTCATAACGGGGCCCTGTGTCAGATCATTGTTCATTTGCCTCACCTTTACTTTCGATACGAAATAATTATATTAACATTTGTAAGTAATTATAAATATACTGTTTTGTGATGTCAATTATAAATTTTCGTTTTGCTTGACTTGAAAAAAGGGGAGGCGATATAATAACATACAGCAGAAACTGAGGGAAGAAAGGAGGGGCTGCCGTATGTTTTTGGACGGGCTTGACGAGACAGACCAGAAAATACTCCGGCTTCTGATACAGAACGCCAGAATGTCCTATTCCGAGATCGGACAGCAGATAGGAATATCGCGGGTCGCCGTAAAAATGCGGGTACAGACGCTGGAAAAAAAGGGGATCATCGAGGAATATACTACAGTTATTAACCCCCAGAAGATCAGCGGGGCGATTTCCTGTTATTTTGAGATCGAGACGACACCGGATACTCTGATACAGGTTGCCGAACTATTGAAAAAGAACGATACGGTTACTCAGATCTACCGTGTCACAGGAAAAAGCAGACTTCACGTTCACGCAGTCGCCTCTTCTAACGAAGAAATGGAAAAACTGATCTATGAAACAATGGATCGGCTTCCGGGTGTGGAGGAATGTTCCTGCAACATGATTTTTTCCAGGATCAAGGATATCAAAGGGCTGCGCCTGTAAGAAAAACAGAGGAATTTCTTCCTTTCAGGTATATTGTACATAAAATCTGACGATACTTCAGACAACGCCGGTGAAACGCGGCGAAGACAGGAGGTGCGGACAGAATTTATGAAACGATCAGACCGAAGAAAGATAAAAAAAGGAGAACTGTCTGCCTGGATACGGGACAGGAAAAACAGAGCCTTAGTATCTCTGCTGGCGGGAATGCTGGCGGTTTCCTGTATGGC
This sequence comes from Candidatus Blautia intestinavium, assembly GCA_019113745.1. Taxonomy (GTDB): domain Bacteria; phylum Bacillota; class Clostridia; order Lachnospirales; family Lachnospiraceae; genus Blautia_A; species Blautia_A intestinavium. Next base: position 37,954 of record DXGV01000011.1, read on the forward strand.
CGGCAGTATAAAGCCGTCTGCCTGCACAGAAATACTGGGATGGTGGGGATTTATATATCCGGAGTTCTGTTTTGCGCAGGCAAAGGAAGGATCCAGGGAGCGGAGCCAGGAGAGCTCTCCGGAGATTTCCTTCTGGCTTGCGAAAGTACTGGATTGGTGATATGATAAGGACAATGCTAGGGCGGCTGCCTAATCCAATCCGCCGCCGCAAAAAGTCAAGGAGAACAGAATATGAAGCCAGACAGAGATGCGCCGGTTGGCGTATTTGATTCCGGAGTAGGCGGCCTTACCGTCGCCAGAGAGATCATGCGGAATCTGCCTTCAGAAAAAATCGTGTATTTCGGGGATACTGCCAGAGTGCCCTATGGAAGTAAATCAAAGGAAAACGTGATCCGGTATTCCCGGCAGATCATTCACTTCCTTCTGGAACAGCAGGTCAAGGCCATAGTGATCGCCTGCAATACGGCCAGCGCCTTTGCCCTGGACGAGGTGAGGGATGAATTTGAGATTCCCATACTGGGAGTGATCGAACCGGGAGCCAGGGTGGCGGCCAAGGAGACAAAAAATAAAAAAGTAGGCGTTATCGGAACAGAAGGGACCATCAGCAGCGGGATCCACGCTTCATATCTGAAGAAACTGAATCCGGAGATCACAGTGATCGGCAAAGCCTGTCCTCTGTTCGTTCCTCTTGTGGAGGAGGGATGGCTGCACGATCCCGTAACGCTGGAAGTAGTGGCCAGATATCTTCAGGAGTTTAAGGAAAAGGACGTGGATACCCTGATACTGGGATGTACGCATTATCCGCTGATACGTTCTACCATCCGCGATTTTATGGGAGAAAGGGTGCGGCTGGTGAACCCGGCGTATGAGACGGCGCTGGAGCTGGCGTCCCTGCTTGAGAAGGAAGGACTTCTGAGTACGGGAAAGGAACAGGAAGAATTTCCATACCGCTTTTATGTCAGTGATCTTGCGGACAAATTTAAGGCGTTCGCGAATTCTATTCTGCCCTATGATGTGGAAATGACAAAAAAGATTGATATTGAGAAATATTAGGAGGAATCATGAATAAAGATGTGCTGATACATGTGCGGGGACTCCAGATGATGAATGTGGGAGACGACCAGGAACCTATCGAGATCATTGTCCCGGGCCAGTATTATTTCCGCAACGGAAGCCATTATCTTCGATACGAAGAAATTCTCGACGAGGGAGCAAAGCCTACGGTCAATTACATAAAAATGTCGACCAAGGGTATGGAGGTCCGCAAGCAGGGGCTGGTTAATGTCCATATGGTATTTGAACAGGGAAAGAAAAATATGACTTATTACACCACTCCCTATGGAACCCTTGAAATGGGAATTGCCGCCACGGGAATGGAACTGGAAGAAACAGAGGACGGAATCAACATGACGGTAGATTATTCCCTGGATATGAATGAAGAGCATGTGGCAGACTGCTGTCTGTCCGTTACAGCCCAGTCGGCAGATTCGCCGGGGTTTGTATTATAATTTTTTACCGTAAAGCAAATTTTGTCCTGTGGGACGTGAAACAGGTATATAAAGACGACATAATATGAAAAATGGATGCCGGCCGCTTTAGAACAGCGGATACAGCATCCATTTTATTTTTATTTTTTGCTGAAAATACGTTTGAAAAATCCCTTTTTCTTCTGGGGTGTTTCCAGATGACCGCGGATACCGCGGACTCCTACGATATACAGGCCGCTGACATCAGCCTTGACTTCTTTTTTCACGGGAATCACTTCAAAAACTTTCTCATCTGCAATTAAGATAGAAATTTTTGGTCCGATCTTAGCTTTTACAATAGGAAGCTTGGTCCGGCGCATAAGCTTGGGAGCCTGATCGATCACCATCTGCGGAAGTCCGGATTCTTTTAAAGGAAGTCGTTTTTTGTCGATTACCAACATGGAAACGGTCTGTTTTGCGGCTTCAATCTGAGCCTGCTGTTCTTCTTGCTTTTTCTGAGCCTTTTTTCCCCAGAAATAAAGGCCGATTGCTGCACCGATGAGTACGACAAGGATGACAAGAAGGACGATAGTAACTGGATTCATAGATACCCTCCTCAGTATGTAGAATAATGACGCTTTCCCCAGGGGAAAGAGAACACTTGTCGTGCGAAATCTATTTTATCATTTATTGATGTAAAAGGCAAACAGTTTCAGGAGTTTTTTGGAGGCTGTTTCCGGCCGGAAAGATATTGAAATAGAAACAGAATATTTTTGGAAGACTGAGAAAAATGGTGGAAATTTGTCAGGTAAAAAGTTATAATAGTATAACGACATAATTCGAGAAAAATTTTTCTGAAAGAAAGGAAAAGGGCTGAAAAACAGGGGCGTCAGAAAGAAAATCTCCGGAATAACGAAAAAAAGGATGGGTATATTAAGGATTACAGAATAAAATTCAAAGGAGTTACTATGAAAGGGAAAGATGGAGCATTTGGACAGAAGAAATCCGATGTCACAGAAGACGAGCTGAGGAATAAAACAGAAGAAGAACGGGATGAATATTTCCGGGAACAGAGAAGGAAGAGAAAACTGCGCAGACAGAAGCAGGAGAGACGAAGGAAACTGATGATCTTAGGCGCTACGGCCGCAGTATCTCTGGTCGTGATCATAGGCGCGGTAAGAGGGATCACAGGATTTGTCGGCAGCAGAATAAGCTCCTCAGATAAAACTGAGACTATGGCGAAAGCGGACGGCGAAAAAGAAGCCGGACAGAAATCAGAAGATGCCGCTTCCGCTCAGCAGGATATTCTGGACCAGGCGAATCTTCTGGCGGCGCAGTACGATTATGACAGCGCCATACAGCTGCTTAAGAGCAGCAGCGGCTATGAAAAAAATACAGAATTTCAAAACGCGGTAAAAGGTTTTGAGGAAACGAAGGCCACCTGTCAGTCATGGCCTCTTGAAAAAGTAACTCATGTTTTTTATCATACCCTGATCAAGGACACATCCAAGGCATTTGACGGGGATTATAAAGAAGCTGATTATAATCAGGTAATGACAACGATAGATGAGTTTAATAAGATCACGCAGATCATGTATGACAAGGGATATGTAATGGTCAGCATCTATGATATGGCAAAGGTAAACGAGGACGGCACCATGACG
>DXGV01000055.1 GCA_019113745.1 Candidatus Blautia intestinavium
AAACATACGGGGATATAAGAAGATTTGAGAATATCTTCCATAACGAAAAATGCCGGAAAAGCCTGTAACAATAGGCTATACCGGCATATAAGAACTTTTGAAAAGATAATCAAAAATTACTTTGTGATTTATACTAAATATGAAAATAAACGGCTGTGGAAAAAATTTCCGTGGCCGTTTTTATTCTGTGGAAAATTGCAGGCAAATGTGGTAGAATGATAAGATCGAATTTTGAGACAGAGTTTTTGAAAACAAATCGGGGGCAAAGTGGAAAAGTAATAAGAAAGGAAGAACCTGTAAATGCTTCAGATCAAAGAGATCTATAAACAGTATAAAACCGGTAATCTGGTGCAGAAAGCCCTTGACGGAGTAAGTCTGAATCTTCGGGAAAACGAATTTGTAGCCATCCTGGGGCCAAGCGGCTCCGGCAAGACGACTCTTCTGAACATTATCGGCGGGCTGGACCGTTATGACAGCGGAGATCTTATCATTAACGGGATTTCAACGAAGAAATATAAAGACAGAGACTGGGATTCCTACAGGAATCACACCATCGGATTTGTCTTTCAGAGCTATAACCTGATCCCTCATCAGACTGTTTTGTCCAATGTAGAGCTGGCGCTGACCATATCCGGTATTTCAAAAGGCGAGCGCAGGGAGCGGGCGAAAAAGGCTCTGGAGCAGGTGGGGCTGGGAGAGCAGATCCATAAAAAACCAAACCAGATGTCCGGAGGACAGATGCAGAGAGTCGCTATTGCGAGAGCTCTGGTAAACGATCCGGAAATCCTTCTTGCAGACGAGCCTACCGGAGCGCTGGACAGCGATACCAGCGTGCAGGTCATGGATCTTTTAAAGGAAGTGGCAAAGGAACGTCTTGTAGTCATGGTAACGCATAACCCGGAGCTGGCGGAGCAGTACGCCACGCGTATTGTAAATCTGAGGGACGGAAAGATACTTTCCGACTCCATGCCCTATGAGGTGGACGAGGCGTCCCTGGACGTTCCAAGACATGAAAACATGGGAAAGTCCTCCATGTCGTTTCTGACGGCTTTGTCACTGAGTTTTAACAATTTAAGGACAAAAAAGGCCAGAACCATCCTGACCTCCTTTGCAGGATCTATCGGAATCATCGGAATTGCCCTGATTCTTTCTCTGTCTACGGGGGTTAACGACTATATTCAGTCTGTAGAGGAAGAAACCCTTTCCGAGTATCCTCTGGAGATCAGCAGTACCGGGGTGGATCTTACGTCCATGATGATAGACGCCGCCAACAGTACGGTTTCCGGAGGAGAGGGGCAGGTAGGCGTCAATGAGATGGTGACGAATATGTTCTCAAAAATGGATTCCAATGATCTGGAATCTCTGAAAACTTATCTGGACAGCGGAGAGAGCGGCATAGATGATTATGCGAACTCTATAGAGTATTCATATAATGTGTCTCCGCTGATCTATCTCGACAATGAAAACGGGATACGCCAGGTGAATCCGGACCGGTCTTTTGCGGCTCTGGGCCTGGGGTCGGGACAAAGCTCCAACAGTCTGATGTCTATGTCTATGAATACGGATATGTTTTATGAAATGCCGTCGGACGAAAATCTTTATAAAGACCAGTATGACGTAATGGCAGGACACTGGCCGGAGAAATATAACGAGTGCGTCCTGGTTCTCACATCCAATGGAAATATCAGCGATCTTATGTTATATACGCTTGGCCTTCGCGACGGAGAGGAACTGGACAGGATGGTAAAGCAGTTTGCCGAGGAGGAAGACGTGGAAACGCCTGAAGATATCCGGGAGTATTCCTATGACGAGATCCTGGGGATCCGGTTTAAGCTTGTCAACAGCGCGGATCTTTATGCGTATGACGAAGAATATAACGTATGGACGGATAAATCCGGAGACGAAGACTATGTGGAGAAAACCGTAAATAACGGCGAAGACCTTACCATTGTGGGAATCGTAAAGCCGTCGGAAGGAACGGATATCGCCATGCTCACAAGCGGTATCGGCTATACGCCGGAGCTTACCAGCCATGTGATTGATGAGGCGGCTGACAGCCGGATCGTAAAAAACCAGCTTCAGAATAAAAATATAAATGTGTTCAGCGGAAAAGAGTTTGGAGAAGAGGCAGAAGAGGACGAGTTCGACGTATCTTCTCTTTTCAGTGTGGACGGAGAAGCGATGGAGAAGGCGTTTCAGATCGATGAGGATGCGTTTTCTTCCCTTGATCTGTCTGGCCTTTCCGGCATGGATATAGATACGTCGGCTTTAGAAGGCGCTTTTCAGATAGACGAAAGCCAGTTGGATCTGAGCGGCATTATGAATATTAATCTGGAAGAAATTCTGCCGGAGGTATCAGAGGATCTGAAACAGGAGGCGGAGGATTTAAGCCAGAGGCTGGATCTGGAGATTTCTGAGGAAGAACTGCGCGCAATGACAGAAGATATGATCAGAGGATTCCAGGAGAGCCTGCCGGAAGATTCCGATATTAAATTCACAGATCCTGCCCAGAGCTTTCAGGACTATCTGGAAACAGAGGAGGCCCGGAAAATTTTAGAGGAAAGCATCCGGAATCTGGTATTGTCAAATATCAGCGTATCCCTTTCCACAGATCAGCTCTGGGGTATTGCGGCGCAGCTTGTAACAGATTATCAGAATTACGCCAAGGAAAATAACATCGAAGAATCCAGTGTGGCGACCATCATCGCCTATCTTCAGCTTCCCCAGGTACAGCAGAATCTGACGGCGCAGGCAGAAAATGTGATCAGGGACAGCATTGATATTCAGATCCCGCCTGACCAGATCCAGCAGATTTTTGCCGCTCTTCTGGCAGGATACCAGGAGTACGCGGCGGAGTATGTTCTGCCGGACGCCGCGGCTGTGGGACAGACTTATTTAGACTATCTCAAGTCAGAGGCCGGACAGAAGCGCCTTTACAGTAATCTTGCCGAAGCTGTGGATCTGAACGCTGCGGCGGAAGAAGTTTCCGCGATCCTTCAGGATGAAGGAGAAGAGATACGTTCCGAAGTAGAAAAACAGTTCCGCTCCGGTATGGAAAGTATGCTGGGACAGGTTGGGAAGAATATCGGCGCCGCCATGAGTCAGGCTGCCGGGCAGATCGGCTCCAGTATGGCGGACGCGATCCGGCAGTACGTGGGACAGATGGGCTCCGCCATGGAGAATGCCGTCAGTATAGACGAAGACGCCTTTATGAACGCGATCCAGGTGAATATGGATCAGGATGAGCTGACGGAGCTCCTGACTTCCATGATGTCAGACGAAGACGCCGCCTATGAAAATAATCTCAAAAAGCTGGGCTATGCGGACAGGAATAAGCCGGGAGGAATTGCCATTTATCCCAGAAATTTTGAGAGCAAGGAACAGATCCTGAACATCCTGGACGATTATAATGAAAAAATGGAAGCCTCCGGCCAGGAAGAAAAGGCCATTACTTATACCGATATGGTAGGCACGCTGATGTCTTCTGTGACAGATATTATAAATGTGATCAGCTATGTACTGGTGGCGTTTGTAGCCATTTCGCTGGTAGTATCTTCTATTATGATCGGAGTGATCACCTATATCAGCGTTCTGGAAAGAAAGAAGGAAATCGGTATTCTCAGGGCTATCGGCGCTTCAAAGAGAAATGTTTCACAGGTATTTAACGCAGAAACGTTTATTATCGGCTTTTGTGCCGGGGCTATGGGAATCGGGATCACCCTGCTTCTTCTGATACCGGGAAATCAGATCATTCATTCCATTGCGGGAAGAAGCGACATTAACGCGGTGCTTCCGGCAGGATACGCCGTGATACTGATCGTGCTGAGCGTGGTTTTGACGCTGCTGGGCGGCCTGATACCCTCCAGTAAGGCGGCGAAAAGCGATCCGGTAAAAGCATTGAGGACAGAATAAAGCGGAGGATATATAAAATTTACTCTTGAAAAAAAGAAAAGAAAAGCGTTAAAATGAAATAATGCGGAAATGATCGCTGCACCTTTGAAAATGCTGATGGTATTTTCAAGGGTGCAGTGAATTTATACAGATATAAAAGGTGATGAAGATAAATGACGAAAGAAAAGAAAGAACAGGAAACGCTGCTGGCTGGTATCGACGTTGGTTCCACCACTACAAAAGTGGCGGTGATAGATCCGGAAACGGGCGGGATCCTCTTCTCTGATTACCGGAGGCATCATGCGGATCAGGTAAAGAGTATCGCTTTTGTGCTGAACGCTTTGAAGGAACATTTTCCCGGAAGAAAGTTCCAGACAGCCATGACCGGATCCGGCGCAAAGCCCATTGCGGAAAAGCTGAAACTGGCGTTTATCCAGGAAGTCGCGGCAAACGCGGAGGCGCTGAAGACACTGTATCCTTCCATCGGAACGGCTATCGAGCTGGGCGGGCAGGACGCGAAGATGATTTTTTTCAGAGAGGATGCCAGTACCCATACTGTAAGTGTGGCGGACATGCGGATGAACGGAAGCTGCGCCGGGGGAACAGGGGCTTTTATTGACGAGATCGCTTCTGTTCTTAAAATTCCGGTAGAAGATTTTAACGCTCTGGCAGCTAAGGGAACCTGCGTTTACGATATTTCCGGACGGTGCGGCGTATACGCCAAAACGGACATCCAGCCCCTTCTGAATCAGGGAGTCGCCAAGGAAGATCTGGCGCTGTCCGCTTTTCACGCCATTGCCAAACAGACCATCGGAGGTCTGGCTCAGGGGCTTGAGATCAAGGCTCCGGTGGCTTTTGAAGGCGGACCGCTGACTTTTAATCCTGTGTTGGTGAAGGTTTTTGCCGAGAGACTGTCCCTTGCCCGGGAAGATATCCTGATCCCGGAGCATCCGGAACTGATGGTTGCCTGCGGAGCGGCTGTTTCCCTTAAGAATATGCTGAAAAAAAAGCAAAGACCGTACCCCGGAGGAACTCATTGATCTTTTCCATGAAAAACAGGAAGAGATGAACCATGCAGAGCTTCAGGAGGGAAAGCCCCTGTTTGCCTCCGCAGAACAGCGGAAAGAATTTGAAAGCAGACATAAAAAAGCGCCTCGTATATGGAAAAAACCTTCCGGCGGAAAGGACGTTTATGCTTATCTGGGAATAGATTCAGGAAGCACTACCACAAAATTTGTTCTGATCGATGAGAAGGAAGAAATTCTGGACTCCTTTTACGCCCCTAATGAGGGTGTTCCTCTGGATGTGGCGAAACGGGCCCTGATTGAAATGAGGGAACGCTACAGGAAGAAGGGGCTGCGGCTTCATATCCTTGCGGCGGGAACCACCGGGTATGGGGAACAGCTTTTTGCCAATGCTTTTCAGGCGGAATATCATACGGTGGAGACGGTAGCCCATGCCAGAGCCGCGGAGAAATATGTGAAGGACGCAACCTTTATCCTGGATATCGGCGGTCAGGACATGAAAGCGATCTGGCTGGAAAACGGAATCATCACCAACATTCTTGTAAATGAAGCATGTTCCTCCGGATGCGGCTCTTTCCTGGAAAATTTTGCTTCTTCTCTTCATATTCCGGCAGAGAAAATAGCGGAGGCCGCGTTTTCTTCCAGACATCCGGCGGTGCTTGGAAGCCGGTGTACGGTATTTATGAACAGCAGTATCATTACGGAGCAGCGCAACGGCAGGCTGCCGGAAGATATTATGGCGGGACTGTGCCGCTCCATTATTGAAAACGTATTTACAAAGGTAGTAAGACTTTCCAATGTAGATTCCCTGGGCGACAAAATCGTAGTTCAGGGAGGAACATTTGAAAACGACGCAGTTTTAAGGGCGCTGGAGGAATATATCGGAAAGCCTGTCACAAGGGCTCCTTATCCCGGCCTTATGGGAGCCATCGGAGTGGCGCTTACGGCGAAGGAGCAGCATGAGAAGGAACCGGAAAAGCAGACCTTCATAGACCTGGACGTACTGGATGATTTTTCCTACAGCCAGTCCGCAAACATGCCCTGCCCATTCTGCAGCAATCACTGCAAACGTACAGTGATCGCCTTTTCAAACGGAAGCTCCTGGATCACAAACAATCGCTGCGAGAGAGGCGAAATACTGGGAAATCCAAAGGATGAGAAAGTGCGGGAAAAGCTGAAGGAAAAAACACAGAAGCTGAAAGAGGTTCCAAATCTGTACCAGACAAGACAGGAGCTGCTGTTCAGGGACTATGATCATCCAAAGCTGATGGAGGAAAACGGGATCACTATTGGTATGCCCCGGGTTCTCTCCTTCTGGGAAAACGCTCCTTTCTGGACGGCTTTCTGGAAATCTCTCGGATTCGGCGTCCGTTTTTCGGACTTCAGCACACGTAAGATATATGAAAACGGGCTGTCTGCCGTGACTTCGGATACGGTATGTTTTCCGGCCAAGCTGGTGCACGGACATATCCGAAATCTCGTGAAAAAAGATGTGGACAGGATTTTTATGCCGGTGATCACAACAGTTCCCTCGGAAAATCTGGAGGACACCAGCCAGTCCATGTGCGCGGTAGTGAAAGGATATCCTCTTGTGATCCGAAATTCCGACGATCCAGAAGGACAATGGGGAATTCCTTTTGACGCGCCGATGTTTCACTGGTACACAGAAGAGGATCAGAAAAAGCAGCTCATAAAATATATGAAAGAAACCTTTTCTGTTCCCGGAAAGCTGACGGAAAAGGCTGTTGAGGCAGGAAAAAAAGCCCAGAAGACTTTTCAGAAAAAACTGAAAGAAGAGGGAGCAGCCGTACTTGAGAGGGTGAAAAAAGAAAACAGATTTGCCGTAGTTCTTGCGTCACGGCCTTATCAGAACGATGCTCTTGTAAACCATGAACTGCCGGAGATGTTTGCAGGCTATGGTATTCCGGTTCTGACGGCAGATGCTCTTCCGGGCGTTCAGGAGGTGGATCTTGGCAGAAGCCGCCTGGACGTCGTAAACAATTTTCATGCCAGAATGCTTGCTTCCGCAGTTATGGCGGCAGAGAGCCAGTCTCTTGAATATGTGCAGCTTGTAAGTTTCGGCTGCGGCCACGACGCTTATCTTTCTGACGAGATCGTCCGGATGATGCGGGAAATATCCGGAAAAACGCCGCTGATCCTGAAAGTGGATGAAAGCGATATCCAGGGGCCTCTGCGTATCAGAGTCCGCTCCTTCCTGGAAACTGTGACGATGAAGAGAAGAAGAGGAGATAAGACAGTTCCCGGAGAACTTCCGGAGCCTTATCCGGTGAAATTTACAAAAGAAGACAGAAAAGAGAAAGTGGTGCTGGTTCCCAATACCTCCCACGCCTTCAGCAGAATCATGTCGGCGGCCTTCTGCGGGCAGGGAATCCGGGCGGTTTCCTTACAGCCGGGGCGTGAGGATGCTATCCGTCTTGGAAAGAAATATGTACATAATGACATCTGTTTCCCGGCCCAGATCGTCATCGGAGAGGCCCTGGCCGCTCTGAAGAGCGGAAAATATGATCCGGACCATACGGCTATCGGAATGGGGAAATATATCGGCGACTGCCGTCTTACCCATTACAGCGCTCTTTTGAGAAAAGCTCTGGATGACGCGGGCTTTCCCCAGGTGCCGATTCTGACAAACGACGACAAAGACAGCCATGATCTGCATCCAGGCTTCCGCCTGAGCCTTGTCTCATCTCTCAGGATCGCTTTCGCCATGCCTATGATCGACGCTCTGGAGGAGCTTTTAAGAAAGATCCGTCCTTACGAGCTGGAAAAAGGCAGCGCGGAAAGAGCATTTGAGGAAGCCATGGATCATCTTGTGGAGGGAATGGAAAATTCCGGTATTTCCGGTGCGTTGAAGGGCTTCCGGAAAGGAATACAGGTTATGAGAAAAATCCCTTACGATCGTTCCAGAAGGAAACCAAGAGTGCTGATCGTAGGAGAATATCTTCTGAATTTCCATCCGGGAGCGAACCATGATATAGAGAAATACCTGGAAAACAACGGGTTTGAAGTAATTGAAGCCAGAATGACCGACGTGATCAGAAAGACTTATTTCTATCAGGATAAACAGATACAGGAATATCATTTAAACAGAGGGATCACAAAGAAAACCTGGCTGTACACAGCGGATCATGTCTTTAATCTGGCCCATGACGCCACAGACCGGATTGCAAAAGAGCATCCGCTTTATGAACCTGCTGTGAGAATGCAGGATCTGGTAAAGGAAAGCGATCCCATCATCCATCATACCTTTGACGCAGGCGAAGGCGTCCTGATCCCGGGCGAGATCCTTCATCACGCAAAAGAAGGATGCAGGGCTTTCGTTATTCTCCAGCCTTTCGGCTGTCTTCCAAATCATGTAGTAGGACGGGGGATTGCAAAGAAGCTGAAGGAAAAATATCCGGACGCGCAGATACTTCCGCTGGATTACGATCCGGACGTAAGCTTTGCCAATATTGAAAACCGGCTTCAGATGCTGGTGATGAATATGAAAGAAATCTGGTACGGCAAAGGAGCGGAAGAAAGAAAAAAAGCAGAATACCGGAAAACGTCAGGAGAGCTGGCTGTCAGTATCTGACGCTCTGCTTACGCAGAAAACCCGCCGAAAAAGATACGGCGGGCTTTCTGTATATTCAGGTGTCATTTTTTAAGACGCAGGCGGGAAAATCACCGGGCTGGGGCAGAGTACGGTAGCGTTCCAGAACGGAACGGAGGTTTTCGATACAGGGGGAGGGGTATCTGCCGTGAAGAGTTTCGCCGGGCTTTTCCGGGCTCTCAGAAAACTTTTTCAGATAAACCAGCTTAAAGCTGCGGTTCCATTCTCCTGTCTCATAATGAAAAATCTTTACGGATCTGTGGCGTATCTCGTGTTTCAGAAGACGTTGGGAAATTACGGCAAGAGCGTTGTTGTGGATAACGGCGTTTAAGATCGTCCGGGGGCAGTTGGCTTCCCAGGAGGTCTGAATGTGGATATTGTGGGCGGAAAGATACTGTTCAAACAGCTTTCTGGTTCCGCTGCCTTTTTCACGGACTGCGAATTTTCTTCCTTCCAGCTCGGAAGTATAGACAATATCTTTTTCATAAAAATCATGATTTTTTCCACAGACAAGCACAAGAGAATCCTCCACAATAGGAACTGCGGTAAGTCTGGGAGATTCGATGGTTCCCTCCACCACCGCCGCGTCCAGCTCTTTGCGCAGAAGCTTCTGTTCAATTTCCGCAGTGTTGCTCACAAAGGAGTATATATCCATTTTAGGGCAGGCGGCCTCCAGGTCGGAGATCACGCTGGACATAAGGCAGGTTCCTACAGTCAGAGAAGAACCGATGCGCAGAGAAAGCCGTTCCTGGAATCGCTGCATGGAGAGCTCCAGACTGTCAAAGTTTCCTACGGCCATACGCGCAAGCTCCAGAAGCTGCCGGCCTTCCTCTGTGATAAAAAGTTTTTTGTGGAGGCGTTCAAACAGGGGCACCTGATAATGGTTTTCCAGATCCCTGATGGCCTGGCTTACCGTGGGTTGCGTTAAGTACAGGCGGTTTGCAGCCGCACTCATAGATTTTGATTCCGCTACGGCGATGAAAATTTTCAGATGTCGGATCGTCATATACAGCTTCCTTTCTTTTCATGGTATTTCCGGAAGAAACAGTACAGTTTCCGGTTCGGAGAAAATATCCATAGATTTTTTCAATACTATAGATTGTATTTTACAATTTCCATTTATAGATATCAAGTATTATAATAGAATTCAGAGATTGGAAAATAAAAACATCCTGTCCTGATCAACGGTATATAAAACGATAATACGAAAGGAGAAATATACTATGAAGTATGTAATTCTCGGCGGCGTGGCTGCCGGAACAAAGGCGGCTGCAAAGCTGAAGCGCTGCGACCGGAACGCGGAGGTAAAGGTATTTACCAAAGGCGAAGATATTTCCTATGCGGGATGCGGTCTGCCCTATTATATCGGAGGCGATATTCCCTCCAGAGACGGACTGATCGTAAATACTCCGGCAAAATATTCCGGCCTGACAGGAGCGGAAGTTTATACAGGCTGCGAGGCCACTTCCATTGACAGCGCTGCGAAGACTGTCTGTCTGAAGAAGAAATCCGGCGAGGAATTCACGGAAAACTATGACAGGCTGATCATTGCCACTGGAGCGGTTCCCTTTGTGCCTCAGATCGAGGGAATTACTCTTCCCGGCGTATTCTGTGTGCGGACGCCGGACGACGCCTCGGATATCCGCAGCTATGTGGAAGAAAAGAAGTGCCGCAGAGCAGTTGTATGCGGCGCGGGCTTTATCGGTCTTGAGGTTGCGGAAAATCTGATGGCTCAGGGGCTGGAAGTGACGGTGATCGACGCGGCTTCCCAGATCACCCCCAACGCTTTTGACAAAGAGATGGCGGACTTTGCAAGGAAACAGTTAAAGGCTGCCGGTATGCGCGTGCTGACCTCCACCACCTTAAACGGTATTGAGGGAGAGGGAAAAGCGGAAAAAGTGATCACCGGAAACGGAACCCTGGCGGCTGATATTGTGATCGTAGCCATCGGCGTCCGTCCGGCTACCGGTTTCCTTGCGGATTCCGGACTGGAAATGTTCAAAGGTACCATACTTACAGACGCTCAGATGAAGACAAATCTTCCGGATGTTTACGCCGCAGGCGACTGTGCAATGGTGAAAAACGCCATTACAGGACAGCCTCAGTGGTCCGCTATGGGTTCCACCGCCAATCTGGCCGCCCGTGCGATGGCGAAGGCCATGTACGGCAAGGGAAAGGGGTACGGCGGCTGCCTGGGAACAGGAGTCGTCCGTATGCTTCCAACTCTTAACGGAGGCCGTACCGGTCTTACGGAAGAGCAGGCGAAAGCAGCCGGGTATGAGACTTCCTCGGTGATCTGTGTGGTAGACGATAAAGCTCATTATTATCCGGGCGCGTCTTCCTTTGTGGTAAAACTTATTGCGGAGACTGCCACAAGAAAGCTTCTGGGAATTCAGGTACTGGGAGCAGGGGCGGTAGATAAGATGACGGATATCGCAGTTGTGGGAATCTCACAGGGAATGAAGCTTGACGATTTTGATACTCTTGACTTTGCATATGCGCCTCCCTTCTCCACGGCCATTCATCCCTTTGTCACCGCATGCTACATTCTGGAAAATAAGATTGACGGAGTGCTGGATTCCATGAGTCCGGCGGAATACGCGGCGGGAGCGGCGAAGGATTATACTGTGATCGACGTGCAGCCCCAGCAGACTGTGGCAAACGCTCTCTGGGTGGATCTTTCCAAAGTAGACGGGCCTGTTGAGGGGCTGGATAAGGATGCGAAGCTCCTTCTGGTATGCACCAAGGGCAAGAGAGGATACTTTCTCCAGAATCGTCTGAAAGCCTGCGGATATACAAATACGAAGGTTCTGGAAGGCGGCGTGTATTTCAACGACGTAAAGGTTCCCCGCAATGGAAAGAAGCTTTCTCCGGCGGAGATCAAACGTGTAAAGGGTCTTGGCTGTCTTCAGGATAAGAGATATGACGACGTGTTTAACGTGCGTGTGATCACCAGAAACGGAAAACTGACTTCTGAGGAACAGCGCAAGGTTGCGGAAGCGGCAGAAAAGTTCGGCTCCGGCGAGGTGACTATGACGACCCGTCTGACGCTGGAGATCCAGGGAGTGCCGTATGATAATCTGGACGCGGTGTTTGCCTTCCTGGAGGAAGCAGGGCTTGAGACCGGCGGCACAGGATCAAAAGTGCGCCCGGTGGTTTCCTGCAAAGGAACTACCTGCCAGTACGGTCTGATCGATACTTTTGAGCTTTCTGAGAAACTGCATCAGCTATATTACATCGGATATCACGGTGTAGATCTGCCTCACAAATTTAAGATCGCAGTGGGAGGATGCCCGAATAACTGTGTAAAACCGAATCTGAACGATATCGGTATCATCGGGCAGCGCGTGCCGGAGATCGATCTTTCCAGGTGTAAAGGATGTAAGAAGTGCCAGGTACAGGATAACTGTCCCATCAAAGTAGCGAAGCTTGAAGACGGCAAGATCCGGATTCCGGAGGACGGCTGCAACCACTGCGGACGCTGTATCGGCAGATGCCCCTTTGGAGCTGTCAATGAATCGCTGACCGGATACAAGGTATATATCGGCGGCCGCTGGGGCAAGAAGGTTGCGGAAGGCCGGCCGCTGGATAAGATTTTTGCAACAGAGGAGGAAGTGATCGATCTGGTAGAACGGGCTATCCTTTTCTTCCGCGATGAGGGAATTTCCGGCGAGCGTTTTGCAGATACTATTGAGAGACTGGGATTTGACTATGTACAGGATAAGCTTCTGAACAGCAAAATCGACAAGAAGCAGATTCTGGAGAAAACAGTGATCGGCGGAGCTACCTGCTGATCTGTAAAAAAATATAAAGAACTGGGGATTTTGATCATTAAGAAATCATGAATCCAGAGATAAAAAGGCCGCCGGGGACAGACAGCTCCGGCGGCCTTATACAGTACGGCGGGCGGCAGCGCCCGCCGGGCAAAAATTATTCTTCTTCGTCAAGGACTTTTTCCGCATCAGAGGCTTCTCCGGCTTCTTCTACGGTTTCTTCCAGATCTTCGGCGGCTGTGTCCTCTGCTTCTGCCGCCGGCTGCTCCGCAGGCTCTTCATTTTCTTCCCAGGAAGCGAAAGCTTCGGAAGTTTCCTCCGGAGATTTTTTTTCTTCTTCAGAGTCCGGGGTGTTATCTTCAAAATCATCCTCGAAATCATAATCGTTCATAGGCTTCTTTTTCAGAGCCATAGCCGCAACAGCGCCTGCAACAGCCGCCGCAGCCGCACCTACAGCCACAAATCCCCAATACTTATTCATTTTTGCCATAATATGCTGCTCCTTTCAATCTTCTGGCCGGCAGGCCATTCTTTTTTCAAAATATCTGGTATCATTGTACTACTTTTCGGACGAAAAGGAAAGGGTGAATCTCATCATTCTTATGCAGGTTTTTTACAATGAATTTGCGAATTGCAGATTGCGGTTTTTTTGCCGGCAGAGTATACTGTAACAGAAAATGACGAAAAGGAATGAAAATTTATGAGAAGAATCATACTTGCTTCCGCTTCTCCAAGACGCCGGGAGCTTTTGGAGCAGGCAGGAGTGGTTTTTGAGGTGCGTCCGGGAAACGGGGACGAAGTGATCAAAAGCCGGGATCCGGAAACGGTAGTAAAAGAGCTGTCGCGCCAGAAAGCGATCCAGGCAGTCTGCCCGGCGGATGAGGGGACGGTAATCCTGGGAGCGGACACGATCGTTGCCTTCGCGGGGAAAATACTTGGCAAGCCAGGAGACAGGGAGGATGCGGAAAAAACCCTGAAAATGCTTCAGGGGAACACTCACCAGGTATTTACAGGGGTGACGATCCTGGAAAAACGGGGAGGAGAATGGAAGGAAACGACTTTCGCGGAGCGTACAGACGTAACCTTCTATCCAGTATCAGACGAGGAGATCAGAAGTTATGTAAAAACCGGAGAGCCTATGGATAAGGCCGGAAGCTACGGTATCCAGGGAAAATTCGGTATTTATGTGAAAGCGATCCGGGGGGAGTATTCCAATGTGGTGGGGCTTCCTGTGGGGAGACTTTTTTATGAAGCAAAGAAAATGGGAATTGAACTGAGAAAAAGATGAGGAGGATGAAAATGATCAGGGCATTTATATTTGATCTTGACGGAACGCTGGCAGATACACTGGAATCCATGGCATATGTGGCAAACGGGATCATGAAAAGGTTCGGGCTTTCAGAACTCCCTGTGGATAATTTCCGGTATTACAGCGGAGAGGGGGCGGAAATGCTGATCCGCCGCTGCCTGAAGGATGCCGGAGATCCAAAGCTCATTCATTTTGAGGAAGCGAGACGCCTGTACAGGGAAAAATTCGACGAGGATCCACTGTATAAGGTGACGCCTTATGATGGGATTCCTGAAACTTTAAAAGAAATGAAAAAAAGAGGCCTTAATCTGGCTGTCTGTTCCAATAAGCCGCATGAAGCGGCGGTAAAAGTGATCCATAAGCTTTTTGGCGACGAACTGGATCTGGTCATCGGACAGAGTGACAGGATCCGGAGAAAACCGGCTCCGGACGCGCCTTTGAAAGCAGCGGAGATTTTTGGGGTCCTGCCGGAGGAATGTATGTATGTAGGCGACACCAAAACAGATATGGAAACAGGAAAAGCGGCGGGAATGTACACGATAGGCGCTTTGTGGGGATTCCGAGACAGGCAGGAGCTGGAGAGCAGCGGAGCGGACAAAGTTGCGGAAACACCAGAAGAATTACTGAAGATTTACGAGGAGCATAAAGATGATAAAATTAGTGGCAAGTGATCTTGACGGGACGTTGCTTCTGAACGGCGCGCAGTCTCTCCCGGAAGAATTATTTCCGTTGATCAGAAAACTAAAAGAAAATAAAATCCTTTTTGTGGCTGCCAGCGGCCGCCAGTATCCGAATATGAGGCGGCTGTTTGCGCCGGTTCTGGAAGATATGGCGTTTATCTGTGAAAACGGGGCCATGGCGGTACAGAATGAAGAGGTGCTTTACCAGGACCGGTTTGATCCGGCTCTGACAAGAGAGATCGCGGAGGCGATCTATGAAAGGGAAGGAGCGGAATTTTCCTGCGCTACAAAAGATTTTTACTATATTATGCCAAAGACGCGCCATTTTCTGGAACTGATGACAGAGGTGGTAAAAACAGACTGCAGGGTGATCGACAGCTTTGATAAAATTACGGAACCGTGTATGAAACTGGCCGTATATGAAAAAAACGGGATCCAGGAGGAGTCCATCCGGTACTGGCAGGACCGATTTTCCGGCAGATGTACAGTTGTGACTTCCGGTTTTGCATGGGTAGATTTCATTCCTCTCGGAACAAATAAGGCGAAAGGGCTTGAAGTATACCAGAAACGTTTGGGCATCCGGCCGGAAGAATGTGTGGTTTTCGGCGACGAATACAACGATATGGAAATGCTGAAGGCGACTCCTTACAGTTTCGCGATGGAACACGCGAAGCCGGGGGTGAAAAAAGCCGCGTCTTATACGGCGAAGCGCGTAGAGACAGTGCTGGAAGAACTGCTCAGGACAAAAGGAAACATGGAGGAGGCAATGAAAAATGTACAGTAAAGAGTGTATACAGGTGTTTCTGAAGGAACAGGGCCGTCTGTTTGACGAGCCGGTAGCAGAGACGGCTGAAGAAGCGGAGGAATTTCTGGAGGAATGTATGGCGGCGGAGGTGCGCTCTCTGAAAGAGGCGCGCAGATATCTTGACGAGTCAGGCGCGGATGTGGAAGGAATGTCTGATCAGGAGCTGGAAGAATCGGCGGAGGTCTTCCCGCTTCCATCAGGGGGCTATCTGATCGTGGAAGGCTGAAAAAAACGGAAAAAATGGAAGGAAAACAGAAATTACATAGGCGACGCCTCCTGTGATATAATAGGGATACCTACAAAGAGGTACGGAAAAGGAATCTTGTCCTGAAAAATATTATAGAATCACAGGTGAATGCAGGGGAGCTGCAGGAAGCCGAAAAGGAGGATGACTTATGAGGGAAAAAAGAATTACAGCAGTTATTTTGTCAGTGTTTATGGTATTATCCCTGCTTCCTTCCACTGTTTTTGCCGCAGCAGCGGCTGCCGCACTGGAGGGACAACTGAAAATCAGCGGAACAGCGGCGGTGGGAAGTACTCTGAAAGCTGACCTAAAAGATGTGAAGCCGCAGGGACTGTCCGAGGACAGCGTGAGCTATTTGTGGTCCCGGAAGACAGACGGCGATGAGGAAATGAAGGAGCTCAGCAAAGAAAAAAGTTACACAGTAGTCCAGGAGGATCTGGGAGCTAGGATTGTTCTTACAATCACCGGACTGGAAGATAAAGGGATTACAGGGACTTTGGAAGCGTCTACCGGGTATGTGGTGACTGCCGAAGAGGCCGCCGCCCGGGATCAGCAGGGAACAGAAGCTTCCGGTACAGACCAGTCAGGAAACCAGGTGGAGACTGAAGAAGAGCTTCCTGTGGAAGAAGCGGAAGAAACCTCTTCAGACGATATGAGCGATGAAACGGAAGAGACTTCCTCAGACAACGAAAGCGAAGAGACGGCGGCGCCTTTGGAAGAGATTCCGGAGGAAGAAATATCCAGTGAAGATATGGAAGAAGGCGTGCCGGAGGATATAACAGAAGAGGAAGAATATTCCGGGGAGTCTGATACGCAGGAAGAACCATCAGCCGGGGAGACTGAGGAGAATGAGGGGACAGACGCGGCCGGAACAGAAGAGGTGGACGGGATACCTCCTGCTACAGAGGACGGAACCTGTTACGTGGAAGCTTCCGATGATATGCCGGATATGTTAGGCTCCGCAAATGAAAATGAAGTGATTTTATCTGAAGATCTTTCTGAAGAGAACGGAACAGAAGCGGCAGGGAATATACCGGCTGCGGAAGAGGACGGGATTCCAGAAGGAGAAAGCGGCAGCGGATCGGAAAATACCGACGGGGAAGGTCAGGAAGTATCTTACCAGGCGGAAGCTGTTACAGAAGACGGAACAGGTATCCTGGATTTCGGGACTGTCGTTTCAGGAGAAGAGGAAGATAATGAAGGCCAGTATGTGACGGTGAAGAACACAGGAACAGGAACGCTGAATTTCACACCGATCAGTCCGGAACATTTTGTAGTTCAGGATATCAGCGAGCCTCTGGAACCGGGAGACAGCGTAGAGCTGTGGATCGGCCCGAGAGCGGGAACAGAGCCAGGTACTTATGAGGACACCATCACATATGCGAGTGAAGAGGGAGCGACAGCTTCTTTTACTGCAAAAATGACCGTGGAAGAGAAAGAAAGTCCATCGGAAACTCTGAAGGCAGACAGGGAAGCGCTGGAATTTACAGACACAGAGGAACAGACGATAACGATTACAAATACCGGTACGCAGGCAGTGACGCTGAAAGCGGCTACAGTGGCGGGAACAGTATCGGTGACGCCCTCGGATCAGGTGACTGTGGAAGCGGGATCGACTTTCACATTTACAGTAAAACCGGCAGCAGATAATCTGGAGGCCGGGAAACCATATGAGGACACGATCAGCTTTTCAGATGTGTCGGACGGTAGCCAGCTTCTTTCTGTCTCCGTAAAGACAACGTTGCCGGAGGCAACGGCCACGCCTACTCCGGAACCGGAGAAAACAAGCCGGATTGAAGCAGACGCTGCAAAACTGGAGTTTGGCACGTCTGTGGAAGGCTATGCAGAGGCTCCGGAAGCAAAAACTGTGACAGTGACCAACAGCGGAAACGGAGACGCGGAGCTGAGCTGGTCTGTAAACGGCAAAGAAGAGGCGCAGTACTTTGACGCGTCCCTTGCGGATGAAAAGATCAGCGCCCAGGGAGGAACTACTTCCTTTACTGTCAGACCAAAGACCGGGCTGGCGGCAGGCAGTTATGAAGAAACTTTTGTGATCACAGATAAAGGAACGGGAACTGAAATACAGATCACCGCAGGATTTACAGTGGAGGAAGGCACGCACAGCCTCTCCGTGACTCCGGATACGCTGGAATTTTCCAGTACAAAAGAGGGATATGGCGAGATAGAAGCGCAGCAGTTTACCGTTACCAATAATGGGAACTTGGCGGAAACCCTGACGCAGCCTTCGGCGGACAATTTTGAGATCGGCGGTTCAGGATCGGCAGATCTTGTACTGCAGCCGGGAGAGTCTGTAAGTTTTACTGTCAGACCAAAGACCGGACTGGCGGCAGGCGATTATGAGGAAAGCGTGCAGATCGCTTCCGGCCAGGCAAAAACCGGCGTTACGGTAAAATTCCAGGTGATCAGGGGAACGGCGACCGTTACAAAGATCCAGCAGCCGGCGGCAGTGACAGGGCTTACAAACGGAACAAAAAAGGACGCGCAGTCTTTAAAGCTTCCGTCAACAGTGGTGATAGAAACTACTGCGGGAAATATGAAAGCTTCTGTTGCATGGGATGTGGAAAACTGCAGCTATGATCCTTCCAGCACAGAGGCGCAGACCTTCCGTATCCGGGGAGCAGTTTCTCTTCCTGGCGATGTGGACAACAATAACCATCTGACGCTTTTGGCATATATTCAGGTAAGTGTAAATGCATATTCTCCGAAAAAAGCTTCTGCGGATGATAATTATATATCCGGAATCGAGTATAACGGAGTGTATACGACGCAGTCCAGAATCTCCTTTACCGCAGTAGGCGCGGGCATGGATAATACCTCTCCAAGAAAAGGAGATACACGTTATATACCTTTGAACTGGACGGTGATCAATACAAACACCTGGACGGAGGCGCCGTATACAGGCTCTTTCGGAATGGCGAAGAGCGGAGATTACACACTGAAGGTAGTCTTTAAGCTTCAGCAGTATAATGGCAGCGCCTGGACAAACGCAGACGGATCCGATACAAAACAGGTTCCGTTCCGTATATCAAAAGCAAAGGTAACGGCTCCGGGACTGGATCTGACTCCGGCGGCGAACCGCAGAAATGCTGTAAAAACAGGAGACAGTACTCCGATCCTGCCGTTTGTGATCATTCTTGTTGCGGCAGTTGTGGTAATTGGAGGAATTCTTGTTTACCGGAACAGAAAAAATAAATAAAAACAATCTTGAATTATTAGCACTCATTTCAAATGAGTGCTAATTTTTTCTTGACTTTTTATAAAAAGGGTATTACTATATAAAACAGAAATTGATCAATATAAAGGAGAGTGGATGACATGCCTGCAAAACATGGTAATTTGTCGATTAATAGTGAGAATATTTTTCCAATTATAAAGAAATGGCTTTATTCAGATCATGATATTTTTGCCAGAGAAATGATTTCAAATGGCTGCGACGCCATTACAAAACTGAAAAAACTTGAAGTTATGGGAGAGTATACTTTCCCGGAAAATTATAAACCTGCAATTCAGGTAGTCGTAAATTCTGAGGAAAAAACTCTGAAATTTATTGATAACGGTATCGGAATGACAGCGGACGAGGTGGAAGAGTATATTACACAGATCGCTTTTTCCGGAGCTACAGAATTTCTGGAAAAATATAAAGATAAAACAACAGACGATCAGATGATCGGTCATTTTGGATTAGGCTTTTATTCTGCGTTTATGGTTGCCGACGAGGTGCATATTGATACCCTTTCCTACAAAGAGGGAGCTGTTCCGGTGCATTGGACCTGTGACGGCGGGACAGAATATGATATTTCAGACGGAAACAAGAACACAGTGGGAACAGAGATCACACTGTTTTTAAATGATGAAAGTCCGGAATTCTGCAATGAGTACCGTATGCGCGAAGTGATTGAAAAATATTGCTCTTTCATGCCGGTGAATATTTATCTGTCAAAAGAAAATGCAGAACAGGAATATGAAACTATCGACGAGTCTGAACTTCGGGATGACGACGTTGTTGTAGAACATATTCATGAAGACGCAAAGACAGAGGAGAAAGAAAATGAAAACGGAGAAAAGGAGATCGTGGAAGTATCTCCGGCCCGCGACAGAGTAAAGATCAACAAACGTCCGGTATCTCTGAGCGATCCTCATCCGCTGTGGATGAAACATCCAAATGAATGCACAGAGGATGAATATAAAGAGTTTTACAGAAAAGTTTTTATGGATTACAGAGAGCCCCTGTTCTGGATCCACCTGAATATGGACTATCCTTTTAATCTTAAAGGAATCCTTTATTTCCCGAAGATCAATACGGAGTATGACTCCATAGAGGGAACGATCAAACTGTATAACAATCAGGTGTTTATTGCCGATAATATCAAAGAGGTGATCCCGGAATTCCTTCTTCTTCTGAAGGGCGTCATCGACTGTCCGGATCTTCCGCTGAACGTGTCCAGAAGCGCTCTGCAGAACGATGGATTTGTGCAGAAAATAGCAGAATATATTTCCAAGAAGGTAGCAGACAAGCTGACAGGAATGTGCAAGACTGACCGCGAAGCTTATGAAAAATACTGGGACGATATCAGTCCGTTTATTAAATACGGATGCATAAAGGACAGTAAATTTGCGGAAAAACTGCATGATTATATTCTGTTTAAAGACCTGAATGACAAGTACCTGACCCTGAAGGACTGCATAGAAGCCAACAAACCTCAGAAAGAGGACGCCGGGGAAGAAAAACCGGAGGAGAAAGAAGAAGAGGCTGACAAAAATACCGAAGAAGATAAGGATTCTGACAAGAAAGAACCGGAAAAAATAACGATTTTTTATGTGACAGATCCGGTGCAGCAAAGCCAGTATATCAATATGTTTAAAGAGGCCGGAAAGGATGCGGTGATTCTCACCCACAATATTGACGCTCCCTTTATTTCACATCTGGAGCAGAAAGACAATACTATTCAGTTCAAGAGAATCGACGCCGATCTGACAGAAGAACTGAAAGGCGAGGGAACGGCGGATGAAGAAACGGCAAAAGCGCTGACAGAGCTCTTCAGAAAAAGCCTGAATAAAGAAAAACTGGAAGTAAAAGTAGAAAATCTGAAGAATGACGGCGTTTCGGCTATGATGATGCTTTCTGAAGAAAGCCGCCGTATGCAGGATATGATGAAGATGTATAATATGTACGGAATGGATCCGGGCATGTTTGGAGGACAGGAAACACTTGTGCTGAATGCAAATCATCCTCTTGTGCAGTATCTTGCAAAAAATCCGGAATCCGAGCATGGAGCTGTGATCTGTCAGCAGTTGTATGATCTTGCGATGATAAGCCATAAGCCTCTTTCCCCGGAGGAGATGACGAAATTTGTACAGAGAAGCAACGATATTTTACTGATGCTTACCAAATAAAATCTGAGAAAGGACTTCCTGACATTCGGTTCTGAATGTATCGGAAGTCCTTTTTCTGTCTCCTTCTTGACAACTGAACTTCCGATTTTTATTCTGACTCTGTGTGTGGTGCAGTGGAGTATTGTAGTAATAAATCGTAAAATTTCAATTTTTTTCGAGTAATGACGATTTATTTACGAAAAACGAAAATACCAGTATTTTGTCGTATAATAGTGAACTACATAGAATAAACGGAGGAGAAAAAATGAGAGAGGTCTATCATTTGATCAGAAAGCTGGGGGCAACATCAAAATATAAAGGATATTATTTTGTGGCTGAAGCGGTAAAAATTTCTATGGACGCACAGGAACGTCCGATTAAAATAACAAAGGACATTTATCCTTTTCTGGCAAAGAAATTTAAATCCACACCAATGAATGTGGAACATGATATCCGGACGGTGATAAATGTCTGCTGGACGGCAAATAAGAAAACGATGGATGAAATCGCAGGTTACTCCTTAAACTACAGGCCCACTAACAGCGAATTTGTAGATATGCTGGCGTATTATCTTTCACAGACCCACGATATACAGGAGGGGGAGCAGAGAAATCTGGACAGATTATAAAAATTCATAATCAATATCCAGATTTTTAAAAAAACGGAGGATAACGTCGTCCCAGTACTGCTCAGGTTTTTTGTCCATTGTAAAAGAATTATGGGCAACCCCTGTAGTGCAGAGGAGCGTCTTATTTTTGTACTGGATATTCAGGGAAAAGCTGCTGAAGGTACTGCCGGATAGTTCCGGTTCTTCTGCTTTCAGAATTTCAGAAAACTGATATGGCGCAAGCTGAAAAATGATCCGAAACTGCAATGGAAGCAGTTTCCCGCGGATAATACTGCGGCAGAAAGGTTTGATTTTTTTCCAGCGGGAATAAATCACAGAGTTTTGGGTGAGGATATTCTGTGTGTCCGTATCAAAAAATTCTTTATTAACACGTCCGTCTATTGTAAACGTATTGAACGTAGTAATAGATGCCTCGGCAAGAGGAAAAGCATCGAAGGTGTCGCCGATAAGAAGCTGGGTCATAAAAGTTTTGACGCTGTTGATTTTCAGTGCAAGCATAGTATGATTCTCCTGATTTTTTGTGCTTTGTTCATTATAAAACAGAATAGAAAAAAAGAACAGAGTTTTTGCAAAAAGTCTTTTCAAACAGCGAGGGATATGATAATATAGATGTGGTATTTAATACTACATATTATAGAAAAGAGGACGATATAATTGAGCTATAAAATAATTATAGATAGCTGCGGAGAGCTTTTGGAGGAATGGAAGAATGACGAACATTTTGAATCGGTTCCCTTAACCCTGAATGTAAACGGTGAGACAATCGTAGATGACGCGTCTTTCGATCAGAAATCATTCCTTCAGAAAGTGGCGGCAAGTACAGAATGTCCAAAATCAGCCTGCCCTTCTCCTGAACGATATATGAAGGCTTTTGACTGCGAAGCGGACCGGATTTACGCGGTGACGCTTTCGGCGGAATTAAGCGGTTCTTATAACAGCGCCGTTCTTGGAAGAAGTCTTCTTAAGGAGGAGCAGCCGGAAAAGAAAATCTATGTGTTCAATTCCAGATCCGCTTCAGTAGGGCAGACCCTGATCGGAATGAAGATACAGGAGTGCGAAGAGGCAGGATGTACCTTTGAAGAAGTGGTCAGCAGGGTTGAAGCTTATATTTCAGAACAAAATACGTTCTTTGTGCTGGATAATCTGGAAACTCTCAGAAAAAACGGACGTCTGAGTACAGTAAAGGCGTTTGTCGCAAGCGCGCTGAAGATAAAACCGGTTATGGGAGCCACACCGGAGGGCACGATCTGCCAGCTTGATCAGGCGAGAGGGATCAATAAGGCCCTTATCAAGATGGTGCAGTATATTGTGGAAAAAACAAAAGACAGTGAGAAAAAGATTCTGGCGATCTCTCACTGCAACTGTTACGACAGGGCGATGCTCCTGAAAAAAGCACTGGAGGAGAAGATACCTCTGAAAAGGATCGTGGTGCTTGATACCGCAGGAGTCAGCAGTATGTACGCCAATGATGGCGGAGTAATCGTGGTTGTGTGAATTGTTTGTGAATTTGGAAAGAGACTTCACTTTTACCGGGCGCTGTGATATAATAAAGACACTTATTCAGAACAAAGGAGATTCCATTATGAGTCAGAAAAAAGTGGACAATTATAAAGCGCTGAAAGCAAACCGCAGAAATGAACAGAGAAAAGAAAAATTTTATGATATACTGGAAAAGGTAGTGGGAATCGTTGTATGTGTGGCGCTTGTAGCATGGATCGGATATTCCGTATATGATAAAGTCACAGAAAAAGACGCGTCGGCAGTACAGCAGACAGTGATGGATACCAGCGCTCTTGATAACTATACGTCAGGACTTTCAGCAGATACTGTGGAGTAGTGCGGCAGAAACAGTCCGAAACAGAGAATATCTGCAGCAGCAAAAAATAAAAATCCCCGGTGGCGCCGGGGATTTTCTGTTGCGGTAAAACTTATCGAATGAGACCGCTGAACATCAGGCAAAGTCTGAAAAGGATTGTTATTCTGCAGGCCTGAAATTATAATTTAGTAACGTTGGCAGCCTGC
Organism: Candidatus Blautia intestinavium; assembly: GCA_019113745.1. Classification (GTDB taxonomy): domain Bacteria; phylum Bacillota; class Clostridia; order Lachnospirales; family Lachnospiraceae; genus Blautia_A; species Blautia_A intestinavium. The sequence continues at coordinate 23,382 of DXGV01000055.1, forward strand.
ATTCCGCGAGCGCCTTCAGTCAGATCATAAGTCACTGCCTGTCCCTCGTCCAGAGATTTGAATCCTTCTCCATTGATCGCAGAGAAATGTACAAATACGTCAGCTCCGTCTTCGCCCGTGATGAAGCCATAGCCTTTTTCTGCGTTAAACCATTTTACAGTCCCCTTGTTCATGATGTTACCTCCATAAAAATAAAAAGTTAAAATCTATCTGACGAAAAAATCACCAGATTTTACAGACTATATCATGTAATATATAATCTCTAAAAACTAGTGATTTTATGATTTTATATATTAATAATGTAGTGGATTGTGATTTGATTATATATCCCGGATTTTGAATTGTCAAGGTTAATCTGCATGTTTGTAAAAAAATCAGGTTTTCGTGCAAATTCGGATAAAAAACGTACAATAATAAAATAGAGATGGAATAATACAAAAAAATACTTTATTAAATCAGCTAATTCGTGTATGATGTTCTTGAGCAGACTCTGAACTTGACATAGTGCGCGGAAGAAACAATATAGCGTGAAAGACGCCGCCTTCTGTACGTGAACGCGGCCAGCGCAAAAAAACGTGAATCCCGCAGAAAAGAAAATTAATTAATTTCAGGAGGAAATGATCATATGATTAATAAACTGATTGAAAAAATCCGCAAGACTAACGCTCCCATTGTAGTAGGACTTGATCCCATGCTGAATTACATCCCCGGGCATATCCAGGAAAAGGCGTTTCAGGAGTATGGAGAAACTCTGGAGGGCGCGGCGGAAGCAATCTGGCAGTACAATAAAGGAATCGTAGATGCTGTTTATGATCTGATCCCTGCAGTAAAACCTCAGATCGCCATGTATGAGCAGTTCGGAATTCCGGGGCTTCAGGCATATAAGAAGACCATCGATTACTGCAAGGAAAAAGATCTTGTAGTGATCGGAGATATTAAAAGAGGAGACATCGGTTCCACCTCTGCCGCCTATGCCGTAGGCCACCTGGGCAAGGTACAGGTAGGATCAAAGAAATGGGCCGGATTTGACGAGGATTTCGCTACGGTAAATCCTTATCTTGGTTCCGACGGTGTGAAGCCTTTTATCGATGTATGTAAAGAAGAGAACAAAGGGCTTTTTATTCTTGTGAAAACCTCCAATCCCTCCAGCGGAGAGTTCCAGGACCGTATCATTGAAGGCCGTCCTCTCTATGAGTGGGTAGGCGAGAAAGTGGCCCAGTGGGGTGAAGAGCATATGGGCGACGGATACAGCTATATCGGCGCCGTAGTGGGCGCTACTTATCCGGAAATGGGTAAGGTTCTCAGAAAGATCATGCCGAAGACTTTCATCCTTGTTCCGGGATACGGGGCCCAGGGAGGAAAAGGCGCGGATCTTGTACACTTTTTCAATGAGGATGGTATGGGCGCAATCGTAAATTCTTCCAGAGGCATCATTGCGGCCTATAAACAGGAGGCCTACGCTTCCTTTGGAGAACTGAATTATGCCGACGCTTCCAGAAAAGCAGTGGAGGATATGATTGCCGACATCAGCGGCGCGCTGGAAAACCGCTGATAAAATAAAAAGGCTGTCGGAGAGCAGCCGCAGGAGGAAACAGATGAGTAAAAAAATAAAGGAAAGTTTAAAGATCGTCAGCCAGGAAAAAATCGCCGCAGATATCTACAGTATGTGGCTTCAGGCAGACCATATGGCGGATATTTCCAGGCCGGGTCAGTTCCTTTCTCTTTATACGCGGGACGGCAGTAAACTGCTTCCCCGGCCGATCAGTATTTGTGAGATTGACAGAGAAAACAGAAGAATCCGTCTTGTTTACCGTGTGACTGGAAAAAATACAGGTACGGAAAGCTTTGCCAGACTGCATCCAGGAGTTCCTGTTGAAGTCCTGGGGCCTCTGGGGAACGGATTCCCCCTTGACGCGGCAGAGGGAAAGCGTGTGCTTTTGATGGGCGGAGGAATCGGAATCCCTCCAATGCTGGAGACGGCGAAAGAACTGAGGGCGGAAAAAACAGCAATCCTGGGATACCGGGACGAGCTGTTCTTAAATGAAGAATTCGCGGAATACGCAGAGGTATATGTTTCAACAGAAGACGGAAGCGCCGGTACAAAAGGCAATGTTTTAAACGTGGTGAAGGAAAAAGGCCTTGAGGCGGATGTGATTTTTGCCTGCGGTCCCGCGCCTATGCTCAGGGCGATCAAGCAGTATGCTGAAGAGAAACAGATTCCCTGCTGGATCTCCATGGAAGAACGTATGGCCTGCGGGGTAGGAGCCTGCCTTGCCTGCGTCTGCAGATCCAGGGAGATTGACGAACATTCCCAGGTTCACAATAAGCGTGTCTGCAAGGACGGACCGGTGTTTTTAAGTACGGAGGTGGAATTATGACGAAGACAAGTGTGGTTTTAGCCGGTGTGGAGCTGAAAAATCCGGTCATGACTGCCTCCGGGACTTTCGGGTCTGGAATAGAATACAGTGAATTTGTAGATCTGAACCGTCTGGGCGCAGTAGTCACCAAAGGCGTCGCTAATGTTCCGTGGCCGGGGAATCCAACTCCGAGAGTTGCGGAAACGCCCGGCGGGATGCTGAATGCTATCGGGCTTCAGAATCCGGGAATCGATGTATTCTGCAGGAGAGATCTTCCTTTCCTGAAAAAATATGATACAAAAGTAATCGTAAATGTCTGCGGAAAAACAACAGAAGACTATTGTCAGGTGGTAGAGCGTCTTGGCAGCGAGCCGGTAGATCTTCTGGAGATCAATGTGTCCTGTCCGAACGTAAAAGAGGGCGGCATCGCTTTCGGGCAGGATCCAAAGGCGCTGGAGGCCATTACAAAAGAGGTAAAAAAATACGCAAAACAGCCGGTGATCATGAAGCTGAGCCCCAATGTGACAGATATCACGGAGATGGCCCGGGCTGCGGAAGCCGGAGGGGCGGATGTTCTTTCTCTTATCAATACGCTGACGGGAATGAAGATCGATATCAAAAGAAGAACTTTTGCCCTGGCAAACAGGACCGGCGGTATGTCAGGACCGGCGGTAAGGCCTGTCGCCGTACGCATGGTATATCAGGTGGCTCAGGCGGTGAAGCTGCCGATCATTGGAATGGGAGGCATTGCTACGGCAGAAGACGCTCTTGAGTTTATTATGGCCGGAGCCACGGCAGTTTCCGTGGGAACCGCGAATTTTTATAACCCCTATGCCTCAGTTGAGATCGCAGAGGGAATCGAGGCGTTCATGGAGGAAGAAAAAGTTTCGGATATCCAGGAACTTATCGGGGCGGTAAAATAAAATCAGAAGGCAGGAAAAGTGCCTGTAAATACGGAGGTTTTAAGAAATATGGAACAGTATAAACAGGAATTTATCGAATTCATGGTAGACAGTAATGTACTGAAGTTCGGAGAGTTCACCTTAAAGAGCGGAAGAAAATCTCCGTTCTTTATGAACGCGGGAGCTTATGTGACAGGCTCCCAGTTAAAGCGTCTGGGCGAATATTACGCAAAGGCGATCCATGACAGATACGGCGATGATTTTGACGTGCTTTTCGGACCTGCGTACAAGGGAATCCCTATCAGCGTGGTAACAGCCATTGCCTACAGCGAACTGTACGGAAAGGAAATCCGCTACTGCTCTGACAGAAAGGAAGAAAAAGACCACGGAGCAGATAAGGGAAGCTTTCTCGGAAGCAAGCTTATGGACGGAGACAGAGTGGTCATGATTGAAGATGTGACGACCTCCGGAAAATCCATGGAGGAAACCGTTCCGAAAGTAAGAGGGGCGGCTGATGTAAAAATCGTAGGTCTTATGGTATCCCTGGACCGTATGGAGGTAGGAAAAGGCGGGGAGAAATGCGCCCTTGAGGAAATAAAAGACCTTTACGGCTTTGAGACGAACGCGATCGTCAACATGAAGGAAGTAGTGGAACATCTGTATAACAGGGAATACAAAGGAAAAGTGATCATAGACGATACACTGAAGACTGCTATTGACGAATACTACCGTCAGTACGGGGCAAAATAGAAAAACGGTCAAGGTATTCAGTTATAAGGAGGAATAGCCGTGAATGAAAAGATTTACAGAACAATGTCCGGAGCCGGAGTCTGCAGCCTGGTCATAGGGATCATTACTCTGACGACGGGAATTGCGGCGGGTGTTCTTATGATCATCAGCGGAGTAAGATTATTAAAAAGAAAATCGGATATTCTGATATAGGGGAAAATTTTGAAAAAAGAAACAAAACGCGCAATACGGCGGATGGGAATTTTTCTTTTTGTGGTCTACGTTCTGCTGCTGCTTTATTTCCTGTTTTTTTCGGAAGCATACGGACGTGTGGCCGAGGCAGAGCGTGAATACCGGTATAACCTTGTTCCTTTCGTAGAGATCAGAAGATTTTGGGTGTACAGAGACCAGCTTGGTCTCTTCGCCCTTTTCACGAACATTCTGGGCAATGTGATCGGATTTATTCCATATGGATTTATCCTTCCTGTTATCTGCCGGAAATGGAGAAACGGCTTTTTGATCGTCCTGTCGGGATTCTGCCTGAGCCTCTGCGTGGAATCCATACAGCTTGTCACAAAGGTAGGCTGTTTTGATGTGGACGATATGATTTTAAACACATTGGGGGCGGCGCTGGGCTACGCCGGTTTTGCCGCCTGCGATTATCTGAGGAGAAAGCATTATGGCAAAAAGATATAGATACTCTTTTGTAAAAAGAAAAGAAGCCGGGAAAGGAAAGCTGTCCGTGGGACTGGCAGCCGCGTCTCTCCTTCTTTTTGTAGCCGCTGTGCTCACAGCCTACTGGCTGAACGGAAAATATGGTTTTATTGTAGGAGGTATCTGTCTTTTTGCCGCAATGCTTTCCATTTATGGATTTATTATGGGGCTTTCAAGTTTTTCTGAAGAAGAGCGTATGCACCGCACCAGCACAGTAGGTTCGATACTGAACGGCGTGATCATGGTAGGATGGCTGGGCTTTTTTTTAATGGGAGTGTGAAATATGGAACGTTTAAGAAAACAGATGGAATTTATTGTGGAAGTAGATAAGGTAAAAAACATCATCCGCCAGACATATCTGGCAGATGCAAGCCGCAAAGAGGACGACGCGGAGCATTCCTGGCATCTTGCTCTTATGGCGGTGCTTCTGCAAGAATACTCCAATGAGGAGACGGATCTGTCAAAAGTCGTTCCCATGGTTCTGATCCACGATCTTGTAGAGATAGACGCAGGGGATACCTATGCTTATGACGAGGCGGGAGCCGCCACAAAGAAAGAAAGGGAAACAAAGGCGGCGGACAGGATTTTCGGCCTGCTGCCTGAAGACCAGGGCGCCTGGTTCCGGGCGCTGTGGGAAGAGTTCGAGGCGTATGAGACTCCGGAGGCCAAGTTTGCCCATGTGCTTGACAACTGCCAGCCTCTTTTGCTGAACGACGCTTCGGACGGCAAAAGCTGGGCGGAGCATAAAGTGAAGAAAAGCCAGATATATAAAAGAAACGAGCATACTCCGGAGGGCTCCAGGGAAATCTGGGAATATATGAAGGAACTTGTAGATAAGCATATCCGTCTCGGACATGTGATCGACGCATAAATTCAGCCCGCTGCAGTAAAGAAAATAACGGACATATATGTCCTGATGGAAAAAGGAGATGATCAGTTGGACGAATGGCTGATGGAACGGTATTCTCTGGCAAAAGGGAGAATATGGGAAATCTGTACTGAAAAGACAATAAAGGAGCCTTTTGCCGGTTTCTTCCGGAGAACGGCGGAGTTCCTGAAAAAAACAGGAGAGATCCTGGAAAGAGAAGAGGACAGTCTTTCTCTGGCAGAGTACGAGGCGGAGAACAGAAGCCTTTATGAAGAACTGTTTCCGCAAAATTACGGGACTTCCTATGGTAATCCTGCCTATGCGGAAAAAATGCTGGGAGATTATGGAAAGGCATTTACCTTTCTTTATGCCGAGCTTCGGGGAACGATTGCCTACGCTTACGAAAAAAAGTGGTGGGATTATCTTGTATGCGCGGAGCTTTTTCTGGAAATCCATTCTGCCTTCGGCGAAGAAGAACCGCCTTCTGTGAAAACCGTACAGGAAATTCTACGTTCCTATGTCAATGACTATTGTCAGGATATGATGGAACAAAGGATAGCGGAGGGGGTGGATCCGGAGCTGGATTTCGCAGTGCGTATCGTTATGGATTCTGACCTTACAGATCTCAGATATCTTTATCGTTATGGGGAATATGTTTCCGGAAATGAAACAGGAGTGGCAGAGTTCCTCAACTCGCTTTCTCAGGATGAGATCGACAGTATGGCTGGGACTTATACAGAGGGTTACCGTATCGGATTTATCAATGGCAGAAAGGATATATCCAAAAAGAAAACCGTAAACATCCGATATAACTTAGGATTTGAACGCATGGTGCGCTCTGCTGTTCTCCAGTTCAGAAATATGGGGTTGGAACCTGTGATCTACCGTCATGCCACCCATGCGGTAAACAAAAGAGGAAACGCCCGTGTGGGATATACGGGGGGAATCCCCAATCCCCAGTATGATTATGATCACCGTCAGGACTGCGCGCTGTTTCTGGACAGCGATTTTGTAAAGAGAAAGCTGCGCTCGATGCAGACGGCTTACGAAAATTATAAAGAACTGGCGGATGTCCACGGCGGCCCGGCATGTATCGAAACCTTTGGAGAAGAACCGTTCGCTCCGCAGGCGAAGCCGGAGGCCTGGACGCTTACGGAAGCCCAGCAGAAGCTTCAGGTGGAGCTGGACAATGAATCGGGACAGATCGTAAACCGGTACATCAAAGGAGATGAGAGAAGTTTTACGATCATCGCTTATCCGGTTCCGGAAATCGGAGAAAAATTTCCGGAGATCTTCCGGGAGATCGTGAAGATCAATACGCTGGACTATAAGCAGTATGAACGTATCCAGCAGACCATCATTGAAACTCTGGATACCTGCCAGTGGGTGGAAATCAAGGGAAAGGGCGGCAATGAGACGGATCTGATCATCCATCTTCATACGCTTGAGGACGTGACGAGGCAGACGAACTTTGAGAACTGTGTGGCGGATGTGAATATTCCTGTGGGGGAGGTGTTTACATCTCCGGAACTTGCGGGGACAGGGGGGATTCTTCATGTAAAGAAGGTATATCTCAATGGTCTGCAGTTCAGGGATCTGAAGCTTGTGTTTGACTGCGGACAGGTGATCGATTACTCCTGCTCGAATTTTGAAAGCGAGGAGGAAAACAGGGCGTATATTGAAGATAATATCCTTTATCATCACCCCAAGCTGCCTATGGGAGAATTTGCCATCGGCACAAATACAACCGCTTATGTAGCCGCGGAGAAATATGGGATAGCGGAAAAGCTCCCGATTCTGATCGCGGAAAAGATGGGTCCTCATTTTGCTGTGGGAGATACCTGCTACAGTTGGGCGGAGGATACTCCCGTGTACAATCCTGACGGAAGAGAGATCATTGCCCGGGATAATGAGATTTCCATCCTGCGCAGGGAAGATATCAGTCTTGCCTATTACGGCTGCCATACAGATATTACCATCCCCTATGAAGAACTGGGCAGCATCGCGGTGATCGACGAAGAAGGAGAACGTACCCTGATCATTGAAAACGGACGGTTTGTCCTGCCGGGAACAGAGGAGCTGAACCGGCCTTTTGAGGACGGGCGGTCGTAAGAAAAGAAAAAATCGGGAAATTTGTTGACACAAAAATAGAATCTTAGTAGAATCAACCTGGAATGAAGAAAAAGGAGGCCTACCAATGAAAAAAGTTGGAATAGTAATGGGAAGCGATTCAGATATGCCGGTTATGAGCAAAGCGGCGGCAATTCTTGACAAACTGGGAGTGGAGTATGAGATGAAAATCATTTCCGCCCACAGAGAACCGGACGTATTTTTTGAGTATGCAAAGAGTGCGGAAGAAAAAGGATTAAAAGTGATCATTGCAGGCGCCGGAATGGCGGCTCATCTGCCGGGAATGTGCGCGGCGATCTTTCCCATGCCGGTGATCGGAATTCCGATGCATACCACATCTCTGGGAGGAAGAGATTCTCTTTATTCTATCGTACAGATGCCTTCCGGAATCCCGGTAGCTACCGTTGCTATCAATGGAGGCGCAAACGCGGGACTTCTGGCAGCGAAAATCCTTGCGACTTCAGATCCTGAACTTCTTGCCAGACTGAAGGACTACAGCAGGGAACTGAAAGAACAGGTAGAAGCAAAGGACGCCAGACTGCAGGAAGTCGGCTATCAGAATTACTAAAAGGCGAAGCGCAGAGATAAATAAGGAAAACAGTGGAGGATATTATGGATTATAAGAACGCTGGTGTTGATATTGAGGCAGGTTACAAATCAGTAGAATTGATGAAACAGCATATTGCAAAAACCATGAGACCGGAAGTGCTCGGAGGGATCGGAGGATTTTCGGGGGCTTTTTCCATGAAGGCGTTTCAGAATATGGAAGAGCCTACTCTTGTATCCGGAACGGACGGATGCGGCACAAAGGTGAAGCTGGCAATGGTAATGGACAAGCATGATACCATAGGCATCGACGCAGTGGCAATGTGCGTCAACGATATTGCCTGCGCCGGCGGGGAGCCTCTGTTTTTCCTGGATTATATTGCCTGCGGCAAAAACTATCCGGAAAAGATCGCGGAAATCGTCAGCGGAGTAGCCGAGGGATGCGTACAGGCCGGCGCCGCTCTGATCGGCGGGGAGACAGCGGAGCATCCGGGGCTTATGCAGGAGGATGAATACGATCTTGCAGGCTTTGCGGTAGGTATCATTGATAAAAAAGATCTGATCACAGGTGAGGCTGTGACTCCGGGAGACGTGCTGGTGGGAATTGCTTCTTCCGGCGTACACAGCAACGGATTCTCTCTTGTGCGGAAGGTGTTTGAGATGACAAAGGAATCTCTTGACACTTATTATGAAGAGCTTGGAACAACTCTGGGCGAGGCGCTTCTCGCGCCGACAAAGATCTATGTAAAGGCTTTGAAGGCTGTAAAAGAGGCGGGCGTGCGCATCCACGGCTGCAGTCATATCACAGGCGGCGGCTTTTATGAAAATGTTCCCCGTATGCTGAAAGAAGGAACGAGAGCCGTTATCGAGAAGAACAGCTATGAAGTGCCGCCAATCTTTAAGCTTCTGGCAGAAAAAGGAAATATTGAAGAGAAGATGATGTACAACACCTACAATATGGGTCTTGGCATGGTACTCGCCGTTTCTCCTGAGGATGTGGACAGGACGATGGAAGCAGTGCGCAGCGCAGGAGAGACTCCTTACGTGGTAGGCCGTGTGGAAGCAGGCGAAAAGGGAGTGGATTTATGCTGAAACTTGGAATCCTGGTGTCAGGAGGCGGCACAAACCTGCAGGCGATCCTGGACGCCATAGAGGAAAAGAAGATCACAAATGCAGAAGCGGCGGTTGTGATCAGCAACAACGCCGGGGCGTACGCTCTGGAGCGGGCCCGGAAAAAAGGTATTCCGGCGGAATGTATTTCCCCGAAAAATTATGAGACGAGAGAAGATTTTCACAGGGCGCTTCTGGATGAGCTCCGGAAAAACCAGGTGGATCTTGTAGTGCTGGCCGGATATCTGGTGGCAATCCCTCCGATGATCGTGGAGGCGTACCCCAACCGGATCATCAATATCCATCCGTCCCTGATCCCTTCCTTCTGCGGAACTGGTTTTTATGGGCTTAAGGTCCATGAGGGAGCGCTGAGCCGGGGAGTAAAGGTGACAGGGGCAACGGTTCATTTTGTGGATGCAGGTACGGATACGGGGCCGATCATTCTTCAGAAAGCAGTGGAAGTCCAGGAGGAGGATACTCCTGAAATTCTTCAGCGGCGCGTGATGGAAGAGGCGGAATGGAAGATCCTGCCGAGGGCCATTGATCTGATCGCAAATGGAAAGGTGACTGTGCGGGAAGGCAGAGTTCATATCAGCAAATAGATTAGTTTTCTACAGAGGAGCGGGATTATGAAAGTATTGATTGTTGGAAGCGGCGGAAGAGAACATGCGATTGCCTGGAGCGTGGCAAAAAGTCCCAAGGTGGATAAAATTTACTGTGCTCCCGGGAACGCGGGAATCTCTGAATATGCGGAGTGTGTGCCAATCGGCGCCATGGAGTTTGAAAAACTGGCTGACTTTGCAGAGGAAAAGGCAGTGGATCTGACAGTGATCGGAATGGACGATCCACTGGTAGGCGGCGTTGTGGACGTGTTCGAGTCCCGGGGACTTAAAGTATTCGGACCGAGAAAGAACGCGGCCATTCTTGAGGGATCCAAGGCGTTTTCCAAGGATCTGATGAAGAAATACCATATCCCTACGGCTGCTTATGAAAATTTTAACGACGCGGAAAAAGCGCTTGAATATCTCCGTGAACAGGCGAAATTCCCCATCGTTCTGAAAGCGGACGGTCTTGCTCTTGGAAAGGGCGTTCTGATCTGCAATGACCTGAGGGAAGCAGAAGAGGGCGTAAAGGAGATCATGGAGGACAAAAAATTCGGCAGCGCCGGAAACACCATGGTCATTGAAGAGTTTATGACAGGACGGGAAGTGTCCGTGCTTTCCTTTGTGGACGGCAGGACGATCCGGACCATGACTTCCGCTCAGGACCACAAGCGCGCTCTGGACGGGGATCAGGGACTGAATACAGGCGGCATGGGGACTTTTTCTCCAAGTCCGTTCTATACGGAGGAGATCGACGCGTTCTGCCAGAAATACATATATCAGCCCACAGTTGACGCTATGGCGGCGGAGGGACGTCCTTTTACAGGTATTATTTTCTTTGGACTGATGCTTACAGCGGACGGTCCAAAGGTTCTGGAGTATAATGCGAGATTCGGAGATCCTGAGGCTCAGGTGGTGCTTCCGAGAATGAAGACGGATATTGTAGAGGTCATGGAGGCGTGCATAGAAGGCCGTCTTGACAGGATGGAGCTGGAATTCGAGGATAACGCGGCGGTCTGCGTGGTGCTGGCAAGCGAAGGATACCCGGTAAAATATGAAAAAGGAATTCCCATATACGGCTTTGAGAATTTTAAAGGAAAAGACGGCTATTACTGCTTCCATGCGGGAACGAAGTTCCAGGACGGACAGATCGTCACAAACGGCGGCCGTGTCCTGGGGATTACCGCAAAAGGAAAAGATCTGAAGGAAGCCCGTAAGAACGCCTATGAGGCTACAGAGTGGATTCAGTTTTCAAACAAGTATATGAGACATGACATAGGGAAGGCCATTGACGAGGCCTGAAGGAGGAACAGTAATATGTATTGTGTAAAAAAAGTAACAGAGGATATGTACTGGATCGGAGCCAGCGACAGACGTCTGGAACTGTTTGAGAATATTTATCCGATCCCCAGAGGGGTTTCCTACAACTCCTATGTGATTCTGGATGAGAAAACCGTCCTTCTTGACACGGCAGATATCTCTGTATGCAGCCAGTTTATTGAAAATCTGGAGCATGTGCTGGACGGAAGAGATCTTGACTATGTGATCATTAACCATATGGAGCCGGATCACTGCGCTTCTCTGGCCGAGGTGGTTCTGCGCCATCCTGAGGCAAAGATTGTAGGGAACGCAAAAACATTTACCATGATGAAGCAGTTCTTTGACTTTGACGTGGATTCCCGTGCAATGGCAGTAAAGGAGGGAGATACCCTCAGCACAGGAAAGCATACGCTTGCTTTCGCTTTTATTCCCATGGTTCACTGGCCGGAGTGCATGGTAACTTACGACGCTGCGGACAAGGTGCTGTACAGCGCCGACGCCTTTGGAACCTTTGGCGCTCTGAACGGAAATATTTTTGCAGATGAAGTGAACTTTGAACAGGAATGGCTGGAAGACGCAAGAAGATATCTTACCAATATTGTAGGCAAATATGGAACGCAGATCCAGGCTGCCCTGAAAAAAGCTTCCGCTCTTGACATTCAGATGATTTGTCCTCTTCATGGACCGGTGTGGAGAGAAAATCTGGGCTGGTTTATCGACAAATATCAGAAATGGAGCACTTATACGCCGGAAGATCACGCCATGCTGATCCTGTATGCTTCTATCTATGGAAATACGGAAAACGCAGTGAATGTTCTGGCCGGAAAACTGGGCGACGCAGGCGAGAAAAATATCGCGATGTACGACGTTTCCAAGACAGATCCCTCCTATCTTCTTGCAGAGGCTTTCCGCTGCGACAGGATCGTTTTTGCCTGCCCGACTTATAACGCAGGAATCTTCCCGAAGATGGAAACGCTTCTTTCTGAACTGAAGGCGCATAATTTCCAGAATCGGAAGACTGTAGTGATCGAAAACGGCACCTGGGCGGTTTCAGCAGGAAAACAGATCAAAGAAATCCTTTCCTCCATGAAGAATATGGAGATTTATCAGGAGACACTTACTGTAAAATCCTCTCTGAAAGAAGACCAGACGGCGGCCCTGGACGGAATTGTGGAATTTCTGACAAAATAAAACAGCAGAATCCCGGAATACAGCCTGTAGACGGCTTTTCCGGGAACAAGAAAGGAAAAAGAAATGGGAATAAGTGTAGAAGAAGCAGTGAAGGAGATCCGGGCCAGGGAAGATATTTATGTTTTATACTCCCAGGTAACGAGACTTCCCTATGTGACCTGCGGAGAAGAGACATATAATGATCAGGCCTGGTTTTTCGCGGATGAGGAATCTCTGAAGGAATTCGGAAAAAAGAAGCTGGACGATAAAATCCTTTTGATGGGAATGAAATATGAGAAGAAGAACTTTCCCAGGCTCTACGCGCTCCTTTATTCTATCGGCGTAAATTCTCTGATCTGGAATAAGGACGGAGACCAGGTGGAGGTGGATCTGGAAAAAGTTGCCCGGGAACCGGATCTGTCCCAGATTCCTCCGGAGAAAAGACCTCTTTTAAATCCGACGCTTCAGCTTTCCGGTATTTACTTTATGCAGGAGCTGCGCCGTCCGGTGGAAAAGGAAGAGAGAAAGAATCTTCACGAACAGGAAGAGGAGCTGATCGCGGATCTGAAAAAGGCAGATTTCCTGGTAGCGCTGAACCCGGGAGGGGACGATCCGAAAAAAGTCAGCGTACCTTATCTGAAAAATAAAGACGGAAAGATCATGCAGCCGGTTTTCTCTGATGTGCTGGAATTTGAAAAATTCGCCAGAGGAAAGAAGCTTCGCGCTGCAAAGATCACTTTTGCAAAGCTTCCTGAAATTCTGATGGAGCAGGCGGAGGCTGTAGTGGTGAATCCAATGGGATTCAATCTTCCGCTGAACAGAGAGCAGCTTAAGAGGATCATAGGATAAAAAAGAACAGAGACAACAGAGAAAAAGCGGCCGCAGCAGGCTGCTTTTTCTTGTAAAAAATAACTGTTTTCAAATTATAGGATATGTGCTAGTATATGTGTAACAAGAGACAAGGAGGACGGAACATGGTTATTGAAATAGACTTTAACAGTGATGAGGCCATTTATGTCCAGTTGATGAACCAGATCATCCTTGGGATCGCCACGTCAAGGCTCAGAGAGGGAGACGCCCTTCCGTCTGTCAGACAACTGGCGGACACTATAGGGATCAATATGCATACTGTAAACAAGGCGTACGCCCTTCTCAGGCAGGAAGGCTTTGTGACGATCGACCGGAGAAAAGGCGCGGTGATCGCCGTTGATGTAGATAAAATAAAGGCGCTGGAAGAGATGAAGCAGAATCTTGTGGTGGCTATGGCCAGGGGATGCTGTAAAAATGTTTCCAGAGAAGAGGTCCACGCGCTTATCGACGAGATTTTTGACGAATATGGAATTGACAGATAGGAGGAGACGATGCAGAAAAAATTTACCAGACAGGCTGAAAATGCTCTTTTGCTGGCAAAAAAAGCGGCACAGTCTTTAAGGCATACTTACATTGGCACAGAACATATACTGATTGGTCTTTTGCAGGAGAAAGACGGAACCGCCGGGCGGATACTGGAGGAGTTCCATGTAGAAGAAGGACGGCTCTTTGAGCTTATCCAGAAACTTATCGCGCCGCCGGATACACTGGAGATGGAGAGGACGCCGAAATACAGTCCCAGGGCGCGGCGGCTTATTGAATCAGCCGTATCGGAAGCTTCCGCTCAGAAAGAGGAGAAGGCCGGAACGGAGCATATGCTTCTGGCGATGCTGAAAGAAACGGACTCGGTAGCCACCAGGCTTCTTCATACGATGGGAGTCAATATTCAGAAACTGTATGTCTCAGTACTTGCGGCAATGGGAGCCGAGGGAGAGACCGGGGCGGAGGGAATGCAGCCGGCAAGAACTCTGAAGAACCGAAAAGGTTCGGGGACGCCTGTACTTGACCAGTACAGCCGCGACCTGACCGCTATGGCTGCGGAAGGAAAGCTGGATCCGGTAGTTGGAAGAGACAGGGAGATTGCCCGTCTGATCCAGATTTTAAGCAGAAGAACAAAAAACAATCCCTGCCTGGTAGGCGAGCCAGGAGTGGGAAAGACGGCTATTGCGGAAGGCCTGGCCCAGAAAATCGTATCGGGAATGGTTCCTGACACAGTGAAAAACAAAAGAGTCGTTGTGCTGGATTTATCCGGTATGGTGGCAGGAAGCAAATACCGGGGAGAATTTGAGGAGAGAATCCGCAACGTGGTCAACGAAGTGAGAGAAAACAGAGGCGTTCTTCTGTTTATTGACGAGCTGCATACAATTATCGGAGCAGGCGGTGCGGAGGGGGCTCTTGACGCGTCCAATATCCTGAAACCGTCTCTTTCCAGAGGAGAAATCCAGCTGATAGGAGCCACAACCCTGGAAGAATACCGGAAGTACATCGAAAAGGACGCGGCTCTGGAAAGACGTTTCCAGCCAGTGACAGTGGAGGAACCTACAGAAGAGGAGGCTCTGGAAATTCTGAAGGGTCTGAGGCCGTATTATGAAAAACATCACGGCGTTGTGATCGAAGACAGCGCCCTGGAAGCGGCGGTGAAGATGTCTGTAAGATATATTACCGACCGTTTCCTTCCGGATAAGGCCATTGATATTATTGACGAAGCAGCGTCAAAGGTACAGATCGGAGGATACCGGGCCTCTGTGGGTACAGAGTCTCTGGAACAGGAAATCCGGGACGCAGAGGCAGAGAAAGAAGACGCCATTAAGCATGCGGATATAGAAAAGGCGAGAGAAGCCCAGCGCAGGCAGACCCAAGCAAAAGAAAAACTGGAAAAATACAGAATCCGGGAGGAAAGAAGAAACAAAAGAAAGCCGCTTACTGTTACAGAAAATTCAGTGGCCGATATTGTTTCGGACTGGACAAAAATACCGGTACAGCGTCTGACGGAGGGGGAGACAAAACGTCTTGCTCATCTGGAAAAAGAACTGCATAAACGGGTGATCGGACAGGACGAGGCGGTAAAGGCGGTAGCCCAGGCGGTCAAAAGAGGAAGAGTGGGACTGAAAGACCCCGGACGTCCTATCGGCTCTTTCCTTTTCCTGGGTCCTACGGGAGTAGGAAAAACAGAACTTTCCAAGGCTCTTGCGGAAGCTGTGTTCGGAAGCGAACAGGCAATGATCCGTGTAGATATGTCAGAGTATATGGAGAAGCACAGCGTCTCAAAGCTGATCGGTTCTCCGCCCGGATATGTAGGATATGACGAGGGAGGACAGCTCAGTGAAAAAGTAAGGAGGAATCCGTACAGCGTTCTTCTGTTCGACGAGATTGAGAAAGCCCATCCGGACGTGTTTAATATTCTCCTTCAGGTACTGGACGACGGCCATATCACAGACGCACATGGAAGAAAGGTGGATTTCAAGCAGACGATCATCATTATGACTTCCAATGCGGGGGCTCAGGCGATTATTGAGCCTAAGAAGCTGGGATTTATGTCCGGAGAGGATGAGAAGCAGGATTACGAGAGAATGAAGTCTAATGTTATGGAAGAGGTACGCCGTCTGTTTAAACCGGAATTTCTGAACAGGATCGACGAGATCATGGTGTTCCATACACTGAATAAACAGCATTTAAGAAAAATTGTATCTCTTCTTCTGAAAAATCTGGAGAGCCGGTGCCAGGAACAGATGGACATCCGGCTGAAAATTACAGATTCTGTAAAAGACTATCTTTCGGAAGCCGGATTTGACAATAAATATGGCGCCAGACCTTTACGGCGGGCTATTCAGACGAAGCTGGAGGATCCTCTGGCCAATGAAATCCTGGAAGGAAAAATAAAAAGAGGCGACACAGTAAAAGTGCAGCTTCATCAGAAAAAACTGAAGTTTGTACCGGTTTCTCCTGAAAAAAAGGAAGATATGAAAGAAGAAAAAAGCTGCGAAAATTGAAAGAGGATACTGTTCAAAAAAAGGGGTAAATGATATAATAATCATCAAACAACAGAAAAGTCTTAGGGAGGACATAAGAACATGGCAGTAGTAAAAGAACTGATCCGTACAGAGGACAACGGGAGTCTCAGCTTTGGAAATTATGAACTGGCTCAGAAATCAAAGGTATCTGACTATCAGCACCAGGGCGATGTATATAAAGTGAAAACATACCGTGATATCACGAAGCTGGAGAGAAACGGAATGTTTGTCTATGAATCTGTTCCGGGAACAGCCGTATATAATCTGGAGCAGGACGGATCTTCCATGAGTTTCTGTATTGAAGGATTTGAGGATACTCAGATCACAGTGGAAATGGAGGCGGACTGCGAGTATGCGGTCAGCATTAATGGAACAGAGGCCGGAACTATGAAGACCAATCTGGGAGGAAAACTTTCTTTCAGCGCGGAGCTTGGCGGTCCGGAAGCAGTAGAAGTGAAAATTGTGAAATGCTGAAAAACAAAAAAACTGTTTATTTTTGCCAGGAATGCGGATATGAATCCGCCAAATGGATGGGGCAGTGTCCTGGCTGCAGGGGATGGAATACTTTTGTGGAAGAAACTGTTTCTGCAAAAAAAACATCAGCCGGAGGTGTAAAGCAGCCGTCGGACAGAAGCGCGTCAGAACCGGTGAAGCTGAAAGACATCAGCTTATCTTCAGATGAGAGGACACTGACAAAAATTACAGAACTTGACAGGGTGCTTGGGGGCGGAATTGTCCCCGGCTCCCTTGTGCTGGTGGGTGGTGATCCGGGAATCGGAAAATCCACCCTTCTTTTGCAGGCATGTCGGAATCTGGCAGGAAATGGCAACAATGTTCTGTATATTTCCGGCGAGGAATCTCTGCGGCAGATTAAGCTGCGCGCCGACCGGATCGGAGAATTCAACGAAAAACTGCAGATTTTGTGTGAGACAAATCTGGAAACTGTCCGGGAAGTGATTGAGAGAAAGAAACCGGATGTGGTGGTAATCGACTCCATACAGACCATGTTTCATGAAGATATCAGCTCCGCGCCGGGAAGCGTGTCGCAGGTCAGGGAATCCACAAATGTTCTGATGCAGATCGCGAAGGGACAGGGAGTTTCTATCTTTATTGTAGGCCATGTGACAAAAGAAGGAAATGTGGCCGGTCCCAGAGTCCTTGAACATATGGTAGATACAGTATTGTATTTCGAGGGAGACCGCCATGCGTCTTACCGGATTCTGCGGGCTGTAAAAAACCGGTTTGGTTCTACAAATGAGATCGGAGTTTTTGAAATGCGGAACACCGGACTGGAAGAGGTGAAAAATCCTTCGGAGTTTATGCTGAATGGTAAACCGACAGGTACTTCCGGATCTATTGTGGCATGTTCCATGGAAGGAACACGTCCGATCCTGGTGGAGATTCAGGCCCTGGTATGCCAGAGCAGTTTCGGGATTCCAAGAAGAACGGCGGTGGGAACAGACTTTAACCGTGTGAATCTTCTGATGGCCGTTCTTGAAAAGAAGGTAGGAATACATCTTGCTTCCTGCGACGCCTATGTAAATATTGCGGGCGGAATGAAAATGACGGAGCCTGCCATTGACCTGGGAATTTCTCTTGCAGTCGTTTCAAGCTGCAAGGATATTGTAATACCTGATTCTGTAATGGCTTTTGGAGAAGTAGGCTTAAGCGGAGAGGTCCGTGCGGTCAGCATGGCGGCTCAGAGGGTCGCCGAAGCGAAAAAACTGGGATTTGATACAGTGATCTTACCGGAGGTGTGCCGCTCGTCTGTGGAAAAGACGGCTGGGATACGTCTGGTTTATGTATCCTGGATTCAGGATGCGATCAAATATATTATGCAGAGCTGAGAAACAGTTTCTGCGCAGGAAGGAAGAGGGGGAAAGAAAATGGAAAAAAGAAAGGTTTTGGGCGCATGGAAATGGATTCTGCTGATCATGCTGGCTGTGTGTATGTTCCAGGTCAAGCCTGTAAAAGCGGCAGGTTTTACACGGCTGGGCCTTAACAGAACATATACGGCCTATGATGTGACAGGAGACGGCAGAAAGGATCGAATCAGGATTGCAACCACAGGAAGAGGCGGCTATTTTGACCGGGTTCGTGTTATCATCAATGGGAAAAACAGGCTTGTAAAAAACTTTTCGTCTTCTCAGCCTACGGCAGTCCGATTCCGTATCTGTACGCTTTCAAACAGGAAGCCGTTCCTGTTTATGGAATGTATGGGAGACAGTATCGTTGAAAATACAGCGTGTCTGTATCAGTACAGCGGCGGAAAGCTGAAAACTGTCTTAAATTTGAGAAATATGCTCAGCAGCAAATATTTCTATAAATATTATTTTGATGTGAAAAAAGTGTCTGGAAATACGATTACCTTCCTTGCAGGCGGTCTGGCCTATAATACAGGCGCGATAGATTTTGATATGACCTACGCATACCGGGGAGGAAGGTTTGTGCGGACAAGTACGACCACCAGGCTGGCAGAGAAAAATATCCGCTGGGCAGGAGGGAAAACCAATACTTTTACTGTGGCAAGACGTTTTCAGACATACCAGAAAGCCGGCTCCAGAGTAAAATCCTTTGCTCCGATGCTTGGCGAAAGGGTGAAAATTACTCATATCTGCATCAGAAATAAGGTTCCGTACTTCCGAATTGTAGACAGAAGGGGAAGAACGGGCTGGATGAATGGAATAAACAGATCTTATTATTCAAGAGTCGTAAAACATCCCAGATATTATTGCTATTTCAGAGAAGCGACGGTTGTGGGATAAGCGATCAAAAACGATTTCTGAAATAATAAAGAAAGGAATGTTTCCTGGGTAAAAGTCTGGAAAAAGAAAATATCTGCAGTTCTGTCGTAAAGGTATGGACAGAGCCGCAGATATTTTTGCGTTGAGAAAAAGATGCTGAATCCGTCTTTGATCGACAGGTTTGTTTCCCTGTATAGCGTCGGCTTAGTAAAAAAAGATTTGCGGAAATATATGGAAGTCACTATAATAGAGAATCAGACGAAGGCGAATACTTTTCAGAAGGAAAGATTAGCTGGAAGAAAAGCGAGGATAAAAAATGACAGAAGCAGTTGTGTTTGATATGGACGGTGTGATTTTTGATTCAGAAGCTCTGGTGATAAAAACATGGGAAGCAGTGGCGGAAAAACACGGTTTCTCAGATGTGGAGCAGGTCTGCAGAAAATGTCTTGGTACAAATGCCGCAGCCACACGTCAGATATTTCTGGATTTTTACGGAGAGGATTTTCCGTATGACGAATATAAAAAAGAAATGTCAGCGTTATTCCATTTAGAAGCAGAGGGCGGGAAGCTGCCGAAAAAACCAGGCGTCTGTGAACTTCTGGAGTATCTGAAAACCAGAGGAGTAAAGATCGGACTGGCCACGTCTACAAGAGAAAAAGTAGTTCTGAAAGAACTGAAGGATGGAGGAATCCTTCCATTTTTTGACGTGATTGTATGCGGGGATATGGTAAAGAGAAGCAAACCAGATCCCGATATTTATCTGGAGGCGTGCAGCCGTCTCCATGTCAGACCTTCCGAATGCTTTGCTATAGAGGATTCCTATAATGGGATCAGAGCCGCCTGCAGGGCCGGAATGAAAGCCATCATGGTTCCGGATCTTGCAAAGCCGACAGAAGAGATGGAGAAACTGGCAGAGCGTATACTGCCTTCACTGCATGCGGTAAAAGAATATTTCGAGGAAATACCAGAGAAATAAACGCAGTCTTTTGAGGAAACCAGACAAACTTTTATACACCAGCGCTGAAAACAGCAGAATAGAAGAAAAGAGCTACAATAAAGATGCAAAAAAAATTTAAAAAAGCGGTTGACAGCCACAAGGAACTGTGGTATTCTAACTGAGCTGTCGCAAGAGTACATTTTAAATATACAATTTAAACAGTTAAAAAAACTAAAAAAGTTGTTGACAGGAAATGGAAAATGTGATAAAGTAAACAAGCTGTCTGAGGGACACAAGTTACGAAACATCAGAAAGCGCCTGGGATGCCGGAAAGCCGTATGGCTGGCGGTGCAGGGAAAAGCACTTGAAAAAACTTCTTCAAAAAAGTTAAAAAAGTGCTTGACAAGACCTGGAAGATGTGATAAAGTAAACGAGCTGTCTGAGAGACAGGAACCTTGATAACTGAACAGTGAGACACATACGATTCTCGAAAATTCTTAAAGAGAGCGCTTGAGACATCTGGTTTATGGCTGGATGGAGAAAGTGCGAACTTCATTGAATAACGAACGGTTAATAACCAACAAACAGTAAAAGGGATAGGTAACCAGAGGTTATCTTGACCAGAAACAAACTTT